>CADEDU010000030.1:35472-37878 GCA_902826155.1 uncultured beta proteobacterium
CATCGGCCGATCGCGATCTTCGAGCCCGGCATCCCGGCGTTGGCGATCGTTCTGAAGTCCAGCCCGCCGGCCTCGTTGCATGACCTGCGCGGCAAGACGCTCGCCTTGTCCAATCCGCAGTCGCTGGTGGCGTTGCGCGGCTTCGCGTGGCTGGCTGAGCAAGGGTTGCAACGCGACACGCACTACCGCACGATCCATGTCCGCAACGATGACAGTCTGGGGCGGGTGCTCGATTCGGGCGAAGCGCCGCTCGCCATCATGAGCGCTGGTGAATTCCGCGCGATCGCACCGGCGATGCGCGACAAGCTGCAGGTATGGAACGAGTTCGCGCGCGTGCCGGGGTTTCTCGTCATCGCAAAGCCGACGATGCCGCCCGCACAGCAGGCGCGCATCCAGGGGCTTTTTCATGCCTTCACCGCGAGCGAGGACGGCAAAGCCTTCGGTGGCCTGACCGGCGTTCGCGCGATCCGCACCGTCGCCGACGATGAACTCAAGAGCATCGACCCGTTTATCGCGGAGACGCGCGCCGGCCTGCGTGCGGTGAAGTAAGCAGCGATTCGAACGGAGGGACGCGGGCTTGCGCAGGCTGGTGCTCGGACTCACGGGGTTGGCAAGGCTCGCGCACTGGTCGCTCAAGGCCAAGCTGATCTGCGCCGGCCTGCTCGCGCTATCGCTCACGCTGGGTGCGCAGACCTTCATCTACACCAGCAGGGTCGCCGGCTACATGCAAGGCGAACTCGATACGCACGCTCGGCAACTGCAACCGGTGCTCACCGCCGCGCTCGCTGCGCCGCTGGTCCAGCGCGACTATGCGACGCTGCAGCAGATCCTGACCGAGGTGCAGCGCCGCGACGGTCTGGTCTACCTGATCGTACTCGACCGCGCCGGTGCGGTCATCGCGGCCGCGGGCTGGCAGTCCAACGAGCCGATGCCGCAGGCCGGCAGCGGTGAAGCATCGATCGGCGCCGATGGCGCACCGCGCTACGACTATGCTCATCCGATCGAGTTTGCCGGCCAGGAACTGGGAACGCTGCGCTATGGCGTGTCCGCAGCCGCGCTCGATGGCACGACGCGCGCGCTGTTCGGCATCGGCGTGCGCGTGGCGGTTGCCACCGCATTGGTGTTTGCGCTGATGCTCATCGGCCTGGGCGTGCTGCTCACGCGACCGCTCGAACGGCTGACCCGGGCGAGTCAGTCGATCCGCGCCGGCGACTACGACATCGAGCTGCCGCGCAGCGGGCGCGATGAGGTTGGCGTGCTGGCCGAGAACTTTCGCCACATGGCAAGCGAAGTGAAGGCGCGGATCCGTGCGCTGACCGAGCGCGAGTCGCAGCTGGCGCAAGCCAAGGAGCAGGCTGAGACCGCCAGCAGCGCGAAGTCGCAGTTCCTCGCCAAAGTCAGTCATGAAGTACGCACGCCGCTCAACGGCGTCCTGGGCGTACTGCAGACGGTGCAAGCCGGCAATCTCACCGACGAGCAACGCGAACAATTGCGCATCGCCTACGCGTCGGGGCTGTCGCTGCTCGATGTGCTCAACGGCATTCTCGATTTCTCGCGCGCCGAATCGGGCGTGATGAAGGGCGAGTCCGTACCGTTTGTGGTGGCGCGGGAGATCGATCAGGTGGTCGGTCTGTATCGCACACTGGCCGGCGACAAAGGCCTGCTGCTTCGATCGGAGATCCGGCTCGGCGACCTTGGTCGGGCGGTGGGCGATCCCACTCGCCTGCGACAGATTCTGTCCAATCTCATCGCCAACGCCATCAAGTTCACCGACCGCGGTGCGGTGGAGTTGCGTGCCGAGTGCGCGCCGCTCGATCAGCATCGCGTGATGCTGCGCGTCGTTGTTGTCGACACGGGCATCGGCATTGGTGCCGCACAGCTCGAGCAGATCTTCGAACCGTTCGTGCAGGGCGACGACTCGATCACGCGTCGCTATGGCGGCACCGGCCTGGGCCTGACGATCGCGCGCCAGCTCGGTCGCGCGCTGGGCGGCGACATTGCGGTGCATAGCGTTCCAGGGCAAGGCTCCACGTTCACACTCACCATGCCGCTTGCGCCGGCTGCAAAGGACACCGTCGCCGAACCAGCCGATGCGCGTACCTGGCATCAGTTCGGACTGCACCTGCTGGTGGTGGAAGACAACGCGGTCAATCTGAAGATCGTGGAGCGCATGGTGCGCATGCTGGGCTGCTCGATCACGACGGCGCGCGACGGTGCCGAAGCGCTCGAGCTCCTTGCCGCGCGGCGTTTCGATGCACTCCTGATGGACTTGCAGATGCCGGTGATGGACGGGCTGCAAGCCATGCAGCGCCAGCGGGCGCGCGAGCACGAACTGGGGCACCCGCGGATTCCGGCTGTTGCCGTGACCGCGCACGCATTCGAAGACGAGCGCGTGCGTGCGCTTGC
>CADEDU010000030.1:37978-41126 GCA_902826155.1 uncultured beta proteobacterium
GCGTCGCGTCAGTGCGACAGTATCTTCGACAGGAAGGTCTGCGCGCGTTCCGAGCGCGGCTTGCCGAAGAAATCGGCCGTGGCCGCGTCTTCGACGATCTCGCCCTTGTCCATGAAGATCACCCGATGCGCGACCTTGCGCGCGAACCCCATCTCGTGGGTGACCACCATCATCGTCATGCCCTCGCGCGCGAGTTCGACCATTACGTCGAGCACCTCGTTGATCATCTCCGGGTCGAGCGCGGAGGTCGGCTCGTCGAACAGCATCGCGATCGGATCCATGGCGAGTGCGCGCGCGATCGCCACGCGCTGCTGCTGCCCGCCCGAGAGTTGACCCGGGTACTTCGCGGCGTGCTCGGTCAGCCCGACGCGCTCGAGCAGCTTGGCGCCCTTGGCGTGCGCCTCGTCACGCGAACGATCGAGTACCTTCACCTGCGCCAGCGCGAGATTCTCGGCCACCGTCATGTGTGGAAACAGCTCGAAGTGCTGGAACACCATGCCCACCTGTGATCGCAGCTTGGGCAGGTCGGTTGCCGGATCACCGACGGAGATGCCGTCGACGTGAATCGCACCCTCCTGGAACGGCTCGAGCGCATTGACGCACTTGATCAGCGTCGATTTGCCCGAGCCCGATGGCCCGCACACGACTACCACTTCGCCCTTGGCAACGCGCGCGCTGCACTGCTTGAGCACCTGAAACGTGCCGTACCACTTCGAGATGCGCTGTATGTCGATCATGCTGGATGCATCGGCCATGGGGTGAATTCCGGGTTGATCAGCGCGCGGGCACGCTGATCCGTTGCTGGAGGCGTTTGACGAGCTGTGACAGGCTGAAGCAGATCACGAAGTAGACCACCGCGGCGAACAGGTACATCTCCACCAGCCGCTGATCGCGCTGCGCCACCTTCGTGGCGGCGGTCATGAAATCGGTGACCGACCCGAGCACATATACAAGTGACGTGTCCTGGAACAGCACGATCGTCTGGGTGAGCAGCACCGGCAGCATGTTGCGAAACGCCTGCGGCAGCACGATGTTGCCCATCGTCTGCCAGTAGTTCAGGCCCAGTGCGTAACCGGCGGCAACCTGCCCGCGCGGGATCGACTGGATGCCCGCGCGCATGATCTCGCAGTAGTACGCCGCTTCGAACATGACGAACGTGATCAGCGATGACCAGAACGGCCCGACGCGCAGCGGCTCCTTCGAGCCGATCACCCATGCACCGAGCAGCGGCACCAGAAAGTAGAACCAGAAGATCACCAGCACCAGCGGAATGGAGCGCATCAGATTGACATACCCGGCGGCCAGCATCGCAAGCGGCTTGATGCTCGACAATCGCATCATGGCGAGCAGCGTACCGAACACGATGCCGCCGCTCATCGCCAGCAGCGTGAGCGAGAAGCTGAAGGTCAATCCTTCGCGGAACAGGTAGCCTGCCGAGCGGGCGATCACATCGAAGTCGAAGTCGCGGAACACGGCGTGCAGCGCTCAGTGTCCGGCCTGCGGGCCCTGCGGCGCGCCGATGAATCCGGGCACGCGGGCGCGGCGTTCGAGCACGCGCATCATCAGCACCACGACGATGTTGATCAGGATGTAGACGACCGTCGCCGCCGCGAACGCCTCGAACGTCTTGAACGTGAACTCGGACATCGAGCGCGCCTGGAACGTCAGCTCGACCAGACTGATGGTGAGCGCCACCGCGCTGTTCTTGATGATGTTCATGAACTCCGAGGTGAGCGGCGGCAGGATGATCCGGTACGCCATCGGCAGCAGCACATAGCGATAGGTCTGCGGCAACGTCAGCCCGAGTGCGGTGCCGGCCATGCGCTGGCCGATTGCGATCGACTGGATTCCGGCGCGCACCTGCTCGGCGACGCGCGCCGCGGTGAACAGTCCCAAACACAGCACCGCGGGCACGTACGACGACCACGGCGGGCGCATCGCCTTGATCCAGTCGCCGAACGCGGTGGGCACCACCTCAGGCAGCACGAAGAACCACAGGAACATCTGCACCAGCAGCGGGATATTCCGGAACAGTTCGACGTACGCGTCGCCCAGCGCGGCGAGCCACTTGATCGGCGCCGTGCGCGCCACGCCGATGATCGATCCGACCGCCAGTGCCAGCAACCACGCCGCTAGCGCAGTGGCGAGCGTCCAGCCCAGGCCGCTCAGCAGCGATTGCGCGTACGTGCCGGTGCCGTCCGGCACGCTTTGCAGGAAGACCTGCCAGCTCCACTCGTAGTTCATCGGTTACCCGGCGGAGGGGCTGGCAGGCGTCGGGAGCCTACTTGTAGACGGTCGGATCGCCCGAATCGGTCGGGTTGGTGACCACCCTCTTGAACGATTCACCCATCGGCACGTTCAGGTTGACGCCGCGCGGCGGGACCGGCGCCAGGAACCACTTGGCGTAGATCTTGTCGATCGCGCCGGACTTGTAGACCGCCGTCATCGCCGCGTCGACCACCTTCTTGAACGCCGCATCGTCACGGCGCAGCATGATGCCGTACGGTTCGATCGAGTAGGCCTCGGCGCCGATCGTGTAATCGCCGGGCGCTTTCGAGTTGGCCACCAGTCCGTATAGCAGGATGTCGTCCATGAAGAACGCCGCGGCACGGCCGGTCTCCACCATCAGGAACGCCTCGGCGTGATCCTTGGCGGCGATGATGCTCAGGTTCAGGTTCTTCTGGCCGTTGAGTTCGTTGATCTGCTTGATGTTGGTCGTGCCTGAAGTCGACACGACCGTCTTGCCCTTCAGATCCTCGAGCGTCTTGATGTTGGCGCTTTTCTTCGCCACGTAGCGGTTGGCGGTGACGAAGTGGGTCATGGTGAACGCGACCTGCTTCTGGCGCTCGAGATTGTTGGTGGTCGAGCCGCACTCCAGGTCGATCGTGCCGTTGGCCATCAGCGGGATGCGCGTGGCCGAGGTGACCGGATTGAGCTTGACCTGGATCGCCGGCATCTTCAGTTCGGTCTTGATCGCCTCCACGACGCGCTGGCACAGGTCGATCGCGTAACCCACGACCTGCTGCTTGTCGTCGTAGTACGAGAACGGGATGGACGTATCGCGGTGCCCGAGCGTGATCGAGCCCGAGTCCTTGATCTTCTTCAGGGTGCCGGTAAGTTCCTGTCCGACGGCGGGCGCGGTGATGCT
>CADEDU010000030.1:41226-72921 GCA_902826155.1 uncultured beta proteobacterium
TGATCTTCTTCAGGGTGCCGGTAAGTTCCTGTCCGACGGCGGGCGCGGTGATGCTGAGCGCGGCGAGCAGCGCGAAGCTTCGGGCTAGCAGGGCCATGTTCGTCTCCTAATCGATCGACCGCCGCGAGGGTGCGGCACGGTCTGCCTCTGGGGGCGCGATTCTAGAGGGAACGGGCTTGGGCTACTCGGGAACGTGCAAGCGTGAAGCCGGGGATGATCCGGGGGAAGCGCTGGGGTACGCGCCGGGATGAAAAAGCGATGGGCCGCAAAGGCCGTGCGACGCGGTGGCTACCAGCGATCGTCGTCGCGCTCGAAACCGTTGGTCATGCCCAGTTCGTGTTCGAGCGAATCCTCGTCTTGATCGACCTCGACCTCCTCCTCGTAGTCGTCTTCGACCCGATCGGCTTCCTTGAGCAGTTCTACCGCCAGTTCGATCACGTCTTCGCGCTTGCGCAGCGAATGCGCCTTCATGTACTGATCGATTGCGGTCACGATGCTCTTGTCGAGCGATAGCGTTACTTTCTGCATGACGTCTCCGAGAGGCTGAGTGTTTGGTCGCAGCGTTTCTATCCCGCTCCGTCGTCGTGCGCGCTTGCGGTTGCAAGCAGAGGTTTCAAACGCGCCGATTTCTCTAACTACTCTAAACGCGACCCACGAGGGGCAACAGACCGACAGTCGGGATTTCGCGAAAGACTGCCGCTTGTTTTTTGCCGCCGAGCGGCGCGCGCATGGACGAACGTGCTGTCGTTCACGGTCGAATTCGCGACGTGAAGTCCGCCGCGATGAGCGCGCGTCGCCAGTCTTGTTCAATGCACGCGGCTCGGACTACTGCGCGGTACATGATCACGATCGTCCGAGCTGCGGCGGCGATCGGTATCGGTTGTGCACGTCGGCGTGATGCCTTCGTCGGCGGCGAAGCGCGCACCCCTTGCGCGAAGCGCGTGGCCCGGGGCACGATCGCGCGCGCACGGCACGCCCCACTCGCCTGCGCCAACAACCACAAGAAAGGCCAAGCTCATGGATGCGGTCTGGATAGGACGAAGTGGAACCAAGCACGGGCCGTATCCGGCCAGACAGGTGCTCGACGCGCACACCAACGGCAAGCTGCTCGCCACCGACCTGCTGTGGTGGCAGGGACTGGAAGGATGGTTGGCACTGGATGCCGGCCTGGACAAGTTGCGCAGTCAACTCGGAGTCGCTGCACCGCCTGTGGCGGCACCAGTCGCGCAGCCTGCCGCTCGAGTCGAAACGCCCGCAACGACGGGAACGCCCGATCCGGTAAGCGCGGCCACTGAGCTTGCCGCCGTGGGTACGCCGGAACAACCGGTCGAGACGCGTCGCTCCGAACAGGCCGGCAGCGCTATGGCTGCCGGGGCAGTTGCAGCAGCATCAGCTTCCACCACGTGGGGGACTGATAGTGCCACCCGTTCCGATCGTGCGCAGGTCGACCCCTACCGCGCACCGACCGCAGAAGTCGCGGATCCGAGCGAACCCGTGCAAGAGTTTGCGTACGCCGGCTTCTGGGTGCGGTTCGCCGCGTTCGTGCTCGACACGCTGGTCGTGTCGTTCGCCGGATTTCTGCTGGGCTCGGTGATCGGTTTTGCCTTGGTGTTCGGCGCATCGGGCGGCGAGCCGCTCATGGTGGCGTCGCAGCTTGCCGGGATCGTGATCGGCTGGCTCTACTACGCGTTCTTCGAGTCCGGCAGCGCGCGCGCTACACCCGGCAAGATGGCGTTCCGATTGCAGGTGGTACACGTCGACACCGGCGAGCCGATCAGCTTTGCGCGAGCGACCGGGCGCTTCTTCGGGAAGATCCTCTCCGGTCTGTTGCTCGGCATCGGCTATCTGATGCAGCCGTTCACCGCACGCAAGCAGGCGCTGCACGATCTCATCAGCAGTGCATCGGTGGTCGAGACCGGCCCCTACTCGCGCGTGCTGCTGTGGGTGTGTCTGTTCATCGCTTTCGTGCCGCTGTTCCTTGCCCTCATCGCGATCGGATTCCTGCTGTTCGGACTGGGTGGGCTTCGATTGAGGTAACGCTTTGCGATAGAGGTGAAGCCCTGCGACAGAGGTGACCCTCTACGACAGGGGGACGGGTTGAGACTCACACGGCAGGCTGTGCGTCACAGCACACGCTGCGCCGGCCGCTGCCGATCCGGCGATCGCAGCGCCTGGCGCAGATATCGTCCGGTGTGGCTGGCGTCCACTTCGGCTACGGCCTCCGGCGTGCCCTGCGCGACGATCGCGCCGCCGCCATCGCCCCCTTCGGGCCCCAGATCGATGATCCAGTCGGCGGTCTTGATCACCTCCAGGTTGTGCTCGATCACCACTACCGTGTTGCCCGCGTCGCGCAGCCGATGCAGCACTCGCAACAGCAGCGCGATGTCGTGAAAGTGCAGTCCGGTGGTGGGCTCGTCGAGTACGTAGAGCGTGCGCCCGGCTTCGCGTTTGGAAAGCTCGAGCGACAGCTTGACGCGCTGGGCTTCACCGCCCGACAGCGTGGTTGCGGCCTGGCCCAGCCGGATGTAGCCAAGCCCGACGTCGAGCAGCGTCTTGAGCTTGCGCTCGAGCACCGGCACCGCACTGAAGAACTCGTGTGCGTGCTCGGCCGTCATCTGCAGCACTTCGTGGATGTTGCGGCCCTTGTACTGGATCTCGAGCGTCTCGCGGTTGTAGCGCTTGCCATGGCACACGTCGCACGGCACGTAGAGGTCGGGCAGGAAATGCATCTCGACCTTGACCACACCGTCGCCTTCGCACGCCTCGCAGCGCCCGCCCTTCACGTTGAACGAAAACCGGCCCGGCCCATAGCCGCGCGCGCGTGCCTCGGGTACGCCGGCGAACAACTCCCGCATCGGCGCGAACAGGCCGGTATAGGTGGCGGGATTGGAGCGCGGCGTGCGCCCGATCGGGCTCTGGTCGACATTGACGACCTTCTCGATCAGCGCCATCCCTTCGATCGACGCGTGCGGCGCCGGATCGGCTGCGCTGCCGTACAGATGACGCGCGACCGCGTTGTACAGCGTGTCGTTGATCAGCGTCGATTTGCCGGACCCGGACACGCCCGTCACGCACACGAACAATCCGAGCGGGATGTCTGCGGTAACGTTGCGCAGGTTGTTGCCGCGGGCGCCGACAATGCTCAGGAGCTTGTTCGAATCGGCGCTCGCGCGTCGCTCGGGCACGGCGATGGTGCGCACGCGGGCCAGATACTGCCCGGTCAACGAGGCTTGCTCGCGGACGATCGCCTCCGGCGCGCCTTCGGCGACGACGCGACCGCCATGCTCGCCGGCGCCCGGTCCCATGTCGATCACGTGATCGGCGGCGCGGATCGCATCCTCGTCGTGCTCGACGACGATCACCGTGTTGCCCAGATCGCGCAGATGCTTGAGCGTGTCGAGCAGGCGGGTGTTGTCGCGCTGATGTAGCCCGATCGATGGTTCGTCGAGCACGTACATCACCCCGGTCAGCCCGGAGCCGATCTGCGATGCCAGCCGGATGCGTTGCGCCTCGCCGCCCGATAGCGTGTCGGCGGCACGGTCGAGCGACAGGTACTCCAGGCCGACGTTCACCAGAAAGCGCGTGCGCGAGACGATTTCACGCACGATGCGCTCGGCGATCGCCGCCTTGTGTCCGGCAAGGTGCAGGGCGTCGAAGTGCGCGAGCGACTCGCGCAACGGCATGTGGCTCACCTCATGGATCGTGCGCTCGCCCACGCGCACGTGCCGCGCCTCGGTGCGCAGCCGGGTGCCCTCGCATTCGGGGCAGGTCCGCCTGTTCTTGAACTTGGCGAGTTCCTCGCGCACCACGAGCGAGTCGGTCTCGTGCAGGCGGCGCTCCAGGCTCGGGATCACGCCCTCGAACGCGTGGCGCTTGGTGACGGTGCGGCCGCCATCGTTCAAGTAACTGAAGGCGATCACGTCGCTGGTGCCGTGCAGGATCACTTCGCGCACCTGCTCGGGCAGCTGCTCGAACGGTTGTTCGACATCGAAGTCGTAGTGCCGCGCCAGGCTGGTGAGCAGCTGAAAGTAGGCCTGATTGCGGCGATCCCAGCCCTTGATCGCTCCGCCGGCGAGCGACAGCTCCGGATGTGCCACCACCCGCTTGGGATCGAAGAACTCCACCTCCCCCAGTCCGCCGCAGCTGGTACATGCGCCGACCGGACTGTTGAACGAGAACAGCCGCGGCTCGAGTTCGGCGACCGAGTAGCCGCACAGCGGGCAGGCGAACCGCGCCGAGAACACATGCTCCTTGCCTGTGCTGCCTGCGGCGTCGGAGTCGGCTTGCTCCTGGAGGATCGCGCGGCTGTTCGCCACGCGCAGCGCGGTCTCGAACGATTCGGCGAGGCGCTGCTTGACCTCGGGACGGATGCGCAGCCGATCGACCACCACATCGATCGAGTGCGCTGCATTGCGGCCGAGCTTGGGCAGCGCGTCCAGCTCGTACAGCTTGCCGTCGATGCGAACCCGCACGAATCCCTGGCTGCGCAGGCCTTCGAGCAGTTCGGTCTGCTCGCCTTTGCGCCCGGCCACCACTGGGGCCAGGATCGCCACGCGCGTGTCGGCCGGCAACGCCAGTGCGTGATCGACCATCTGCGACACCGTCTGCGCATCCAGCGCAAGGCTGTGCTCCGGACAGTAGGGCGTGCCAACGCGCGCATACAGCAGACGCAGATAGTCGTGCACCTCGGTGATCGTGCCGACGGTCGAACGCGGATTGTGGCTGGCTGCCTTCTGCTCGATCGAGATGGCGGGCGACAGGCCTTCGATCAGATCGACGTCGGGCTTTTCCATGAGTTGCAGGAACTGACGCGCGTACGCCGAGAGCGATTCGACGTAACGGCGTTGGCCTTCGGCATAGAGCGTATCGAAGGCGAGCGACGACTTGCCCGAACCCGACAGGCCAGTGATCACCACCAGCCGTTCGCGCGGGATATCGACGTTTACGCCCTTGAGGTTGTGCGTGCGAGCGCCGCGAATGCGTATGGTGTTCAGACTCATGCGGTCGATGGATGAGGGGCGAATATCCGGCGCGCCGCGTTGCGCGTGAGCATGTTCATGCGGCGGATCGTGGGGGCAAACCTGCTACTATACGAGCCATCGCGTACTCGCCACGCTGTTGCATCGGCGTTGTTGAATCGGCGCTGTAGCATCTGGGGAGGTCCACCGGTACGTGCCATCCCCGGTGTCTACCGTCCCACGATCAATCTGTGGCCGCTGGCGCCGCGATCCCCGGCGCGAAGAACTTCCCCTGCTGCGGCTTTGCGCGACTGTCCTGGCGTCGTCCGTCCGTACCAATCCGTGAACTCGCGCGGCAATCGAAATCGCTCGGTAGAGAAGGCATGAAGGCGCCGGCCACGTCGATGAACGCCGAAGAAGTGCGCGCGACCTGGTCGTTGTCGTCGCTATTCGCGCTGCGCATGCTGGGATTGTTCCTGATCGTGCCGGTGTTCGCCGTCCATGCGCCGACCCTGACTGGTGGCGGCAATCAGTTTCTCATCGGACTGGCGCTGGGCATCTATGGCCTTACGCAGGGCCTGCTGCAGATTCCTTTCGGTGCCGCCTCCGACCGGTTTGGCCGCAAGAAGGTGATCGTGTTCGGCCTGGCGCTGTTCGCACTGGGCAGCTTCATCGGTGCGTTCGCGCAGGACATCTGGACAGCGATCTTCGCCCGTGCAATCCAAGGCGCCGGTGCGATCTCGGCGGCGGTCGTCGCGTTCCTGGCCGACCTCACCCGCGACGAGCACCGCACCAAGGCGATGGCCGCGATCGGCGCTTCGATCGGGCTGATGTTCGCGCTCTCGCTGGCTGGGGCGCCGGCGCTGTATCAGGCCATCGGCATGAGCGGACTGTTCATGGTGACCGGCGTGCTCGCGTTGCTGGCGATTCCGGTCACGACGCACATCGTTCCCCGGGAACCGAAGCTGCGCGGCGAGAACGGCCGCGAAGTGCGCTCTGCGAGTCTGGGCGTAGTGCTGCGCGACGCCGAGCTGGCGCGGCTCAACTTCGGCATCTTCGCGCTGCATGCAATGCAGATGGCGCTGTTCGTGGTGATCCCGCCCGCGCTCGAGCGGTACGGTGGAATCCCGATCAGTGAACACTGGAAGGTGTATCTGCCGGTGGTGCTTGCCTCTTTCGTGCTGATGATTCCGCCGATCATCGCGGCGGAACGACGGGGCAGGATGCGAGCGGTGTTTCTGGCCTCGGTAGTGCTGATGCTGATCGTGCAGATCGCGTTCTGGCTCGGGCTGCGCAATCTGAGTGTGCTCATCGGCGCGCTGCTCGTGTTCTTCGTCGCGTTCAACGTACTGGAGGCGGCCCTGCCTTCGCTGGTCTCGAAGCTTGCTCCGGCGGCGTCGCGCGGCACGGCGATCGGCGTGTACAACACGACCCAGGCGATCGGCCTGTTTGCTGGCGGCGCGATCGGCGGCTATCTGGTGCAACACTTCGGACCGGACGCGGTGTTCGTGTTCGGCATCGTCATCGTGGTGCTATGGCTCGTGTTCGCCTGGCCGATGCGCCCGCCGCCGCCGCGTTCCTCCCGAGCAGGGTTGAATGGCGTGATGCAAAATGAATGAATTGCGGACCTGGAGGACATCATGGCATCGGTCAACAAAGTGATCATCGTGGGCAACTGCGGACGTGACCCGGAAACCCGGTTCATGCCGGACGGGGCGGGCTTGACCAACGTGTCGATCGCCACGACGTTTCGCTGGAAGGACAAGGCGAGTGGCGAAAACAAGGAAGAGACCGAGTGGCACCGCGTCACCTTCCGTGGCCGGCTGGCCGAGATTGCCGGTGAGTATTTGAAGAAAGGCTCGCCGGTGTACGTCGAGGGCCGCCTGCGCACGCGCAAGTGGCAGGACCAGAGCGGGCAGGAGCGCTATACCACCGAGATCATTGCCGATCAGATGCAACTGCTGGGCAGTCGCGGTGGATCCGACGCGGGTTCGCGCGAGATGGATGCGCCGCCGCCGGCGGAATCGAGGCCTGCACCGAAATCGCAGGCTAAGAAGCCGGCGGGCTCCATCTCCGACATGGACGACGACATTCCGTTCTAGGGAATTTCTGAACAAGGGGGCTCGCCCCCTCGTAACTCCCTGAAAGCATGTGCCCTCTGCATCACCGCAATAGGCTATGCGGAGGTGCCCCAGGCAGTATCCGCGCCGCCAGGTGTCAGGCCGCAACGAGCGCGTCGAGCACGCGGCGGCGAAACGCTCCGATTCGATCGGCGCGTTCGGTGCGTGAGGCACCCCCATCCGCCGCGATCAGCGCGTCCAACTCACCCAGGGCATAACGTGCCTGCAGCGCTTCGCACGCGAGCCTGTCCTGCTGTACCGCCTGTGCGGCCTGTTCGGCGGCCGATGGCGCAGCTTCATCAGCCGCGATCGCATAGCTCACGACGCGCGTTCGCACGAAGCTGCGCGGAATGATCTGCAAGACTTGTGTAGCCCCGACGACGTCTCGAGCTGCAAGTAGCGGCCATTGATAGGGCAAGGCGTTCGCGATGAAGTACTCGGCGAGCACTTTCCAGTTGCAGCCGATATCGACTGCATGCACGGCCGTGAAGCGCTGCGCGAGCTTGCTGGCGATGACATCGTCCAGCGTCGGCGGCGCAGCATCGACCTGCAGGTGGCCGAACAGGAACGATCCGGCACCATACATTCCCAACCCGTGCAGATCGTTCGCACCACGGGCGGCATTTTCTGGTGGTGCCACCAGCGGCGGTGCGGCCGCGAACGTGCCGTCGAGCTGGTACTGCCAGCCGTGATAGCGGCACTGGATGATCGAGCAGTTTCCCGCCGGCTTGTCGAGCACCATCATGTTCTGATGGCGGCATGTATTGCGGAACAAGCGCGTCCCACTTGTGTCGCGCACCGCGACGACCGGCCAGCCGCCGATGACGTGACCGAGATAGTCGCCCGGCTGCGGCAACTGTGATGCCGCGCAGATCGGCAGCCACTCCCGCGCGAACAGCTGCGACTTCTCGCGCATGAACGGTTCGCCCTGGGTGTAGTGCGACGGGTCGAGTTGGGAGGGCGCTGTCACGGAATCTGGGGAGCCTGCGGCGCCGGTCGGTACGCAGGAGCGTGCGATTGGTCGGGGCGGCAGGCGATTGCATATAGTATACAATTTCAACCAGACGAGTCGACGCGTTCGAGACCCGAACCCACGCGCGTCAGGCATCCGACCCACCACGCAAGGAGCCAGCATGAGCAAGAGCGAGTTTCGCCAGCAGTTGGAAGAGGCCATCAAGCAGCGCCACTCCGCCGTGCATCCATGGAGCGAAGCGTGGACCAGCGGGAAGCTCAATCGCCATCTGCTGGGCGAGTGGGTGAAACAGCACTACCACTACGTGGGCCACTTCACCCAGTGGCTGGGCACGATCTACTCGAATTGTCCGCACTGGGACGTGCAGCAGTTCGTGCTGGAGAACATAGCCGAGGAAGAGGGCATGGTCGGCCAGGCGGGCATGGCGCCGGTGCGGCACGCCGATCTGCTGCTCGATTTCGCCGAAGCATGCGGCAAGACGCGCAAGGAAATCCTCGATGCGCCGATCAATGGCGAGTTGCTGCCCGAAACGCTCGGTCTGCAGTCGTGGTGTTATCGGCAAGCGCAGCGGCCGTTCGTCGAGGCACTCGCTGGACTGATCGTCGGGTTGGAATCGCAGGTGCCGGCGATCTATTCGAAGACGACCCCGCCGCTGATCGAGAAGTACGGGTTCACCGAGGACGAGGTGACGTTCTTCAGCATCCACATCATCGCCGACCAGGAACACGGCGAGCGCGGCTTCGAGATCCTGGAGAAGTACGCCGAGACCGCGGAGCAGAAGGCGGCGTGCGTCCGGCTGGTGCGCGAAGCGACCGGCATGCGTCGGCTCTATCTCGACGGGCTCTACAACCGCTACCTCGCTGTGCCGTTGCAAAAGGCCGCCTGAGCAGCGCGCGATTTGTATCCTGCGCTGTCCGTTTCTTAAAGCGTCCACTGCTTACAGCGTCTACTTTTCACGCCGACCACCAGGCCGGGCTCGACCGCCCGGCCTTGTTTTTTCCGGGGCACTCGCCATGCATACCTTCAAGACCCTTACCCTCGAAGAAGCCCACATCATCCTGGATGCAGCACAGAAGAAGTCCGAAGAGATCGGCGTCGCACACGTGCTGTGCATCGCCGACAACGCCGGTTATCCGATCGCGCTGCGCCGACTGAACGGCGGCAAGGTGACCAGCGTGGATATCGCGATCAACAAGGCATTCACCGCTGCGGGCCACCGGCGGCCAACGCATCAATACAAAAACACTTATCCGGGCGAAGAGGCGTTCGGCATTTTCACCCAACACTTCGGCCGTTTCACCGTGTTCGTCGGTGGTTTCCCGATCATGGTGGACGGGCAGTGCGTCGGTTCGATCGGCGCGTCGGGCGGCAACGGCGAGCAGGACATCGCCTCGTGTGAAGCAGGCATCGCCGCGTTCATGAAGCACATCGGCCGTTCCTGACCCGGGCGCTGAGGACTGTAACCGGTGGCACGCGCGCGGCCCCCTTCCGGTGCCATGGTGGCTACGCGCGCTTCCGCTGCCTCGATCGGCGCCACACATTCGCCGCTTGGTCAGGTAGTGATCGAGACCCTGCGGCGCTCCATTCAGCGCGGCAGCTATCGGCCGGGAGAGCGCCTGGTCGAAGATCGGCTCGCCCGCGAACTCGGTGTCTCGCGCATACCGGTACGCGAAGCGCTGCGGGTGCTGGCATCCGAAGGGCTGGTGCAGATCGCGCCGCGTCGTGGTGCTTCGGTGGCCGCTCTGTCGCGCCAGTCGGTGCACGAGATGATCGAGGTACGCGCGACGTTGGAAGGGTTGAATGCCAGGCTCGCCGCGAGGCATCGCGCGCCGGAAGTCGTTGCGGCACTGCGCGAGGTGCTGGAGCGGGGCAACACAGCAGCGGCGCGCAGCGACGCGGACGCGCTGGTCGAGCTCAACGATCGCTTCCACGACCTGCTCGCCAATGCCGGCCGCAACGAAGTACTCGGGGAGTTGATGCGCACGCTGCGGTCACGCACGACGCCGCTGTTTGCGTCGATGAGCCGGCGCCGCGCACGCGACACGTGGAGCGAGCATGCCGCGATCGTCAAGGCAGTGATCGCAGGCGACGAAGATCGCGCCGCGGAACTGGCCGCTGATCATGTGGCACGGGCGGGCGACCGGGTGGTTGCCGGAGATTCCATCGAACCCACCGCGCGCAAACGCGGCGCGCGAACACGCTCGCCCCGCCAGTAGAATCGCCGCTACCCTTTTCAGGCCATCAAGGAGATCCGTCATGCGAGCCCCCGTTGTCGGCGCGAGTCTCAATCGCAAGATCGTGATCGACGTGCCACGCACGATCGATTTTCTGGGCGAGACCCTGCGCGTGTACTCCACGCCGTCGATGGTGCGCGACGTCGAACTCGCCTGCCGCGATCTGCTGCTGCAGTTCTGCGATCAGGGCGAGGACAACGTCGGCACCGGCATCAGCTTGTCGCACAAGGGTTCGACCCTGCTCGGCATGACCGTCGAGGTGACGGTGAGCATCAAGGCGGTCGAGGGCCGCCGTGTGAGCTTCGCCACGCTGGTACGCGATGGTGACGAGGAGATCTCCAGCGGGGAGCACGGCCGGTTCGTGGTCGACATCGAAAAGGTGCGCGCCCGCATGGCCGAGAAAGCGGCGAAGGTGCGCGGCGGCTGAATCGGCCGGCGGCAAGCGCTCGCTGCGTCCAGCCCGATTGCCGCCCAGGGTCAGTGGCTTACCACGAGTGGCTTAGCGTGAGCCGAACAGACTGAAGAATCCGAGGTTGTAAAAGGCGTGCATCAGCACGCACGGCACGATGCTGCCGAACCGCTCGCGCAGATGGCCGAATACCAACGATGGAAAGAACGTCGCAAACGCCTGCGGCGGCGCCTGATGGATGAGATGGGCGGCTGCAAACAGCGAGCTTGCGACGAAGTTGGCCGCGCTGATTCCCGGCAGCGCACGGTGCTGCAAATGCTTGGCTAGCGACGGTTGCAGCCAGCCGCGAAACACGATCTCTTCGAGCAGCGGATAGATCGCGACGACGGCGACAAAGCGCCAGGGCGATTCGCGCAGCAGGCGCGGCGGGAACGCGAACTCGATCGAATGCGGTGAGTACGCTGCCAGCACGGCCCAGACGATCGGGCCGAGCGCCAGGCACAACCAGAAATGCCAGTCGTGCCGGAAATCGAAGGTGTTCGATGGTTGCGTGAGCAAGCCTTGGCGATGGTCAACGCGTACGGCGCCGGCGCGACTGGGCCGCAATGCGTAAGAGCGCAATCAGTGCAAGCAGAATCAGGACGAAATCGCCCTGGCCGCTTGTGGCGAGCGTGCATCCGCCACCGCCGCCACCACCTCCGCCATTGCCACTCTGAGAGGTAGCCACCGCCCCGCCGCCGCCGAAGGCGATGCCCTGATCGGCTGGCGGGTTGCCTGCTTGCTGAACTGCGCCCAACGCGTCGGCCATTCCGGCGCCGCAGTTGTTCTGCGGGCAGACGCCGGCTGCGAAAGGCCGGGCGGTTGAGCGTAGCAGCGCGTAGATCTGATACGGCTTGAGCGCGCCGTTCACGGTGATCATCAGCGAGGCAATGCCCGACACATGCGCGGCCGCTTCGCTTGTGCCGATCACCCACGCGAACGCATCGGTTGTGCTGGGTGTCGTCTGCCCAGCGTTGAACAGCGAAAGCACGCCGCGGTCGGTTGGTGGTCCGCCGGCGTTGCTGGAGAAGTAGCCACCGGGTGCGCTGATGGCGACGTTGCTGCCCGTGTTGGCGTAAGGCGCAAGCGCGCCGTTGATGTCATGCGCGGTGACGTTGATGACGCCCTTGCAATTGCCCGGTGAGATGTTTTCGCTCGCGCCGGCCTGGTTGCCCGCCGCAGTGATGATGGCGCGGGTGATGCCGGCCTGCAGCGCGGCATCGATGGCCTCCTGCTCCAATCGACTGCAGCCGCCGACGCCACCCAGACTCATGTTGATGATGTTCGCAGGCGTCGCGTTGGTGGGTACGCCCGGTACCGACAGGCCTGCCGCCCAGCGCAACCCGTCGATAATGTCGGAGGTGTAGCCGCCGCATTTACCGAGCACGCGCACCGGCTGCATCCTTGCGGACCAGTTGATGCCGGTGATGCCGTAGTTGTTGGCGGAGGCGCCGATGATTCCGGCGGTGTGAGTGCCATGCCAGTCGCTGTTCTGCGCGGTCGAGCAATCGGTGAATGGCGGCTGACCGGCCTCCAGCGCGGAGATCCAGTTGCCCGGATCGCTCGGGTCGGCGTCGCGCCCGTCGCCGTCGTTCGCGGTTTTGAACGACCCATCAGGTTCAGCGCTCACGAAGTCGTAGCCGGTAACCAGACGCCCGACGAGATCGGGGTTATTGGGCAGCACGCCTGTATCGAGTACCGCGATGATGGTGCTTGTCGAACCGGTCGTGATGGACCAGGCGGGTTCGGCGTTGATGCCGCCCACCGTAGCCTGCAAGTTCCATTGTCCGGCACGAATCGGCGACGCGGCGTACAGCGGATCGGTCGGCACCAGCAACGGATACTTGCGTCGATCGGGTTCGGCGTGCGCGATCGAAGGGTCCTGCATCAACCGCGCCGCGATCCGCTGCACTTCGTCGAGCGGCATGTCATGCGTAAGCCGCAACACCTGCGCGCCGCTGCCCGTCTGGCGCAGCGGTATGAGTGAAGTGCGCGCGACGATTTCCAGCGCGCGTGCCTGCGCGACGCTCATCGGTTCCGCTCGCACGCCTTGCGCCTGCGCACGCGCAGGATCGGCTGGATCGACATTGGCAGTCGATTCGCGCAAGCGCACGATCAGTCGGTTGGTGGTTTCGCCGCCGAACTGCGCGAGCGGATTGGCGGCGGGGCGCGCGTGGATGAACGCCGAATCATCGGCATTCACGGTCATCGCGTTGGGCACCAGCACGCCGATCAACGCGCTGATCGCGATCGTGGCCCGAGAGCGGGGGGCGCGACTCATACCTCTCCTAGATCGAACCCGAGCGCGGACGAGAATGTCCTGAACACGATTTCTGAGCGGGCGGGTTCGTGTTGCTTGTCGCGGTGCGAGACGGGCCACTTACTGAACTGCCGCCGGGCTTTCCAAGCGGGCGCGGACCAACGCTACCTGACGATTGTGTTGAGCTCGAAGATGGGTAGCAGTATAGCGAGGACAATTGTCAGAACGATCGCGCCCATCGCCAAAATCAACACGGGTTCGAGCAGCGCGACCATCGCGCCGATCCGACGGTCGATTTCGCGGGTCTGCTGGATCGACGTGCGCTCCAGCATTTCAGCCAGACGGCCGCTCGCCTCGCCACTGGCGATCATGTGCACCATCAGCGCGGGGAAGAGCTTGGGCGCAGCCAGCGCGCGCGACAGGCTGGCGCCTTCCTGGACACGTTGTGCAGCCTGCTCGAGTGCTTCCCGCATCGGCGTGTTGGTCACCACCCCGCCGCCGGCGCGTAGCGCCGCGAGCAGCGGCACCTTGCTTCCGACCAGAATCGCCAGTGTGCTCGCAAGACGCGCGGTGTTGAGACCGCGATAAAGCGTGCCGAACAAGGGCAAACGCAGCGACATACGCTGCCAGCGCGAGCGGATCGCCGGTACCGCCAGCATCAGGCGCGCCCCGACCGCGATGATGATCAGCAATAGTAGCCACACATACCAGCCGTTCCTCGCCACGTCGGAGAGCCAGATGAGCGCGCGCGTGAGCCAGGGCAGCACCTGATTGGAGTTCTGGAATACCTGCACCACTTGCGGCACGACGTAGATCAACAATCCACCGACGATCACGATCGCGACGAGCACGATCAGCAACGGATAGATGAACGCCAGCGTGACCTTACCGCGCAGCGCGTCGCGTTCTTCGGTGTAGTCGGCCAGACGCATGAGCACATCGGGCAGCTTGCCCGAGCGTTCGCCGGCATCCACCAGCGTGCGGTACAGCTCGGGGAAAACACGTGATTGGTTGCCCAGTGCACGTGCCAGCGACTGGCCCGCCAGCACGTCGCCGCGCACTCCGGCGAACAATTGGCGTTGCGGTTCGGTCTCGGCCTGTTCGATCAGCGCGTTGAGCGTCTGTTCAACGGTCAGGCCGGCACCCAGCAATGTGGCGAGCTGGCGCGTGGCGATCGCCAGGTTCGCGCCGCGCAGAGGGTTGCGCCAGCCGCGACGACGCGGGCTGCGGTCGGTTGCGGCCTGGATCGGCTCGACCTCGACCGGGGTGAGGCCCTGCTCGCGCAACGACGCGCGCGCCTGACGCGGACTGTCCGATTCGAGTACGCCTCGTTGGATCCGCCCGTTGGTGGCGATCGCTTCGTATCGGAAGCCGGCCATGCGCTAGCGGAGACCGTGTAGCGAACCGGCTTCGTGCAGCCGGCGTTGCGCGCGGGTCCGGAGCGATTCAACGCGCATGCGAGAGCGCTCGGCAGATGTCCGGCGCATGCGGGGACGCAACCGGAGAATCGCCACGGTCACACCGACTCTTCGGTGGCGGCGCGCGTGACGCGCAATATCTCTTCGACCGTCGTTTCACCCGCCGCGACCCAGCGGATGCCGTCATCGCGCAGGCTCACCATGCCGTGGCGAAGCGCGTGGTTGCGCAGCGCCTGCTCGGCGCCGACGTCGTGGACGATGCTGCGCAGCGCGTCGTCGACCGTGAGCATCTCGTAGATGCCAGTGCGACCGCGATATCCGGCCTTCTTGCAGCTCGAGCAGCCCACCGCTGCGTACACCGGCTTGTCACCCCAGTTCGCCGGCAGCATCTCGCGTTCCGATTCGGTGGGCGCGACGGCACGCCGGCAGTCAGGGCACAGTCGTCGGACCAGGCGCTGCGCGAGCACACCCAGCAACGACGAGGACAACAGGAACGGTTCGATACCCATGTCGATCAGCCGCGTCACCGCACCGACCGCGTCGTTCGTGTGCAACGTTGCCAGCACCAGATGGCCGGTCAAGCTCGCCTGCACCGCGATGCGCGCGGTTTCCAGATCACGAATCTCGCCGATCATCACGACATCGGGATCCTGGCGCAGGATCGAGCGCAGTGCGCGCGCGAAGGTCATGTCGATGCCGGGATTGACCTGCGTCTGGCCGACGCCGTCGAGGTCGTATTCGATCGGATCCTCGACAGTCATGATGTTGAGCTTGGTCGAATCGAGCCGCGACAGGGCAGAGTAGAGCGTGGTGGTCTTGCCCGAGCCGGTGGGTCCGGTGACCAGCACGATGCCGTGCGCCTGATGGATCAGCCGATCCATTTCCTTGCGCGCGCCTTCGCTCATGCCCAGCGCTGCAAACTCCAGACGACCGGCGGATTTGTCGAGCAGGCGCAGCACGACGCGCTCGCCGTGGCCAGTGGGCAGAGTCGACACGCGCACGTCGACCGGACGTCCGGCGATTCGCAGGGTGATGCGGCCGTCCTGCGGCAGGCGTTTCTCGGCGATGTCGAGGCTGGCCATGACTTTGACGCGTGACACGATCGCCGCATGCAGCGCGCGCGGCGGCTCGAGTACGTCGCGCAGGGTGCCGTCGATGCGAAAGCGCACCAGCGAGCGGCCCTCGAAGACCTCGATGTGGATATCTGATGCTCGTTCCCGCAACGACTGTGTGAGCAGCACGTTGATGAAGCGGATGACCGGTGCGTCGTCCTCCGCTTCGAGCAGGTCGGTGATCTGCGGCAGCCCTTCGGCCAGACTCTGCAGGTCGACCGCGTCGCTGATGTCATCGATGATCGCGGCGGCGCCAGACTGGTTCTCGGTATACAGCTGCGCGAGCCGTCGCTCGAACAGCTCTGCATTGAGCATGCGGGTCTTGAGCGGCGCGCCTACCACGCGTCGCACCTCGGCGAGCGTGGTCGCGGTGATGCCCGGGCGCACCCACACTTCGACGCAATCGACGTGGCGCCGATGCGCGATGACCCCCTTGGACTTGGCGAAGTGATAGGGCAGCGTCCGCGTGAGGCTGGTATCGAGCTCGGAGGTGAGGATCGAGCTGGGCGCGATCGAATCGCGATTGGTGCGGGAGACAGCCATGAGTTGGGCCCTGTCCGTCGACGCCGGTGTTACTACCGCCGCGGTTGATTCGGTGCTGTTTCCGTGCCGCGCAGGTCGATGACGGGAGGCTCCTGACCGGTCGCAGGCGAGATCGGTGCGCCATTCGGTGCGCCAACGGGTGCCCCATTCGCACCGGCGCGCGGCGGCAATTCCGCCAGAGGCTTGGGCGGCATGTCGGGCAGGATCCAGCTGGACCGTGGCTGGGTGGTGTTGTGTTGCCCACGGATGTACTCGTAACGATCGCCCGTGACGTTGGCGGCCTGTTCCGAATCGCGCACGATGAGCGGCCGCAGGAACACCATCAGGTTGGTCTTGTCGCGCTGGCGCTTTTCGTAGCGGAAGAACTGACCCAGCACCGGAATGTCGCCCAGCAGCGGCACACGCTCCTCGGAGGTCTGAATGTCGTCGGAGATCAAGCCACCGAGCACGATGGTCTGACCGTCATCGACCAGCACCGACGATTCGAGTGCGCGCTTGTTGGTGATGATGCCCGAGGCGTTGGTGCGGTCGAAGATGCTCGAGACTTCCTGAAAGATCTGCAGCTTGACCGAGCCACCCTGCGTTACCTGGGGTTTCACCCGCAGGGTCAAACCGACGTCGCGTCGATCGAAGGTCTGGAATGGATTCACCGCACCGGTGCCGGTCGCGGCAAGGCTGAAGCTGCCGGTCACGATCGGGATGTTCTGCCCGACGATGATGCGCGCTTCCTCGTTGTCGAGTGTGAGCAGTGTCGGCGTGGCGAGGATGTTCGCGTTCGAGTCTTTTTCCAGCGCTCGTGCGAGAAAGCCCAGGTTCAGGATCTCGCCGATGCCCGGCAGCGTGATTCGTCCGCGCACCACGCCCAGATTCAGGCCGGTACCGACCGTGCCGACGTTCTGCGCGACGCCGATGATGTTGGTGCCTGCACCGCCGAAGTTTGTGCCGCCGATCGCCTGGGTGCCGGCGGTGTTGAGGCTACTCAGGTGCTGCCACTGGATGCCGAACTCCGCGGCCTTGTTTGCGGTGACCTCGACCACCAGCGCTTCGACGAACACCTGCGCACGACGCGCATCGAGTTTGTCGATCACGCCGCGCAGCGCGTTGTACACGTTGTCGGGCGCGATGATGACCAGCGAGTTGGTTTCGGGATACGCCTGGATCATGCTGCCTTGCTGAGCGCTGCCTGCACCTCCGGGCTGGCCGGTGCCGGTCTGTTGACCAAGCGCACCCACTGGCGGTTGCTGGGTCAGCCCGCCCGGAGCCGGTTGCGCGGTCTGACCCAACCCGGTCTGTATGCCGGGTGCGCCAGCTCCCCCAGGGGCGCCGAATCGCGACTGCTGCTGACCAGTCTGTGTGCTCGCCTGACCGGTCACGATTGCGCGCAGGGTCTCGGCGAGCTTGGTCGCTTCGGCGTTGCGCAGGTAAACGACGTGGATGTTGCCGGCCGCAGCGGTCGGTAGATCGATCGACGCCGCGACGGTGCGGATGCGTGAAGCGAGGGTCGGGTTATCGGCTCGCACCAGCAGTGAGTTCGTGCGGCTGTCGACAGTGACCGCGACTTTCTGCGACTGCCCCGGTTGCGCAACCTGACCCGCCTCGGGGATGAGGCGCTGGATGGTCTGGGCGACATCGACGGCATTGGCGTGCTGCAACTTCAGAGAGACGAGCTCTCCCGGGTGCGGCTGATCGATCGAAGCGACCACCTTGCGAATGCGCCGCAGGTTCTCGGCGTAGTCGGTGACGATGAGCGTGTTGGTGGCCGGGAATGCGTTGATGATGTTGTTGGGGGATACCAATGGCCGCAGCACCGGCACTAGCTGCTGCGCCTGTTCGTGCTGCAGCGTGAACACCTCGGTGACGATCTGGTCGCCGGCGGCGCGGCGCGGGTCGCCCGGACCGGGATAGAACTTCGCTTCGGCCTCGGGGACGATACGGATGAAGCCGACGTCGCCGCCGACTGCCGCGAAGCCCTGCGCCCGCAGCGCCGACAGCAGAATCGAGAAGACGAGATTGCGTGGCACCGGTTTGGGGGCAACGATGTTGACCGTACCGGTGACCCGCGGATCGATCAGGATGTTACGTCCAGTGATTTCGGCGACAGCCTTGATCACCGCCTGGAGATCCGCATTGACGAAGTTGAGCGTGACCGCATCATCCGGCGCGGCGGTCTGCGTTTGCGCGTGCGCGAACTGGCTCGTGCCGATGCACAGCGCCAGCGCGAACGCAATGCTGAGCGATCGCAGAATAACCACGGGGAATTGCCTTCCGGACAGAGAAAATGCTTTTTGGATCAGCACGATATCACGCGATCTTCAAGCCCGGCAAATGCACCGGGTGACGGTTTTTCGGCGATGCGGGAACGGGCGATAACTGCTTGAGCCCAAACGGATTCGCTGTCGTCCGTGCTGGCTTGCCCATTGATTAGACCGCGAACCACGTAGCGGAAGTGCGACATCCGCGCCCTTGTTCACGACCTTCGATCAGATTTTTCATTGCGGCCGGTGCAGGGTGGAGCGAGGTGACTCGACTCGCATCAGCCGGCTGCATCCATGGCTGCGTGTCTAACCAACGCCTTCACCCACTAGCGGCGTAGCTGTGCCTGCAACGGCACGATCCTGCCGCCGCGCATCACTTCCGCCTGCACCGATGGATTGGCCGCGGCCTGCTGGGCGATGCGAGCGAGATCGGCTTCAGAAGTGACAGCCTGACCGTTGACCGAGCGAATGACATCGCCAGGCTGTAGTCCAAGATTGGCAAGCATGCTGCCAGGCGGGGCAGCCTCAACCGCGACGCCGTCCGGACGCACGCCGATCCGACCGAAGTTCGTCTGCGGCGTGAGATTGTTGAGGTTGACCGAGGGCGCGCCGGGCTGGCCACCGGGCTGCGCGGGCTGTCCCGGCTGGCCGGGTTGTCCAGGCGCGGGCGCGTTCATTGCCGGCGGATTGGGCGGCGGCGGTGGTGGTGGCGTCACGCGGGGCGCGGGGCGCGGTGCCATGAGCGCTGGAGAGAGTCGGGGCGCTCCGCCGGAGCTCAGCGGTCGCTCTTCCAGATTGACGCGTTCGATCGTGCCATTGCGATTAAGCAGCACATGCGAAGCGTGCACCGAGTCCAGCTTCACCCCCGGCATCAACTCACGGCCGGCCAATGCGTACTCGTCACGCGAGCCGGTGTTTACGATCGCAAAGGCGGGTCGCGAAGGATCGCCGGCGAACACACCCTTGAGCTTGATGTTGAGCGTGCTCACCTGCGCGGTGGCGACTGCCACCTTCGGTGCGCCGAACAACTGCGAGCCGGCAACCACTTCGGCGGCGTTGGCCATGTCTACGCGAGGTTTGATCTGCGCCGGCCCGGTAGCGCGGGCGGGGGTGCCGACACTGGAGAAATGCCAGAACCATTCGGTGCCGAGCCAAGCCGCGAGGGCGACCGCAGCCGCCATGATGGCTTTGGGCAGCCAGCGCTGCAGGCCGTCTTCTGCAGGCGGCATGCGCGAACTGTCACGCGGGAAGCGGCTGGTGACCATTACGTTCGACTCCGTTCGTCCATGAGGATCGATTCATCGACGCCGGGCGCGGCGGCGCCTTGCGTGAATCGATCTCGATTGCAACCGACCCGTCGGGCTGCTGCTTGCCGATCATGCCGAACAGCGGGAGCAGCATCGTGCGATTGGGGCCGTCGACATTCAAGTTGACGTTCATGCGCAGCTGGTTGTTGGGGCTCAGTTCGCCGCGCCCTTCGAGCCGGATCTGACCGCGCACCGTGGTCAGATCCACCGCCGCCGGCCCCTCGCCGTTGCCTTTCAGGAGCGCGCGATAGTCGCCGATGGCACCGATTCCGACGGCTTCCGCGCCGCGCCAGTTCAACTCGCCGACGCCGCGGATGCCTCGCGGGGTGATGGTCAGATTGTCGGAAGTGACTTGCACCATGCCAGGGGTCTTCCATTCGCGCGCGGCGGGCACGTTGACCGTGACCAGCGAGGCCGGCAGCGACAGCCGCACATTGCGGGCCAGGATCTGATTGAACGATCTCGTTACATCGACGCTGCCGCTCAACTCCGGTCCGTTGAATCGCAATGCCAACGCCAACTCGCCGACCAGAATGCGCCAGCGCTGCACGGTCCACTCGACGTTGCGGATCACCAGCGGGGCCTGCCCCGGAGTGAATGACGCGATGTTGGCGTCGCCCCGCCCGTTCCAGGCCGTACCCGAGACGTTCGTCAATCTGAACTGGCCCTTGGTTCCCGCGGCCATCAGTCCGGCAGCGACGCTCGCCGGGAGCACTGACAGCGTTGCCCCGACCACTGCCAGCACCGCAACCAGTGCGTAGAGCATGAAAGTGCCGAACCGACCCACGTCTGGCGCCTATCGCTTGAGGATCAGGCTCTCGACTTGAACGCGTCCGGGCTCGCCGGCGCTCGCCTGCATCGAGTCGACAGTAATGCCTTCGCTTTGCGCGACCGTTGCCATCCACCGAACCAGGCCGTCGAACGGCACCGTGGCCCCAGAGATCTGCGCGCGATCGTTGCCCATCGCCTGCACCGACTTGATGCCGGCGCCGAGCTGGGCCTGCTTGGCCGATGCTTCCACCGTTGCGGGCAGTGCCTGGGTCGGGGTGCGCGCGCGCGCGCGGGCGCGCAGTGCTTCGGCTTCCTCGGCATCGCGGCGGAACTGATCGACTTGCGCCCGCATCTTGGGCAGATCACGCAGCAAGCGCTGCCGATCCGATTGAATCGGATCCCACACCAGCAGATAGAGCAGTAGGATCACCGCAAGCGACCCGCCGATACCAAGAATCGCGCGTTCGCGCGGATTGCGTGCCTGCCAGTACTCGAGCAGCTGCTGCATGTCAGGTTCCCGGTGAAGTGCCGGCCGCCGTAACGCGCACGGTCGCATTGTTGTTGGACACCGACTCGACCTGCACTCTCAGACTGTCGGTGCGCAGCTTCGCTTCGAGCGAGTCGCGCGTTTCGCCGGCTCGCACCGGAAGGTCGAGCGACAACTGGCCGCGCTCGTAGCGGATGCGTTGTGGGCGCATCCCTTGCGCAGTCAGGCGCGGTGCCAGTTGTGCAAGCAGTGGCACCAGATCGTTGGCGGCGGGCTCGCCGGCCGCGCGGCGCAGATCGGGCAGGGCTCGCGTCAACTGCAGCGCGGGGTCGACGACCGTCTTGGCATCGGGAAACAGTCCGCGAAAACGCGCTTCCATTTCGCTGCGCAGCGTCGCGGCTTCGTGTCGCAGCCGCAGCCAGTCGCCGATCGTCAGGATCGCGTGCAGCCCCAGCACGACCGCGAGAATGGCCAGCGGCGCGCGCAGTCGAACGAACCATTCCGCCGCGGGCGACATGCGTTTCTCGCGGCGCAAAGTGAGCAGATCGGCGCCTTGCACGCGACGCGCATCGAGCAACTCGGGTGCCCAGGGGCCGCCGTCGACGACGCTCACACCGAGCGCATCCGACCAGCTCTGGGTATCGGGCGGCTCCAGGTTCGAGTCGGAGAACACGCGGATCTGGCCCGGCTTGAGCCCGAGCTTGGCACGTTCATCGAGTGCGATCGACAACCCCATCGGAGGCATTGACGGCGGCACGTCTTCCCCGGCGCCGTCCAGCGCGACGGCATGACCATCGCCGAAGTGGATCAGCCCACCGCTTGGGGTGCGCACCATCGTCCACTCGTCCGCGGAGCTGACGTTGTTCAGCAGATCGCCTTCGAGCACGGTGCGAGTCGCTTCGAACCCCTGCACGTCGAGTTCGCCGCAAGCCTGGTTGAGCCAGTTCTTGTCGACCACCGCGATCAGGCTCTCGTCGCTCGGAGCCCGCCGGCGCACCAGCATCGCGTACACGTCCTCGGGCGAAGACACGACCTGCTCCTCGATGAGGAACGGCAACATCTTTTCGATCTTCTTGGCGCTTCCGGCCGGAACGTGCGCGGTGATGATCGACACGCGACTCGCCGGAATGACCGCGATCACGTCTTCGGCAGTTGGAATCTCGCGCAGGGTCGACACACCCACGGTCGCATTGACGCCTTCGTAGCGGCGCCAGCGAAAGCGTGCCTCTTCGGCGGCGCCGAGATTGGGCCAGCCATCGGAAAGATGCAGCTGCAACGTGCTTCTGTTGCTCAGCTTTGCGCGTGCCATGGTCGATTGGGAAGCGATCAAGCGACCGCTGTCCGATGAAAGATCTGGTTAGGTTTCGAAGGCCGGTCGCGCGATGCACGGCGCTACAGCGGCTCCTCCGTCAATGCAATGATACTGGGCCAATTGCGCTCGATGCGCTCCAATAGCGCCCGATAACCGGCAACGACGCGTCCGCGACGGACGGCCCCTTGTGCCGAGAAATAGTCACTCTTCACGTCGATCAGACTCTTAATCGACTGTGCCGCCTCGGGTGGTACGCGTTTCAGGAATGCTTCGGTGGTGTCAAACGGTTTCTTGCGACGTTCTTCAGCGATCGACTTGGCATCGCTCAACGACAAATTCGGTGCCAGCGCGACCATCAACTCCGGTGTAGCGAAATTGATGTTGATGGTCGTGTCGCGCGGCAGCGCCGTCACGTGCGGCAACAGTTTCTGCAGGATCTCCTCGTCGACCCCTTTCAGGCGCAGCAGTTCGCCCACGTCGGTGAGCTTCATGTTGGCCGCACGGTAGGGTGGATCCAAGGCCAGATAAGTCGTCGACTCGGCGCCGCCGGGTTGGGTGGTTTCGTCGTCCGGGTCGATCCAGTCGACGATCACGTCGACTAACCTCGCGGGCACATCCAGGCCGACGAGCAGTCGTTCGAATATCGCGACGTCCAACAGGCTCGCCTTGCCGCCGCGCAGCAGGTTGTTGAGATTGAACTTGCCCTGTTCGTCCTGGATCCGCCCTTCGAGGGTCGCGTCTTCCGCAGGGATCGGCGGCAACGGTTGCGCCCACAACTCGCCCGCATGATCGATCTTGCGGTCGTCACTAGCCAGGACGCTCGCCGCCCAGTGAACCGCCGCGCGCGCCAGTTGATCGGCCTGCGCGCGCGCCGCGACGTTCTCTACGTGGCGCAGTGCAAGGGCGTAACGGGAAATCAGGTAAGTCGCTGCGCTGGCGGCAAGCGCGACGATCAGGATCGCGACGATCGCCGCGACGCCGCGTTCGGCGCGCGATCCGATGCGGCCGCTCATTGCAGCCCTCCGGCCAGCGGTGCGAACACGCGGCGAACGCGCTCCCCAGACTGCAACGTGAGCTCCAGTTCGATGGCGCGCGGCAGGATTTGCGCGGCGACGTCGATTGTGCCGGGTGCGGTAGGAGCCGCAGGCCAGCGTTCATTCCATTGGCCGGTGCGATCGAGGTACCGGAAGCGGATGCCATGCACGCCGGCGAGCAGCGGGATGACCTCGGGTTCGGTGCGCGGTGCCTGATCGAGCGCCGGCCAGCTCATGTACTGCAGCGTGCCATCGACCATGCGCAGCCCCACTCGCGTCGGCGCGCCCGGTAATCCGCTCTCGCTGGTGTGGCCCGCGCGGCTGAACGTGATCAGACCTTCGTTGCCGCGGGGCACCTGTACGCCCACCAGCGGTGGCTGCACTACACCGCCGCTGTCACGCGCCGGACGTGCGCGGATCGCACCGAGATCCTGTTCGATGCGCGCCAGCGCGATCGCCAGCGTGCGCCACTTGCGATTCTCGGCGTCGACGCGCTCGCGGCTTTCCAGCACCGATGTGAGCACGCGGTACGACACCCCGGAGATCACCGCGAAGATGGCGATTGCCACCAGCAACTCGAGCAGCGTGAAGCCCTTCGAGCGCGGCGCATGCGACGCTGACCCGCGGATGGTCCGATTACTCTGCGCGTCGCACATGACCAACGAGGCGGGCAACGATGTAGTCAGGCTTGCGGGTGGCGCTGACGCGAACTTCGACCCTGCGGAAGTTCCGGTTCGGCGTTCCGGATACCGTCTCTTCCCACCGGAAGCGGATCCCGCCTTGCTCGGCCTCGCCATTGCGGCCGCCGACTTCGGGAAACGCGCTGACGGCGGCCAGTTCGGCGAGATGGTTCTGTGCGACCCAGGTGGCGAGCATGCGTTCGCGCACTTCGAGCGCGCCGTCGGTGCTGATGCTGGCCGCGCGGACCGAGGCGGCCAGTGCGACCGCGAAGATCGCCAGTGCTACCAGAACCTCGATCAGGGTGAATCCACGAACGCAGCGAGCGCGGTCACGCCGCGGGCCGCAGCTGCGTGCAATGCGGTGCGACTCAACCATTGGAGGCATCCTCCACGCGGATCTCGCTCAGCGCGTCGGAGCGGATCTGCAGGCGCACGCCGTTCAGTTCGAGCACGATGCGAAACGGCCGATTCGCCGCCGCTGGTGTGAAGATGATCGCCGGGGCCGACTCCGACTTGGCGGCTTCGGCGGCGCTTTTCTGCTTGGTCTGCGCGACCTGCACATCGGTCAGGCGCATCGGTGTGGCGATCTCGCGCGCGTGCAGCACGTCGTCGCGATCCAGAGCGATCCAGTCGCGATTGGGCCCGCGCCGAAAGAAGCGATAGCCATTGGCCTCGCCGCGCCAACCGAGTGGCACGCCGGTGGTGATGGCTTCATCGCGCGCATGGGTGAGCAATGCCGCCAGGCGCAGCGCTTCTTCACGCAGGATCTGGCGGTCGTCGCGCTGAAAACGCACCGACACGACCGAGACGATGATGGCGATCAGCACCATCACCACGAGCACTTCGATCAGCGTGAAACCGCCGTCGTGGGCGCGCCGAGTGCGAGTCGGTGCTTGGCCCCGCCCGAGCGTCAGCATGCGGGTTGCCGATGAAAAGCAGCTGATCGACCGGGGAAACATACGGATCGGATCGTGCATGGACCCATTCGGTTCCCGGTCGTGGACCGAAGGTCCGACGCGAGTGCAAACGGGCGGCTAGTTGTAGATATCAGAGTTGTTGGCCTCGCCACCGGGCTGGCCATCGGCGCCGAGGCTGAACACGTCCACCTCGCCTTTGAGGCCCGGATTGAGGTACTGATACTCGCGACCCCACGGATCCTTCGGCACCCGATCAAGGTAGCCGCCGGTTTTCCAGTTCTGTGGAATCGGGTTGCTGGTTGGGCGCGCTACGAGTGCGCCCAACCCCTGTTCAGTGCTGGGGTAGGCGATGTTGTCCAGGCGGTAGAGCTTGAGCGCCTGATGAATTGCCGCGATGTCGGCGCGTGCCGCGACGACGCGTGCTTCATCGGGCCGGCTCATGACCTTCGGGACGACGATCGCAGCAAGCAATCCCAGGATCACCACGACCACCATGATTTCGATGAGCGTGAAGCCGGCGCTGCGCGCGCCGACGGGCGTCCTGAGACGAGGCCACAGACGATTGGACATGGATGTTGTGTGATTGCTCGAATCGAACTGCATAGGATACTCCGCGCATTTGACCGATCCGCGGCGGCCCAATGGATGGAAGGACGACTTCGTGACGATTCCGTGGGATTTCCGGCGGCGCGCCCCGGCCAACTGCCGAGGCGCCTAGTGCATGGACCATGCACGGACCGGCAAGATTCCCGCGAATGCCGGAATTCGCAATCTTGGCCAGCCTCGCGGGCGCGCTATCATGCCCACTTCCCAAGAAGAAAAAAAAGCGGCGGGACGCGCCACAGCCACAAACGCCCCGCCGTGAAACCGCTGTCGCGACTGAAGCACTTCCGACCTCGCGAACAGCACCACTCTGGTGATGCGTGGGCCGAGCGCCCGCGCATCCTTCGTTTCATCTCCGATCGATCCGATCGCCTCCCGCCGTCGCAGTCGTGACCGCCTACGCCATGAAGCCCAGGTTCTTCGTGTTGAAGCGGGAAAGATTCGGGAAGATCTGCTCGAGGTCGGCCGCGGCCACCCCGAACCATTGCGCCAGCGTCGCGCCGAACTGATCGACCGACGTGGTGGGGATCCAACGACCTTCGCTGTCGGCATCATCAGGCCCGGCCAGTGCGATCGTGGGGAAGGTTCCGTACGTCTGACCGCCTTTGACTGCACCGCCCATCACGAATTGATGGTTGCCCCAGGCGTGATCGGTACCGCCGTCGTTCGGCTTGAACGTGCGTCCAAAATCGGAGAACGTGAACGTGGCAACCTGATCGGCCACGCCCAACTGCACCGTGGCGTCGTAGAACGCGCGCAGCGCCGCACCCAGTTCGGTCAACCTGGCGGCGTGGCCGGTGGCCTGATCGCTGTGTGTGTCGTAGCCGCCTTGCGAGACGAAGAAGATCTGCCGTTTCGCACCGATCTGCGTGCGGCCTTCGATGATCCGCGCCGCGCGCAGGAGTTGTCGGCCCAGACCGGTATTGACGTTGTTGAACAGCGGCTGGATCGTCGACCCGGCAGCGTTGGCGATGGTGGACAGCGTCTGGCTGCCCAGGATTGCTCCGGAAATCTGTTCGCCCGCCACCTTGACCATGCGCTGGGTGCCACCCTTGGCGTTGGTCCACATCTGCTGCATCGCGGCGTACTTAGCCTGCTCGGCGGTGCCGTTACCCAGGCCCGCGAGGCCGAACTGACCACTCGAGGGAACCGCGAAGCCGGTGGAGACACTGTTGGTCAGGAATACATCGTTGCCGGTCAGCGACAGCCCGATCGGCACGGCCGCGCCGCCATTGAGCGCCGTGACACGCTCGGCGATGCGTCCTCCCCACCCGGTGCGCCCTTCGGTCTGGAGCGCGCAGGTCTGCCACTGGGTCTGCTGATCGTCGTGCGAGAACAGGTTGTCGGGACGCAGCGCACGGTTGGCGCGGTACTCGGCGCGCGTGAGCGGCTGGAGCAGCGGGCCGACGTTGAAGACGGTCGACAACTTGCCGGCGGCCCAAATCGGCTGCAGTGGCGCGAGCGACGGATGCAGCCCGAAGCGCGTCCCGCTTGCCTGCGCCAATGGGACGGCGTTGGCCTGGCCGATAGCCAGCGGGCCACGGATCGAGGCGTACTGCGTGTATTCGGCGCCGGAGACCGGGATGACCATGTTCGCGCCGTCGTTGCCGCCGTACAGGAACACGCAAACCAGCGCTTTGTAGTCCGCGGCCGCCTGGCCGACGGCATCGAGAAGGCCGAAGCCGGGCACTAGCGATGCGGCGCCGACCGCGCTCGTGCTGAGCAGGAAACGACGCCGGGTGAGTTCGATCGACATGGTTCTAGCGCGTGACGTTGTATTGGGGTGAAGTGGCCACCAGGTACACGGCGGTGCGGGTCCGCTTGGCCGGATCGGTGGCCGGCACGGCGTTGATGGCGCTGAGGATGGCCTGCCGATCTGCCGCAGCGAGCGTGCTCGGCATCATCAACGCGTTGACTCGATCCACCAGAGCGTCGGGCGAGCCAGCCATCGCCTGCAGCGCCGCGAGACTCACCGTAGTTCCGGTTGCGCCCGGGTAGTCGGTGGTCGGCCGAATCACGCCGTTGTTGGTGAACAGCAACTCGTTGAACATGTTGGTCCGGCGCAAGATCGTGCCGGTGTGCAGCACCTTGAACGGCGGGCCGAGCAGATCGGTCGTGCCCGGCGCGAGATAGTCGGGCGAATAGAAGTTGAAGACGGTCGGCGACTCGAACACGAACTGGCCGTTCTGCTCCGATTGATTGCGCAGGTACACGCCGTCGGTTGTTCCGCCCAGTGCACGCACGACGCCTGTCATCAACAGCACCGGTTCGCGCAGCTTGCCGTAGTCGGCATCGGTTTTGGCGTCACCTGAGGCTTCCGGGTCGAGCAGGATCGCGCGGATCACCGACTTCATGTCGCCGCGTACGCCCTGCGCGTTGCTGTTGAAGGCCGCGGTAACCCGTGCGACGTACGCCGGACTCGGGTTCGAGGTCACCAGGTGCTGGATCAGCTGCTTGCCGATGAACGGGCCGACATTGGGGTGATTGAAGACATTGCTGATCGCGTCGTCCAGGTCCTTGTCGGGGGCCTGATTTGCCGGCAGCGTCGCGCCGAAGAGCAGTGTCTTGAGGCCGGTGTCGTGCCGATCGGTGAACACTTCCATGCGACCCACGAAATTCTCCGGATTGGGCCAGCGCCGCGCCTGCCCCGGGCGGGTCGGAAATGTCCAGCCGGTGAACACTCGCGCGAAGGCCTCGATGAGGTCCTGGTCGTAGGCGGGGATCGGGCGCTGCACCGCGTCGAGCTGCCGAGTGCCGTCGGGGTTCAACAGCAGCTCACCGATCGAGAACAGCTGCAGCAATTCGCGCGCGTAGTTTTCGTTCGGTTCCGTGCCGCGCGCAGGGTCGGCCTTCTGGTTGTTCACCATGTTGAGAAACTGACCCATCACCGGCGAGAGCGTCACCTCGCGCAGGATGTCGCGGTAATTGCCGAAGGCCATATTCATGAGCAACTGCTGATAGTGCGCGATCGCGTAGCCACGCTCGATCTCGGCGTTCGAGATCACCAGGATCTGGCCGAGCGCGAAGGCGACGCGCAGGCGCAGTTGGTCTTCGGCGTGCACTGCATTGCGGAAGAAGCGCACCTGCGGCAGGAAAGCCGAGTAGTTGTCGCGCTCGCAGGTCTGGCCGGCGCCTGAGCCACAGGCCTGGCTGTAGATCGGCGTCAGGTCTTGATAGGTGCTCGTCGGCTTGTAGAACTGCTCCTCCAACGCCAGGGCGCGGCCTTTTTGCTGCACTTCGGCGACGTTCGCCTCGGTCGGTCCGAAGCTGGCTTGTTCGTTGAACCGCATTGCGTCGGCGGCCGAAGTCGTTTGCGCGGCCGGCAGCGACTGCGGCGTGCCCGGGTCGACGCCCGCGAGTTCACCGCGCACGTTCGCTGCGGGTTGGGAAGTGGACGAACCGCCGCCGCTTGGACTCGCGGTCTCGCTCGACAGTGGATCGAACGGATCGAACGATGAATCGTCGAACACGTCGCCAGGATCCAGGCCGCAGCCCGCCAACCCGATGACGATCGCTCCGAGGATGCCGGCGAGCCAACCCGCGTTGCGTGATTGCGCTCCGTGATCGCGCGAGCCCCCTTCGCGCGTCCCCCATCCGAGATTGATGCCCCTGCTCAAGCCTGAACTCCTTGTTGCGCGCGAGCGCACAGTGACTACGAATGCAAGCCCCGTGAGGGACTCATCTCGACGCGCGTTTTACGCTCCGCTCCCCGCTGCATCGCCTGAGCATTTCGATGGTTAGCCGCTGCCTAACCGTTGCTCGAACGATGCCGTCGCAGGTAGCCTTTTTTGATGGTTTGACATGGCTTACACACGACGCTACGGAGCAATCGTAGTCAAGCGCGAACGACTTACCAAAGTGATACCGACAAAGGGCGAACGCCCAAAGATGGCCGGGGATGGGTGCAGAGGAACGGCGGGCTGTCAGGTTCGAACGGTCACGCTTGACATGCCGTTGCATTGTGCTTGCCGTGTACAGCGCTGCTGCGGACTCGTCGGGGCCTTCTTGTAGAATCCCCGGCCAGCTTTTTTTCCGACTTACCTGCGCCCAGGGCGCGAGCAGCATCGCCAGTTGATTCCGGTTCGTGCCAGCACCACTTTCCGCGCGAGCCGGTTGAATCCAGGCGCCGCGCTCACGAGGTCAGTAAGACTGTCCGCGATCCACGGGGCGAGCGAGCCCGACGGGCCGTACGGTTGACCGCGCTGAACAGCAATTTCCGGAGGGTTTCATGCCGATATACGAGTACCGCTGCGATGCCTGCGGTATGGAAAAGGAGTTCCTGCAGAAAATCTCGGACCCTCTGCTGACGACCTGCCCTTCGTGCGGTAAGGAAGCGCTGGTCAAGAAGCTGACTGCGGCGGGTTTTCAGCTCAAGGGCTCGGGCTGGTATGTGACCGACTTTCGCAACAACGGCGCCGCCGCAACCACGAAAGACGCGAACAAGGACGCCAAGGCCGGGGCCGACAAAGCGGCTGGCGGCGGCGGTGGCGATTCGCCCACTACGGGGGCGGAAAAATCCGATGCCGGGAAAAAGGAAACGAAAGAAGCCGCCGCCCCAAGTGGCGGCACGCCGGCCACGCCCAGTTCCACCAGTGCCAGCACGCCTTCCTCATCCTCCTCCAGTTAGTGGCGTTCACGGCCCGGCGCGAGTCATTCAGTTGGATGCCGTTGCGAGCCCAGGCGCGCGGCATCGCAGGGTTCATTCGGGCGCGCGTTCGCGATCGGTAACGGCATTCACGTAAGCTGCGACGGTGCGGACGATCCGCTCCTGGAAAAGGATCGATTCTTGTTCAAGAAATATCTGATCGCGGGCCTGCTGGTATGGGTACCGGTGGTGATCACGGTGTGGGTGCTGTGGTCGGTGGTCACGACGATGGACGGCTGGCTGCGCGCGGTAGTCCCGGCCGAGTGGCTGCCTGCGGCCTGGGCCGGCTACGACGTCCCGGGTTTCGGACTCATCGTGACCATCGGGGTGCTGATCCTCACCGGCGTGCTCGCGTCGAACATTCTCGGGCGCAGCCTGGTGGGTTTCTGGGACCGCATCATTTCGCGCATCCCGGTGGTGAAAAGCCTGTACGGCGGGGTAAAGCAGGTCAGCGAGACGATGTTCGCGCCGGGGGGGCAAGCCTTTCGCAAAGCCTTGCTGGTGCAATACCCGAGGCAGGGAAGCTGGACCGTGGCGTTCATGACCGGCCAGCCGGGCGGCGAAGTGGCCCAACATCTGCCCGACATGGTGAGCGTGTACGTGCCGACCACGCCCAATCCGACCTCGGGTTTCTTCCTGATGATGCCCCGAGGCGACGTGATCGAACTGAACATGGGCGTCGACGAAGCGCTGAAGTACGTCATCTCGATGGGCGTGGTGAACCCCAATCAGCTTCCCGCCGCCAAGCTCCCGCGGGCCGTGTGACTCGAGCCGATTGGCCAAGTCGGCCGCGTTAGAATTCGCGCGCTCCCAATTCTCCCTATCCATGGCGCCCGACTGCAACGCCGTCAGGCGCTCTAAGAGCCCTCATGCGTAGCCACTACTGCGGCGCGGTCAACGCGTCTCATCTCGGACAGATCGTCACCATCTACGGCTGGGCGCACCGCCGCCGTGATCATGGCGGAGTGATCTTCATCGATCTGCGCGATCGCGAGGGCATCGTCCAGGTGGTGTGCGACCCGGACCGCGCGGCGACCTTCGCGCTGGCTGAACGCGTTCGCAGCGAATTCGTGCTGAAGGTGGTCGGGCTGGTGCGCCGTCGCCCCGAGGGCACGGTGAATCCGAACATCGGCACCGGTGAAGTCGAGGTGCTCGCGCACGAGCTCGAACTTCTCAACAGCGCAGTGACGCCACCGTTCCAGCTCGACGACGAGAACCTCAACGAGAATACGCGCCTTACGCATCGCGTGGTCGACCTGCGCCGGCCGCAGATGCAGGCCAATCTGCGTCTGCGTTATCGCGTCGCGATGGCGGTGCGCAAGTATTTCGACGCGGCCGGATTCATCGACATCGAGACGCCGATGCTCACCAAGTCGACGCCCGAGGGCGCGCGCGACTATCTGGTGCCCTCGCGCGTCAATCCGGGCGAGTTCTTCGCCTTGCCGCAGTCGCCGCAGCTGTTCAAGCAGATGCTGATGATGGCCGGCTTCGATCGCTACTACCAGATCACCAAGTGCTTCCGCGACGAGGACCTGCGCGCCGACCGCCAGCCCGAGTTCACCCAGATCGACGTCGAGACTTCGTTTCTGGAGGAGCTGGAGATCCGCTCGATCATGGA
>CADEDU010000031.1:0-20429 GCA_902826155.1 uncultured beta proteobacterium
AGAGCCAGCGCGAGTACTACCTGAACGAACAGGTCAAGGCGATCCAGAAGGAGCTCGGCGAAGGCGAGGAAGGTGCCGACCTCGACGAGATGGAGAAGAAGATCCGCATGGCGCGCATGCCCAAGGATGCGCGGCAGAAGGCCGAGAACGAGCTGAAGAAGCTGCGTCTGATGTCGCCCATGTCGGCCGAAGCGACCGTCGTGCGCAACTATCTCGAGACGCTGACGAATCTGCCCTGGAAGAAACGCAGCAAGGTCTCCAACGACATCTCGAAAGCCGAGGAGACGCTCGACCGCGACCATTACGGTCTGGAGAAGGTCAAGGAGCGCATCGTCGAATACCTGGCCGTGCAAAGCCGGGTGGCGAAGGTGAAGGGACCAATCCTGTGTCTGGTGGGTCCGCCCGGAGTGGGCAAGACCTCGCTCGGGCAGTCGATCGCGCGGGCGACCAACCGCAAGTTCGTCCGGATGGCGCTCGGCGGCGTGCGCGACGAAGCCGAAATCCGCGGCCACCGCCGCACCTACATCGGTTCGATGCCGGGCAAGGTGCTGCAGAACATGTCCAAGGTCGGCGTGCGCAATCCGCTGTTCCTGCTCGATGAAGTCGACAAGATGGGCATGGACTTCCGCGGCGACCCCTCCTCGGCGCTGCTCGAAGTGCTCGATCCCGAACAGAACCACACGTTCGTCGACCACTACGTCGAAGTCGAATTCGATCTGTCCGAGGTCTTGTTCGTTGCCACGGCGAATACGCTGAACATTCCGCCGGCACTGCTCGACCGGATGGAGGTGATCCGGCTGTCCGGATACACCGAGGACGAGAAGGTGAACATCGCCACCCGTTATCTACTGCCCAAGCAGATGAGCAACAACGGCGTGAAGAAGGGCGAGCTCACCCTGACGGAGCCGGCGATTCGCGACATGGTCCGCTACTACACGCGCGAGGCGGGCGTCCGCAACCTGGAGCGCGAGCTTTCGAAGATCTGCCGCAAGGCGATCAAGGCCATGCTCACCAAGCCGTCGAGCCATCGGGCCACGGTCACGCCGAAGAACCTCGACAAGTATCTGGGCGTGCGCCGCTACACCTACGGAATGGCCGAGAAGGAAAATCAGGTTGGGCAGGTCACCGGACTGGCGTGGACCGAGGTGGGCGGCGAACTGCTGACCGTCGAGGTGGCAGTGATGCCCGGCAAGGCCAAGACGATCACCACCGGCAAGCTCGGTGAAGTCATGCAGGAATCGGTGCAGGCCGCGCTGTCGGTGGTTCGCAGTCGTGCGCCTCGGCTCGGCATCGCCGAAGAGGTATTCCAGAAGAACGACATCCACATCCATCTGCCCGAAGGCGCCACGCCGAAGGACGGTCCGAGCGCCGGCATCAGCCTGTGCACCGCAATGGTCTCGTCATTGACTGGTATCCCGGTGCGCGCCGACGTCGCGATGACCGGCGAGATCACCTTGCGAGGCGAGGTGCTGGTGATCGGTGGGCTCAAGGAAAAGCTGCTTGCAGCGCATCGCGGCGGGATCAAGACGGTGCTGATCCCGGAAGAAAACGTGAAGGACCTCGCCGACATCGCCGACAACGTCAAGAACCGCCTGGAGATCATCCCGGTCAAGTGGATCGATCGGGTGCTCGAAGTTGCCTTGGAGCGCCAGCCCGAGCCGTTGCCGGCCAAGGCCACGCCCGCCGCCGCAGCAGAGGCCGCGCCAGTGGTCGCGCCGGAGTCGGAGACGACAGCGAATCGGCTGATCAAGCACTAACGACGCATTGACTGCTCGTTGATCGACAATAAACCCGGACCGAACCGCACCCGGTCCGGACGCCGCTGCGAAGGGGCAGCGAGACAACCGACGCTCAGGGAACAAAAAAACAAGACTCCAGCAGGGCGAAGGAGAGGGGCAACGATGAACAAGAACGACATGATTGAAGACATCGCCAAGACTGCGGATATCTCGAAGGCCGCGGCCGAGCGGGCGTTGGATGCCACCATCACTTCGATCAAGACTGCGCTGCGCAAGGGCGGCACGGTCACGCTGGCCGGCTTCGGAACGTTCTTCGTCGGCAAGCGGCAAGCGCGCACCGGGCGCAATCCCCGCACCAACGAGCCGATCAAGATCAAAGCCGCGCGGGTGCCCAAGTTCCGGCCTGGAAAGGCCTTGAAGGATGCGCTAAACTAGCGTGCGAGTCGGGTGAGTTCGCTGCGTTCGTTGTTTGAATGCGTGCGCTATCGGGCTGCGTTGTGATCGGGGCGCGTCGGCTTCATATGATGCGAACCGGAGGCGCAAGCAAGATCAAGGGTGCTTAGCTCAGCGGTAGAGCGTCGCCCTTACAAGGCGAATGTCGGGAGTTCAATCCTCTCAGCACCCACCAGTTGTCCGGCAAGGAGTGGTAGTTCAGTCGGTTAGAATACCGGCCTGTCACGCCGGGGGTCGCGGGTTCGAGTCCCGTCCACTCCGCCACCTCTCAAATGCGAAGCTCGCGTTGGAGGCGCCAATCGACACCGCGGTGCCTGAGCCTCGCAGATTCGGGTCCTGAGCAAATCGGAGCCCGACGCAGTACCCCAGAGGGGGCGAACTTCGGTTCGCCCCTTTGTTTTTCGAGCGACATTCGGAAACCCCTATGGCATCGATGTTCGATTTCGTCCGCGAGCAGAAATGGCTGGTCAGGATCTTCCTGATCCTGATCTGCGTCCCGTTCGCGCTGTTCGGCGTGGAGTGGTACCAGCGCAGCTCGTCGGGGGTCGACACCGTGGCCGAGGTGGCGGGCGAGAAGATCTCGGTGTTCGAGTTCAATCAGCGGCTGCAGGCCCAGCAGGACCAGTTCCGGCAGATCCTCGGGCGCAACTTCGACCCGACCATGCTCGACAACCCGCAGGCACGCCAAGGCCTGCTCGACCAGATCGTGCAGGAACGCGTGCTCACCCAGTACATCGCGCGTCGCAATTTCATGCTGGGCGACAACGAACTGCAGCAGGCCATCGCCGACATGGCCGATTTCCAGGAGAACGGCGCCTTCTCGCGCGAGCGCTATCAACAGCTGCTGAAATCGTCGGGACGCTCGCCGTTGCAGTTCCAGGAGGACGTCAGGCGCAGCCTCGCTTTCCAGCGACTGGGCGGTGCGCTGCGCGATGCGGGCATCGGATCGAAATCACTGGCCAAACAGGCGGCAACCTTCGGCGCCGAGTCGCGCGAGATCAGCGAGTTCGCGTTCGTGCCGTCCCAGTACATCGCGCGCGTAAAGATCGACCCGGCAGCGGCCGAGGCGTACTACAAGGACAACACGCGGCAGTTCGAGGTCCCGGAGCGCGTCAAGGCCGAGTACGTCGTGCTCAACCTGGAAATGGCCTCCGCCCAGTTTCCGGTCGATGCTGCCGAAGTGAAGAAGATGTACGAGGAGCGATTCGCCGGGCGAGCGAAGCAGCGGAGCGAAGCGCGCAAGAAGGCCGAGGAACTGCTCGCCAAGGTGCGCGCCAACCCCGAATCGTTCATCGAGCTGGCCAAGGCGAACTCCGAGGATCCGGGGTCGAAGGAGAGCGGGGGCGATCTGGGATTCAACGCCCGCGGCTCGATGGTGAAGCCGTTCGACGACACGGTATTCAGGCTCAAGCCGAAGGAAATCAGCGGGATCGTCGAGACCGAGTTCGGCTTTCACCTGATCATGCTTGAAGAGATCAAACCCGGCGGGCAAGCCGGCAAGGCCGAAGAACGGCGTGCCCGGCACATCCTGGTGAACGCCCCCGAGGAGGCCAAGAGCTTCGACGCGGCGCGCACCGAAATCGAACGCGAGGTGCGGCGCCAGCGGGCGCAAAGCGAGTTTCCGAAGCTGGTCGAGCGCTTCACCAATCAGGCCGATCAGCAGCTCGACTCGCTCAAACCGCTCGCCGACGAATTCAAGCTCGAACTGCAGACGTCCGACTGGATTCCCCGCAGCGGCGGGCAGGCGGCCGGCGTGCTGGGCAACGCGCGCATGGTGAGCGCACTGTTCAGCAGCGATTCCCTCAAGAGCAAGCGCAGCACCGAGGCGGTGGAGGTATCGAACGGCGTGTACATCGTTGCCCGGCCGATCGAGCATCAGGCGCAAGGCACCCGCTCACTGGACGACGTGCGCGCCGAGATCATCAAGCAGCTTTCCGAGAAGGAGGCACGCGAGCTCGCCCGCAAGGACGGCGAAGCGCGCCTTGAAGGCCTGCTGAAGGGCAAGGACGCGAATACCAAGTGGGGCGCTGCGAAGACCGTGTCGCGCGAGAAGACCGAAGGCCTTGGTCGTGATGCGCTTCGCGCCGTGTTTCGCGCCGGCACCGGCAAGCTGCCGGCGTACGCTGGCGCCGAGAGCCCCGAAGGCGGTTACGTGGTCTACCGGATCTCCAAGGTCGATGCGGCGGGCGGCACCGACGACAAGTCCGTCGACGCGGCGCGCGACAACCTCGAGCGGGCGAGCGGCGCCGAGCAGTTCCAGAGTTTCGTCGCCGGGCTGCGCGGGCGTACCAAGGTCGAAGTGAATCGCGCGAGCCTGGAGCGCAAGGGCGGCTGACTACGCGGGATTGCCCTGCGCCTCACCCGGCCGGGTATCCATGCCGCCGACAACCTGATTGAAGCCGGCATCGACGTAGGTGATCTCGGCTGTCACGGCCGCGGCGAGATCGCTCAGCAGGAATGCCGCGACATTGCCGACGTCATCGATCGTCACGTTGCGACGTAACGGCGCGTTCTCCTCGACGAACTTGAGGATTTTCGAGAACCCCTGGATGCCGCTCGCGGCGAGCGTCTTGATCGGGCCCGCGGAGATGCCGTTCACGCGAATGCCGCGCGGACCGAGGCTCGCCGCCAGATAGCGCACCGCGGCTTCCAGACTCGCCTTGGCCAGCCCCATGGTGTTGTAGTTCGGGACGACGCGATCCGCACCCAGGTAGGTGAGGGTGAGCAGGCTGGCGTTGCGTTGGGCCATCAGCGGCAGAGCCCCCTTGGCGAGCGCCGCGAAGCTGTAGCTCGAAACATCGTGGGCCTGGCGGAACGCCTCGCGCGAGATCCCGTCGATGAAGTCGCCCGCGATCGCCTCCCTGGGCGCGAACGCGATGGCGTGAACCAGACCGTCGAGGCCGTCCCACCGGGTGCGGATCGACGCGAACAGGCTGTCGATCTCGGCATCGCGCTCCACGTCGCAGGCAAACACCGCGTCGCTGCCGAACTGTGCCGCCATGTCGACGACGCGCTCGCGAAACCGGTCGTTCTGGAAGGTGAATGCGAGTTGCGCGCCCTCGCGATGGCAAGCACGTGCAATCCCGTAGGCAATCGAGCGGTTGCTGAGCAAGCCGGTGATCAGAATGCGTTTGCCGTCGAGAAAACCCATCGTGTGCCTCGCTTTGGTTGTGCCTGCATGAGCGGTTTTGAATTGTGGCGCGGATCGAGTGCGGGTCGGCAGCGATCGGCAGGCGGGATTATAGGAACAGCAGCGTAGGAACAGCAGCGCGTGCCGGCCGCGACGGGTCTCGATATCGAAGGGCCTACCGCGCCGCCATGACTCGCGCAACCCGATTCGCTACACTGCGCCGCACTATGGGTGCATGGTCAGTCCCTCGTCGCGTCGCGCTTTGTGCCGGGCTTGCGCTCGCCGGCTGCGCCGACGTCTGGAACGATCCCTATCCGGGCGCCGAGCGCGGGCAGAACATCCTGTACGCATCGTTTCCCGAGCGACCCAAGACGCTCGACCCGGCGCGATCCTACACGTCCGACGAGTGGGATTTCATCAGCCAGGTCTACGAGCCGCCGCTCCAGTATCACTATCTGAATCGCCCCTATGAGCTGATCCCGCAGACGGCGTTGGCGATGCCGGCGGTCCGCTACTTCCACAAAGACGGGCGCGAGCTCGATGCGAATGCGCCAGCTTCCGAAGTCGCCTACAGCGATTACGAAATTCGCATCCAGCCCGGCATTCGCTATCAGCCGCATCCGGCGTTCGCGCAGGACGGTGCCGGCAAGCTCGTCAATCTGGAGTTCGACGAGAACGACATCAGGCGCAAATACACGCTTGCGGATTTTGCGCAGACCGGTACGCGTGAGCTGATCGCCGACGACTACGTCTACCAGATCAAGCGGCTGGCGCATCCGAGATTGAATTCGCCGGTGTTCGGGCATATCGCCGAGTACATCGTCGGCTTGAAGGAACTCGGGCAGTCGCTGCAGGCGGTCAACAAACAACTGGTGGCGGCGCACCAGGAAAAGTACGGAAGCGTCGACAAGGGCCTGCCGTGGATCGATCTGCGCGAGCACGCGCTATCGGGCGTGGCGGTGGTCGATCGACACACCTATCGGATCCGCGTCAAAGGCAAGTACCCGCAGTTCGTCTACTGGCTGGCGATGCCGTTCTTCGCGCCGATGCCGTTCGAGGCCGACCGGTTCCACAGCCAGCGCGGCATGAACGACGGCCGCAACCTCACGCTCGACTGGTATCCGATCGGCACCGGACCGTACATGCTGACCGAGAACAATCCGAACTCCCGCATGGTGCTGGTGCGCAATCCGCACTATCGCGGCGAGCCGTATCCGAGCGAGGGCGCGCCGGGCGATCGCGAGGCCGGTCTGCTGGATGATGCCGGCAAGCGCGCGCCATTCATCGATCGCGTGATCTATTCGCGTGAACGCGAAGGCATCCCCTACTGGAACAAGTTCCTGCAGGGCTACTACGACCAGTCGGGTATCAGTTCCGACCAGTTCGACCAGGCGGTGCGCATCAACATCGAGGGTGAAGCCTCGCTCTCCCAGGAAATGGAGGAGCGCGGCATCCGACTGCGCACGTCGGTGGGCACCAGTTCGTATTACATGGCGTTCAACTATCTCGATCCGGTGGTCGGCGGTGCCACCGATCGCGCGCGCAAGCTGCGCCAGGCGATCTCGATCGCGCTCGATTGGGAAGAGTTCATCTCGATCTTCATGAACGGCCGTGGCCTGGCCGGCATGGGGCCGATCCCGCCCGGCATCTTCGGATTCTTGGAGGGGGCGGAGGGCATCAACCCGGTGGTGTACGACTGGGTCGACGGCAAGCCGCAACGCAAATCGATCGCGGCCGCGAAGCAATTGCTCGCGCACGCCGGTTATCCCGATGGCCGCGATGCCAAGTCGGGCGAGCCGCTGGTGCTTTATCTCGATGCGGTGCAGCGCGGGCCCGGCGACAAGGCGCGGCTCGACTGGTACCGACAGCAGTACGCCAAGATCGGCATTCAGCTCGAGATCCGCGCGACCGACTGGAACCGCTTCCAGGAGAAGCTGCGCAAGGGCAACACGCAGATCTTCTTCATCGGCTGGAACGCCGACTATCCCGACCCGGAGAACTTCCTGTTCCTGCTGCACGGCGAGCAGGCGCAGGCGAAAACCAACGGCGAGAACCGCTCCAACTATCACAACCCGGAGTTCGACGCGCTGTTCCAGCAGATGAAGGCGTTGCCCAACGGACCGGAGCGGCTCGCCGCGATCCGCAAGATGGTGCGCATCGCGCAGGACGACGCGCCATGGCTGTTCGCGTTCCACCCGAAAGACTACGGGCTGATGCACAGCTGGGTGAAGAACGTGAAGCCCAATCAGATGGCGCGCAACGGGCTCAAGTTCGTTCGCATCGATCCGCAGCTGCGCGAACAGCGACGCTCGGCATGGAACCGGCCGACGTGGTGGCCGATCGTTCTGGCGGTGCTGGTCGTGATCCTCTCCGCGTTGCCGGCGTATCGAGGCTATCGGCGGCGCGAGCGCATGGCGGCCCGGCCGGCATGAATCCCGACCCGCTCCGGATGGACCGCTAGCGTGCTCGCCTACATCGTCCGGCGCGCGCTGTACGCGATCCCGATCCTGATCGGGGTGAACCTCATCACCTTCGCGTTGTTCTTCGTCGTCAACACGCCCGACGACATGGCGCGCATGCAGCTCGGTGCCAAGCGGGTCACCCCCGAAGCGATCGAGAAGTGGAAGCGTGAGCACGGCTACGACCGGCCGCTCCTGCTCAACACCGATCGCGGCGGGCTGGCGGCGCTGACCGACACCATCTTCTACGATAAGTCGGTCCGGCTGTTCGCATTCGATTTCGGCAACGCCGACGATGGTCGATCGATCGGCCACGAGATCCGCACCCGGATGTGGGCGAGCCTCGCCGTGGCGATCCCTGCGTTCGTGGTCGGCATCGTCGTGTACATCACGTTCGCGCTGGCCCTGGCGTTCTTTCGCGCGAGCTATCTCGACTTCTGGGGCGTGGTGATCTGCGTGGCGATGATGTCGATCTCGTCGCTCTTCTACATCATCGGCGGACAGTATCTGATCAGCAAACTGTTCGCGCTGGTGCCCATATCGGGCTATGCCGCAGGCATCGATGCCTGGAAGTTCCTGCTGCTGCCGGTGGTGATCGGTGTGATCGGCGGCATCGGCTCCAGCACCCGCTGGTATCGCACCATCTTTCTCGAGGAGATCGGCAAGGACTACGTACGCACCGCACGTGCCAAGGGGCTGACCGAGCCGGCGGTGCTGTTCCGCCACGTGCTCAAAAACGGGATGATCCCGATTCTCACCGGTGTGGTGGTGGTGATTCCTTCGCTGTTTCTCGGCAGCCTGGTGACCGAGTCGTTCTTCGGCATTCCCGGCTTGGGCAGCTACACCATCGAGGCGATCAACGCCCAGGACTTCGGCGTGGTGCGCGCGATGGTGTTTCTCGGCTCGGTCTTGTACATCATCGGTCTGCTGCTTACCGACATCTCGTACACGCTGGTGGATCCGCGCGTGAGGTTCGACTGATGCCGGTCGTGCTGTGGACCGATGCGCTGGTGTGGCTGATCGTCGCTACGATCATCGGCTATGCGCTCTATGCCCGCGGGCGCGAGCATCTGGCCAGCCCCTGGCGTCGCGTTGCGCGCAGCAACGCGGCGATGGTGGCGCTGGTGGTTCTTGCCGCGTTCGTCACGATCGGTTTGCTCGATTCACTGCATTTCCGCGCGCGTCTTCCGGAGGCGGCGAAAGCGACCGATGCCACCGACAAGAAGGTCGACGCGGATAAGAAGGTGGACGCGGAAAGAGCGGCAACGGCGAAAAGTGTGGGCGCAAGCGCGTACAGCGTGGAGGTGAGCAGCGTGCTCGATGCATTGCTCGGCGGCATCAAGACACGCACCGAGCGCACCTATTCCGCGCCCTTCGCGCTGCACCTGTTCCAGCGCGAAACCATCGAGCTTGGCGGCGGCCGGGTCGAGCGCATCTACCCACGGCTGCGGCACGGCGGTGCCCATCTGACCGACGAGAGTGATCGTGGACGTGACATCGCTCTGCGCGTAGTGCGCGGCGTGATCGTCGCGCTGATCGTTTGGACGGTTGCGGTGCTGTTCCTCACTCGACTGATCGCCCGCCGGCACGAGCAGAGCTTGCGCGAAACCTGGAGCGCGATCTGGCGCGGTGCCACCGTCGTGCGTTGGCGCGCTGCGTTCATCGCGGCCGGGGTGCTGCTCGCGCTTGCGATCCCGGTGTTCATGCTCGCGACGAAGTACCACGTGCTGGGCACCGACAAGGTCGGGCAGGACGTGTTCTACCAGTCGCTCAAGAGCGTCCGCACCGCACTGGTGATCGGTACGGTCACGACGCTGGTGACGCTGCCGTTCGGCGTGCTGCTGGGCATCTGCGCGGGATACTTTCGCGGCTGGGTCGACGACGTCATCCAGTACGTCTACACGACCATCAACTCGATCCCGAGCGTGCTGCTGATCGTCGCCGCGGTGCTGATGATGCAGGTGGTCATCGAGAAGTACGCGAGCCTGTTTCCGACGACGGCCGAGCGCGCCGACATCCGCCTGCTGGTGCTGTGCGTCATTCTCGGGTTGACCAACTGGACCGGGCTCGCGCGTCTGCTGCGCGGCGAGACGCTCAAGTTGCGCGAGCTCGAATACATCCAGGCGGCAAAGGCGTTCGGCGTCTCGGCGCCGCGGACGATCGTGCGCCACATCCTGCCCAACACGATGCACATCGTGTTGATCGCGCTGGTCATGGAGTTCAGCTCCCTGGTGCTCGCCGAGGCGGTACTGTCGTACATCGGGGTGGGTGTCGACCCGACAATGGTGAGCTTCGGCACGATGATCAACCAGGCACGCCTGGAGATGGCCCGCGATCCGATGGTGTGGTGGTCGCTCGCGGCGGCGTTCTGCTTCATGTTCACGCTGGTGCTGGCGGCGAATTTGCTCGCCGACGCGGTACGCGACGCTTTCGATCCGCGGACCGTGGTGGGAAGTGCGCCGGTCGCGGTCAAGGGTGCAGCATGACCGTCGCGGTCAAGGGGGCAACATGACCGACGCAGCCGTTCGCGTTTCGTCGTTGTCGACTCGCTTCGAAGGCGGCAGCGAACCGGTGCAGGCCGTCGATCGCGCGAGTTTCGAGATCGCCCCAGGCGAGACGTTCGCGCTGGTGGGCGAGTCCGGCTGCGGCAAGAGCGTGACCGCGCTCTCGCTGATGCGCCTGCTGCCCGACTCGGCGCGGATCACTAGCGGCGAGGTGCGGCTCGATCAGGTCGATCTGCTGGGGCTGCCTGAGGCCGCGATGCGCGGCGTGCGCGGCAGGCGCGTGGCGATGATCTTCCAGGAGCCGACCACCAGCCTCAATCCGGTCATGACGGTGGGCCGGCAGATCGAGGAGGTGCTGGCGCGCCATCTGAATCTGCGCGGCCAGGCGGCGCGTGAGCGGGCGCTGCAGTTGCTCAGTGCCGTGGGCATTCCCGATCCGACGCGGCGCCTCGATGACTATCCGTTCCAGCTGTCCGGTGGCATGAAGCAGCGCGTGATGATCGCGATCGCGCTGGCAGGCGAGCCGGAGCTGATCGTTGCCGATGAGCCGACCACCGCGCTGGATGTGACGATACAGGCGCAGGTGCTCGATCTGTTGCGCGAACTGCAGCGCGAACGGCGGATGTCGCTGCTGCTCATCACCCATGATCTGGGCGTGGTTGCGACGATGGCGCACCGGGTCGGCGTGATGTATGCCGGCGAGATCGTCGAGCTGGCTTCACGCGAGGCGTTCTTTCGCCGACCGCGACACCCGTACGCGCAGAAGCTGTTCGCGGCGCTGCCGGGCGTGGCCAAACGTGGCGCGGCGCTATCGGTGATTCCCGGCCAGGTACCCTCGCTCGCACAGACGTTCGCGGGCTGTCGTTTCGTCGATCGCTGCGAGCTGGCGATGCCGCGTTGCCGGTCGGAGCAACCGCAGTGGTCGAGCCCGGAGCCGGAACATGCGGTGAAGTGTTTCGCCGCCGAGGCCGCTGCAGTGCTCGATATGAGCGGTGCGGCAACCGCGCGGTCAAGCGGCGTGGCAAGCAGCGGAGTAGACGCGTCTCGACCGCGTGCCGCGACGCGATCGCGTGCCGATGATGGCGCCGCGCCGCTGCTCGAGGTTCGCGATCTGAAGGTGCACTTCCCGATCAGGCGCGGCATCCTCAAGCGCACGGTTGGGCGGGTACGTGCGGTCGATGGGATCTCGCTCACCATCCACGCGGGCGAGACGCTCGCGCTGGTGGGTGAGTCCGGCTGCGGCAAGACCACGGCGGGCAAGGCGATCACCCGGCTCATCGACTCGACCGGCGGGAGCATCGCGTTCGATGGCACCGACCTCACGACGCTGCAGGGCGAATCGTTGCGTGCAAGGCGCGCCGGGTTTCAGATCATCTTTCAGGACCCGTACGCTTCGCTCAACCCGCGCATGCGCGTCGATCAGATCCTGCTCGAAGGGATGCAATCGCTCGGCGTGCTGGGTGACGATGCCGCGCGCTCGCGCCGCATCGATGAACTGCTCGCCCGCGTCGGTCTGCCTGGCAATGCCAAGAGCCGTTATCCGCACGAATTTTCCGGTGGTCAGCGACAGCGTCTGGCGATCGCACGCGCGCTGGCGGTGAGTCCGCGGTTGCTGATCTGCGACGAACCGACAAGTGCACTCGACGTCTCGGTGCAGGCGCAGATCCTCAACCTGCTGGCTGAACTGCAGCGCGAGCTGGGCGTGGCTTACCTGTTCATCACCCACAATCTCGCGGTGGTGGAGTACCTCGCGCACCGCGTGGCGGTGATGTACCTGGGGCGGATCGTCGAGGAGGGCAGTGCCGAGGAGGTGCTCGGCGCGCCGCGTCACCCCTACACCCAATCGCTGCTTGCCGCGGTGCCGGCACTCGATGGCGTCGATCGTCGGATCGCGCTCAGCGGTGAGGCGCCTTCGCCGATCGACCCGCCGGCGGGCTGCCACTTCCATCCGCGCTGCCCGCGCGCGGTCGAGGAATGCAGGCGCAGCTATCCCGCGTCACTGTCGCTGAGCGACACGCATCGCGTGGCGTGCGCGCTGGTGCGCTGAAGCCCACGACTCGCGGATCCGATACAGCGCGCATCGCGACCAAGGCGCGATCAGGGTGGCATCGCGACCAAGGCGCGATCAGGGTGGTATCGCGACCAAGGCGCGATCAGTTGCCCTTGATGCCGGCGGCCTTGATCAGCTTGGCGTTCTCGTCGAGTTCGCGGTTGATCATCTCGGCGAATGCCGTCTGGGTCATGGTGTGCGGCTCCACGCCGAGCTTGGCGAATCGTTCCTTCACATCCGCCGACTCGACTACCTTGGAGATCTCCTGGTGCAAGCGGGCGACGATCTCCGGAGGCGTCTTGCCTGAGACCAGACCGCCGATCCAGAAGTGGTAGTCGGAGTTGGGATAGCCGAGTTCCGCGGTGGTGGGCAGATCGGGCAGCAAAGCGGAGCGGCGCTGCGAACCCATGCCCAGTGCAACCAACCGGCCGTCTTTCAGGTGCGGAATGATCTGAAACGTCGGTGCGAAGTAGTAGTCGGCACGTCCGGTCAGGACTTCGGTGAGCGCTTCGGGCGCGCCCTTGTAGTGCACGTGAACGACTTCGATGCCCGCGGCGAATCGGAACCGCTCCGCATTCATGTGGGTCGCGCTGCCTACGCCGGCAGTGGTGACGTTCATGCTGCCGGGTTTGCCTTTCGCTGCCTCGACCAGTTCCTTCAGGGTCTTGTAGCCCTTGGCAGGGGAGGTGACGATCGTTGTCGGCATCACCGCGATCATCGCCGCCGGCGTGATGTCCTTGCGCGGATCGAACTGGGTGAGCGATATCAGCGTGGACACGGTGTACGCGGCCGCGTGGATCATGATCGTATGGCCATCGGGCTCGCCTTTCGCCACCGAGGTTGCCGCGATCAATCCGCCGGCGCCGAGCCGGTTCTCGACGATGACCGGTTGGCCCAGGTTAACTTGCAGTCGTTCCGAGATCGTGCGAGCGACCGTGTCGGTGGCACTGCCTGGCGTGGTGCCGGAGATCAACCGTATGGTCTTGCTCGGAAAGCTCTGCGCCAGCGCGGCAGTGGTCAACGACGCGAGCAACACGCAAGCGGCACCCGCGATGTGGGATCGCATGACTTCGTCTCCTTTGGTGCGTGGCCTGCCCGGATGTGTCCGGTGCAGGCGGTCAAAGAGTCAGCGCTTGACGAGCTGTACCCGGCCCGGATTGTTGGCTTTTGCTGGCGCGCGCGTCGCAGGCGCCTTGGCGCTCGTTCGCTTGGCCGGTGCGGACGCGGCAGCCTTGCTGGTCGGCGTTGGGGCCGCGGCGTTGGCGCCGAGCGTCACCTGCACCGACTTGCCGGCAATGAGAACGCCGCCGCCGTTCGCGCTCTGCAACTGCGCCACGCTCACGCCGTAGCGCTTCGCGATGGCCGTCCAGGTTTCGCCGCGGGCTACTTTGTGCGACACGACTCGGGTTTCGGGGTGCGCCGCGATCACCGCAAGACCGCTGAACAAGCCCGGGACCGGCACGGCGTTCGCGCCGTTGGCTACCAGCAGTTGGGTGTCGTTCGCCAGGCGTCCATTGCCGCGAATCCCGTTCACCTGCTGCAGATGCTCGACACTCATGCCATGACGGGCTGCGATGCTTTGCAGCGTTTCGCCGCGCTGCGCCGAGACCAGGCGCCACGAGGTGAGCGGCTTGTCGTAGCTCGCGAGCTTCTCCATGAAGCGCTCGAGGCGCTCAGCCGGCAGGATCAGCGCAGGCGCCTGCGTCGACGAGGCGACCGGGCGGTTGTGGCCGGGATTGAGGGCCACCAGTTCCTCGACCGGCATGTCGGCGAGCTTGGCGGCAACGTGCAGGTCGATGTCGCGGGTGAGCGTGACCGAGGCGAAGTAGGGCGCGTTCGGGATCGGATCGAGTTCGACCTTGCTCGCCGCCGGATTGGCGATGATGTTCTTGATCGCCTGAAGCTTGGGCACGTAATGCCGCGTTTCGGCCGGCATCGGCAGGCTGGCGTAGTCGCTGGCGAGCCCGGCCTTCTTGTTGCGCTCGACCGCACGCGCAACGGCCCATTCGCCCCAGTTGTACGACGCGAGCGCCAGATGCCAGTCACCGTGCATCTCGTAGATGTTCTGCAGGTAATCGAGCGCGGCGTTGGTCGAGGCGACGATGTCGCGGCGCGCGTCGTACCACCAGTTCTGCTGCAGGTTGTAGTGCTTGCCGGTCGAGGGGATGAATTGCCACAGCCCCGCGGCGTGAGCGCGCGAGTAAGCCATCGGGTTGAACGCGCTTTCCACGATCGGCAGCAGCGCCAGCTCCGTCGGCATGCCGCGTCGCTCGAGCTCTTCGACGATGTGGAACAGATAGCGACGGCTGCGCTCGACCATCAGTTTCATGAACTGCGGCTGGCTGGCGTACCAGTTCTGACGTTCCACCACCAGCGGCGTGGCCAGATTCGGCATGGCAAAGCCGTTGCGGATGCGCTGCCACAGATCTTCGACCCGGGCCGTGTCCGACGGAGTCGGCTGTGCGCTCTCCTTCACGTCGGTGATCTGGATTCCCGGCTGATCTTCGAGCAGCAGCAGCGCTCGGACCGGATCGTGCGGGACGGCATCCGCTGCACCGGCTTCGGTGTTGGGTGCAACAGGAGCGGACGCTGCCGTGGCTGCAGGAGAAGACGGCGAGGCGCTGTCTGCAGTGGCGCCCGGCGTCGTTTGCTCGGTACCCTCGGCGATCAGGCGCCCGATCGGGTCGCGCGTTTCGCGCTCCTCCGGCGCGGTCGATTGCAGCATGCCTGCGTCCACAGCGCGCTCAGCTTGCGCCAAAGCGCTTGCGCTGGCGGCAGCCAAGCTCAGTCCTGTTGCAATAGACACTACGAGCGCACGGCAGGGCACGGGAGGACCCAGGGGCCGGAGACGACGCATCAAGTTCCCCTTCTTCTTCGAAAATCAATGAATTGTACTTGCTTACTCGAAAGCGCGGCAATTCAACACCGCTGCCGAAGTCTGTACTTCTCACTGCGGGGCGTCGCCTGCCATTCGCCGGAGAAAATCGACCGTCTGTTCCGAGGCGATTTCTCGTTGCGCGGTCGAGCGCGCGGCGCTCTTCGGTCGAGCACGCCGCGTTTTTCGGTCGAGCACGCCGCGCTCTTTGGTCGCTCTTCGGTCGTCTTCGCCCACGCCGGCTCGCACGCACCAGCAGCGATAGCGTGATCCGCGCGACATCACGCGGCGTATAAACGCTTCGGCCCCGCTCAGCCGCCGGTTAGCAGGTCTATACTCCCCCGTTCGCTCTGCGCCCGTCCCTGCTCGCTGCAATGTCCCGCATCCAGCTCGAACCGCTCGAAAAATCGACCCTCGCGGATTGGTTCGCATCCGAGGTCGGACAGTACGTGCTCGCATGGGAGCGCCTGCAGATCGCCAACGCGGTCGAAGACGTGTTCGGCTACAACGCGGCGCAGTTCGGTCTGCCCAACCTGGATTTCCTGGAGGCGAATCGCATTTCCATGCGGTTCACGGTAGGCCCCGAGGCCGGGACGACGGTCCGCGCCGATTTCGAAACCGTGCCGATCGCCTCGCACAGCCTCGATCTGGTCGTGCTCCCGCACGTGCTCGAGTTCTGCAAGGATCCGCATCAGGTGCTGCGCGAGGCCGAGCGCGTACTGGTGCCCGACGGGCAGATCGTCATCGCCGGATTCAACCCGATCAGTCTGTGGGGGGTCTCCAAGCTGCTCGCCGGCCGCTCGCGCGAATGGCCGTGGCGCGGCGAGTTCATCTCGCTGCTGCGCCTGCGCGACTGGCTGAAGCTGCTCGGTTTCGAGTTGAACGGCGGCAAGTTCGGCTGCTATGCGCCGCCTTTCAGGCACACCCGCTGGCTGAACCGGTTCCGCTTCATGGACTTCGCCGGTGACCGCTGGTGGCCGATCGTGGGCGGGCTGTACGTGATCCGGGCCGTGAAGCGCACGGTCGGCATGCGGCTGGTGACGCCGGCATGGCGTGGCCGCCGCAGGCAAGTGCCGGCGCTCGCGGCCGTGGCCCGGCGCGAAGGTGGCTGGGTGGGGGGATCGGAGTCTCGCGCGAGCGCGGCACCCATGCTGCGATTGATTCCGGGCGCGCCGTTTTCCGCTGCGCCCGCCAATGCGCCGATAACGGCGCAGCGACCACGCAATAGTGGCCCGGACAACAACGACGCCAACTGACACGGTCCACGTCTATACCGACGGGGCATGCAAAGGCAATCCGGGGCCCGGAGGCTGGGGCGCCTACTTGCGCTACGGCGACCACGAGCGCGAACTGTTCGGTGGTGAAGCGCACACCACCAACAATCGCATGGAAATCACCGCGGTGATCGAGGCGCTGAGCGTGCTCAAGCGCAGCTGCCGCGTCGAGCTGTTCACCGATTCGCAGTACGTGAAGAACGGCATCACCCTATGGCTGGCCGACTGGAAGCGCCGCGGCTGGAAAACCGCTGACAAGAAACCGGTCAAGAACGTCGATCTGTGGGTGCGGCTGGAGCAGGCGGTCGCCACGCACGACGTGCACTGGCACTGGGTGCGCGGGCACGACGGCAACGCCGGCAACGAGCGGGCCGATGAGCTGGCCAACCGCGGCGTGAGCGAGCTCAGGTGATGCATCGCGCGGTGCATGGAACCACTTAGAATCGCGCCTCATGCGACAGATCGTCCTCGACACTGAAACCACCGGGCTGAACGCGAATCTCGGCGATCGCGTGCTCGAGATCGGCGGGGTGGAGCTCATCAATCGCCGTCCGAGCGGCAATCACTTTCACCGCTACATCAATCCGGAACGCGAGGTCGAGGAAGGCGCGCTGCGCGTGCACGGCCTGTCGAACGAGTTCCTGGAAGACAAGCCCAAGTTCGCCGAAGTGGTCGACGAGCTGCTGCAGTTCATCGCCGGGGCGCAACTGGTCATCCACAACGCGCCGTTCGACGTCGAGTTCCTGAACGCGGAACTGGCGCGCTGCGAACGCGGCAAGCTCGGCGACCACGATGTGAGCGTCATCGACACCTTGGTCCAGGCGCGCCAGCTGCATCCCGGTCGCAAGAATTCGCTCGATGCGCTGTGCGAGCGCTACGAGATCAGCAACGCGCATCGCAAGCTGCACGGCGCTTTGCTCGACGCGCAGTTGCTCGCCGAGGTGTATCTCGCGATGACGCGCGGGCAGGAGTCGCTGGCGATCGAGATCGAGGAGCCCAGCGCGAGTGCACGCGCGATCGTTCGTGCCGCGCGGGCGCAGATCAAACTCGTCGTTCTCGCCGCGACCGCCGAGGAACTGAGCGTGCACGCCGAGGTGCTGGCAAGCATCCAGAAGGACAGCAAGGGCAAGTGCGTGTGGTTGCGCGAAGCGGAGCCCGCGTCGGCCGGCGCCTAGCGCTGCCGCAGGGCTGAGCCGTCCGGCGCTGGCAGCTCGGCACTGCAGCTGGGCGTTTGGGAGCGGCTTTATACTCGCCGCCGGATCGATTCCTTCGCTACTCCCTATCGCGCCATGTCCCGCAAACCGAACGCCTACGATCTCGACCTCGACAAGAATCCGGCCAACTTCGTGCCGCTTTCGCCGCTGCCGTTCATCGAGCGCGCGGCGAGCGTCTATCCGAAGCGAATCGCCGTCGTGCACGGTGCGAAGCGATTCACCTGGGCGCAGACTTACGCGCGCACGCGCCGGCTGGCGAGCGCGCTCAAGCAGCGCGGCATAGGCGCAGGCGATACGGTCGCCGCGGTGCTGTCGAACACGCCGGAGATGTACGAGGCGCACTTCGGCGTGCCGATGAGTGGCGCGGTGCTCAACGCCATCAACACCCGGCTCGATGCCGATGCCATCGCTTTCATGTTCAACCACGGCGAAGCGAAGGTCGTGCTGGTCGATCGCGAGTTCAGCGCCGTGGTGAAGCAGGCCGTTGCGAATTCGAGCGTCCGACCGATCGTGATCGATGTGGACGATCCCGAGTACAGCGGCCCGGGCGATCGCATCGGCGAGATGGACTACGAAGCGTTCATCGCCAAAGGTGATCCGGATTTTGCCTGGCAAGGCCCGGCGGACGAGTGGGATGCGATCGCGCTCAACTACACCTCGGGCACCACCGGCAATCCGAAAGGGGTGGTCTACACCCATCGCGGCACGTATCTGAACGCGATCGGCAACATCGTCACCTGGGGCATGCCGCATCACCCGGTGTACCTGTGGACGCTGCCGATGTTCCACTGCAACGGCTGGTGCTTCACCTGGGCGACCGCGGCGCATGTCGGCACCAACATCTGTCTGCGCAAGGTCGACGCGGCGATGATCTTCCAGCTGATCCGCGAGCATCGCGTCACGCACTACTGCGGCGCGCCGATCGTGCACTCGACCCTGGTCAACGCGCCGTCCGAACTTCGCAAAGGGATCGATCACAAGGTCTCGGCGTTCGTGGCGGGCGCCGCGCCGCCGGCTGCGCTGATCGAAGGCATGGAGCAGATGGGGTTCGATCTAACGCACGTGTACGGTCTGACCGAGGTCTACGGCCCGGCGATGGTGTGCGCCAAGCATGAAGAGTGGAACGCCCTCGATGTTTCCGGGCGCGCCGAGCGCAATGGGCGTCAGGGCGTGCGCTACGTCGCCGAAGAGGCGATGGCGGTGATGGATCCGGCGACGATGCAGCCGGTGCCGGCCGACGGCGAAACCATCGGCGAGATCATGCTGCGCGGCAATCTCACCATGAAGGGCTACCTGAAGAACGCGAAGGCATCGCAAGATGCATTTGCCGGCGGCTGGTTTCATACCGGCGATCTGGCGGTAATGCATCCCGACGGCTACGCCAAGATCAAAGATCGCTCCAAGGACATCATCATTTCCGGCGGCGAGAACATCTCGTCGATCGAAGTCGAAGACGTGCTCTACCGCCATCCGGCGGTGCTGGCTTGTGCCGTGGTCGCGAAACCCGATGCGAAGTGGGGCGAGACACCGTGCGCGTTCGTCGAACTGAAGGCGGGCGCGACGCTCACCGAGCAGGAACTCGCGGCGTTCTGTCGCGAGCGTCTGGCCGGATTCAAGATGCCGCGCGCGTTCGTGTTCGGCGAGGTGCCGAAAACCTCCACCGGCAAGATCCAGAAGTTCGTGTTGCGCGAGCGGGCCAAATCGACTGCGGCGATCGACGTCTGAGACCGAACCTCCGAGCCTTCAGCGTCCGGAACAATTGGAGAGTGCGATGAATGCAAACGTGCAAGCCGCGGTGGAACCGGCGCTGGTGTTACGTGAAGATCGCGGCGCGGTGGCGTGGCTGACGCTCAATCGCGGCGATCGGCTCAACCCTCTGTCGATGCCGATGCTCGACGCGATGATCGAAGCGCTCGATGCGGTGGGCGCCGATCGTGCCATCAAGGTCGTCGTGCTCGCCGGCGGCGGCAAACATTTCTGCGCCGGCCACGATCTGCGCGAGATGCGCGCGCACCCCGACAAGGCCTGGCAGCAGGCCCTGTTCGAGAAATGCAGCGTCATGATGCTCAAGCTCACGCAGTTGCCGCAGCCGGTGATCGCGCGCGTGCAGGGCGTGGCCGTCGCGGCGGGCTGTCAGCTGGTGTCGATGTGTGATTTAGCGGTGGCGAGTGAGGCCGCGCAGTTCGCACTGCCGGGCATCAAGAGCGGCATTTTCTGCACCACGCCCGGCGTCGGGGTCGGGCGCAATCTGTCGCGCAAGCACGCGATGGAGATGCTGTTGACCGGCGACCTCATCGACGCCGCCACCGCCGAGCGCCGGGGGCTGATCAATCGCGTCGTGCCGGCTGCCGCACTGGATGATGAGATCGCCAAGCTCGCCGCCCGCATCACCGCACACAGCGGCGCGGTGGTGAGCATGGGCAAGGATTTTTTCTATCGCCAGATCGAGATGGGCCTGAAAGACGCCTACGGTCTGGCCGCCGAGGGCATGGCCTGCAACATGATGCTCGAAGACGCAGCCGAGGGCATCGACGCGTTCATCGGCAAGCGCGCGCCGCAGTGGCGGGAGCGCTGACGCGTCAGACGATGCGGTCTTTCTTCAGCGCCGCGATCGCGTCGTCTTTCATCCCGAGCACGTTGCGCAACACTTCATCAGTGTGCTGCCCCAGCAGCGGCGGCGGGCACTCGTAGGTCACCGGCGTTTCCGAAAACCGCATCGGGTTGGCCACGC
>CADEDU010000031.1:20529-66986 GCA_902826155.1 uncultured beta proteobacterium
GTTGCCCGAGGTCCAGAAGTTGAGGATCTGGTTGGCGTTGAAGGCGACGATCGAATCGAACAGGGCCATGTCGATGTACTGGCCGATGCCGCTCACCTGACGGTAGTTGAGCGCGGCGGTGACGGCCAGCGCGGCGTACATGCCGGTCATGACGTCGGTGACCGCGATGCCGACCTTCTGCGGCCCGGCGCCGGGCTGGTCGTCGCGTTCGCCGGTGATGCTCATCAGCCCGCCCATGCCCTGGAAGATGAAGTCGTAACCGGGTCGGTTGGAGTAGGGCCCGTCCTGCCCGAATCCGGTGACCGAACAGTAGACCAGGCCCGGATTGATCGTGCGCAGATCGTCGTAGCCCAGGCCGTAGCGCTTCAGATCGCCGACCTTGTAGTTCTCAAGCAGCACGTCGGATTTCGCCGCGAGCTCGCGCACCAGCTGCTGGCCGCGTGGCTTGGACAGGTCGACCGTCACCGACTTCTTGCCCCGATTCACCGAGAGGAAGTACGCCGATTCGCGGGTGTCGTTGCCGTCTTTGTCCTTGAGCCAGGGCGGGCCCCAGGTGCGCGTGTCATCACCGGCGCCGGGACGCTCGATCTTGATGACTTCGGCGCCGAGATCGGCGAGGTTCTGTGCGGCCCACGGGCCGGCGAGCACGCGGGTGAGGTCGAGTACGCGGATATGCGAAAGCGGACGGGTCATCGGATCGGGTGGCGGGTCGGAAAGCGCAGCGGCGCAGGGGTTTTGGCGATAGGCCGCTGAGTATAATGCTGGGCTTTTCTCGCCTTTCAACGCGCCGAATCACATCGCCCCGATTCACATAGCCCCGAATCTCAGAGCCCAAATCGATGAAAGTCCTAGTTCCCGTCAAACGCGTGGTCGACTACAACGTCAAAGTGCGCGTCAAGTCCGACGGCAGCGGCGTCGAAACCGCCAACGTCAAAATGTCGATGAACCCGTTCGACGAGATCGCCGTGGAAGAAGCGGTGCGTCTGAAGGAGGCAGGCGTGGTGACCGAGATCGTCGCCGTGTCGTGCGGGGTGACCGCATGCCAGGAGACGCTGCGCACCGCGCTGGCGATGGGTGCCGACCGCGCCATTCTGGTCGAGACCGATGCCGAGTTGCAGCCGCTCGCCGTCGCCAAGCTGCTCAAGGCGATCATCGCCAAGGAAGCGCCGCGGCTGGCGATCCTGGGCAAGCAGGCGATCGACGACGATTGCAATCAGACCGGCCAGATGCTCGCCGCGCTGCTCGGCTGGTCGCAGGCCACGTTTGCGTCCAAGCTCAAGATCGACGGCGACAAGGCCAGTGTCACGCGTGAAGTCGACGGCGGCCTGGAAACCAACGCGATCTCGCTGCCGGCGGTGGTCACGACCGATCTGCGCCTGAACGAGCCGCGCTACGTGACGCTGCCCAACATCATGAAGGCCAAGAAGAAGACGCTCGACACGCTCAAGCCCGACGCGCTGGGTGTCGATGTCGCGCCGCGCCTGGTCACGCTCAAGGTGGAAGAGCCGCCCAAGCGCAAGGCGGGCGTGAAGGTGCCCGACGTGAAGGCGCTGGTCGACAAACTCAAGAACGAAGCGAAGGTGATCTAAGTGAGCGCCCTGGTTATCGCAGAACACGACCACGCGTCGGTGCGTGGTTCGACCCTGAACACGATCGCCGCCGCGCAGAAGCTCGGCGTGCCGGTCACGGTGCTCGTCGCGGGCAATCAATGCGAAGGCGCGGCCAAGGCGGCAGCGGCCATCGCTGGTGTCAACAAGGTGGTGGTGGCCGACGGCGCGCAGTATCGCGACCATCTGGCCGAAAATCTCGCGGCGCTGGTGGTGTCTATCGCGGGCAGCTATTCGCACATCCTCGCGCCGGCCACGAGCTTCGGCAAGAACGTGACGCCGCGTATCGCCGCGCTGCTCGATGTGGCGCAGATCTCCGACATCGTCGCGGTCAACAGCGCCGATACGTTCGTGCGGCCGATCTACGCCGGCAACGCGCTGGCCACGGTGCAGTCGAAGGACAAGGTCAAGGTGATCACGGTACGTACCACGGGCTTCGACGCCGTGGCCACAACCGGCGGGTCGGGCGCAGTGGAGAACGTCGCAGCGCAGCCCGATAGCGGGTTGTCGAGCATGGTCGGACGCGAACTCACCAAGTCCGATCGGCCTGAGCTCACCGCCGCGCGCATCATCGTTTCGGGTGGTCGCGCGATGGGCTCGATGGAAAACTTCAAGGTGCTCGAGCCGCTTGCCGACAAGCTGAACGCGGCAATGGGTGCCTCGCGTGCCGCGGTGGATGCGGGCTACGCGCCCAACGACTGGCAGGTCGGGCAGACCGGCAAGATCGTCGCGCCGGAGCTGTACATCGCCTGCGGCATTTCGGGGGCGATCCAGCATCTGGCCGGCATGAAAGACAGCCGCGTGATCGTCGCGATCAACAAAGACGAGGAGGCGCCGATCTTCCAGGTGGCCGACTACGGCATCGTCGGTGATCTGTTCCAGATCGTGCCGGAACTCGCCAAGGAACTCGGCTAGGAAGTTCAGAGCAACACCGCCGTCACAGAGGATCCGCCATGAGCGAGTACCGCGCCCCGATTCGCGACATGATGTTCGTGCTCGAGGAGCTTGCCGGCCTCGATGGTGTATCGAAGCTCCCCGGATTCGACGAGGTCAATCACGAGTTGGTCGAGCAGATTCTCGAGGAGAACGGCAGGTTCGCCAACGAGGTGCTTTCGCCGCTCAACGTGATCGGCGATCGCGAAGGTTCGAAGCTCGACGGCGATACGGTGCGCACGCCCAAGGGTTTTCGCGAGGCGTATCGGCAGTTCGTCGAAGGCGGCTGGAACGCGCTGCAGTTCCCTGCAGACTACGGCGGGCAGGGCTTGCCGAAGATCGTCGCCACGCCGGTGATGGAGATGTGGAAGTCGGCGAACCTCTCGTTCTCGCTCTGCCCGTTGCTCACTGGCGGCGCAATCGAGGCGCTGCTGTTGCGCGGGTCCGATGCGCAGAAGGCGCTCTATCTGCCGAAGATGGTGCAGGGCGCCTGGACCGGCACGATGAATCTCACCGAACCGCAGGCCGGCTCCGACCTCGCGCTGATCAAGACACGCGCGACGCGCGAGGCCGATCACTACCGGATCTTCGGTCAGAAGATTTTCATCACCTACGGCGAGCACGATCTGGCCGAGAACATCGTTCACCTGGTGCTCGGGCGGGTGCAAGACGCGCCCGAAGGTGTGCGCGGCATTTCGCTCTTCATCGTGCCGAAGTTTCTGTTGAAGGCCGACGGCTCGCTCGGTGCGCGCAATGACGTGCGCTGTGTGTCGATCGAGCACAAGCTCGGTATTCACGCCAGCCCCACGGCGGTGATGATGTACGGCGAGAAGGACGGCGCTGTCGGCTATCTGGTCGGCGAGGAGAATCGCGGGCTGGAGTACATGTTCATCATGATGAACGCGGCGCGCTTCGCCGTAGGCATGGAAGGCGTGGCGATCAGCGAGCGCGCGTATCAGCGCGCGGTGGCCTATGCGCGCGACCGCATTCAGAGCCGCGAGGTGGGCGGGTCGGGCAGTGCGTCGGTGGCGATCATCAAGCACCCCGACGTGCGCCGCATGTTGATGTCGATGCGCGCGCAAACCGAAGCGACGCGCGCGCTCGCGTACGTGGTTGCGGCGGCCACCGACGTGGCGCACCATCATCCCGACGAGAAAGAACGGCGTCGCCAACAGGCGTTCGTCGATCTCATGATCCCGATCGTGAAGGGCTGGTCGACCGAAACCGGCATCGAGGTGGCCACCACTGGGGTGCAGGTGCATGGCGGCATGGGGTTCATCGAAGAGACCGGGGCGGCGCAGCATCTGCGCGATGCGCGCATCACCACGATCTACGAAGGCACGACCGGCATTCAGGCCAACGACTTGATCGGGCGCAAGCTTGGGCGCGACGGCGGATTGACCGCGAAAGCGATCCTCGCCGAGATGCGCTCGACACAAGAGGCGCTCGCGAAAGCGGGCGGCGACGATCTTGCCGCGATTGGTCGCGGACTAGCGAGCGCCGCGCGTGCTGCTGATGAAAGCGTCGACTGGTTCGTTGCCACGAGCGCGCGCGATGTGCGTGCTGCATTCGCCGGAGCCGTGCCGTTCCTCAAGCTCATGGGGATCACCGCCGGCGGCTGGCAGATGGGGCGCGCCGCGCTTGCCGCGCATCGAAAGCTCCAAGCTGGGCAGGGCGATGCGGAGTTCTATCGAGCCAAGATCGCCACCGCTCGCTTCTTCGCCGATCACTTCATGTCGCAGACGTCCGGTCTGCGCGATGCGATCACGCAAGGCGCCGCATCAGTGATGGCGCTCAACGAAGCGCAGTTCTGACCCAGTAAGGGCGATTCAAAAGCCGTTCGCCCTGAGCCTGTCGAAGCAGCCTGCCCTGAGTGAGCCGAAGGGCCCTCTCCGTTCGTCCTGAGCTTGTCGAAGGACGAAGGGCACTCATCCCCGATCAGAAACCGGTCCCCTAACCCCGCCTCCGCGACCGACAGGCCCATCACCTCCAACGGCTGCGGCCCCATCCGGGGCTACCCTGCGCTACTCGCGCGGCAGTAGGGGAAGACGGGGCCCCTTCCCCGTCTAGGGCTGCGGAATTCGGTCCTCGCTGGCAGCACCGTGGGTGAATGCCGGATTAGCGCGAGCGAGGATCCGAGAAAACCGCAGCCGACGACCCCTCGCCGCGCTGCGTTGCTCGGCTATGCCGAGGCGGCGCTGGGCCTGTCGGCCACGTCGGCGGGCTCGGGGCTCGCGGGCATTGGCAGAGGCAGGGTTCGCGGGCAAGCACACGACGATGCATCGTGCAATGAGCAAGGTCGTCGGAGCGGCGGACGTAACCGTGCAGACCGAGGCAAATCAACCTGCGGCATACCGATAAGCGGTCTCTTATCTCCACAAACAGGCTAATAGATCTCGAGCCCGGTTTATGGTACTGGTGGCCTCTATCGTGAAGGCTACATCTCGTTGGGCGAAAAATGGGAATGCCGGCGAGCCAGCGATGCGTGGATCGAGGTAAGCAGTCTGTGTTCGACGGATACCGGGGTGGCAACCACTCTGCGTTAGCGTCGGAAATTGCGAAGGAGGAAGAAGATGCGGGAACTTATTTCGACGATTCCCGATGCGAATGCTCTCTTAGCGCAAGAACCCGAGGAGCTCGCCTCAATTCTTTTATTGCTCATGAGGCGCCGGGGAGACCAGAAATTCTTGCTCGAAGGCGCCATTCATGAGTTGTGGGGAACCAGTAACGCGCCGCAGTACGCAAAGGAGCGGGAATACCAAGTCAATATGGCCATCATCGAGGCATGGGCGTGGTTGGAGGCGCAGGGCCTCTTGATTCCAGACCAAGGGACGAATGGTCGAAATGGTTGGCGTCTGCTAAGTCGACGCGCTCGTCGAATCGAAACCCAAGCTGATTTCTCAGGCTTTCGCCTTGCGCGATCGCTTCCCAAGGAAAATCTGCATCCGCGTATCGCCGATGAAGTTTGGCTAGCCTTCATGCGTGGGAACTTCGATGTCGCTGTCTTCTTAGCCATGAAAGCAGTTGAGGTCACGGTCCGAGAGGCAGCTCGGATTCCTAAGGAACGCATCGGCGTCAATCTTATGCGCGATGCGTTTTCACCCGAGAATGGACCACTGACCGACCCCCAAGCCGATGGTGGGGAACGTGTCGGTCGGATGGATCTCTTCGCAGCCGCGGTCGCTTGCTACAAGAACCCGCAATCCCATCGCGACGTGAATCTCTCAGATCCGCAAACGGCGATCGAGATCATCTACCTTGCCAATCATCTTCTGAAAATTGTTGATCAGCACCTTCCAAAAGAGAAACGTTGGGTCAACATGAGCCATCACACCCGTGGAGGCTAGTGGACATCGCAGCGCGGCAGCGCGTTTAGGAAGAAGAAATGAGGCCAACACTGGGATACATACGCTCACGGCTACGTTCAGCACTTTTGACCAACTAACCGATGCACCGGACCTGCTCCATCGTCCTTCCGATCGGTCGGCCCGCTGTCGCAGGCGGGTGATCGTAAGCGGTAGGCCCGCTAAGTCAGTCGTGCTCGCATAATCCCACCGGGGAGATTGATCATGGCAAATGATGAAGCTATAGGCGCTGCTCTGGAACTCTACGTCGAGTACGACTACTTGCCCGTTGAGCAGGGCGCGAAGCTATTTGGAGCAGTTGCCGAAATTCACGACATTCTCGGCGCCGAACAGGTCGCCCCCGGCTTTAGCGCGTGGATGTCGCCGCCACTGTTCGCGCCCGGGTTCCGACTCTGGGCGCCTGCTCCCCTCTGTTTTCAGTCAATCCAAACTGGCGATTCGATTACGGTTCGATTTGCCCCGCCTGGCCGGTGGCTCCCGAGAGTCTCGGTGGAGGGTGGGGACGTGGAACTTTTGTTGCCGCGCTGGACTGCGGTGATGATCCTGACTGGCGCGGCTCTCACGCATGGTCTCGATGGATATCAACAATTTCTCAATGCTCAAAAGACAAGGCTTGAAATTCAGAAGGCACAACTTGAGATCGAGAAGCTGCGATCTGAGCTTCACGCTATGCCAAAGCCTTCACAGAACGCGGCTGGGCGCATCGAGCTGCATGTCAACGAGTTCAACTACTACCTTGCACAGCCAAACATCCGCAGCGCCACGTTGAATGGCATTCCCCTTGGACAAATGCCTTCCGAGCCGCGGCCGCAAACAAGGCGCAAGCAATGATTAGCTGTCCCAGCTCTCCGCAGGCCTAATCGCGTATTCGAGCTGGCGGTTGCAAGCACACTCGCAATTCCCTCGCCGCGCTGTGGCTCGGCTGTTGCGGAATTCGATCGCGCAAGCCTGACAATCCACTCCCATTCTCTACGGGCTTTCATATGGCCAATCTTCGTGTCTTCGTCTCATCAACTTGCTACGATCTGTCGGTCGCCCGTGGCCAGCTTCGGACATTCGTCGAGGACTTGGGTTACCAGCCGGTAATGAGCGACTACAACGACGTTGTTTACGACCCTCGCCTACACACGCACTCAAGCTGCATAGACGAGGTTGCTGGATGCGACGTAGTCATCGTTATCATCGGCTCTCGATTCGGCGGAAAAGTCGTACCGCAGGCCCTGCAGAACGTAGACCTCGACTCTTTGAAGAAGGCCTCGCGAAGCATTGAGTTGCTGAAGCGTGAGGAGAACATCTCCATAACTCAGCTAGAGGTTCTCAAAGCTATTGAGCGATCGGTACCCGTCTTTGCGTTCGTGGATGAACGCGTCTGGCAGGACCATTCGACATACTAGAAGAATAAGAACAAATCCATCTGTGATGCGCTAGAGCTCTCATCGATCGAGAGACCAGAAACTGCGCGGTACATTTTCGAGTTCATCAATTTTCTTCGGCATCGGTCGATCAACAACAGCATTTCAACCTTCTCCAAGTATCAAGACATCGAAGAAGCATTGCGAAGACAGTGGTCCGGCCTATTCCAGAGACTGCTGGCAGAGCAGCGATCTAAGCAGGTGGACGCGCGTAGAATTGACGCTCTGACGGAGCAATTCGAAGATCTGAAGGCGGCAATCCTTACTTCTGTTGGCACGAAGAATGAGCGCGAAGTGGCCCGTGGTGTAGTTCGCTTTAGGCGGCTTTTTGACTTTCTACGCGGGTTCGAGATCCCGGACTTTTCCTACGTACTCAGTGAGAACCATTCATGGGCGGACTTTCTTAGGCACGTCGATGTGGTGGAGGTTCGGGAGGCCGTCGTTGAGCGCGATCCGCGGGTCTTTTCGCCTCGCGCTGTGAACTACCTTGTCAAAAGCGACGGTACGTTCTACGAGGTGCGATTCCCATTTCGAACGGCGGACATGAGTTTCGATTGGGAAGCCTTCATGGGGCACTCCCCAGAGGTTCGTGCAATCATCTTTGATGCGCTTAACGAAATGCGCTCTGGGCCCTTGAATCGCTACATTCGCCACGTCCCGAGGAGTCTTGACGAGCATTTGGCAGAGTCCGGCCGTGAGGTCAGCCTGGCTACCGAGGACACATCGGCTGAAGGTCAGACCTAACATGCCGGTCGACGAGACGTGCTAAGCATGGCACGCTGGCCGCGAACCGGGCGCATCTGCGCCAGCATCTCTCGCTACGCCCGCCCTAGCGTCGCTAGGCTGCTGCAGAATAAAGTTTGGGGTGGGCGGGTGGCTTACCTAGTAATAAGCACCAAGAAGTGGCCACACCGATTTTGACGATCTGCTTGAGTTTTTTGAACGGGCTATGCTGGTTGATATCGCTTGACCCGCGCACCTCGTGGTCCGCGGATGTCCGTGAGTTTGCTGATGCACCGGTGGAAGTATCATCGGGAGAGCTGGCGCTGAGCGGGTGAAAGACTGGAAACGCGAGTTTAGGCGCGGGAGCGGCAGGGCCTCACCCCCCCGCATAACTCTGCACCAACCGATCAAACGCCCGCATCGCACGCTCGGTCGCGCGGCGATCATCCAGCAGGCGCCGCTCGTGGTACGCGGCGAGCACGATGCCGTAGAGCTCGAAGGTGAACTGCCACGGGTCGACGTTGCTGCGGAGTTCGTTAGCCTCCACTGCCACGCGCACGCTTTTGGCGATTGCGCCGCGCAGGGCACGCTGACCCTCGGCCAGCAGGGTTCGCACCGCGCCCGGACGATCGTCGTATTCGATCGCTGCGGTGATGAGCAGGCAGCCGCCAGGTGAGGCTTCGCAGCCGTCGAGATATTTGATCCAGTTCTCGGCCATCGCGCGCAGGCGGCCCAGGCCCGCGGGGAAGAGGGTGGCGGGTTGCAGCACCCGCTCCTGGAACAAGTGTTCCGCGCGCGCCAGCGTTGCCCGCTGGAGTTCTTCTTTCGAACCGAAGTGCGCGAACAGCCCGCTCTTCGACATGCCGGTGCGCGTGGCCAGGCCGCCGATCGACAGTCCTTCCAATCCCACCTGACTGGCGAGCGCCACCGAATCGTTCAGGATGGCATCGCGGGTTTTTTCGCCTTTGCGCAGCGGCGCAGTACGGGAGTCGCGCAGCGTCAGCGGTTCATCCATGGTCTGTGGGCGAGGGCGGCGAGCCGACGATGGTGAGGAGGGGCGGTGGGGATCGGAAGCGCTTGATGCGGAAATGATAGCCCCGTTCGCCGCGGACTACATGTCCGCCACAATGATTGGCTACATGTCCGCCTGGATGATTGGCTACATGTTCGCTCACATGTTTGGATAGTTCGGCCCGCCGCCACCTTCCGGCACGACCCAGTGGATGTTCTGGCCCGGGTCCTTGATGTCGCACGTCTTGCAGTGCACGCAGTTCTGGCCGTTGATCTGCAGTCGCGGGCTGGAGCCGTCGGCCTCGCGCACGATCTCGTACACACCCGCCGGGCAGTAGCGCTGCTCGGGTGCGTCGTACAGCGCGAGATTGAGGCTGATCGGTTTGCCGGCATCGCGCAGGGTGAGGTGCGTGGGCTGGTTCTCTTCGTGGTTGGTGTTGGAGATGAACACCGACGAGAGCCGATCGAACGAGATCTTGCCGTCTGGCTTGGGGTACTCGATAGGGCGGCTGTCGGCCGCTTTCGCCAGCGTTTCGTGGTCGGCGTACCGATGGTGCAGGGTCCAGGGGAATTTGCCGCCCAGCAGCCACTGTTCGAAGCCGACCATCGCGGTGCCCAGGTACAGGCCCTTGCCCATCCACTGCTTGAAATTGCGGGCGCGCCACAATTCTTCAAACAGCCACGAGTTGCGAAACGCTTCCGGGTAGCTCGCGAGTTCATCGCCTATGCGGCCGGCCTGTACCGCCGCGAACGCGGCATCGGCAGCGAGCATGCCCGACTTGATCGCGGCATGGCTGCCCTTGATGCGCGAGGCATTCAGGTAGCCGGCGTCATCGCCGATCAGGCATCCGCCCGGAAACACCGTTTTCGGCAGCGACATGATCCCGCCCGCGGTGATCGCGCGCGCGCCGTACGCGATGCGCTTGCCGCCTTCGAAGAACGAGCGGATATGCGGGTGCGTCTTGTAGCGCTGGAATTCTTCATACGGACTGAGGTACGGATTGCTGTAGCCCAGACCCACCACGAAGCCGACGGCCACCTGGTTGTTTTCCAGGTGATAGAGAAACGATCCGCCATAAGTGTTCGCTTCGAGCGGCCAGCCTGCGGTGTGGACCACCAGTCCAGGTTGATGCTTGCCCGGGTCGATCTCCCACAGCTCTTTCAGGCCAATGCCGTACACCTGCGGATCGATACCCGCGCGCAGGCCGAACCGGTCCTGCAGCATCTTGCCCAGATGGCCGCGACAGCCTTCGGCGAAGAACGTGTACTTCGCATGCAGTTCCATGCCGCGCTGGAAAGCATCAGTAGGCTGGCCTTCTTTGCCGATGCCCATGTCGCCGGTGGCCACGCCCCTGACGCTGCCCTTCTCGTTGAACAGCACCTCCGAACCGGCGAATCCGGGATAGATCTCCACGCCCAGGCTTTCGGCATGCTTGCCCAGCGCGCGGCACACGTTGCCCAGGCTCACCACGTAGTTGCCGTGATTCTTGAAGCACGCCGGCAGCAGCGCGTCGGGCACCCGGTACGAGTTCTTCTCACCGAGGAACAGGAAGCGGTCTTCGGTGACCGCGGTGTTGAGCGGCACGCCGAGCGCTTTCCAGTCGGGCAGCAGCTCCTCGATCGCGCGCGGATCCATGACCGCGCCTGAGAGGATGTGCGCGCCGATCTCGGAGCCCTTCTCGATGACGCACACGCCTAGCTCGACCGAGTGCTGCGCGGCGAGCTGCTTGAGACGAATCGCCGCGGCGAGCCCGGCTGGGCCTCCTCCCACGATGACGACGTCGTATTCCATCGATTCGCGGGCGGGCAGATCGCTCATCGCAGCGAGGTCCTTTGTCGTAGCTTGTCGTGGCGCGCGGAACGTCGGCTGCAATCCGCGCCGGGGGGCGAAACGCGCGCGATTATAATTCTGCGCACTCCAACAATGCTGGAATCGCCGCGCCGCCAGCGATCGTTACCGCGCGATCGGCCGCGCCGGGTGCCCCAATCGATGACAAGAAGACTCGTGCACACCGAGATCATGCCGATCCGGTGGGGCGACATGGACGCGCAGCGCCACGTCAACAACACCGTCTATTTCCGCTATATGGAGCAGGCGCGCATCACCTGGTTCGACCAGCTCGGCGTGCGCAGCCACGGCAAGCGCATCTCGCCGGATTTGTCGCCGGTGGTCATCACCGCCAGCTGCACGTATCTCAAGGCGCTGGTGTATCCCGGCACGGTCGAGGTGTCGCTCGAACTGGGCGAGCCCGGGCGTACCAGTGTGATGATGTACTACGCCATGCGCCCCAGCTACGACCCCGGCACCGTGTACGCCGAGGGTTCCTCCAAGCAGTGCTGGGTCGACACCAGGCTCGGCAAGGCGGTACCGTTGCCCGAGCCGATTCTCGCGATGATCCAGAGCGCGAGTTGATCCCACGAGAAATGACCACACCACGATGAGCACGCAATCGAAGAAAGCTCGCCCGCTCTGGACGCCCTCGCAGGCGCGCATTGCCGGGGCCAATGTCACCCGGTTCGCACGCCAGGCGATCGGCGAGTGGCAGCTCGATTTCAATACCTATCCCGATTTCTATCGCTGGACGATCGAGCACGGCGACCAGTTCTGGCGCTCGATGTGGAAGTTCGCCGGCATCATCGGCGAGCAGGGCGCGCGTGCGGTGGTCGACGCCGAGAAGATGCCGGGGGCGCGCTGGTTCCCCGATGCGCAGCTCAACTACGCCGAGAACCTGCTGCGCCGGCGCGACGGTGGCGATGCCATCGTGTTCTGGGGCGAAGACAAGGTGCGCCGGCGCCTGTCGTTCCTCGATCTATACGACGAGGTCGCGCAGTGTGCCGACGCGCTGCGCAAGTGCGGCGTCAAGCCGGGCGACCGGGTGGCGGGCTATCTGCCCAACATGCCCGAGACCATCATCGCCGTGCTCGCCACGGCTGCGGTCGGCGCGATCTGGTCGTCGTGTTCGCCCGATTTCGGCGTGCAAGGCGTGCTCGACCGCTTCGGCCAGATCGAGCCGAAGGTGATGTTCGTGGTCGACGGCTACTGGTACAGCGGCAAGGTACTCGACGTGATGGCCAAGGCGCGCGAGGTGGTCGATCGCATACCTTCGCTCGAGCGTGTGGTGGTGGTCGACTACGCCGGCTCGCCGCACGCGCCCGACACGCTGCGCGGCGGCATCGGGTTTCGCGACTTCCTCGATGGCGGCAGCACCTCCGAGATCGAGTTCGCGCGCATGCCGTTCAACCATCCGCTGTTCATCATGTTCTCCTCGGGCACGACCGGCGTGCCCAAATGCATCGTGCACGGCGCCGGCGGCACGCTGATCCAGCATCTCAAGGAACATCAGCTGCACAGCGACTTGAAGCACGGCGATCGCCTGTTCTACTTCACCACCTGCGGCTGGATGATGTGGAACTGGCTGGTGACCGGGCTGGCCACCGGTGCGACGCTGGTGCTGTACGACGGCTCGCCGTTCGTGCGGCGCGGCCAGATCCTGTGGGATCTCGCCGACGACGCCGATCTCACGCACTTCGGCACCTCGGCGAAGTACGTCGATCACATCGCCAAGCTGGGCGTGGCGCCGATGCGCACGCACAAGCTCAAGTCGTTGCGCGCGCTGCTCTCCACCGGCTCGCCGCTGGTGCCCGAGGCGTTCGACTACGTGTATCGCGAGATCAAGAAAGACCTGTGCCTGTCGTCGATCTCCGGCGGCACCGACATCATCAGCTGCTTCGTGTTGGGCAATCCGATCCTGCCGGTGTGGCGGGGCGAAATCCAATGCCTGGGCATGGGGCTGGCGGTGGAGGTATTCGACGAATCGGGCCGGCCGCTGCGGCACGGCAAGGGCGAGTTGGTGTGCACGCGCTCGTTTCCGTCGATGCCGATCGGCTTCTGGAACGATCCTGACGGCGCCAAGTACCGCTCGGCGTACTTCGAGCGATTCGACAACGTGTGGTGTCACGGCGACTACGCCGAGATCATCGAGCACGACGCGATCGCGAGCATGGTCATCTACGGTCGTTCGGACGCGACGCTCAACCCCGGCGGCGTGCGCATCGGTACCGCCGAGATTTATCGCCAGGTCGAGCAGCTCGACGAAGTGGTCGAATCGCTGGTGATCGGGCAGGACTGGCAGAACGACGTGCGCGTTGTGTTGTTCGTCAAGCTGCGCGAAGGCCTCAAGCTCGATCTGCCGTTGATTGCGCGCGTCAAGGAGCGCATCAAGACCAACACCACGCCGCGCCATGTTCCGGCGAAGGTGGTGCAGGTGGCTGATATTCCGCGCACCAAGTCGAACAAGATCGTCGAGCTCGCCGTGCGCAACGTGGTGCACGGATTGCCGGTGAAGAACGTCGAGGCGCTCGCCAATCCCGAGGCGCTGGAGTACTTCCGCAATCGGCCGGAACTCGCCGTCTGAAGGGTCAACCGGTGAGCCAATGCACCGCGCGCCGGTAGCGCTCGGCGATCGCCTGTTCGTCGCGATGGTGGCCGTCGCGAATCACCCAGCGCCCGCTCACCGCCACGTGCTTGACCATCGCATCGCCGCCGGAAAACACGAACGCGTCGAGCAACTGGTCGATCGACAGGCCCGCGACATCGGGTGAAGTCAGATCCAGCACCACCAGATCGGCCCGCATGCCGATGGTGATCGCGCCGGCTCTGCGGCCCAGGGCAGACGCACCGCCGGCGACGGCCTGCGACCACAGCTGCGCGCCCGGTGAGGGCTGCAACGCGCTGGCCGCCACCGCACGCCGATGGGTGAGCAGCCGCTGCGTGTATTCGAGCAAGCGCAGTTCGTGCGTGGCGCTGCGATTCACGTGACTGTCGGTCCCCACGCCGAACACGCGCCCGCCTGATCCGTTGACGCCGTTGCCGCCCGCGCCGGCCGCCTGCAGTGCGGCGAGATCGAACGCGCCATCGCCGAGATTCGCCTCCGTCGTCGGGCAGATGCCGACGATCGCGCCGGCGCGCCGCAGCGCTTCGAGCTCTCCGCGCGTGGCGTGCGTGCAATGAATCAGGCACCAGCGCGCATCGAGCGGCACGTTGGCGGCGAGCCATTCGATCGGTCGAGCGCCAAGCTGCGCGATCGCCGCCGTCACCTCGCGATGTTGTTCAGCCACGTGCATGTGGATCGGCGCGGTCGGGTCGAGCCGATGCAGGCCGTCGATCAACCGGGTGAGCGTCTCGTGCGTCACCGCGCGCAGCGAGTGCGGCGCGACGCCGAAACGCACGTCGCGCTCGGTCAGGAAATGCCGTCGCAGCACCTCCAGCAATCGCAGCACGGTCTCCGGCGTGCTTGCGAATCGACGTTGCGCCGGCTCGAGCGGTTGGCCGCCCATTCCGCCGAAGCCGTACAGCGCCGGCAGCATGGTGATTGCGATGCCCGTTTCTTTCGCTGCCTGCGTGTGTGCAGTGACCAGCTCGGCAGGGTCGGCGTACGCGTTGCCGGCCGGGTCGCGATTCAAATAGAGAAACTCCGCCACCGAGGTGAAGCCGCCGCGCAGCAGCTCCAGGTACAACTGCGCGGCGATCGCATGGCATTCCTTCGGGCCGATGCGCTCGACGAAGCGATACATCAGCGTGCGCCACGACCAGAAATCATCGCCGGCCGGGTCGCGCGCCTCGGTGCGGCCGGCCATCGCGCGCTGGAAGGCGTGCGAGTGCAGGTTCGGCATGCCCGGGATCAGCGCACCGCCCGCGTGCTCGGCGCGACCGGGCTGGGCGTCGGTGATCACCTCGGCAATGTTGCCGTGTCCGTCGATCTCGATCTGGACGTTGTTCGCCCAACCGGATGGCAGCAGCGCGTGCGGGGCGAAGAGCGTTCTCATCAGCGTCGGTATCGCGATCGACCCCAGTCGATCAGCGTCGTCAACAGTGCGTGCAGCACGGGCCGAATGCGCCCGGCCAGATCGTCGCGAAACGCGAACGGATGGTGCTCGTCCATGTATGTCGCCCACGACAGCTCGAGCTGCGCGGCGTGGACGTCGTTCTGCGGCTGGCCGTAGGCGCGAGTGATGTAGCCGCCCTTGTAGCGCGCGTTGAGCACCGCGGTGAACGCGCCGTGTCGATTGGCGACGCCGAGCAGCGCCTCGCCCAGCCCGGCGCCGCACGACGCGCCGTCAGCAGTGCCGAGGTTGAGATCGGGCAACTTGCCCGAGAAGAATCGCGGCAGGATTGATTTGATCGAGTGCGCATCCCACAACAGCGCGTAGCCGTGACGGGCCTTCGCGGCTTGCAGGGCGGAGGCGAGCGCGTCGTGATAGGGCTGCCAGTACGTGTCGCGGCGCGCTGCGATCTCGGCATCATCAGGTGGCGCGTCGCGATAGATGCGCGAGCGATCGCCGGCATCGATCGGCACCAAGCCGGTGGTGTCCTGCCCAGGGTACAGACTCGCGTTGTCGGGCGGCCGGTTCAGGTCGATCACATAGCGCGAGTGTGTGGCCTGCAGCACCGTGGCATCGAGCGGCTGCAGGAAGTCGTAGAGCCGGTCGAGGTGCCAGTCGGTATCGGGCAACGTTCGCGCGTAGTCGGTCAGTCGCGTGGCGAGCGCATCGGGCAGATGCGTGCCGATGTGCGGCATCGACACCACCAGCGGGCCCGAACCTTGTGCGAGTTTGAAGATCTGCATGCGATATGCGTGAGGAGTGTGCGTGCCGCGCGTCGCTGGCGAGGCAGCGCGTTCGTTCGTCGTGCCTGAATGGCACGCGTTGCTGCCGAAATTATAGGCGCCTATGATGCCGCCTTCGCTGCTGCTCGAGGGGCGGATCGTGTGGATGATGCCTGCAATCGACGCGATCCTGTGCATTCGATGATTCTCTACGCGACGCCGTTGTCGAGTTTCTGCTGCAAGGTGCGTCTGGCATTCGCGCTCAAGGGCGTGACCGTCGAGGAGCGCATGCCGCCCGGTGGTTATCGCTCGCAGGACTATCGCGCGATCGTCGTCACCGGCCGGGTGCCCGGACTGGTCGATGGCGATTTCGTGCTGGGCGAGTCCGACGCGATCATCGAGTACGTCGACGAGACGCAACCGGGGCCCGATCTGCTGCCGCCCGACCCGAAGGCACGAGCGCGTTGCCGCGTGGTTTCGCGCTTCAACGATTTTTATATCGATCCGCCGCTGCGCGCGCTGTTTCCCGAACTCGATCCGCGCCTGCGCAGCATCGAGCGGGTCACGCAGCGCGCCGCCGAACTCTCCGACCGGTTCGCCGAGTTGGACGAACTGGTGGGCGCCGGGCCGTTCCTGGTCGATCGCGTGCCGACGCTCGCCGACTGCGCGATCGCCCCGACGCTGCTGCTCGCCGAGATCATCCTGCCGCGCCTGGAGCAGCCCTTCGAGCTCGGCCCGAAGCTGCGCGCGTGGTGGCCGCGCATGCAGGAGCACCCGGTGCTGCAGCGAGTGCTCAATCCATATCGCGCGGTCAGCAACGCCTGGGCGGTCAGCAAACTCGCCGCGCCTTGAGCGCGTTCGCATCGGCATGCGCGTGAAGGATGGCGCGCCCGGTGGCGTTTTCGTTGAGGCAGCGAGGGCTTTGGGCTATCATTGCGCGTCCTAGCCCCCCGTTCCCTGATGACCAAGTATGTCTTCGTGTCAGGCGGAGTCGTTTCCTCTCTCGGGAAGGGGATAGCCGCCGCTTCTCTCGCCGCAATCCTCGAGTCGCGCGGCCTCAAGGTCACACTCCTCAAGCTCGATCCGTACATCAACGTCGATCCTGGAACGATGAGTCCGTTCCAGCACGGCGAAGTGTTCGTGACCGAAGACGGCGCCGAGACCGATCTCGATCTGGGCCACTACGAGCGGTTCACCGCGGCGAAGATGCGCCGGGTCAACAACTTCACCACCGGCCAGATCTACGACAGCGTCATCAAGAAGGAGCGCCGCGGCGAGTATCTCGGGCGCACCGTGCAGGTCATCCCGCACATCACCGACGAGATCAAGCGCTGCATCCAACGCGGGGCGGAAGGCGCTGAAATCGCCATCGTCGAGATCGGTGGCACCGTAGGCGATATCGAATCGCTGCCGTTCCTGGAAGCCGTGCGCCAGATGAGCCTTGAACTGGGCCGGCAGAACACCTGCTTCGTGCATCTCACGCTGGTGCCGTACATCGCCTCCGCCGGCGAACTGAAGACCAAGCCGACGCAGCACTCCACGCAGAAGCTGCGCGAAATCGGCATCCAGGCCGACGCGCTGCTGTGTCGCGCCGACCGGCCGATTCCCGAAGACGAGCGGCGCAAGATATCGCTGTTCTCGAACGTGCCCCTCGAAGGCGTGATCTCGGTATCCGATGTCGACTCGATCTACAAGATCCCCGGCATGCTGCATCAGCAGATGCTCGACGAGATCGTCTGCCACAAGCTGAACGTGCTGGCGCGCCCGGCCGATCTGTCGGCGTGGGAGAAGTTGATCGAATCCTACGAGCATCCGGTGAACGCGGTGACCATCGCCATGGTCGGCAAGTACGTCGGCCTGACCGAGTCGTACAAGTCGCTCTCCGAAGCGCTCAGTCATGCGGGCATGCATACCCGCACCAAGGTGAATATCCGCTACGTCGATTCCGAGCGTCTCGAGTCCGAGGGCACGCACGTGCTCGAAGACGTCGATGCCGTGCTGGTCCCCGGCGGATTCGGCAAGCGCGGCATCGAGGGCAAGATCCGCGCAGTGCAGTTCGCACGCGAGAACAAGGTGCCGTACCTGGGTATCTGCCTGGGCATGCAGATCGCCGTCATCGAATACGCGCGCGATGTGTGCGGGCTGGCCGGCGCCAACAGCACCGAGTTCGAACCCGACACGCCGCATCCGGTCATCGCGCTGATCACCGAATGGCACGATCGCGAAGGACGCATCGAACGCCGCTCCGTTGAGTCCGATATGGGCGGCACCATGCGCCTGGGCGCGCAGGTCGCCTCGCTCGATGCCGGATCGCTGGTGCGCCGCGTGTACGGCAGCGACACCATCAACGAGCGTCATCGCCACCGCTACGAGGTCAACAACGCCTACGTGCCGCGCCTGCGCGACAACGGCCTGCGCTTCAGCGGCCTCACGGTGGCCGACAGCCTGGTCGAGATGATCGAACTGCCGGCGCATCCGTGGTTCGTGGCGTGCCAGTTCCATCCGGAATTCACCTCCCGGCCGCGGCAGGGCCATCCGCTGTTCAAGGCGTTCATCGAGGCGTCGCTGCAGCATCAGGCGCGCGCATCGAGGGCGCCGCTCGCGGCATGAAGCTCAGCGGATTCGACGTCGGTCTGGATCGACCCCTGTTCCTGATCGCCGGGCCCTGCGTCGTCGAATCGCGCTCGCTGGTGCTCGACATCGCCGCGAAGCTCAAGGACATCACCCAGCGCCTGGGCATGGCGTTCATCTTCAAGGCCTCCTACGACAAGGCCAATCGCAGTTCGGGCAAATCGTTTCGCGGCGTGGGCATGGACAAAGGTCTGGCGATCCTGCAAGACGTTCGCCGCGAGTTGGGCGTGCCGGTGCTCACCGACGTGCACGCCATCGACGAGGTAAGCGAAGTCGCCTCGGTGGTCGATGTGCTGCAGACGCCGGCCTTCCTTTGTCGTCAGACCGATTTCATCGTCGCGGTCGCCAGCGCCGGACGTCCGGTCAACATCAAGAAGGGCCAGTTCCTGTCGCCGTGGGACATGAAGAACGTGGTCGACAAGGCGCGCAGCGCGAGCGGCACCGACAACATCATGGTGTGCGAACGCGGCGCGAGCTTCGGCTACAACAACCTCGTGTCCGACATGCGTTCGCTCGCGGTGATGCGCGAAACGGGCTGCCCGGTCGTGTTCGATGCCACGCACTCGGTGCAGCTTCCGGGCGGGCAGGGCAGTGCGAGCGGCGGACAGCGTGAGTTCGTTCCGGTGCTCGCGCGCGCGGCGGTGGCGAGCGGCGTGGCCGGTGTGTTCATGGAAACGCATCCGCAGCCGGAGAAAGCCTTGTCCGATGGGCCCAATGCCTGGCCGCTCGGACTGATGGAACCGCTGTTGCGCACGCTGCAGGCGCTCGATCAGGTGGTCAAACAACATGGATTCGCGGAGACGCCGCTGCTGGCGTCCGCGTGATCCGGCAATCCTGGAGGTGGTGGCGCAGATGAGTTCGATCGTTGACGTGGTGGCCCGTGAGATCCTCGATTCCCGCGGGAATCCGACGGTGGAATGCGATGTGTTGCTCGAGTCCGGCGTGATGGGTCGGGCGGCGGTGCCCTCGGGCGCGTCGACCGGCAGCCGTGAAGCAATCGAGCTGCGCGACGGCGACAAGAAGCGCTATCTGGGCAAGGGCGTGCTCAAGGCGGTGGAGCACGTCAACACCGAGATCTCCGAAGCGATCATGGGCCTGGATGCCTCCGAGCAGACGTTCGTCGATCAAACGCTGATCGATCTCGACGGCACCGACAACAAGGGCCGGCTTGGTGCGAACGCGATGCTCGCGGTGTCGATGGCGGTCGCAAAGGCCGCGGCCGAGGAATCGGGGCTGCCGCTGTATCGGTACTTCGGCGGCGCGGGGGCGATGCAGATGCCGGTGCCGATGATGAACGTCATCAACGGCGGGGCGCACGCCAACAACAATCTCGACATGCAGGAGTTCATGATCCTGCCGGTGGGCGTGGACAGCTTTCGCGAAGCCCTGCGCTGCGGCGCCGAGGTGTTCCACTCGCTCAAGAAGCTGCTCGATGCCAAAGGCATGTCGACCACCGTCGGCGACGAAGGTGGATTCGCGCCGAGCCTCAAATCGAACGAAGAAGCCATCACGCTGCTGCTCGAAGCGATCGACAAGGCCGGATATCGCGCTGGCGAGCAGGTGCTGATCGGCTTGGATTGCGCGGCCTCCGAGTTCTTCGAAGACGGCAAGTACAAGCTCAAGTCGGATTCGCTCAGCCTGAGCGCGGAGCAGTTCGCCGACTACCTCGCGAAGTGGGTCGACCAGTATCCGATCGTGTCGATCGAAGACGGCATGGCCGAAGGCGACTGGGACGGTTGGAAGGCGCTCACCCAGCGGCTGGGCAAGAAGGCGCAACTCGTGGGCGATGATCTGTTCGTCACCAACACGCGGATCCTGCGCGAGGGCATCGACAAAGGCATCGCCAATTCGATCCTTATCAAGATCAATCAGATCGGTACGCTCACCGAGACGTTCGCCGCGATCGAGCTGGCCAAGCGTTACCGCTATACGACGGTGATCTCGCATCGCTCGGGCGAGACCGAAGACACGACCATCGCCGACATCGCCGTGGGCATGAACGCGCTGCAGATCAAGACCGGCTCGCTGTCGCGCTCCGATCGCATGGCCAAGTACAACCAGCTGCTGCGCATCGAAGAAGATCTCGGTGACTCGGTGAGCTTCCCCGGTCGTTCGGCGTTCTATCAGTTGGGCTGAGGCTGCTCGGCGATGCGCATCCTGTTCTTCCTCCTCGCCGGGCTCGCGGTGCTGATCCAGTACCCGCTGTGGCTGGGCAAGGGCGGGTGGCTGCGCGTGTGGGATCTGAGCTACAACCTCAGCGAGCGGCGCGCGCAGAACCGGCAACTCCAGGCGCGCAACGATGCGCTCGAAGCCGAGGTGCGCGATCTGAAGAGCGGCTACGACGCGATCGAGGAGCGCGCCCGATTCGAGCTGGGCATGATCCGCAACGATGAGGTGTTCATCCTCACGCCGAACGATCGGCCCGAAACGCTGAAGCAGGCCGCTCGTCCTTCGCGCTGACTGACGCGGGCTGCTCGCCCTTCGGGCTGGTTGAAGCAGGCCGCTCGCCCTTCCCGCTGGCGTCGCATTCTCGCGCGCGGGAGGGCCTCCGCTGGGCAGCATCCATCCACGCAGCGATCGCCACGACTGGCCCGATGGCTTGACAACCTTTGCTTGTCCTGTATTCTGAATACAGAATGCAGACAATCCAACCCTCCGGACCATCCGACCCATCCGGCCTCTCTTCCGGCCGTACGCCGGGCGCTTCTTCCACCCCGGGCATCTCATCCATCGAGACTGCTCCCGACCTGGTCGAGCAGGCCTACGACGCTCTGCTCGAGGCGATCGTCTCGGGGCAACTTGCACCGGGCGAGCGCCTGCGGCAGGAGCAACTCGCCGCGAGCCTGAAGGTGTCGCGTCAGCCGATCGTGCAGGCGCTCATGCTGTTGCGCCGCGACGGCTTCGTTGAAGACACCGGCCGTCAGGGCGTGTGCGTCGCGCCGGTCGACCCCGACCGGCTCGGACATCTGTACGCGATCCGCGCCGCGCTCGACGGGTTGGCTGCGCGCGAGGCCGCGCGCGCCTGCGCCTCCGGACGCATCAAACCCGATGCCGGCATGATCAGCGCCGGCCGCAGGGCGGTGCGCAGCGGCGAGGTCAACACGATGATCGCGGCTGACGTCGAATTCCATCTGCATCTGTGCCGGCTCGGCGGCAATCCGCTGATCCTGGAGACGCTGCAGCGGCACTGGAGTCACATCCGCCGCGCCATGGGTGCCGTGCTGCGCCACGCGGATGAACGCGGCGCCATCTGGGACGAGCACGCGGCGATTCTCGAAGCGATCGCCAATGGCGATGGCGACCGGGCCGAACGGCTGGCGCGGCTCCACGCCGAGGGCGCCGCGGACAGGCTGGTCCACGGACTCGAAGCGGACGGTCCTGATGCGGCGGCCGGCTCCGGGTTTGCACCCGGTTCCCCGACGAACTCTCACCGCAAATCCTTACGGAGGACACGATGAAACTTTCCGAATCGCAACTGGCGCAGTTCGATCGCGACGGGTACTTGTTCTTTCCCAGTCTGTTCTCGCCCGCGGAGATGGCGACGCTCAATGCCGAGGTGCCGGCGATCTACGCGCAGCATCGCCCGGAAAACGTACGCGAGCGCGGCAGCGACTCGGTGCGCACCAACTTCGCCGCGCACATGTACAGCGCGCCGTTCGCACGGCTGGCGCGGCATCCACGCATGGTCGAGCCGATCAAGCAGCTGTTCAACGAAGACGTCTACATGCACCAGTTCAAGATCAACGGCAAGATGGCCTTCGACGGTGACGTGTGGCAATGGCACCAGGACTACGGCACCTGGAAGAACGACGACTGGATGCCCGAAGCGCGCGCGATGAACATCGCGATCTTCCTCGACGAGGTGACCGAGTTCAACGGACCGCTCATGTTCATCCCGGGCAGCCACAAGGCGGGCGTGCTCGAAGCGGGTCACGACACCTCCACGACCAGCTATCCGTTGTGGACGATCGACAACGCCACCATCAGCAAGCTGGTGGCGCGCGGCGGCCTGGTTGCGCCCAAAGGGCCGGCAGGTTCGATGCTGCTGTTCCATGGTTGCCTGGTGCATGCATCGAGTTCGAACCTGTCACCCTGGAATCGCGTCGCGGTGTATCTGAGCCTGTGCGCGGTGTCGAATCACATCCGTCGCTTCAAGCGCCCGGGCTACATCGCGCATCGCGACTTCGCGCCGATCCGCACGCTGCCCGACGACTGCCTGCTCAAGGCCTACGATGTGGATCTGCCGTGGAAGAACGGCACGCCGGCGTCGGAGCTCGGGCCACTCGAGAAGGCGGCCTGAGCATGAATCTGCACGCCAAGCTGCAGGAGCGCGAGCGCCAGGGCAAACCCCTGCGCATCGGGTTGATCGGTGCGGGCAAGTTCGGCGCGATGTATCTCGCGCAGGTGCCCAAGACGCCGGGCATTCACCTCGTTGGCATCGCCGATCTGTCGCCGACGTATGCGCGCGCCAATCTCGAGCGCGTGGGATGGGAGCCGGCACGATTCGGTGCGTCGAGCCTCGACCAGGCGCTCGCCGACCGACGCACGCACCTCGGCGAAGACTGGGAAGCGCTCGTCTCGCATCCGGCGATCGACATCATCGTCGAAGCCACGGGCAACCCGATCGCGGCAGTTGCGCATGCAATGGCCGCCTTCGCGCACGGCAAGCACGTGGTGATGGTGACCGTCGAAGCCGACGCATTCTGCGGTCCGCTGCTCGCGCGCAAGGCGAAGGAGGCAGGCGTCATCTACAGCCTGGCCTACGGCGATCAGCCGGCGCTGATCTGCGATCTGGTCGACTGGGCGCGCGCTGCGGGGTTCAACGTGATTGCTGCCGGACGCGGACACAAGTGGCAGGCGCACTTCGCGCAGTCCACGCCCGAAACGGTGTGGGGCTACTACGGCCTGACGCCCGAACAGGCCCGCATCGGCGGCTTGAATCCGAAGATGTTCAATTCATTTCTCGATGGCTCGAAACCGGCGATCGAGACCTCCGCCGTCTGCAACGCAACCGGACTGACGCCCGCGCCGTACGGGCTGCGCTATCCGCCGGCGAGCATCGATGACATTCCCTTCGTCATGCGTCCGCGCGCCGAGGGCGGCGTGCTGCATCACACCGGGCAGGTCGAGGTCATCTCGTCGCTCGAAGCCGATGGCCGTGTCATCCCGTACGACTGCCGCTTCGGCGTGTGGGTCGTGTTCGAAGGCGATACCGAGTACATCCGCCGCTGCTTCCAGGAGTACGGCGTGCGCACCGATCCGAGCGGACGCTACGCGTGCCTCTACAAGCGCTGGCATCTGATCGGACTGGAGGTTGGTATTTCGGTCGCCTCGATCGGCGTGCGGGCCGAGGCAACCGGTTGCGCCACCGACTTCCGCGCCGACGCCGTGGCGAGCGCCAAGCGCGATCTCAAGGCCGGCGAAATGCTCGACGGCGAAGGCGGCTACACCGTCGTGGGCAAGCTCATGCCGGTAGCCGATTCGCTGGCGATCGGCGCGCTGCCGCTCGGCCTGGCGCACGAGGTGAAGCTGCTCAATGCGGTGCGCGCAGGCGAACCGATCCGCTGGTCCGACGTGCAGATCGATGCAAACGTGCCGGCCGTGAAACTGCGCCGCGAAATGGAAGCGGCTTTCCGCCAGCCGCGGCAACTGGCTGCATAGACCTGCACAGGGCTGCAGCCGCGATCGCCGAGCGGTTCGTTCGCCCGGCGATCGCGACGTTTCACCGACCGATCAGTACGATCGATGGACGTGGATATCGACCCGGCCGTGCGGCGGACGCGGATGGGGCGAGTAGTGGTACACCGGACGCGGGTCGTAATAGCCCCAGTGCGGCGCATACCCGTGGTGACGATGGTGCCAGTGATGGCGGTGGTGCCCGTGATGCCCGTGATGCCGGTGCGGGTGATGCTGCCAGTGCTGATGGTGACGATGATGATTCCAGTGGTTGCCGTGATGGCCATGGTGGTATCCACCGCCGTGGTGTCCACCGCCAGCCAACGCGTTTGCCGTCGATCCCAACGCCAGACTCGCCGCCAACGTGAGCACGACCTTTCGCAGTGCGCTTCGCATGTGATCCTCTCTCCAAACCAACGCCGGGTAGCGCCCGCATCCTCGGGGCACGGTGTTAGTCCAGTGTTGCGAAGCGCTGCACAAATGTGTCGATTTGTAATTGCTCGACGAGCGGCGGAAGGCGGGCGGCATCAAGCACGCCCGACTACGGGCGCTGCAACATCGCCTTGAGGTTGGCCAGCCGGTTCTTGGCTTCCGGGGCCGGACCGTCGGGCGCCTTGGGCGGTTCGGCCGACAAGCCCATCTCGGCGATGAAGCGCGAGGGCTCGCGCGATTCCCATTCCCTGACGCGCTTGCGCTTGCGGCACCAGGTCAGGTGCAGCGTTCGTTGGGCGCGGGTGATGCCGACGTACATCACGCGGCGTTCCTCCTCGATCCGCCCGCTCAACACCTCGCCTTCCTCGGTCGTGCTTTTGCCCAGGTGCGGCAGCGTGCCTTCCTCCAGGCCGACCAGAAACACATGCGGGAATTCCAGCCCCTTCGCCGCATGCAGCGTCGACAGCTGCACCGCGTCGGTGTTCGAACTGCGATCGATCGACGACAGGATCGCGATCGTCTGCGCCAGCTCGATCAGTGTCTTGCGGTCTTCGTCGCCGCGCGTGCCGACCCAGTTCTTGAAGTCCACCACGTTCTGCCACTTCGATTGCGCGGTGCGATCGTCGTTGGATTCGTACAGGTGCTGCTCGTAGCCGATCTTGACGATCAGATCGTTGAGCACCTGGCCGGCCGGCTCGCGCGCGGAACGCCACTCGATCGCGTTGATCATGTCGCCGAACGCGCGCACCGACTCGAGCGAACGCGCCGCAATCGATTCCGCCGCCTCTTCGCGAAACGCCGCTTCGAACAACGACACGCCGAGCGAGCCTGCCAGCTTGCCGAGCGCCTCGAGCGTCTGGGGGCCGATACCGCGCTTGGGTGTCGTCGCCGCGCGAATGAAAGCGGGATCATCGTCGCCGTTGGCGAGGAGCCGCAGATACGCGAGGATGTCGCGGATCTCGGCGCGCTCGAAGAACGACTGTCCGCCCGAGAGCACGTAGGGCACCCGCTCGCGGCGCAGCATCTGCTCGAAGGCGCGGGCCTGGTGGTTGCCGCGATAGAGGATCGCGTAGTCGGCGAAGCGGGCCTTGCGCTCGAACTTGTGCGCGAGCAGCCGCATGACGACGCGCTCGGCCTCGGATTCGTCGTCGTCCATCATGCCCACGCCGATCTCATCGCCGATGCCCAGATCCGACCACAGCTTCTTCTCGAACAGTTTCGGGTTGTTGGCGATGAGCGTGTTGGCGGCATGCAGGATGCGCTGACTCGAGCGGTAGTTCTGTTCGAGCTTGATGATCTTGAGGCTGGGGTAGTCCTGGGCAAGTTGCGCGAGGTTCTCGACGGTGGCGCCGCGCCAGGCGTAGATCGCCTGATCGTCGTCGCCCACCGCGGTGAATGCGGCGCGCTCACCGGTCAGCAGCTTGAGCAACTCGTACTGGCAGGCGTTGGTGTCTTGATACTCGTCGACCAGCATGTAGGCGATGCGCTGCTGCCAGCGCGTCCGTGCTTCGTCGTCGCGCTGGAACAGCTGCGTCGGCAACCGGATGAGATCGTCGAAGTCGACGGCCTGGTATGCGGCGAGCGTCGCGGTGTAGTCGCGATAGGCGCGCGCGAACTGCGCGGCGTCATCGTCCGCGGCGCGGCTGAGCGCATTGTCTGGATCGACCAGCGCGTTCTTCCAGAGCGAGATCGCGGTCTGCGCACGGCGCAATGTCGCGCGGTCGGCGGTGGCGATCAGACCCTGCAGGATCGCGTAGCAGTCGTCGGCGTCGAGTATCGAGAAGCGCGCTTTCAGCCCGACCCGCCGCGCCTCGGCGCGCAGGATACGCACGCCCAGGGAATGGAACGTCGAGATGACCAACCCTTCGGTCCTGGGTTTGCCGAGCAAGGCCTCGGCGCGTTCCTTCATCTCGCGCGCCGCCTTGTTGGTGAAGGTCACCGCCACGATCGATTCGGGCGCGAACTGCAGGCGTTCAACCAGGTGCGCGATCTTGTGGGTAATGACGCGTGTCTTGCCGCTTCCGGCGCCGGCCAGCACCAGGCATGGTCCGTCGACGTAGCGGACGGCGGTCCACTGCGGGTCGTTCAGCATTGAATGGTTTGTGATTGGAGGCTTGGTCGCCGGATTCTCGAGCTGATCAGAGCTGGCCCGGCGTGTGAGAGAGCTGGCTCGGTATGAGAGCCCTAATACAATTCTGAAGCATTGTCTTGGCTCGATGTCATGGGAAGCGGATTTTTTCCGTTCAGGCCGTCATTTCGGTGCGGCGATCGGTATCGACCAGTGCTGCTCATTGACGAAGGAATCCTTGAAGAAACATAATGTTCGCTTGAGATTCGCGGCTCGTCCGTAAGTTGTAATTTGTTGCTACGATAATCGTTTCAGAATAATGGTCGATCCCTTTGGAATGGACCGGCAACAGTCTCCCTGTAGGGCGTTTCCCGACGATTCGTCTTCTCCGGTTTGCTATTCGGCGTACCCGGCCCCTCGCGCATCGAACGGTTCCATTGAGGACCGCCCGCGAAGCCCGGGTCGCGCATGATTTTCAGTTGCCGGCAGTCAAGAACAACGACAAGTAGCTACGCAAAAGCGTCTGCGGAAGGACCTTTGCAGTTAGCGAACAGAAAGGGGCACCTCAGATGAGCATTGCCGAAGATATCCGCAACCTGTATCGCGAGTTCGGTGGCCACGCCGACGCATACATCGAGTTCAACAACGCTCCGTTGCGCGGACGCATCCCGAACATCGAGGTCGCGTGGGGGGCCAAGGCGGCTGGTGATCGTGCTGGCGAAGTGCGCCCGCGTGATGAAGCCGTGCGCGGCGATGCGCCCCGGCCTCCGGTGTTGACCCGATTCTCAGGCCGCACCGACGAGTAGCCGCGGGGTGCAAACGCTCGTCGTTTGCTTTGCTGTCCGCCGGCCACGATCCGGCGGGTCGCACCGCGTCGTCGATCAAATCGAATCGCGCAGGGAGCTCTGATGGGAACGCAACGATCCAACCAACGCGGCGGCGACCCCCGCAGCATCGCTCCGGCTCCGGTCTCGCGCCGGGTTTCGCACCTGGGCGACAAGGTCACCGGCTGGCCCGGCTGGGGCTCGTGGTTCGTCGCACTGGTTGTCCTGCTGCTGGGGCTCACCGTCTTCTGGCTCGTGACCACGGTGCCGCTCGATTTCTACGAGCAATGCGTCTTTGCCGCGATCGGGTTGGTGCTGGCGATCCTGTTTCGACTGGTGCCCGGCCGGCCCGCGACGCTCGTCCTGATCCTGCTCTCGGTGCTGATCTCGTCGCGCTACCTCTACTGGCGCGTGACCGAGACGGGCGTGTGGGAGTCTCCGCTCGAGATCTTCCTCAGTTTCGGATTGATGCTCGCCGAGCTCTACGCGATCGGCATTCTGCTGCTGGGTTATTTCCAGACCGCTTGGCCGCTGCGACGGCGCCCCGCCGACCTGCCGCGCGACAGCTCCAAGTGGCCCACCATCGACGTGCTCGTGCCCACCTACAACGAGCCGCTGTCGGTCGTGCGGCCCACGGTGCTGGCCGCGATCGCCATGGACTGGCCGCAGGAGAAGCTCAAGATCCACATCCTCGACGACGGCAAGCGCCCCGAGTTCAAGGAATTCGCCGAACAGGTGGGTGTGAGCTACCTCACCCGCAAGGACAACCGGCACGCCAAGGCCGGCAACATCAACGAGGCGCTCAAGCGCACCGACGGCGAGTTCGTCGCGGTGTTCGATTGCGATCACATCCCGGCCCGCTCGTTCCTGCAGATCTCGATGGGCTGGTTCCTCAAGGAGCAGCGGCTGGGCATGGTGCAGATGCCACACCACTTCTTCTCGCCCGACCCGTTCGAGAAGAACCTTGCGGTGTTCCGTGCAGTCCCCAACGAGGGCGAGCTGTTCTACGGGCTGGTGCAGGCGGGCAATGATCTGTGGAACGCCACGTTCTTCTGCGGCTCGGCGGCGGTGATGCGTCGCTCGGCGCTCGATGAGGTCGGCGGCATCGCCACCGAAACGCTCACCGAAGACGCGCACACCTCGGTCAATCTGCACAAGGCGGGCTACACCTCGGCCTACATCGGCGTCCCGCAAGCGTCCGGGCTGGGAACCGAAACCCTGCGCGATCACATCCGGCAGCGCTCGCGCTGGGCGCGCGGCATGGCGCAGATCTTTCGCGTCGACAACCCGCTGTTCACGCGTGGCCTGAGCTTCGCGCAGCGGCTGTGCTACAGCAACGCGATGCTGCACTTCTTCTACGGCATGCCGCGGCTGGTGTTCCTGACCGCGCCGCTCGCATTCCTGTTCTTCGGGCTGCACGTGTTCAACGCCACGGCGTGGATGATCGCGGTGTTCGCGCTGCCGCACTTCATCCATGCCTATATCGCCAACTCGCGCCTGAGCGGACCGTATCGTCATGCGTTCTGGGCCGAGGTATTCGAGGCGATGCTCGCCTGGCACGTCATGCGCGCTGCACTCGGCGGTTTCTTCTTCCCCAAACGCGGTGCGTTCGTGGTCACGCCCAAAGGCGGTCGGGTCGATAGCGACTACTTCGACTGGCGCTCGGCGTTTCCGATCCTGGCACTGTTCGTGGCCAACATCGTCGGCCTGGTGTTCGGCTACGTCCGCGCCCGCTGGTGGAACGTGCACGAACTCGACACGGTGATCATGAACGTCGCCTGGACCGTGTTCAACGTAATCATCCTCGGTGCCTGCCTCGGCGTAGCGCGCGAAGTTCATCAGATGCGCATGAGCCATCGCGTGCGCACCAGGCTGCCGGCCGAGTTGAATCTGGTGAGCGGCGAGAACGTGCCCTGCGAGATCGTCGATTTCTCCGAAGGCGGCGTCGGCTTGCGCGCGCCGAGCGGTCTGCACATGACGGTGCGCGAGCGGGTCAACCTGATCGTGTATCGCGGCGATCAGAAATGCGTGTTCCCCGCGGCGGTGGCCTCACGCTCGACCGAGCAGCTCGGGCTCAAGTTCGACAAGATGTCGCTTGCCCAGGAGGCGCTGTTCCTGCAGTGCACCTTCGCGCGTGCTGACGCCTGGATCCGCTGGACGCAGGGTCGCGATCGCGATCGGCCGTTGCGCGGCTTCGTCGAGGTGCTGCGCGCCAGCTTCCGCGGTGTCGGCGCGCTGCTGGCGTCGGTCTTCGGCGGCGGACGACGCAAAGCGCCGCCGCGCTTCGATGCGATGCACGTGGAGCGTTCCAGCGCCCGATAGCCCAGGCGGCAGCGCTGAAAACGACGAGCCCATACCGACAATACCAAGAGGCGCCGATGCAACGAGACCCTGTGATCCGGAGCAGTCGATTCGAGCGATCGCTGACCGCCCTCGCGCTTGCCGCCGTCGCCATGAGCGCCTTCGGACAGACGCCCGCGAACCGCAACGGCCAGAGCGGCGCCGCGGCAACCACCGACACCGCCTCCAAGGTGGTCCCTGCGCCCGCGATGAACGTGGCCAAGGAGGCGCCCACCACCGAATCGATCGAGAAGCTGATCGGCGCGCGCACCGCCGAGACTTCGCTGATCTCGATGCGACAGCTCGGTGCGGTCGAGACGCTCAATGTGTGGCGCACCGGCGGGCAGGTCGGGGCGCCGTTCAGCGTGCGCAGCGACGAGGTCATCACCGGTGCGCGCCTGCTGCTCAACTACTCGTACAGTGCGCAGGCGGTGCGTCAGCCGGCGCAGTTGAAGGTGATGCTCAACGGCGAGCAGGTCGCTGCGATCGCGCTGGCGCGCGAGCAGGCCAACGCACCACTCAAGGAAACGGTGCTGATCGATCCACGCATCGTCACCGACTTCAATCGGATCTCGCTGCAACTGGAGAGCTCGGCCAACGAATGCATCGAACCCGGCAAGGGTGATCCGCTGCTGAAGGTGGACAACTCCTCGAGCCTGGAGCTGCAAGCGGTTCGCTTGAGCCTGCCGAACGAGCTGGCGCTGCTGCCGCTGCCGTTTTTCGACGAGCGCGATCCGCGTCGGCTCGAGCTTCCCTTCGTGTTCGCTGAAAAACCCACGGCACGAACGCTCGAAGCGGCGAGCAGCGTTGCATCGTGGTTCGGGCAGCTCGCCGGGTACCGCGGGGCGGTGTATCCGGCCTCGCTCAACACGATTCCCAAGGGCAACGCGGTGGTGTTCGTGGCCGGCTCGGAGCAACCGGCCGGCCTGACCGGTGCGCCCACGCCCACCGGTCCGAGCGTGGCGGTGATCACCAACCCGACCGACGAGCAGGGCAAGCTGCTGCTCGTCATGGGGCGTGACGTCCGCGAACTCAAGCTCGCCGCGACCGCGCTGTCGCTCGGCGCCACGCGTGCGAGCGGGCAACTGGCCCAGCTCTCGCCGCCCAGCAATCTGAAGCCGCGTGCCGCCTATGACACGGCGAACTGGATACCGACCAATCGACCGGTGCGGCTGAGCGAACTAAGCGATGCGCGACGCTTCACGGTCTCGCCGTTCGATGCCGATCCGGTGCGCGTAAATTTCCGCATCCCGCCGGATATTTTCGCGTGGCGCTCGTCGGGGGTGCCGATCGACCTGCGCTATCGCTTTGTGCCCAAGGCACTCGCCGATACGCCGGTGCTCAACGTCAACGTCAACGGCCGCTACGTCGATTCGATCCACTTGCGCTCCGACGCCGGCGGCTGGCGCAGTTGGATCCGCGTCGACGACAAGCGCATCGCCGAGCGCACGCTCGCCGACGGTACGCTCCCAGGGCGCAAGTACCTGCACGTTCCGCCGAAATCGATCGAGGCGCAAAGCCACTTCAATCTCGAATACGACTTCGACTATCTCGGCCGCACCACCTGCCGGCCTGTCACCGACAGCCGCGTCGGGGGCGGGATCGATCCGGACTCGACCATCGACTTCTCGGGCTTTCCGCACTACCTGCCGATGCCCGATCTGGCCGCGTTCGGCAACGCCGGCTTCCCGTTCTCGCGGGTGGCCGACTTGTCGGAAACGGCGGTGATCATGCCGGAGACGCCGACCGCCGGAGAGATCAGCGCGTTGCTGACGGTCATGGGCCGCATGGGTGAGTCGACCGGCACGCCGGCGATCAGCGTGTCGATCCTGCGCGCGTCCGAGATCGCCACGGTCGCCAACAAGGATCTGCTGCTGATCGGTTCGCCCACGTCGCAACCGCTCATCAAGGAGTGGTCGCATCTGATGACCTGGAACGTGACCGAAGACGTGATCCGCACGCCAGGCGTCAACGCGTGGGACAACGTAGTGGCCTGGATCCGCTCGCTCGGTCCGGAGCGCGAGAAGCGTGAGCGCCAGCCGGTCGCCTCCAAGCGCCAGTCAGGCGATGCCGCGATCGTCGGATTCGAATCGCCGCTGCAGCAGGGGCGCAGCGTGGTGGCACTGGTGTCCGCGCGCGATGGCAAGTGGGACGACCTGCTCAATGCACTCACCGATTTCGGTCGTGTCGGGCGCCTGCAAGGCAGCGCCGTCGCGGTCGGCACCGATCGGGTCGAACCGCTTTCCTACGACACCACCTATTACGTGGGGGAGTTGCCGCCGCTCACGCTGGTGCAGTGGTACTTCTCCAAACATCCGGTACGGCTGTGGGTGCTGACGTTCATCGCTGTCGTCGTGCTGTCGTTCCTGCTGCACCGCTATCTCAGCGGTCTCGCGGCGCGACGGCTGCGCGGCGAGTAGATGGCGCTCGGGCGGCACATCGGGTTCATGCTATCGGCAACGCACGAATGCGCATCCCGCCGGCTCGCGCTGCAGGCCATGTGCGCGCTGGGGCTCGTGCCTCTCGTATCGGCACGGGTCGAGGCGCAGTGCGGTCCGGGCTGGACCCAGTGGCGCGGCTTCACGACCCGGTTCGTCCAACGCGATGGCCGCGTGGTCAACCGCGACTCGGGTGAAGACGAGACCGTTTCCGAAGGACAGGCATACGCGTTGTTCTTCGCGCTCGTCGCCAATGATCGCGACACGTTCGAACGTATCCTCACCTGGACCCGCGACAACCTCGCGGGCGGTGATCTCACCGGCGCACTGCCGGCGTGGAAGTGGGGCAAGCGCTCCGATGGCAATTGGGGCGTGATCGATCCGAATTCCGCAGCCGATGCCGATGTTTGGATCGCCTACGCGCTGCTCGAAGCCGGTCGGCTGTGGAAGGCGCGCGGCTACACCGCACTGGGCAAGGTGCTCACCGACCAGATCGCGCGGCGCGAAGTCGCAACGTTGAGCGGACTGGGCACTGTGCTGTTGCCGGGGCCTCAGGGTTTCCAGCGCGATGGCGGCGTGTGGCGGCTGAATCCGAGCTATCTCGCATTGCCGGTGCTGCGGCGCCTGGCGCATGAAGACCCTGGCGGTCCGTGGAACGCAATCGCCGAATCGACGCTGCACATCCTGAGCGGGACCGCCAAGCACGCGGTCGCCCCCGACTGGATCGCCTGGAGCGCCGCCAACGGTCTGCACCCCGATCCGGATAAGGGCGAGGTCGGCAGCTTCGATGCGATCCGTGTGTACCTGTGGGCCGGCATGACCGATCCGGGCGATCCGCTGCATCGGCCGATTCTCGATGCGCTCGCCGGAATGGAAGTACACGTCTCGCAGAGCTCGACGCCGCCCTTATCGGTAGGCGCGTGGTCGGGCGCGCGCGACGGGGTCGGGCCGATCGGATTTTCCGGTGCGCTGCTGCCGTATCTGCGTGCGCGGCGCCAGCTGAAGCTCGCGCAGCAGCAGGAGCTGCGCATCACCGCAATGCTCGAAGCGGGCCGGCAGCAGCGCCCGCTTCGTTACTACGACGCTGCCTTGCTGCTGTTCGGCAAGGGCTACAGCGAACACCGCTTTCGATTCGACAAGCACGGACGACTCAATCCTCGATGGAGGCAGGCATGCGATTCCGCCACAAGAACCAAGTCCTAGCCGCGCTGATCGCTGCTTCGTTTGCCGCGCCGGTCATCGCCACCGATCAGCCCGCGGTGTCGGTGCTGATGGAGCAGGCCCGGTTCTGGCAATCCAAGGGGCGGGGCGATCTGGCCGCCGAGGCGTGGCAGAAGATCCTGCGCGTGGAGCCCGACAACTCCGAGGCGTTGTACGCGCTCGGGGCCATCGAGATCGACTCGGGGCGCATCGAGGGCGCCAAGGAGTATCTCGCGCGGCTCAACCGCACGCATCCGAGCAGCCCGGCAACCCGTCGCCTGGCCGAAGCGCTGCAGTTCCACACCATCGACAAGGCCCAGCTCGATCGCGCACGCAAGCTCGCGCACGCGGGCAAGTACGACGAGTCGGTGGCGGTGTATCGCAGCCTGTTCCGCGGTCAGGCGCCCAGCGGCGATTTCGCGCTCGAGTACTACTACACCCTCGCCGGGACCGAGAAGGGCTGGGACGAAGCGCGTCGTGGTCTGGAGCAACTGCTCAAGGACTATCCCAATTCGCCGCGCCATCAGCTCGCGCTCGCGCAGGTGCAGACCTATCGCGAGCCGACACGGCGCACCGGCATCCGTTCGCTTGCGCAGCTTTCCAAGCGGCCGGAAGTGTCGGCTGCGGCAACCGACGCATGGGGCAAGGCGCTGGTCTGGCTCGATGCGCGCGACGCCGACCGACCGCTGTTCCGCGAGTACATGGCTGCACGACCACAGGATCAGTCCGTCAAGCAGCGCTTCGCCGACATCGGCAAGACCGGACCGGGCAGGGGCGGGCCGGTGGTGTTGAGTGCACGCGACCTGCGCATCATTCAGGGCTTCGCCGCGCTCAACCGCAACAACCTCGATGTGGCCACCAACAACTTCGAACGCGTGCTGGCGAATTCGCCGCGCGATCGCGATGCACAGGGCGGAATGGGCGTAGTCCGGCTGCGCCAGGAGCGCTACAAGGAAGCACAGACGCTCCTCGAACAGGCTGCCGCCGGCAATCGCCGCTGGAGTACCGCGCTCAATTCCGCCACGTACTGGGGCCTGGTCGACGACGCCGTGAAGGCACGCAGCGCGCACGACAACACCACCGCCAAGACGGCGCTGATCCGCGCGATCGGCGTCAACGGCTACGAACTGGCCGCCCCGAACGCGCTCGGCGACGTCCTGGTCGAGGAAGGCGACTACCGCAACGGCGAGACCATGTACCGTCAGGTGTTGCAGCGCCAACCCAACAACGGACAGGCGCTGCGCGGACTGTTCAACGCGCTCGCCGGACAGCAGCGAGGCGAGGAAGCGCTGGCGCTGCTCAAGCGCATTCCGCCCGCCGAAGCCGAGAAGCTCGGCGGCGCAAGCGCGCTGCAATCCGATGCGATGCGCGTGCAGGGACTGCAGGCACAGGCGTCCGGCAACTTGTTCGCTGCGCGCGGGGCGTTCAATGAGTCGCTCAAGCTCAATCCGGGCAATGCATGGGCGCGCTTGGAGCGTGCGCGGCTCGACATGGCCGAGGGCCGCACCACCGATGCATGGCAGGCCGCCGACGAACTGCGCAAGACCGCCAGCTCCGTCGATGCCGCCTATGCAGGCGCGATGTTGTACGGAGAGCTCGGCTCGCCGCAGCAGGGGTTGGCGTTGCTGGAGTCGATTCCGCTCAAGGAGCGCACGCTGCCGATGTCCACGTTGCAGCGGCGCATGTGGGTGACGACGCAAGCCGAGGAGGTGACCCGGCTGGTGCAATCGGGCGCAACCCAGCAGGCGGCGCAACTCGCGTTCCAGATCAACCGTACGGCCGGCGACGACGCCGACATGATGATGACGGCGGCGCACGCGTACGCCGAGGTCGGCGATCCGGTGCGCGGACTGGCGATCGCGCGCCAGGCGATCGTGCGCATCCCGCCCACTGCGATCGGTCCGCGCATCCAGTACGCCTCGATCCTGCAGCGCACGCGCCAGGAGACGGAGTTCGTGTCAGTGGCGCAGCAGCTCTACGCGCAGCCGTTGAGCGCGCGCCAGCGTGCCGATCTGGACAACCTGCGCGCCGGCTACACGTTGCGCCAGGCCGATCTGTTGCGCGAATACGGCCAGCCGCAGCGCGCGCTTGACGTGCTCGCGCCGCTGGCGGGCGAGCGGCCGACCGATCTGCGCGTGCAGGCCGGCGTGGGCCGGGTACTCGATTCCCTCGGCGAACGCGAACGTGCGCTCACGCACTACCGCTACGTGGTCGAGCAGGATCCGAACAATCTCGATGCGCGCGTCGCAGCGGCGAACGCAGCGATCGCCGCCAGGGAGTACGGCGTTGCGCAGACGCACGTGAACACGGCCTTGCAACAGGCGCCGCGCGATCCGCAGGTGCTGGCGGCCGCCGGCCGTCTGGCGCGCGCGCAGGGCGACTTCAGCCGCGCCGCCGAATACTTCCGTGCCGCGATCGAAGCGCAGCAATCGCCGCGATTCGCGCCGACCCTGGTGCCACCGAGCCGCTCGATGCTCGAGTGGGTGCCCAGCGCGAGGCTCGATGAAATCGAGTTCGATGCTGCGGGCGTCGAGGCGAGCGCATTGGGTGAGGCCACGGTCGCTGCTGCCGACGATGTCGATGACACCGACGCCGCTGCCGAGCAGGCCGACGCCGAACAGAGTGTCGATGCGGCTGATGCCGGCGAAGCAGCGCAGCAGGTGGTCGAGGTGCTTGCACAAGCGCCTGCGATGCCGGCGCACGTCCAAGCGCAGTTCGTGCACCAGGCGCCGGTTCCGCTGGCACCGATGGTTCCTTCCACCGCGACCGCACCGATCGTCGTGCAACTGCAGTTCGTGCAGAACACCAACGCGGCGGCTGCCACGGCCGATGGCGTCAACAGCAGCAGCGCGGAAGTCGTCGCGCAAGCGAGCACGCAGCAGCCCTGGCCGGTGCAGGCACAGGGCGTACCGGTGATTCCGGCGCCCGTGCAACCCGCTGCAGTACCCGCGCCGGTGCAGGTACCCATCCAGATTCCGGTGCCACAGCAGGGCGCCGCGCCCGCTGCCACGATCCAAGGTGGCGCAGCGCCGATCAACATCTACATCATCGTCACGCCGCAGGGCGTGCAACAGGCGGTGCCTGGGCAGCAGATCATCGTGCCGCAACCGCAATACATTCCGGTGCCGATGGCGCCGCAACAGCCCGCGCCACGCGTGGCTCCGGCGCCAAGGCCCGTGGCGCCTCGCGTTGCGACCCCGAGGCCCGCTGCACCCGTGCCTGCGCGTCCGGTTGTACGCGCGGCGCCGGTGAGGCCTGCGCCTGCCGCAGTGGCACCGGCGGTTGCGGCTCCGAAAGAACCACCGATCGTGGTGCCGCCGCTCAAGCCGGCAGCTGCGCCTGATCCCGTTCCAACCACGCCGGTCGCGAGACCGGTTGAGCGCGTGATCGAGCCGCCCGCGCCGAGTGTGGCGCCGTCGTCCGCGAGCCCTGCGCCCGCTGCGCCAGTGATTGCGCAGACCGTACCGCGAGCCGGAACGCTGGCAGCCGAGGCCGAAGCCGTGCAACGCGAACTCGGTGAGATCGAAGCCCGGCGTGGCTCGTCGGTGGCCGCCGGTGTCAATCTGCGCAACCGCAGCGGCGAAGAGGGCCTGGGTCGGATGCTCGAAGTCGAAGCGCCGATCGAAGCGCGCATCGGCGTGGGCTATGACCAGCACATCGTGCTGCGCGCCGCCGGCGTTTACCTCGACGGTGGCCAACTGGAAGCAGGCAATACGCAGCGCATTCGCCGCTTCGGTACCAACGCGCTCGGCACCGCAGCCGGATTCCAGAACAGCGCGCAGACCGACTCGGGCATGGCCGCCTCGCTGGGCTACGAGAGCAATCTGTTGCGGGCCGACATCGGTACCACGCCGATCGGCTTTCGCATCCGCAACACGGTCGGCGGATTGCGCCTGCACGCGCCCACCGGCTCCAACCTGCGCTTCCTCGGCGAACTGTCGCGACGCGCGGTGAACGAGAGCATCCTGTCGTTCGCCGGCACGCGTGACGATCGCACCGGGCAGGACTGGGGCGGAGTGGTCGCCACCGGCGGCAAGCTCGGCCTGACCTGGGATGACGGCCGCGTCGGCTGGTATGGCCTGGGTTCGTACCACCGCGTGACCGGCGATGACGTGGCGCGCAACAAGCGCACCGGCGCGACAGGCGGCTTCTACGTTCGCTGGATCGATCAGCCGGGCCAGCGACTGACTGCCGGCGCGGACCTCACCTTCTACCGGTTCGAGAAGAACCTGCGCAACTTCACGTTCGGCCACGGCGGCTACTTCAGCCCGCAGCGCTACCTCGCGCTGTCCTTGCCGGTCGACTGGACCGCGCGCAACGGCAACCTCGTCTACCAGTTGAGCGCGAGCGTCGGCGTGCAGCACTTCCGCGAGAACGAGACGCCGTTCTATCCGGACGATCCGGGCCTGCAGAGTTCGCTCGAAGGTCTGGTGGGAACCGGCGTGGGGCTGTCGCGCTACGGCGGTCAGAGCAAGACCGGTGGCATCGTCGGGATCGGTGCGGCTGCTGAATATCAGCTTGCCAGCCAGTTCTTCCTCGGCGGCCATCTGAGCTTCGACAATTCGCGCGACTATCGCCAGACCATCGGCGGGCTTTACCTGCGCTACTCGTTCGTGCGCATGCCGCAGTCGTCGCTGTTGGCGCCACGACCGTTGCGATACACGGTCGGGCCGTACTGACGGAATCGACCGTCTGGGCGGGCGCGTCGGCAGTCCGGTCAGCGCCTGATCGAAGGGCCCGCTCGATGGCGGGCCTTTCACTTCGGGGCTTCAGATCGGCTCGATGCTGAGGTAGCTTGTGCTGCGCAAGCCGTTCGTCACGCGCCATCAACGCCCGAAAGGTTCCCCGTGGATCACAACATCTCCACCTCTGCGCTTGCGCCGCGCTGCGTCGTGAGTTGGCTCGTCGCGCTGGTGTGTGCGTATGTTTGCGCCGACGCGTCGGCACAACTTGGCAGCTACCCGAACAAACCGGTGCGGATCGTGGTCACCTCGGGTGCAGGCGGCTCGTCGGATCTCAACGCGCGCCTGATCGCCGCGAAATTCTCGGCGATGTGGAGCCAGCCGGTGATCGTCGAGAACAAGCCCGGCGGCAACTTCATCATCGGCACCGAGTACGTGGCGCGATCACCGGCCGACGGCTACACGCTGTTGGTCACCATCACCACGCTCGCGCAGCATCCGGCCACGCGCAAGAGCCTGCCCTACGACACCTTCAAGGACATCGCGCCGATCACGCAGTTGCACATACAGCGGCTGCTGTTCGTCGCTGATGCCAAGCTGCCGGTGAACACGGTGAGTGAGTTCCTGCAACTCGCGCGTGCCAATCCGGGCAAATACAACTACGCCTCGTACGGCAACATCACCACCGCGCATCTGCTGCTGGCAAAACTCAATCACGACATGAAGACCGAGATCGTGCATGTGCCGTACCAGGGCACGCCCGCGGCGGTGCGCGCGATTCTCGCAGGCGATGCCGCGGTAGGCTCGGTCGATCTCACCAACGCGCGACCGCACGTTACCTCGGGAAAGTTGAAGGTTCTCGCCGCCACCGGACCGAAGCGTCCGTCGCATTCGCCCGAGGTGCCGACCTTCGAGGAAAGCGGCGTGAAGGGGTTCGACGTCGACATCTGGGCCGGCCTGTTCGCGCCCGGCGGCACGCCCGAGCCGATCCTCGAGAAGATCGCCGCCGACTTCGCGAAGGTGCTCGAACAGCCCGACGTGCAGGCGTGGTACCACAACGCCGGGGTCGAGCCGGTGAGCAACACGCCGGCGCAGTTCCGCGCGATCCTCAAGCGCGATGTCGATTACTGGGGCGACATCGTGCGCAGCACCGGGATCAAGCTGGATTGATATGGGCGCTCTCCCTCCCCCCGCCCTCGCCTCTCTCGCGCCGCTTCGCGACTAGAGAGGGAGGGAGCCGAGTTTGCGGCGCAGCGTGCGCTGATTGTCGTGGCCGCTTGGCGATCAGTCGATACGCGCGCCCGAGGCCTTCACCGCCGCCGCCCACTTCGGCAGCTCCTGCCTGATCAGCGCGGCGAACTGCTCGGGGGTGTTCGAAGCCGGCTCGGCGCCTTGCGCGGCCATCTTGTCCTGCAGGTCCTTCGCGCCGAGTGCCTTGACGATCTCGGCATTCAGGCGCGCGACGATCTCTTTCGACGTGCCTGCCGGGGCGAACAGGCCGTACCACGACGTCGCGCCGAACCCGGGAATGGTCTCGCCGATGGTCGCCATGTTGGGCAGGCTCGGCACGCGCTTCTCGTTGGCCACACCCAGCACCTTGAGTTTGCCGGCGTTGATGAACGACACCACCGAGGGCATGCTCTGGAAGCTGATCGGCACGCGTCCGCCGACCACGTCGGTGGCCGAGGCGGTCGCACCTTTGTAGGGGATGTGCACGATGTCGATCCCGGCTGCGGTCTTGAGAATCTCGCCGAGCAGATGGTTGAGCGTGCCGTTGCCGGCGGAGGCGTAGTTGAGCTGACCTGGTTTCGCCTTCGCCTCGGCGATCAGCTCTTTCACGTTATTGGCCGGAAAACCCGGATGCGCCACCAGCACGTACGCCACCGTGCCTACCAAAGTCACCGGCTCGAAGTCCTTCACCGGATCGAAGCCGGTGGACTTGTAGAGCGCGGGATTGATCACGTGCGCGCTTTGCACGGTGAGCATCAGCGTGTAGCCGTCGCGCGGCGCTTTCGCCACCAGGGCAGTGCCGACATTGCCGCCCGCACCGGGACGATTCTCGACCACGAACTGCTGGCCGAGATTTTCCGTGAGCTTGTGCGCGACGATGCGTGCGACGGTGTCGTTCGCGCCGCCTGGCGCTTGCGGCACGATCATCGTCACCGGTTTGCTCGGATACTTGTCTTGCGCGTGGCTGGTGATCGCCGCGACTGTGCATGTCGCAATAGCGATGACTCGTATGGCTTTGGTGGCCGCGCGGTGGGTGGTGCGGAAGGGCGGCAATGAAGTGGTCGTGTGCATCGTGGCGGTGGCCTGTGTGGAATGGTTGAAGTGTGTGGCTGCAGGGCTGTGAGAATCGTGAGTTCGAAGCGCTTGCACCGCAGCGTGTCACAGTGCCAGCAATGCCGTTCGAGTCAGACGATACCCGCCTTGCGCAACTCGGCGAGACGCGTGGCGTCGATGCCGATCGAAGCGAGCACCTCGGCGGTGTGCTCGCCCAGCGCTGGACCGAGCCATTGGGTGCGCCCTGGCGTGGCGGAGAGCTTGGGCACGATGCCCGGCACGTCGATCGGCGTACCGTCGGGCAGCGCGCCCGACTCGATCATGCCGCGCGCGCGGAAATGCGGATCGGCGTGGATGTCGGCGGCCGTATAGATCTTGCCGCTGGGCACCGCCGCGCCTTCCAGTACCGACAGCACGTGCTCGAGCGGATGCTGCGTGGTCCAGGCGGTGATGGCTTCGTCGAGCATGTCGGCGTGCTGGGCGCGGCCTTCGTTACGGGCCAGACGCGGATCGTCGGCCAGATCCTGCCGGCCCATTACCTGCATCAGGCGCTTGAAGATGCCGTCGCCGTTGCCGGCGATGATCACGTAGGCGCCTTCCTTGCAGCGATAGGTGTTCGAGGGCGCGATGCCGGGCAGGCTCGAGCCGCTGCGCTCGCGCACGTGTTTGAGCACCGCGTACTCCGGGATCAGGCTTTCCATCACGCCGAACACCGCTTCATACAGCGCGACGTCGATGTACTGGCCTTGACCGTTGTTCGATTTCAGGTGATGCATCGCCAGCAGCGCGCCGATCACGCCGTAGAGCGATGCGAGCGTGTCGCCGATGCTGATGCCGGCACGCACCGGCGGTCGATCGGAGTAGCCGGCGATGTAGCGCATGCCGCCCATCGATTCGGCGATGGCACCGAATCCGGGTCGATCGCGATACGGGCCGGTCTGGCCGTAGCCGGAGATGCGCACCATGATCAGCTTCGGGTTGAGCTTGGACAGATCGTTCCAGCCCAGTCCCCACGCTTCGAGCGCGCCGGGGCGGAAATTTTCGATAACGATGTCGGCGGTCTGCGCCAGCTCGCGCACGATGCGCTGACCTTCGGCGAGCTTCAGATTGACCGTGACCGATTTCTTGTTGCGGCTCTGCGAGTACCACCACAGCGACGTGCCGTCGTGGAGCTTCCTCCAGTTGCGCAGCGGATCGCCGTCGCCCGGATTCTCCACCTTGATCACCTCGGCGCCGAACTGGCCGAGCAGGCTCGCCGCATACGGTCCGGCGATGAGCGAACCGAGTTCGACGACACGTACCCCGCGCAGCGCATCGTGCGAGGGTAGGGGTGAGGCACTGGTGTTGGTGGTGGACATGATCGATTGCGGTGTGTGAGATGCAGAGGTACCGAGTTCCCCGGGGTGCTACGAGCGGGCAAGCCCCCAGGATCCCATTAAGATCACCTTCTCGGTAGCTCGGGTCGCGATGCACGGATCGGAACGATGGCGAACGACAGGGTGGTGCGAATCGGTGGTGCCTCGGGTTTCTGGGGCGATAGTGCGGTGGCCGCGCCGCAACTGGTCGCTTCGGGAAAGCTCGATTATCTCGTGTTCGACTATCTGGCTGAACTGACGATGTCGATTCTCGCCGGCGCGCGGCTCAAGCGACCCGAGGCGGGCTGGGCGACCGACTTCGTCACGGTGGCGATGCGTCAGGTGCTGGGCGAATGCGTCGAGCGTGGTATCCGGGTCATTGCCAATGCCGGTGGCGTCAATCCGCGCGGCTGTGCCGCGGCACTGGCGGCGCTGGCGAAAGAGCAGGGCGTTACGGTGCGTATCGCCGTGGTCGAGGGCGACGACGTCATGCCGTTGCTGCCTGCGCTGCGCGACGAAGGTGTGCGCGAACTCGGCACCGGCCGCGCGCTCCCTCCCAAAGTGCTCACCGCGAACGCATACCTCGGCGCGGCGCCGATCGCCAGAGCACTCGACGCGGGCGCGCAGGTGGTGATCACCGGGCGGTGCGTCGACAGCGCGGTCACGCTCGGCGCGTTGCTGCACGCGTTCGGCTGGTCGCTCGACGACTACGATCGGCTGGCGCAAGGCAGTCTCGCTGGACACATCATCGAGTGCGGCTGTCAGGCCACAGGCGGGCTGTTCACCGATTGGGCGTCGGTACCCGAGTGGCCCCACATCGGCTATCCGATCGTCGAGTGCCATGCCGACGGGAGCTTCGTCTGCACCAAACCGGAAGGTACCGGTGGACTGGTCACGCCGGCGGTGATCGCCGAGCAGATCCTCTACGAGATTGGTGATCCGGCAGCCTATCTGCTGCCTGACGTGGTGTGCGACTTCGCGCAGTTGCGCCTGACGCAGAGCGGCCTGCATCGGGTAAGCGTGACAGGCGCGCGTGGTAAGGCGCCGACGGCTACGTACAAAGTGAGCGCGACCTACGTCGACGGCTTCAAGGCTTCCGCGCATCTGGCCATCATCGGCTTCGATGCGGCTGCCAAGGCACGGCGCACCGCGGAGGCGATTCTCGCGCGCACGCGTGCCATGTTCGCCGCGCGCGGCTGGCCGGATTACAGCCGCACGCACATCGAGGCGATCGGCGCGGAATCGGTCTACGGCCCGCACACGCGCGTGGCGGGTGCGCGCGAAGTCATCATGCGGCTGACCGTCACGCACGCAAACAAGGAGGCGCTCGATCTGTTCGCGCGTGAGATCGCACCGGCCGGAACGTCATGGTCGCCGGGCACCACCGGCGGCAACCTGGGTCGGCCGAGCCCGTCACCGGCGATCAAGCAGTACGCGTTTCTGATCGACAAGTCGCGCGTCGCACCGGTTGTGACTCTCGATGGTGAGCGGATCGAGAATGCGAAGGCTGGGATGGTGGCGGATGAAAGCGCTGCTGGTGCAATCGTTGTCGGTCTAACTGCCGTCGATGAAAGCGCCGAGTCGGAGGCGGCGAGCGACGCTGTCGAAGTGCCGTTGATCCGCATCGCGCACGGCCGCAGCGGCGACAAAGGCGACATCTCCAACATCGGCGTGATCGCCCGCGCGCCCGCGCTATGGCCGGTGCTGCGAAGCCAACTCACGGCCGAGCGGGTGAAGGCGTTCCTCGCGCATCTGGTCGAAGGGCCGGTCACGCGCTACGAACTGCCCGGCATCCTCGCGCTCAATTTCGTGTGCGAGCAGGCGCTCGACGGCGGCGGGATGGCATCGCTGCGCAACGATCCACTCGGCAAGGGGATGGCGCAGATCCTGCTGTCGATGCCGGTGTGCGTGCCACGAAAGTTGCTCGACTGAGGCTCGTGGCAGGACGCGTCAGGCTGGCTGTTTCGCAACGGTCATCGCCTGTTCCCACTCGCGCCGGACTTCGTCGGGCTGACCGGCCAGGAACAGGAAGCCGGCGTTGTACGCCGCCGTGCGATTGCGCAGCACGTTCTCGCGCGCTTCGTGTTCGGCGAGCGTGAGGCCATTGACGTAGAGATCGCGATCGATGATCGGCAATCGAATGCAGGCGTTGATCTGCGGATCGCGCACCGTCGCCTTCGGGTCTTCGCCTTTCTCGATCGCGTCCATGTCGCGCAGGTAGCGGTTGCGCATCATCGTGATGCCGCGATCGCCCGCGCCGAGATGTTCCTTGGTGCGGTCGGCGATCACGCCCTGGCCGATCCAGCCGACGAAGTCCTGGTTCATGATGTGACTGGTAATCAGCCGCCCGGTCTTCGGGTCGGTGATCGGACTGGTCCAGTAGGGGATGCGCTGCTGCACGTACGGCTCGCGTTCCCTCGGCACGCGATTGAAGAACCAGCCGACGCTCAAGGTGCGGGTGTCGTCGATCGGCACGCGCCATTCGAAGTGATTGCCGGTGAACAGCGCGTGCGGCCACAGGCAGACCCGCCCCACTGTCCACAGTTCGTCCTGCTCGCTGCCCCCTTCGCGCACGCGCTTGTAGACGATGCCATGTTCGATCTCCTCGAACGCGACTTTGAGGTGCTTCGGCGCTGCAGGACCAGGGCGGTTGAGCACATGCCGCGCCCAGGTGTCGTGCAGCCACTCGAAATGCACCGGGTCGATCGAGTTCTCCTGGCATTGCAGCCAGTTGCACGGGACTTCGGAGAACACCACCTGCACGAAGCCGTTCTTCCAGGTGAAGGGCTCCCAGTTCGGCACCAGCGGCGCCGGCTGCGGACCCATGTACGCCCACAACAATCCGGCGCGCGCTTCGACCTGATAAGCCGCGACTCTGATGCGTGACTTCAGGTTTGCCTCGGGGGCGACGGTGTCGTCGAACGGCTGCTCGACGCACTGGCCGCGCTCGTCGAAGCGCCAGCCGTGATAGCTGCAGCGGATGCCGCGATCCTCGACGAAGCCATAGGACAGGTCCGCGCGCCGATGCGGACAATGCCGATCGATCAATCCATAGTGCCCGCTCTTGTCTTTGTAGAGGACCAGGTCCTCCCCGAGCAGACGTAGCGGCTTGGTCGACGCCTCGTCGAGCTCGGCCACCGCGGCGATCGGATGCCAGTAGCGCCGCATCAACTTGCCCATCGGTGTGTCGGGGCCGACGCGGGTGAGTTTCTCGTTGATCGAGGGATGCAGGGCCATGGCGCGTCCGTAGTGCGGAGATGGGGCTTGACCCGATTCTAGAAGAGTTGCGCGCGCCGTTGGCCGCCCGTATGCCGCATGCGGATGTGCGGCATGCCGTCCGGTTGCGGCGGCACCGGACATCGGGCGTACACTCGGCGCAGGCTGTCCTGCCCGATCGCAACCCGTTTCTACCTTCTACAGGCCCCGCCATGCCCAACATCACGCTGCTCGACATCGAATCGCTCAAGCAGACCAAACTCAAGCCCTACATCGAGATGTGCCTGGAGCATCGCGCGCCCGATCCGGGCTTCCATGCGGTGATGGGGCACAACGTCGATCTGGCCGAGAAGATGTTCGTGGCCTGGGCGACGGTGTTCAACACCGGCCGGATCAGCCACACGCTCAAGGAGATCATCCGCGTCATGCTCTCGCGCATGGCCAAGTGCAGTTATTGAGGCAACGTTCGATCCGCTTCGGCGAAGCGGCAAGGGTTGAGCGAAGCGAAACTGGACGACGGCATCGACAACTACGCGGCCAGTGCCGCGTTTTCGCCGGCGGAGAAGGTGGCACTGGCGTACGCCGAACTGATGGGGACGAGTCCGGAGAAGGTCGATGCCGCGTTCTACGGCCGGCTGCGCGAGCACTACAGCGAAGAAGAGATCGTCGAGCTCGGTACGTTCATCGGATTCAACATCGGCTATCACACGTTCTTCGGCACCATCAAGTTCTACCCGCTGTTCTCCCCCGACGGGCGCTTGGTGAGCCAGGACGAGTCGGCGCGCCTCTACGGCGATCAACCGATGTCATTGGGCAGTGCGCGCAGCGAACAAGCGGCGGAGAAGGTGAGCTGATGCCCAACATCGAGCCGTTGCCGCTGGAGGCGATCGAGGATGCCGAGCTGCGGGCGCTGATTGCACGCTGCGAAGCGCTGGGTGTGCCCGATGCGGTCTTCGGACGCATCCTCGCGCGCGTGCCGGCTTATGCCAAGGTGACCCTGGAGGCGATGCTGCACTCGCATACCGAGGGCAGTGTCGATCATCGATTGAAGGAGATGATCCGCGTCTCGCTTGCCCGGTTCGCGCGCGACCAGTATTTCTCGGCGCTGCGGTCCCGACGGGCGCAACAGGCCGGTCTGGACGAGGCCACGATCGAGGCGGCCTGCTCGCGCTACGAGACCGATCCGCGCTTCACCGAGGCGCAGCGGGTGGCGCTGCGCTATGCCGACATGATGTATCTGGATCCGAACCAGGTCGATGCGGCGATGTACGGCGAACTCAAGCGCCATTACACCGAGGCGCAGATCATGGAGCTGGGCGCGTTCATCGCGTTCCACTACGGCATGCAGGTGTTCATGCGCACGCTTGGTGCTACTCCCGCGCGTCCAGCCTAGCGCGCCCGCTCGGTCGCTTCGCTGAGTAATCGGTCCAGCGCCGCGCGATCGAACAGGCGGCCGTTGGCCACGACCGCGTGGATGCGCCGCGTGTTGGCGATGTCGTCGAGCGGATTGGCCTCCAGCAACACCAGGTCGGCAAGCTTGCCCGGTGCGATGCTCCCGAGCGTGTTCTCCTTGCCGAGCGCGCGTGCAGGCTCGATCGTCGCGCTGCGTAAGGCATCGATCGCGCGCACGCCGGCGCGAGCCATCGATTGCAGTTC
>CADEDU010000031.1:67086-69731 GCA_902826155.1 uncultured beta proteobacterium
TGGACTCGCTGATCACCTGCGCGTACGTCTCCGGCGTCATGAGCGCGTAGATCTTCACGAAGTCGGCGCCCTGCGACTTGAGGGTCTGCAGTGCGCGTGACAGCTCGCGAGGGTCGGGCAAGCCCTTGGGATCGTTCCAGACGCTGTTGAAGCCGTTGAGCAGCGGCCCGGCGATCACCATGCGTGGACCGACGCGTTCGCCGGCGAGGATCTGCTCGCGCAGCCGACGCACCCGGGTGAGCGGGATGAACGTGCCCATATCGCGCACGCCGGTGACGCCGTTGGCGATGAACAGCGGCGCCATCCAGTCCGGATCGTGCTCATCCAGGAAGCTGTGCACGTGCATGTCCCACAGGCCCGGGATCAGGAACTTGCCCTCGGCGCGGATCTGACGAGTGCGCGCAGGCAGCGGCGTGCGGTCGGCGCGATCGGTCACGCGCGTGATGCGCTGGCCTTCGATCAGCACGGTCGTGTTGCGTCGGATCTCGCCATTCGTGACGTCGACGACGTTGACGCCCACGAAGGCGATCGGTGTGACGGGCTCACGCGCGCAGACGATACCGGCTGTGGCGCCGAGAAGAACCGCGCTCCATAGCGCAAGCCGCAGCATGGCGGCGCGCAACCCGGCTCCCGGTTTGTTACTCCAGCGAGCCGGCTGCATGCGAGTGGGGGCGTTACGCCGTGGCGGGCTGCGTGCCGCCGCCGAGCGGATTCAGCCGGTCGAACGAACGCGTTGCGCGGCGCTCGGCGCTTGCCGCCTGGCGTGATGCACGGAGCACCGGCTCGTGCATGGCCCGGTGCAAACCAACGGCGTCGACGATGTCGATGTGCTTCAGATTCACCTTGATCAGGCCGGCCGAGTCGAATGCGGAGAACGCGCGGCTCACCGTCTCGAGCTTCAGCCCCAGATAGCTGCCGATCTCCTGGCGCGTCATGCGCAGCACGAAGGCGTTGCGCGCGTAGCCGAGCGCGCCGTAGCGTTCGGCGAGGTTGAGCAGGAATGCCGCAACGCGCCCCTCGGCATTGAGCGCAGCCATCACATAGAGCAGACCCTGATCGGCGACCAGTTCGCGGCTGAGCAGGGAGTAGAGGCCATTCTCCAGTCCGGCGCAGGTGCGTGTAAGCGCGGCAAGTCGCGCGAACGGCACGATGATGACTTCGCTTGCCTCGAGTGCGATCACTTCCGACGGGTAACGGCCGCTTGCCAGCCCATCAGCACCGAGCAGGTCGTTCTTGATCGCGAAACGCAGCACCTTTTCGGTGCCGGTCTCGTCGAACAGCACCGACTTGAAGAAGCCGCTGCGCGTGACGTACAAGCAGTGGAACTCGTCGCCGGCGCGGAACACCGTTTCGCCTTCGGCCACGCGCCGGGTGGTGAACAGCTCGCGTTCCAGTTCCGGCGAGGCGGGGATGTTCAGGCGCAGCGCGCAGAACAATTCGTTTGCATTGACCTGCACCGTGGTCGATGCGGCGTAGGTTGATGGCCTGCTGGTGACGGTCGGCTGATGGGAGGCGGTCGCAGTCGGCATGGCGTTTCCTTCTTTGAAGGTTTCCGTCACCGGAGTTTCCGCACAACACGTTTCCAGATGCGGGGTCCGATGCTTTTTTGGGGTGCCACCAGGGGGACGGGCCCCCTGGTGCGTTCATCCACTAGCGTCGTCGTTGTTTGCTGCTCAACGTGATCCGCAGTATGAAAACCGGCGGGCGCGCGGCCTATCGGCGCGGGCTGATTCGGGCGTGGGAATGAGCGCAGCCTTGTAGGAGTAGTCCTACTCGCGGGCTGCGCAGGGCCAAGACTAGGGACTATCTGAACAAGGGGGTTCTCCAGGCACTTGATTTTGCGCAACAAAGCCCCGGTCGCCGATGTCTACCGTGGGCGGGGGCGCGGCTGGTGACCAGGCAGCGGCCACACGTTCAACGTGACTTCTTCGGAGAGAAAGCCAATGCAGCTACCGGTGCAGATCACCTTCCGACACATGGACCGCTCGGCGGCGCTGGAAGACGCCATTCGCGACCATGCCGACAAGCTCAACGCGGTGCATCCGCGCATCACCAGCTGCCGCGTCGTGGTCGAGGAGGTGGCCGCGCACAAGCATCAGGGCAAGCTGTTCGCGCTCCACGTCGACCTCAAGGTGCCCAACCATGAGATCGCGGTGACGCGCAACGAGCACGAAGACGTCTACGTGGCGCTGCGCGACGCGTTCGATGCGGCCCGACGCAAGCTGAGCGACGAGGCGCGGATCGAGCGGGGCGAGGTGAAGCGTCACCGTGAGCGTTCGGGTGACGTGGGGGACTTGGGTGAAGCGTGAAGGGAAGGGGCTTACCTGGCGGCGGTGAGGCTATCGCCTTCGCCGGCTGGCACGCGGCAGACCGCCGCGTTGTCGTTTGGACCTGCTGCGAACGCATCGTGCACTACGTGCATCAGGCCCGATAGGCCGAACAGGATCACCAACGTGCCGGCAGTGGCCCGCACCCAGCGGTGGCGGATGAAGGCGGCCAGCTTCACCGCCATGGCACTCGCGAGCAGCAGGGCCGGCAAGGTTCCGCCGCCGAAAGCGAGCATGGTGAATGCGCCTCCCATCGGTGAGCCGGTGCTCGCGGCGATCGCCAACGCGCCGTGGATCAGGCCGCACGGGTTCCAACCC
>CADEDU010000032.1:0-51366 GCA_902826155.1 uncultured beta proteobacterium
GGAATCGAACCCCCAACCTTCGGTTTTGGAGACCGACGCTCTGCCAATTGAGCTATTGGCCTGTGGATCCACTGCGCTGGCAGCGCGTTCAACCGGCCCGCGCTGCCGAAGAACGGCGACTCGTACTACTCGATGACTTTGGTGACCACACCTGCGCCCACCGTCTTGCCGCCCTCGCGGATGGCAAAGCGCAGCCCCTGCTCCATCGCGATCGGGGCGATCAGCGCCACCGTCAGCTTGGTGTTGTCCCCAGGCATCACCATCTCGGTGCCCTGCGGCAACTCCACCGCCCCGGTCACATCGGTGGTGCGGAAGTAAAACTGCGGCCGGTAGTTGTTGAAGAACGGCGTGTGCCGCCCCCCCTCGTCCTTGCTCAGCACGTACACCTCGCACTCGAATTTCGTGTGCGGGGTGATCGAACCGGGCTTGGCCAGCACCTGGCCACGCTCGACGTCCTCGCGCTTCGTTCCACGCAGCAACACCCCGACGTTGTCACCCGCCTGGCCCTGATCGAGCAGCTTCCTGAACATCTCCACGCCGGTGCACACCGTCTTTTGCGTGGCCTTCAGCCCCACGATCTCGATCTCCTCGCCCACCTTGATGACCCCGCGCTCCACACGCCCGGTCACCACCGTGCCCCGACCCGAGATCGAGAACACATCCTCCACCGGCATCAGGAACGTGCCGTCGATCGCTCGCTTGGGCTCGGGGATGTAGCTATCGAGCGCATCGGCCAGCTTGAGCACCGAGCCCTCGCCCAGATCGCTCGTATCGCCCTCCAGCGCCTTCAATGCGCTGCCGATGATGATCGGGGTCTTGTCACCAGGGAATTCGTACTTGGACAGCAACTCGCGCACTTCCAGCTCCACCAGCTCCAGGAGCTCCTTGTCATCGACCATGTCCGCTTTGTTCATGTACACGATGATGTAGGGCACCCCCACCTGGCGCGCCAGCAGGATGTGCTCGCGCGTCTGCGGCATCGGCCCATCGGCTGCGCTCACCACCAGGATCGCCCCGTCCATCTGCGCCGCACCAGTGATCATGTTCTTCACGTAGTCGGCGTGCCCAGGACAGTCCACGTGCGCGTAGTGCCGCGCCTTGGTCTCGTACTCCACGTGCGCGGTGTTGATCGTGATGCCCCGGGCTTTCTCCTCCGGAGCCGAGTCGATCTGGTCGTAGGCCTTGGCCTCACCACCGAATTTCTTCGACAGGATCGTCGTCATCGCCGCCGTCAGCGTCGTCTTGCCGTGGTCCACGTGACCAATCGTCCCCACGTTCACGTGCGGCTTGGTCCTCTCAAATTTGCCTTTTGCCATTTCTACGCTACCTCTTGCTCGGTGGAGTGGGTGCTATGTGTGCTCAGCTGCGACGGTTTTCAGCAAGTACCGCGCGAATTTTCATGGTGCCGATGACGCGGATTGAACGCGTGACCTCTCCCTTACCAAGGGAGTGCTCTACCACTGAGCTACATCGGCGTATGTCCTGCATCGTCCCGGAACAGATTCGGCCCGAAGGCCGGACAACAAAGCGGCGCACAACAAAGCCTCGGTCGCAGCGCTGGAGCGGGTGAAGGGAATCGAACCCTCGTCGTAAGCTTGGAAGGCTTCTGCTCTACCATTGAGCTACACCCGCCTGTCGCAAAAAACGGAGCCCCTTCGTCCTACCCGCTGGCCTGTTCCAGATCGGGAATCGCCACTCCGCCATCGCGTGTGTCCACCACGCTCCAGACATGAATCGAATCAGGCATCTCGATCGATTCGTGGTGGAGGGGGAAGGATTCGAACCTTCGAAGGCAGAGCCGGCAGATTTACAGTCTGCTCCCTTTGACCGCTCGGGAACCCCTCCGGGTGGCGAAAACCCTTGATTATTAGATTCTTGCGACCGCTTGTCAAACCCGTCTGCGCCACTCGCCGGACGGGCGCGCTCGGATCGCTGCTGAATCGCCTCCGCCCCCTCGTCCCTGACGTCGCTACGGTCATTGGATTCCGATGCGCAATCGAACGCCGCTGGTCCTGATTCCAGGGCTGCTGTGCGATGCCCTGCTGTGGCAAGCCCAAATTCGCGCCTTGTCCCAGTTCGCCGACTGCTGGGTGGCCGCCACCACCGGCCGCGAGACGATGCAAGCGCTTGCCCGCCAAGTCCTGGACGGGGCCCCGTTCGATCGGTTCGCGCTCGCCGGCTTGTCGATGGGCGGTTACGTCGCCCTCGAGATGATCCGACAGGCGCCGGACCGGGTGGAGCGGCTGGCGCTTCTGGACACGTCGGTGCGACCCGATACGCCTGACCAGTCAGCGCGACGCAAGGATTTCATTCAGCTGGCCGAGCGCGGCCGATTCATCGGCGTGAGCGAAGCGCTCCTTCCGCTCCTGGTTCATCGCGACCGGCTGAACGACGCCCCGCTCGTGGCCACGATCAAGACGATGGCCCGCAACATCGGACGTGCCGCGTTCATCGCTCAGGAGCGCGCAATCATGAGCCGCGGCGACAGCCGGCCTGTGCTCGCATCGTTCGAGCGCCCGACGCTGGCGCTATGCGGCCATGACGACAAGCTCACGCCGCCTGCACTGCACGAGGAGATCGCCGCCATTGCCCCGCGCGCGAGACTCGAGTTGATCGACCAATGCGGGCATCTGAGCACGCTCGAACAACCCGATGCGGTGTCGCACGCGATGCAGGTTTGGCTCGCTACCGATCGGCACGACTGAGGACGCGACAGAGCGAGCCTTTGCTTGCGCACGCACGCCCGCTGACCCGCACCGCCGCTGCTTTGCCTAGCGGACTGCTCATGCCACACTCATCGGCGAGGGCGCCCGCGCGCGACGGTTTTCAGAACATTCACCAAAGTAACGCTACAAGGAGGCGGCGATGGCACTACCTGCGTTCAAACCCAAGCGTGTCGATATCGAGCGCTGCGTGGCGCGGTTCGGCGATCTGCACGGCGCGGCAGGCGGATTCCCCGAAGACGGCTTGCCCGGCACCGAGCGCATTCTCTACAACGTGGTGGGCTTCCAAGCGCCGAACAGCGATCTTTACTCGCCCGTCGGCGCGGCCGCCAAACCGCACATCGGTCATCTCGCCGCGGGCTTCGGCATCGCGTATGCGCGGGCCAAACCCGGCCACGGCCCGTACATGCACAACCACGACACCAACGAGACCTTCATCCCGCTCGCCGGTCGCTGGGCGTTCGAATACGAAGCCGAAGACGGCACGCACCGCATCGAACTCGACCCTTACGACGTGATCTCGTTCCCACCCGGTGTCCAACGACGCTTCGAGAACGTCGTGCCGGCACCCGGCGACGAGTACGGGTTGATGATGGCGGTGATCGGGGGCGATGCGCCGCAGGCGGAGTATTCGCCCGAGGCCGAGGCCATGCTCGTCAAGCTGGGGCGACTTCCGGCCAAGGATCTCGCCTCGGCGCCCGCTGAGTCATCTGCAGTAGCGGCAGCGAAGGCCTGAAGCGATGCAGTCGTTGTTCGATCTCACCGGGAAAGTCGCGCTGATCACCGGCTCGTCGCGCGGCATCGGCCGGGCCATCGCTGAACACATGGCGCATCACGGCGCGACGGTGATCGTCTCCAGCCGCACGCAGGCTGAGTGCGACGAAGTCGCGCGCGCCATCAGCGCTCGAGGGGGCCGTGCGCTTGCCATCGCTGCCGACGTCGGCAGGAAAGAACAGCTCGAGCGGCTGGTGGCGGAAACGCTAGGCCAATGCGGACGGATCGATATCCTGGTGTGCAACGCGGCAACCAACACGCATTTCGGTCCGCTTGCCAAAGCAAGCGACGAGTCTTTCGACAAGATGATGGCCGTCAACGTGCGCAGCGTCTGGCAGCTGTGCAATCTGGTCATCCCGCAGATGGCGGCACGCAAGGACGGCGCGGTCATCATCACTTCCAGCATCGCCAGCGTGAAAGGCAATCCGCTGATCGGCCTGTATGGCATCGCCAAATCGGCGGTCAACGCACTGGTGCGCAACCTGGCCACCGAGTGGGGACCGAGCAACGTGCGCGTCAACGCGATCGCGCCGGGACTGGTCAAGACCGAGTTCGCGCGCGCGCTGTGGAGCGACGACAAACTGCGCACCGCGCGCGAGGCCGCGACGCCGTTGCGCCGCATCGGCGAGCCCGATGACATCGCCGGCCTCGCGGTGATGTTCGCATCGCGCGCCGGCGCGTTCACCACCGGGCAAGTGCTGATTGCCGACGGCGGCGTCACCATCGTCTAATTTGTCGATCGCTTGCTGGCCTGCGGTCGACGTTGCGCTGGGGATGTTGCGGCGCACCTCACGCTAGAATCGATCGCATCGTCTCGTAGGATGCCGAGGGAAGCAACGCAATGAACGCGCCGATCGCTCCGCAGTTGCTCGCCAACGCGAGTCTCGATGACAAGTACACGCTCGAATGCGGCCGCGCTTATCTGACCGGCACCCAGGCGCTGGTGCGCCTGCCGATGCTGCAGCGTCAGCGCGATCTTGCCGCCGGGCTGAACACCGGCTGCTACATCAGCGGCTATCGCGGCTCGCCGCTCGGCGGATACGATCAGGCGTTGCATCGCGCGCGTAAGCATCTCGATGCGCATCACATCAAGTTCCAGCCCGGCGTCAACGAGGATCTCGCCGCAACGGCGATCTGGGGCTCGCAGCAGCTCAACCTGTTCCCCGGTTCGAAGTACGACGGCGTGTTCGGCATCTGGTACGGGAAAGGTCCGGGCGTGGACCGCTGCGGTGACGTGTTCCGGCACGGCAACGCGGCCGGCACGTGGAAGCACGGCGGCGTGCTGTGTCTGGCCGGCGATGATCACGGTGCGAAGTCCTCGACGCAGGCAGCGCAGTCCGACTTCATCTTCAAGGCGGTCGGCATTCCGGTGCTCGCGCCCTCGAACGTGCAGGAGTATCTCGATCTCGGTTTGCACGGCTTCGCGCTCAGCCGCTACTCGGGATGCTGGATCGGCTTCAAGTGCGTGACCGACGTGGTCGAGGGCTCCGCCTCGGTCGAGATCGATCCGGCGCGCGTGCAAGTGGTGCTGCCGACCGACTTCGTCATGCCAGAAGGCGGACTGGGCATTCGCTGGCCCGAGTTCCTCGGATTCATCGAACAGGAGCAACGGCTGTATCACCACAAACTTTTCGCGGTGATGGCCTACGCGCGTGTCAATCACTTCGATCGCACGATCTGGGACGCTCCGAACGCGCGGCTGGGCATCGTCACCTCCGGCAAGGCCTACAACGATGTGCGCCAGGCGCTCGACGAACTGGGCATCGACGCCGCGGAGGCGGCGCGCATCGGCGTCAAGCTGTTCAAGATCGGCATGCCCTGGCCGCTCGAGCCCACACGCATCGCCGAGTTCTGCCGCGGCGTGGAAGAGGTCGTGGTGATCGAAGAGAAGCGCCAGCTGATCGAGTACCAGCTCAAGGAGCAGCTCTACAACCTGCCTGACACGCTGCGACCGCGCATCGTCGGCAAGTTCGATTCGCACGGCGAGTGGGACGTGCCGCAATCGCGCATGCTGCTGCCGACCACTGGCGAGCTGACGCCGGCGATGGTCGCCCGCGTGATCGCCGATCGCATCGGCCGGTTCCATCAGTCCGACCGGATCAAGGCGCGCCTGGCGTTTCTCGATGCCAAGGAAGCGGCGCTCAAGTCGCCCGGTCAGGTCATTCCGATCGCGCGCATCCCGTACTTCTGCTCCGGCTGTCCGCACAACAGCTCGACCCGAGTGCCCGATGGCAGTCGCGCACTTGCCGGAATCGGTTGCCACTACATGGCGCAATGGATGCCCGATCGCAACACCGCGACGTTCAGCCACATGGGCGGCGAAGGCGTCGCATGGTGCGGACAGTTTCCGTTCAGCGATACCAAGCACGTGTTCGCCAATCTCGGCGACGGCACCTACTTCCACTCGGGTCTGCTCGCGATTCGCTTCGCGGTGGCCGCGAAGGCGCCGATCACCTACAAGATCCTATTCAACGACGCGGTGGCGATGACCGGCGGCCAGCATCACGATGGCCCGCTCACGCCGGCGATGATCAGCCGCCAGGTTGCGGCCGAAGGGGTCGACAAGATCGTCGTTGTCACCGACCAGCCCGAGCGCTATCAGACGGTGCGGGATCTCGCGCCCGGCACACCGGTGCGGCATCGCGACGAGCTCGATGCGGTACAGCGCGAGCTGCGCGAGTACCCCGGCGTATCGGTGCTCATCTACGACCAGACATGCGCGGCGGAAAAACGACGTCGGCGCAAGCGTGGGGAGTTCCCTGACCCGGACCAGCGCATCTTCATCAACGAAGCGGTGTGCGAGGGCTGCGGCGACTGCGGCGAAGCGTCCAATTGCGTGTCGGTGGAACCGCTCGAAACCGAGTTCGGCCGCAAGCGCACGATCAATCAATCGAGCTGCAACAAGGATTTCTCGTGCGTGAAGGGCTTCTGCCCCAGCTTCGTGAGCGTGGTGGGTGGGAAGCCGAGAAAAGGCAAGGCACTCGCCTCGAGCACCGACGATTTCGGTGTACTGCCCGAGCCCTCGCTGCCAGCCGCACAGGCGCCCTACGGCATTCTGGTGACGGGTATCGGCGGCACCGGCGTAGTCACGATTGGGCAGCTCCTGGGCATGGCGGCGCACCTGGAAGGCAAGGGCGTCACCGTGCTCGACATGGCCGGCCTTGCGCAGAAGAATGGCGCGGTGCTCTCGCACATCCGCATCGCCGACTCACCCGATCAGTTGCACGGCGCGCGCGTGGCGGCAGGACAGGCCGATGCCGTGATCGGCTGCGACATCGTAGTCGCGATCAACACTGAGACTTTGAGTCGGGTCACCGCGGGCCGCACGCGGATCGTCGCCAACAGCGCGCGTGTGCCGACCGCGGATTTCACCCACAAGCCCGACTGGAAGTTTCCACTGGACCGCATGCAGCAGACGCTGGCCGAGGCGGCCGGCGCCGATCGCACTGCGTTCGTGGACGGTACGCGCCTGGCCACCAGCTTGCTGGGTGATGCAATCGCGACGAACCTGTTCATGCTGGGCTTCGGCTGGCAGAAAGGCTTGGTACCGCTGTCAGCCGCAGCCATTGAGCGGGCGATCGAACTGAACGGCGTGTCGATCGAAGCCAACAAGAAGGCGTTCCTATGGGGACGCCGGGCAGCCGCCGACCTCGACAAGACCGAACGCGCTGCGGCGCCGGCGTCGGTGGTGCCAATCAAGCAGGCTTTGTCGCGCAATGTCGACGAGGTGGTCGCGCGACGCATGGCCGAGCTTACCGAATATCAAGATGCCGCCTACGCCGCACGCTACAAGGCGCTCGTGGATCGCGTGAGGACCGTCGAGCAGCAACGCGTACCCGGCTCTACCGCGATGAGCGAAGCCGTCGCGCGCTACTACTACAAACTGCTCGCCTACAAGGACGAGTACGAAGTCGCGCGCCTGTACTCGAAGCCGGAATTCATGCAGCGGCTCGAGGCGACGTTCGAAGGCGAGCTCAAGTTGCAATTCCATCTGGCGCCACCGATCTTCAACAAACCCGATCCGGTCACCGGCAAGGCGAAGAAGTCGCTGTATGGTCCGTGGCTGGCGAGCGGCTTTCGCTGGCTCGCGCGATTGAAGAAGTTGCGCGGCACCGCGTTGGACATCTTCGGGCGCAGCGAAGAGCGGCAGATGGAGCGGCGTCTGATTGGCGAGTACGAAGCGATGGTCGAAGAACTCATCGCCAAACTCTCCCGCGACAATCACGCTCTGGCAGTCGAGCTGGTAAGCGTGCCCGAGCAGATTCGCGGCTTCGGCCATGTGAAGCTCAAGCACGTGGCCGTGGCAAAGAAAGCCGAAGCGGCGCTGCTCGAACGGTGGCGCGCCCCGGCAGGAACCACGGCACGGGCCGCCTGATCGGCCCGTGAACATCCTGCGCTTTGAAAAGCTGCCGGTCCGCCCCTGGAAGAATGGTGGCGGAACGGTGCGCGTCATCGCGGAGCGTTCGGCGCCCGGCAGTCCCGCTGAGTGCGACTGGTACGTGGCGATCGCCGACATCGAGCAGCTTGGCCCGTTCTCGCCGTACCCGGGCATGGACCGGCGGCTGATCCATCTGCAAGGCTCGCCGCTCGCGCTGCGTTGTCGTTCGCAGTCCCAGGGGCTCGACTTCACGCACCGCATCGACACTCCGCTCACCGAGTTCGCGTTTCAAGGCGACTGGGACACTTCCTGTGAATCGCTCGCCTCCCCTGCCGATCCCAGTGCGCCGAAGCTCGCGCGCGTGCTCAACGTGATCACGCGGCGCTCACACGCCAGCGCAAGGATCGAGGTGATCGAGGTATCGACCGCGCAGCCCGTTGAAAAAGCCCCGGGTGAGTCGCTCCTGATCGTCGTTGCCGCGGGATCGCTACGGGCAATGTCCGCTGGCGCGAATGTCCAGCCGCCGCTCGCACGCTACGACGTATTGCTGGAGGAGACGCCGGGCTACGCCTCGGTCTCGCTGAGTCCGGCAGGATTCGGGGCGGCGCACGCGGTGGTCGTGCGCATCATCTCGATTCGCGCTGCGAACCCATAGCGTGCCGCATAAGCATTGACGAGGCGACGATTCCCGGCCCAAACAGGCTCACGGTTTTTGCACCCGCTTACTTGCAATGCTGCGGCGAGACTTCAATCAAAGAGACGAATTTGCCGTCGCTGCCCCGATAGCTGTAGGCGAGCGACACACCGGCGCGCAGCAGACCCGCCATGTTCGATTGGCTGCAGACCGAGCGGCGCAGCTGCGGCTGCATGCCAGCGTTGAATTGCTCGACATCGACCGAAGCGCCAGCGCGGTGAATGAGGGTGTAGCTGTAGGTCAAGCGAGGGCCCGGACCGGCGCTCACCTGATCAAGTCGGGTCTCCGCGTCGACCTGACGAGGCAGCGAACGGTTCAGCTCCGCGACGGTGTCCTCGAACCACTTGGCATCGTAAGTGCCACCGGCAGAAGGCTGAGCGGCGGTCCCTTGCGCGAACGCTTGGGTCACCGCAGTCAGCATCGCGAACGCGATGGCTGGTGTGACTCGTTTCATGTCAGTTACCTCCAACGATCGGCGCACCGCCGGCGCGGCGAGGCTCGAGCCTCGAAGCTGCGCAATTCATCGGTCGCCGACGACTTTTCGCGTCGCCGCGTGGTGCTGTCAACCTGTGCGCGCGCCGACCCGTTCGAGGTCTAAATCGCCCGCTGTGTTTGGCCGATAATACTCGATCATATCCGTCGTTTTCCTCGCTTTCCCCGCATCCGCGTCGCTTTCCCGCCGCCTCGCTCGACATGGTCCTCACGCGTGAATCCCTTCAGTCCGGCTTGATGCGCGATCTATGGAACGCGTCTGGGCAGAAGTCACGCTGCCTGTCGGAGGAGGAGTTGGACACCTCGGTCGATCAGACCCTCGCCGAACTCGAGGCAGCGGACGATCCGTGGGTGTTTGGATACGGGTCGCTCATCTGGAACCCGCTCCTGCACTACGTCGAGCGCCAGCCGGCGTTGATGCGCGGATACCACCGGCGCTTTTGCCTGTGGTCGCGCACCGGGCGCGGAACACCGGAGAATCCCGGTCTCGTACTTGGACTCGACCGTGGCGGCAGCTGCCGCGGCATCGCCTACCGGATCGATCGCGCAGTCGTGCGCGAGGAATTCCGGCTGCTGTGGCGACGCGAGATGATCGCGATGTCGTACTGCCCCAAGTGGATCGCGGTGAACACTGTCGAGGGAGAGGTGAAAGCACTGGCCTTCGTCATGAATCGCGAGCATCCGAACTACGCCGGGCATTTGAGTATCGAGCAGACCGCCAGCGTGCTCGCCACTGCGGTCGGTCGCCTCGGTTCAGCCCGGGACTATCTGCTGCAGACAATCGCCGGATTGCAGCAACACGGCGTGCGCGACCATCACCTGATCCGCCTGCGCGCCTGCATCGACTGCGCCTGACCTGGCGGTTGCGGCTTGCTATCCTCGCCGCTGCGCCGCAGGTGGCGCGCTTCCGGACTCGTGCGACGCAACGATTGCCGGGCACATCTCGTTCAAAGTAACCCTGCCGCTCGCTTCGATCGGCGACGAAGGAGTCTTCGCCATGGCTCACGACCATCACCACAGCCCGATCGACATCCACGCGCATTTCTACCCTGAGGGATATCTGCGCGTCATTCGCGACGAGGGCGGGCCGCTTGGTGCGGAAGCGAAGATGGTCGAGGGCAAAGGCCCGATGATCAAGGCGGGCGAGATCGTCACCCAGCCGCTGGAAGCCCGGTTCACCGATCTGGATGCGCGCATCGCCTCGATGGACGATCAGGGCGTGCACGTGCATCTGCTATCGCTGTCTTTGCCGATGGTGGAGTGGGCCGATCGCGACGTGGGCCAGAAACTCGCGGCGGCCACCAACGATGCGCTCGCCGACGCCCATCAGCGCTTTCCGAAGCGGCTGTTCGGTTTGTGCACCCTTCCCTGGCACGCGCCTGACCTCGCGGTACGCGAACTGGAACGCGCAGCGAAGCTGCCCGGCGTTCGCGGTGTGTACTGCGCGACCAAGGTCCGCGATCTCGACCTCTCGCACGAGTCGCTGCTGCCGATCTTCGAGCGTATCGATGCGCTGCGGCTGCCGCTATTCCTGCATCCGGTCGGGGTGATCGGACACGAACGGCTGACCAAGTACTACCTGCACAACCTGCTGGGCAACCCGTTCGAGACGGCCATTGCCGCGGCGCACCTGATCTTCGGGGGTGTGCTCGACCGGTTTCCGAATCTCACCGTTTGCCTGCCTCACGCCGGCGGCGCGTTTCCCTATCTGGTGTGGCGTCTGCAGCGCGGCTACGACAAGCGCGCCGACCTCAAGCATGTGAAGCACGGCCCGAAGGACTACCTGCGTCGCTTCTACTACGACACCGTCGGCTATGCCGATGAAGCGCACGACTACCTGGTCAAGCTGGTCGGGGCCGACCGCGTGATGATGGGGAGCGATTTCTGCTTTCCGATCGCCTATGAGCGGCCGGTGCAGATCGTCACCGACAACCCGGGCTGGACCGCGGAACAGAAGGCGCTGATCGTCGAGGGCAACGCGCGTCGCCTGTTGGGATTGTAGGCATCGGACCGCGCGGCGCGCTCATCGCTCGCGCCGGCGGGTAGAACGCTTATCCCGCAGCCGCACGTATCTCGACTTCGCGCAGCGCGTACTGCACGCGCTCGACCGCCCAGTCGATCTGCGCCGCTTCGATCGTGAGCGGCGGCGCGAAGCGCACGACCGTGCCGTGCGTATCCTTGCTCAGCACGCCATGGCGCTGGAGCGATTCGCACACGTCCCGCGCATTTGCTCGAGCCGCGTCGACTTCGAGCCCGATCAGCAGGCCACGCCCGCGGACGTCCGTAACCAGCGGGCTGCGAATTGCACGCAGCTTCTCGATGAAGTACTGCCCCAGTTCTGCACTGCGCTCCACCAGGTGATCGCGCTCCAGGATGTCGAGCGTCTTGAGGGCGACGGCTGCGGCAAGCGGATTGCCGCCGAACGTGCTGCCGTGATCGCCGGGGCGAAACGCGCTCATCACCTCGCGTCGTGCCACAAACGCGGACACCGGCAGCAGGCCACCGCCAAGCGCCTTGCCCAGGATCAGGCCATCCGGTGCGACATCGTCGTGCCAGGCCGCGAACAGCTTGCCGGTGCGTCCCAAGCCGGTCTGCACCTCGTCGCAGATCAAGAGCACGTTGTGGCTGCGGCAAATCTCCGCACAGCGCACGAGGTAGCCCGCGGGCGGAACGATGATCCCGCCTTCGCCCTGGATCGGCTCGACGAGGAATGCAGCGGTGTTCGGGCCGATTGCGGATTCGAGCGCGGCGGCATCGCCGTAGGGAATCTGCCTGATGCCTGGCGGGAACGGCCCGAAGTCCTCGCGGTACTGCGGTTCGGACGAAAGCGCCGTGATCGCGATCGAGCGACCGTGAAAGTTGCCGGCGCAGGCGATGATCTCAGCGCGGTCGGGCGCCACCCCTTTGACCCGATAGGCCCACTTGCGCGCTGCTTTGAGCGCTGCCTCCACCGCCTCGAGCCCGGTGTTGGCCGGGATGACCTGGTCGAGCCGCGTGAGGTGCGCCAGCCGCTCGAGCAGCGCGGGCAGCTTGTCGTTTCGATACGCGCGTGAGGTCAGCGCCAATGTCTGCGCCTGCGCGGTGAGTGTTCGCACCAATTCCGGATGCGAATGGCCCAGGCTGACCGCGGAGTAGCCGCCCAGCATGTCCAGATAGCGATGGTGCGCGTCGTCCCAGACATACGAGCCCGCGCCGCGAGTGAGCACGATCGGGAAGGGTTCGTAGATGGGCGCGGCAAACTGCTGCTCGATCTCGGCGAACGATGGTTCGTGTGCGGTGCGCGGCGAGGTGACGCCGGCTTCAACGATGTCCATGACCAGCGCGGCGGTGCGGCCGTTTTCGTCGCGATGGGGATCGAACTCGACCACTTCGAGCGCCAGCGGACGCGCCAGCGCTGCCACTTCACGCACGACCTCGATGAGCTCGCGCGCGACGATTCCGCCTGGTTCGCGATGGCCGGTCCCGGGAGCATCGGTCGGATCGATGGCGTCGACGTCGATGCTCAGGCCATAGCCGCTGGTTCCGCTGCTCACGATCTCGAACGCCTCGTTCATCACGGTTCGCAATCCGCGTTCGAGCACTTCACTCATCATGTAGATGCGCACCCCCAGCCGCGCCAGTCGCCAGTGCTCGGCGGACTCGAAGCTGCGCACGCCTATGAGGCAAATGTGCTTGGGTGAGATGCGCGCATTCGGCTCGCGCAGCAAGGTGAGCTCATGAGGCCCGTCACCCAGCAGGCACGCGAGCGGCATGCCATGGACCGCACCGCTCTCCGAATCGGCAGGAGTGTGGCTGTCCATGTGCGCGTCGATCCAGATCAGCCCTATCGGGCCGTTTGCCGCGTTTGCGAGACTCACTCCGCTCCAGGTGCCGATCGCGCACGAATGGTCACCGCCGATGACCACCGGCAGATCGCCGGCGCGCACGTGTTTGTAGACATGGCTCGCCAGTTCGGCATTGAAATCGCCGATTGCCGTCAGCAGATCAGCACGAGCGCCAGGCTGCGGCGCGAGAATCGATTCCCACGCGGCCTTCGTATCACGGGCACGCAGGCGTTCCACCAGGTTGGCCGCGGCAAGAGTGCGCGGACCATCGGCACAGCCGGGGCTCTTAGCACCCAGGCTGCTCGCGGCGCCGACCAGGACCACGCGGCCCGTCGCGGTGGGCCTCAATCCGATGCTCATGTCATTCATGTCGCACCTCAATGGCAAGCGTTGTGCGGATCGACGGCAATGGTGGTGCCGACCCAAGCTGAAATGAGTAACGCGAAGCGAGTATCAAGTTCAGACTCGGATGCGTCCGACTCGTTCGACCGAGGTCGCCCGGGTGGAGCGGATCACCCGATATGAGGGCGTTCGTGGCGCACGCAAGCGGTGTGGCGGCACTCGAAGCTTTTGGCGCCGCGCCGAAATCAGCTCGCCGGCTGCGGGATTTGTGCTTGATACGGCGCACGGGACCCCTGAGCCGAGGCGACGAATCTAGGTGCCCGCGACTTTGCCGACGAACCACCAGCGGCGCGTGGAAGCGAAGGTGCGGCCTCGCTTGCGCTCACTGGTCCCGACCGGACGCTGCGCGCCATCTCCCGCCGCGTGCTTGTGCTCGATGATCCCCTCCCAGGATTGGGTACGAATCGCATGCTCGAGCGCTTCGACCTCATCGGCGTTCGCAGGCGGTTCGCCGCTGAGAAAGCGGGCGAGCAAGGTATTCGGCGATGGGCGGACGTCGGTCGACATGGCCTTGGGGGAAGGACGAGAGCTGGCGTGGATACCGGTGCGGTGCACGATGCAACACGCGCGCCTGAATGCGTCCGGCGACCAGCCGCGTAGTGCAGTGTTGCCGATAACGCGTAACCGTCGCCACAGGCGCACGTGAAATGGTCCATCGCACGGATGAACATCTCGTGTACTCGGTACGCTATCCGTGCCAAACCGCACGCAGCGCTAGAATCCGCGCCTTCGTCGCATCGCTGCTGCGCTGCATCCCTACAACGAGAATGTCCGATCGGCTGATGGCGTACCGATCGAGGCCCAGACCAGATGAAACTTGGAACGCTGAAAAACGGCACGCGCGACGGCGCGCTTTGTGTGGTCTCGCGCAATCTGTCCAAGGCGATCCTCGCCTACGATGTCGCGCCCACGCTGCAGGCAGCACTCGACGACTGGACCTACCACGCACCGCAGCTCGAGGAGCTTTACGCGCAACTCAATCGCGAACCCGGTCCGAAGGCTTTCGAGGTCGATTTCGCCCAGTTCCACGCGCCGCTGCCGCGCGCCTACCAGTGGGCCGATGCTTCGGCCTACCTCAATCACGTCGAACTGGTGCGCAAATCGCGGGGCGCAGAGATGCCAAAGTCGTTCAATACCGATCCACTGATGTATCAGGGTGGATCGGATTGCTTTCTGGGCCCGCGCGATCCGATCGTCGTTGGCTCCGAGGAGTGGGGCATCGATCTGGAGGGCGAGGTCGCGGTGATCACCGACGATGTTCCGATGGCCACGAAATCCGACAAGGCCACCGACCATATTCTCCTGGTCATGCTGGTCAACGACGTCAGCCTGCGCAACCTGATCCCAGCGGAGCTGGCCAAGGGATTTGGCTTCCTTCACGGCAAGACCTGGACGTCGTTCTCGCCGGTAGCGGTGACGCCCGAGGAACTGGGCGAGGCGTGGGATGGGCGCAAGCTGCACGGCGCCCTCCAGGTACACGTGAACGACGAGTTACTCGGCGCACCCGACGCCGGCGCGGACATGACGTTCCACTTTCCGCGGCTGATCGCGCACGCTGTGAAGACCCGGCCGCTTGGCGCAGGCACCATCATCGGATCGGGCACGATTTCGAACCGCAATGGCTCTGCCGGATCGGCATGCATCGCCGAGCGTCGAGCCATCGAAACGATCAAGGACAAAGAGCCCTCGACGCCCTTCCTCAAATTCGGCGACCGCGTTCGGATCGATATGCTCGATGCCAACGGCAAGAGCATCTTCGGCGCGATCGATCAGACCGTAACGCACCTAGCCGGTTCTACTTGACCAGCGTTACTGGATCAGCCGGTGCGGCAGCACCAATGCCAAGGCGGAACTGACCGCTTCGGCCGCGTTGGCCACCAGTTCGTAGCATGCGAAATGGGCCGCTTCGATCGCACGCATCGATGGAACCCAATCGCGCCACGACAGCTCGATCGGCGTGCGCAGGCCAGTAGGAGCCGCGATTACCGAGAAGCCGGCGCGCTCAAATTCGGCGCTGAATCGCTTGATGTCGAACACGTGCCCGACCAGCGCGATTCGCTCGATTCCGTGCGGCCGCAGGATCTGCGCTGCGAACAACGCGTTCTCGCGCGTGTTCTTCGAACGGGGCTCGAGCCATTTCGGGACGACGCCGAACTCCTCGACTAGTGCGGCCCGCATGACCTCGGCTTCGACCTTGCCCTTGGCTTCGATCCCGCCACTGACCAGCACCGGCAAGCCAGTTCGCTTGGCCAGGGCTGCTCCATATCGAACACGCTCCAACGTCAACGCGCTCAACGAGATGCCGCCATATTCGGGCGCGTTCTCGCGCAGGCCTCCAGCAGGGATGACGATCGCCTTGGCCTGCACCGGTTGGTCCGGCTGGAATGGTGCCGGGGCAGCGAGCATCTCCGTCAGGGTGTAGGCGACGATCGGCAATGACATCGCCAGCAAGGCCGACAGGCTAAGCGCCGTGAGCACATGGCCGAACGGCCTGCGGCGCGCGACGAATGTGCCAATCAATCCGAGGAGGATGAGACCGACCGGCGGAAGTACCAGCGCCTTGATCAGGCCTTTGATCAGAAGATAGTCCACGACACCGCGGGGCGCGCTCGGATGGCGATTCGGGCGCGCAGCTTACCTCGCCGGCCGACGGTGGTGCCGCACTTGCCGCACGCGGCGCCGCGCGTGACCCCAAGTCAATCGAAGTGGTTACATGCCGATCCGGATCGGCCCCTTCACGACCGACGAGGGCGGCACAAGGCGCGGGTCGAACGGATGAATCGCGGCGTCGAAGTAGCGCTGGATCCGCCTGACGTAGTCTTGCGTTTCCAGGAACGGCGGCACACCGCGGTATTTGTCCACCGCACCTTCACCTGCGTTGTAGGCTGCCGTGGCCAGTTCGACGCGCCCCTCGTAGTAAGAAAGCAGCCAGCGAAGGTAGGCAAGTCCGCCGATGACGTTGTCGCGCGGATCGTGGGGATCCTTCACGTTGAAGCGACGCGCGGTGTCGGGAATGAGCTGCATCAGCCCGCGCGCATCCTTGGGGGAGATGGCCTGTGGATCGAAGTTGGATTCGGCGGCCACTATCGCCAGCGCAAGCCGCGGATTGATGCCGGCGAGCTTGGCCAGATCACGCACGAGCTCTGCGTGCTTGCGCTTGTCGGGCGACAGGTAGCTGAACGGGTCGGCGGACTCGGCCGGGATCTCTGCTCTGGGCGCCGGCGGCATCATCGCGACGATCGCCAAGGGTGGCTCCGGCATGCTCGCCCGCATACAAGGTGGAAGCCGGTGTGATTCGCCGGAAATTCGCTCCATCATTCTTGCCGCGTGCGCATGTCCGGCCGAAGCGGCCATAGCAAACAGGCCGCGCGCCAAATCGTCGTCGCGCTCGATGCCTCGGCCATTCGCATGCATCCAGCCCAACGCATACTGCGCCTCGGCGCTGCCGGCGCGTGCCGCCACGCAGTAGAGGTTGTACGCGGCGGGCAGATCACGCGGGACACCCTCGCCGTGTTCGAGCGCGAGCGCCATGCGCGCAATTCGGTCGGGTGTGTACAGTGATTGAGCCGTATCACCGTTTGCGGATTGCACGGCTCCTGCCGCAATCAACAGGACTGCTGTAACGCCCGTTCGCCAAATGTTCTTGGTTCGCATCGTTGCGATTATTTTTCAACGAAAGTCTGTGAAGTCGCGACTTCGTCGAGCACGGCGCCGCTCGACAGAGGCGCGCGCCCTCATCCACGCGCGCCGGTATTAGGGAGCAAGAAGTCTGCTCAGTACGGTGCGATTGTCGTGAAAATTCTTGTCACATCGAGCACATGCTTTGCGCTGGCGGACGCGCTAAGCACAGCGCAGTGTTCTGTATGTCGGTCAGGCTGTCACAGGCGCCAGACCGTGTAGCCCCGTTCGCGAAGTGCGGCGATATCGGCGGTAGCCTTTACATCGGCATAGATCCCGCCGCGAATCATTTTTGCCCCCATCTCGTCGAGGCTGCGCGCCTTGAACTGCTTATGCGAAACCGCAGCGACGATGGCGTGAGCGGGAGGAAGTTCGTCCCAGGATTTCAGTGTCACACCGTATTCATGCTGCGCCTCCTTCGGTTCAGCCAGGGGGTCATGCACATGAACCATGGCGCCGTAGGATTCGAGTTCACGAATCACGTCGATGACTCGTGAGTTGCGCAGATCGGGGCAATCCTCCTTGAAAGTCAGACCGAGCACGGTGATGTTGGCTCCCTTCACCGGAAAGCCGGCTTGAATCATGAGCTTCACGGTCTGCTCAGCAACGTATTTGCCCATGCCGTCATTGATGCGCCGACCCGCGAGAATCACTTGCGGGTGATAGCCGAGCATGTCGGACTTGTACGTCAGGTAATAGGGATCGACGCCGATGCAGTGTCCGCCGACCAAGCCGGGGCGGAACGGCAGGAAGTTCCACTTGGTACCTGCGGCCTGCAGTACTTCGAGTGTGTCGATGCCGATGCGATGAAAGATGAGCGACAGCTCGTTCATCAGCGCGATGTTCAAGTCGCGCTGCGTGTTTTCGATGACCTTGGCCGCCTCGGCGACCTTGATGCTCGATGCACGATAGACGCCCGCGATGATGACACTTCCGTAGACCTCGGCGACCTTGTCGAGCGTTGCCGGCGTATCGCCGGAAACGACTTTCGTAATGCGGGTAAGGGTGTGCTCTTTGTCGCCGGGATTGATCCGCTCTGGCGAATACCCGACATTGAAGTCCTGCTTCCAACGCATACCTGAGTGCTTCTCGATGACCGGGATGCACACTTCTTCAGTAGCGCCGGGATAGACCGTCGACTCGAACACGACGACCGCGCCGCGCTTCAGATTGCGGCCGACTGACCCACTCGCCCCAAGCAGTGGTTTGAAATCCGGCTGATGTGCATCATCGACTGGCGTGGGCACAGCAACAACGATGAAGTCCGCTTCTTTGAGCGCCGCCTCGTCGGTGGTCACGAACAGTTTCGAGGCTGCCTTGAGTTGCTCGCCACTGACTTCTCCAGTCGGATCGACGTGGCGTCTGTAGGCCTCGATCTTTTCCTGGGATAGGTCTAGCCCGATGGTCCGGAACTTCTTGCCGAACTCGACCGCCAACGGCAGTCCGACGTAACCCAGGCCCACCACAGCAACGATAGTCATCCTGCGTTCTCCATTCGCGGCCCGAGCCGGGCCCATTGATTCGAAATCGATCCTTGAGCGCCCCACCATAAACGACGCTGCAAGAAGTCCCATTGATTGGTTGTAGCCGCCCCTCAGCTATCACCTGCAAGCAGCCATTCGGTGTCCCAGCCGCACGCTCGCGACGAGCGCGCTCCTGCATGGCGGGCTGGGAGTGGAAGGCGATCTTGCGACGGTCGCACGATTTCCGCATCGCACGCGGATCTGGCGCGGCGGGAACCGTTGTCATCACGACAGTAGCATGAGCAATGCCGCGTCACTACGGCGGGTGCGGGGTTAGGGAGAACTTCGCCCGCCCGGCAAGGATCCTTTGCCAGTGGCGGCCCGCGGGCCCAGCGACCGTCCGCGGCTAGCGGACGCCTTCGCCGAACACCACGACGCGCGCGGTCTCCAAGACGATGAGCATGTCGAGGATCGGCGAGTTGTTCTTGACGTAGTAGAGATCGAACTGCAGCTTGTTGGCTGAGTCGCTCTCCGATGCGCCGTACGGATAGCGAACTTGCGCCCACCCCGTCAGCCCAGGCTTCACGCTATGGCGGAGATCGTAGAACGGGATCTGCGCCTTCAATTTCTCAACGAACGCGGGGCGCTCGGGGCGCGGACCGACGAAGCTCATCTCGCCACGCAACACATTGATGAGTTGGGGCAATTCGTCGATGCGCGTCCGACGGATGAATCGCCCGACTTTGGTGATGCGATCGTCGTTGACCTGTGCCCATCGTGCGCGGCCGTCGCTTTCTGCATCGGGACGCATGCTTCGGAACTTCCACAGCGTGAAGGGCTTTCCGCCACGTCCGACGCGTTCCTGCCGGTAGATGATCGGGCCGCGAGACTCAAACGCAATCGCCATCGCCGTAATCAGCAAGACCGGCAACGCCATCACCAACAGGCCCAATGACACAGCGACATCGGCCAGTCGCTTGAACACCCGACGCACGACCCCTTGTTGGAAACCGTCACCGTAGATGAGCGAGCTGGCTTTAATCGACTCGAGTGGCACCTGGCCAACAACGCGCTCCAGGAACTGCGCAATCCCGGTCACCCGCACACCCTTGGCCCGGCAGTTGAGTAGTTCCTTCAACGGGAGCACGCCACCGCGCTGCTCGCGCACCGCCACCACCACTTCAGAGATCCGCAACCGGTCGACGATCACGTCGAGCGACTCACCGGTTTGCACGATTCGGGTTGGATCGATGCCAGGATCGCGAATGTCGTTGACCGGGTAGAAGGAAGCGATCAGCGCTTGGGACAAACCACGCTGCCCGATCGCATGTTCGACCGCCTGCGCTTCAGGACCAGTCCCCACCACCAGAAGCCGATACTGCAAGACCCCGAAAGACAAGAGCCCATTAAGAAACGGCCGCATCACCAGCCCACCCAGCAACGTCAGCAGCAGAATGTTCGCGATGGCCGACTGCGCCAGGTGACCGTACGGGATAAATGAGAACGCAAGGTAGGACACCGGCACGCACAGCGCGGTAGCAGCGACCACGCGGGTAAGCGCCGTGCGGGACGAAAGCGGACCACCCGCCTTGTACAGCCCCATGGTGGCGCTCACGACCACCATCAAAGCGGCGAACACGAACGCCGGAAAGTAGGCGTGGAGCGTCCAGACGCCTGGAGGAAACTGCCGGTGAACGTACACACCGATCACGACCGCAAGGAAATACATCGCCGCCTCAGCCAGCAGCTGAACGACGACCGAAATCAAAGCATTGTGCCGAACGAGACTACCCACTGTGTGTACCCCCAACAGGGCATCGGCCTGGCGACGGGCGATGCACCCTAGTTATTGATTCGACCGGACGGTGGGACAGGCCGGTCAGATGTGATTCGCATCGCCGCCGCAAGGTTCGTGCCTCGAACCATGCATTTGCAATGATGAATCAATCCAGACGAATGGTGAGCACAAGGGCTCGGACGGCATCAAACGCAGGACAAGCGGTAGGAGGACCCACTCTGGTTGCGTGCGGGCTTCAGTGCCAGACGTCTCGCGTCGAATTCTAGAGATGCGAAACAGTTGGCACCGCCGCCCCTTGCACAAAGTCGTGAAACTGTTCCGATTTCGTTCTCGAAGCGGATCGGCTGGCTCGCGGTAGTGGGACACTATTTGTTGCAGCGACGCATTCGCCGGTCGCATCCCCGACACGCGACGAAAGCTGGACACTGGGCGTGAATTGCCAACAATCGCGCCATCCGATGGAAAACTGACGGTCCCACCGAAGTGGTGGAATGGGATTCGCTGCGACTTGGCCCAGCCTTCGAGCGCCGTTGGTTTTCCCAGTCAGATCGAAACGAGAGACCCGCACCAATGCAGTCGACCACCACGAACTCCTCTGCCAAAACCGTGACCGAAACCAATACCCACTCGCTGGCTTGTCGATTCTGCAGAGCCAATCTGCGAACGACGTTCGTGGACCTGGGAATGTCGCCGCTGTGCCAGACGCACATCACCCACGAGCAGCTCACCGAGATGGAGCCGTTCTATCCGTTGCACGCGTATGTCTGCAACCAGTGCTACCTGGTGCAGCTACAGGAGTTCGTACCTCCGGAGAACATCTTCGTGGAGTACGCCTACTTCTCTTCTTACTCGAGTAGTTGGGTACAGCACGCAGAGCGCTACGTCGACATGGTCTGCAAGCGCTTCAATCTGACCAGCGCGAGCAAAGTGGTGGAACTGGCCAGCAACGATGGGTATCTGCTGCAGCACTTCGTCAAGCGCGGCGTGCCGGTGCTCGGAGTCGAGCCCGCCGCCAATGTCGCCAAGGCTGCAATCGCCAAAGGCGTACCGACGACCTCGAAGTTTTTTGGACGCAAGACCGCCGCCGAAGTCGCCGCCGAATTCGGACAGCCCGACCTTCTGCTGGGCAACAACGTCCTCGCGCACGTGCCCGATCTGAATGACTTCGTCGCCGGCATGAAGCGGCTGCTAGCGCCGCAAGGCGTTATAACGATGGAATTCCCGCATCTGTATCGGCTCATGGAGTCGAATCAGTTCGATACGATCTACCACGAACACTTCAGCTACTTCTCGTTCCTCACCGTTTCGGCGGTGTTCGCGCACCACGGATTGACGTTGTTCGACGTTGAAGAAATTCCAACGCACGGCGGCTCCTTGCGCATCTATGGCCGTCACACCGAGAACACCGCGCTCGCCACCACCGAGCGTGCACGCGAGCTGCGCGAGCGCGAAGCAGCCGAAGGATTCGCCCGGCTCGATCGCTACCAGGGGTTCGGTCTGCAGGTCGAGGCGACGAAGCGCAAGCTGTTGTCCTTCCTGATCGATGCCAAGAATCGCGGCAAGCGCGTAGTCGGTTATGGCGCACCCGGAAAGGGCAATACGCTGCTCAACTACTGCGGAATCCGGACCGACTTCCTTGACTTCACGACCGACGCCAATCCGTACAAGCAGAACAAGTTCACCCCGGGCACCCGCATCCCGATCGTGCATCCGGACCGCATTCGCGAGGTTCGGCCTGACTACGTCCTGATCCTGCCGTGGAATCTAAAAGAGGAGATCTCGCAGCAGGCAGCTTACATCCGCGAATGGGGCGGCCAGTTCGTCGTGCCGATTCCAGAGGTCAGCGTCTTCTAGTTCAGCTCGCTCGAGACAGCGCGACGCGGTCTTCCGGAACAGCGGGTTGCGCGCCTCGACACACGCCCGACCGAGCGTTACTTGGTCACAGTCACGGTCCTGACGATTCGTTATAGTTTGTCGACGCGACGACACCTCGTCACGACCGCCCGAGCGAACTCTCGCTCTCATCGTCAGCCATCGGATTGCCAATGAAAATCCTAGTAACGGGAACGGAAGGCTATATCGGCTCGCGTCTCGCACCCTATCTCGCCGCCCGTGGCCACGACGTTACCGGTCTGGATGCAGGGTTCTATCGCGACGGATGCCTGTACCTCGATCCGATCGCACTGCCGACGATTCCCAGAACCACTCTCAAGGATCTGCGTTCAGTCGAGCCTGCCGATTTCGCCGGGATCGACGCGGTCATCCACCTCGCCGAGTTGTCGAACGATCCGCTCGGACAGAACCGTCCTGAGGTCACCTTCAAGATCAATCACGAAGGCTCAGTGCGTATCGCCAAGATGGCCAAACAGGCCGGCGTGCGGCGCTTCGTGTATGCGTCCTCGTGCAGCGTGTACGGATTGGGAACCGGCGAGTTCCTCGACGAGACCTCGCCGCCGAACCCGCAGACCGCCTACGCCCAATGCAAGGTCAACGTCGAGCGCGACGTCGGACCGATGGCCGACAAGGATTTCTCGGTGGTGTTCCTGCGCAACGCGACCGCCTATGGCGCCTCGCCGCGGATGCGCTTCGACATCGTGATCAATGATCTGTGCGCGCTCGCCTGGACGCGCAAGAAGATCGTGATGACCAGCGACGGAAGCCCATGGCGCCCTGTCGTGCACATCGAAGATATTTGCGAAGCGATGCGCTGCGCGGCCGAGGCACCGGCAGATGCCGTCAACGGTGAGATCTTCAATGTCGGCCACACGCGCGAGAACTACCGGGTGCGCGAACTCGCTCAGATCATTGCCGAAGTATTTCCAGGTTGCGAAGTGACCGTCGGCTCGTCGGTGGGTGATAACCGCAGCTACCGTGTGTCGTTCGACAAAATCCACGCCAAGCTTCCTGGGTTCGAAAGTAGGTGGACGGCCAGGCGCGGCGCCGAGGAATTGCGCGCGTTGTTCGAACGCATCGAGATGTCGAAAGACACCTACGAATTCCGTGCCTTCACGCGACTCAAGCAGCTCAACTACCTGCAACGCACCAACCAGATCGATCAGGATCTGTACTGGCGAGGACGCTGAGCGTCGCATCGGCGCGGGCTCGCTGGAGTCTCGCGCCCCCCACGCCAAAACGACGAAAGAGATCCGAACATGAAAGTCGTGCTGTTTTGCGGTGGCCTCGGGACGCGTCTGCGCGAGCACTCCGACACCATTCCCAAGCCGCTGGTCAACGTCGGCTATCGGCCATTGATCTGGCACTTGATGCGCTACTACGCGCACTACGGTCATAAGGACTTCGTGCTGGCGCTGGGCTATCGCGGCGATGCGATTCGCGACTATTTCCTGAACTACAACGAGTGCATGACCAACGACTTCACCTTGTCCGAGGGCGGCAAGCGGGTCGAATTGCATTCGACCGACATGCACGACTGGAACATTACGTTCGTCGACACCGGCATGCACAGCAATATCGGCCAGCGACTGTTGCGTGTTCGCAAGTACGTCGAGAACGAACCGGTGTTCCTGGCCAACTATTCCGATGGCCTGTCGGATCTGCCGTTGGACGCGATGATCACGCAGTTTCACCGCACGAATGCGACGGCCAGTTTCGCAGCGGTTCAGTCCTGGCACAGCTTTCACGCGGTGGAAGCCGACGACAACGGCCTGGTCACCGCACTGGGCCCGATGCGGGACCATCGCTTCATGATCAACGGTGGCTTCTTCGTGCTCAAGCGCGAGGTCTTCGACTACGTGCGCGAGGGCGAGGAACTGGTTGAGGAGCCGTTCGGCCGCCTGATCGACGAGCGCAAACTGACGGCCTATCGATACGGCGGATTCTGGAAGTCGATGGACACGTTCAAAGACAAGATCACCTTCGATCGCATGGAAGCCAAAGGCGAGTGCCCCTGGATGGTGTGGCAACGACCAAGAAACGCAAAGTGAACGAGTGAACGACACCCGGGCTACCAACAAAGGAGGATGCCCGGTATGCGCAGCGCGCGAGATCGAGCGGTTCTACCGACTCGACGACGCGCCGGTATCGTGTACGGCCATTCTCGAATCAGTCGCTGAGGCGAAGGCCGTGCCGAGCGCGGCAGTCGATCTCGCCTTATGCCGCGCATGCGGCTTCGTGTTCAACGCCCAGTTCGATCAGAACCTCGGGGAAATCGGCGCTCGCTACGAGAGCTCGCAGGCAGCCTCCGCCCACTTCAGCACGTTTGCACGCAACCTCGCGAACAGCTGGGTCGACAAGCACGGGCTACGCGGAAAGCGTGTGCTCGAAGTCGGTTGTGGGCACGGCGACTTCCTGGATTTGTTGGCCCAGACTGGTGTGGCCGAGTGCCTTGGCTTGGATCCGGTCGGCCGGCCGCGCCGCGCCAACGTTGGCGCTGGGGTGGTGGAGGTACGCGCCGAGCGATTCGACGAAGCCATGATCGATCTTCCCGCCGACGCACTCGTATGCCGGCACACGCTCGAGCACATCGGCGATATCGACGCATTCCTGCGGCTGATCGCGCGCTGGGCGGCACGCGATCCTGCCCGGGTGGTGCTCATCGAAGTACCGGGCAGTGAACGCGTATTCGAAGAGGTCGCGTTCTGGGACATTTACTACGAGCACTGCAACTACTTCACTCAGTCGACGCTTCGCTTCGCGTTCGCGCATGCGGGCCTTGAGGTGCTCGACGTCGCTTCCGCATACGATGGGCAGTACCTGTTGCTCGAGGCCCGAGCGGGGCATTGGCCGCTTCGCGTCCACGCGCCCCGTTACGACAGGCAGTCGTATCTGCAATTCGCGCAGCGCGCACGCGACAGCATTGAAAGCTGCCGCCGATCGTTGCAGCGGCTCGATCAAGATCGCAAAGGTGTGGTTCTCTGGCAAGGAGCCGCCAAGACCGTCGGATTGATTGCGGCGCTCGGCTCTCCCGAGCACATCGCGTGCGCGGTCGATCTCAGCCCGTCACGTCACGACCGCTATCTGCCAGGCTCTGGTTTGATGGTCCGCCCGCCGGAAGCGCTGCGCCGCTTGTCGCCCGCGCACGTCGTGTTGATGAACCCGGTGTACCGAATGGAGGTCGCGACGCAGTTGGCCGCTCTGTCTCCAGCGTCGCAACTGCACACCATCAACGAGCTGTTCTCCGGCGTCGAATAGGTCTCGAGCGTGGGCGCCACTGGCCAATTTATTCCCTCCCCGCGTGACCGACTTCGCAGCGAGCGGGTGTGCGGCACGGGGTTCGTGGCTAGCATCCGCAGCGCCCCATTCCGAGACGGTTCCGCAATGAATTCGACTTCTGTCTACTTCAATCGGCGCATCAACGACGACCTGCGCCGAACACGGATCTTCGATGGCAGCATTTTCCTGTACAGCGCACCGACGCCATCGATGAAGCTGGTGGAATGGGCAACCGAGTTGATCGACCGGGGATTCTCCAGCGAACGCGACCGGCGTCGGGTACACCTCGAATTGCCGGTGCAAGAATTCGTCAGTGCCGCGGGCCCGATGAAGTCCACCTTCACCAATCATCCGCGCACCAAGCAACTCTGCCAGGAGTTGATCGTGGCGATGGGTTGTGATCCGGAGCTCACCTATTTCGATCTGCCTCGACTGCGCGTGGCGCCGCCGGGAAACTACTTGACCAGCGGTGTCAGCTACGCCTACAAGGCCCATCGGGACACGTGGTACGCGCACCCGCGACAACTGGTGAACTACTGGGTTCCGCTGTTCGACGCCGAGGTCGCGCACGTGATGCCGATGTATCTCGAGTACTTCCGCAAGCCGGTACGCAATGCGTCGCAGGGATGGGACTACGATGAGTGGGTCAAGAACGCAAGGTTTTCCGCCGCGCAGAACGTCGACGGCGAGAAGCGTCAGCACCCTGTCCCGCACGACGATCTCAGCCGCGCCGCCGAAGTCCGCTTCGTGCACAACGGCGGCGACGTCATGATGTTCTCCACCTGTCACCTGCACGGCTCGCCCGTCAACGATTCCGACGTGATCCGCTACAGCTACGATCTGCGCACCCTTCACCTGGACGATCTAAGCCAGGGCCGCGGTCCGGAAAATGTCGATGGCAAAGCGACCGGCTCGACGCTCAAGGACTTCCTGCGCGTAAGCGATCTGGCGCCGCTCGAGCCCGAGAAGCTCGGCGTGCCCGCATAGCGATGATGCGCAGCGAACTGTCACGCGCGATGAGCCTGGGCCTGCGGGCCGGTGAGTGGGTGGTCGTGCGTAGCAAGGAGGAGATCCTCGCGACGCTCGATTCCAACGCCCGCCTGGACAACTTGCCATTCCAGCCGGAGATGTTCGCCTTCTGCGGCAAGCGTCTGCGGGTGTACAAGGCCGCGCACAAGACCTGTGATTCGAGCCCGAACAGGACCGGCGGGCGGCGCATGCACGACGCGGTGCATCTCGAACAGGCACGCTGCGATGGCAACGCGCACGACGGCTGTCAGGCCGACTGCGTGTTCTACTGGAAAGAGGCGTGGCTCAAGCGCGCCGACAGTCCGAACGCACCCGCGCTGGTTCGAACAGGGGCCAACTGCACCGAACAACGTGTCATCGAGGCAGCGAAACTGGCCGATGATCCGGCTGATCCGACCTGGGTGTGCCAGACCACCGTGATCTACGACGCCAGCGAGTTGCTCCCCTGGTGGGATGCACGCCAGTACGTCAAGGACGTCACCAGCGGCAACCACAGCGCCTGGCACATGACCAAGCTGCTGTTGCGAGCCGGATTTCAGAAGATCGTCGGCCTGGGCGTGGGCTACCGCGCGTTGGTCCGCTTCTACAATGCATTCCAGAAGCTGCGCGGCGGAGAGCCGTTTCCCGAGATCCGCGGCGAGATCCCCAAGGGACAACCCACGCCGACCGGGCGGCTCGACCTGAAACCCGGTGAGTGGGTCGAAGTGAAATTGCCCACGGAAATCGCCAAGACGATTACGCCCGACGGCGTCAACCGCGGGATGCGCTACGACGAAGAGATGCTCAAGTACTCGGGCAAACGCTACCAGGTGCAAATGCGGGTCGACCGCCTGATCAACGAGAAGAACGGCAAGATGGTGACCATGAAGTCACCGTGCATTCAGCTCGAGAACGTATTCTGTCGGGCCGAGTTGACGGGGCGTCGGCTCGGCTGTCCGCGCGCCTCCAACACCTACTGGCGGGAAATCTGGCTCAAGCGCGTGGACGCACCGGCGTCCGGGTCCGACGCTTCGCGCAGCACTCGCGAACGAGCCACTCAGTAGGGATAACATCCGGCCGCCGGGCGCGCCCGCGCTTGGTTCGCGCCGCGTCTGTCGCACTTGTCGCGTCGTCGTTTCATGCTCGCACCATAAACATGCTCGCCCTACAACTCCCAGCCCGGCGCAAGCTTTCCGTGTTGTGCATCGGGGCGCACAGCGACGACCTCGAAATCGGCTGCGGCGGCACACTGATGCAACTGCTCAGTGAGCGGCGCAATATTGCGATCACCTGGGTGGTCATGAGTGCAGTTGGACAGCGCGCCATCGAAGCACGGCGAAGCGCGCGCTTCCTCGCCCGCCAGGCCGCGAATCTGGACATTCGGCTCAATGACTTCCAGGACGGATTCCTGCCGGCGCAGTTTCGAGAAGCAAAGGAATGCTTCGAGCGCCTCAAACGCGACGTCGCCCCCGATCTGATCTTCACCCATACGCGCTTCGATCGTCACCAGGATCATCGACTGGTGTGCGAGCTGACCTGGAACACCTGGCGTGATCATCTGGTGCTGGAGTACGAGATCCCGAAGTACGAAGGCGATCTTAGCCAGCCGAATCTCTACATGCCGCTCAGCGAGTCGATCGTCGCGCGCAAGCTGCGTGCGCTGAATCGCTTCTTCGGCACGCAGCGCTCCAAGCAGTGGTTCAGCGACGACACGTTCAAGGGACTGATGCGGATCCGGGGCATCGAGTGCAAGGCGCCCAGCGGATTCGCCGAAGCCTTCCACGCGAGCAAGGTCTCGTTGCAGGCATGAGTCGCCTGAACGACGAGAAGGTCAGGGAGGCGGCTCGACTCACCGTCGGCATGCCCGCCTACAACTCCTCGGCGACTATCGCTCTTGCAATCGAGTCGCTGCTCGCACAGACGTTTCGCGATTTCGAACTGGTGATCAGCGATAACGCCTCGACTGACAGCACCTGCCAGATCGTCGAGCAGTACGCCGCGCGCGATTCGCGCGTAAAGCTGGTACGCCAGAGCATCAACATCGGCGCCAATTCCAACTACGCGTTCGTGGCGCGCCAGGCGCGTGGCCCGTACTTCAAATGGGCGTCGAGCAATGACTGGTGTGCCCCGACGATGCTCGAGAAGTGCGTGGCGCAGCTCGACAGGGCTCCTGATGCATCAGTCGCGCACAGCTTCACGAGGCTGTTTTCCCACACCATCGAAGATGCAGCCGACTATGTCGACAGCTTGAGCCTCACCGAGGCCGAGCCGTCGATTCGCTTCATCCGGCTGGCGCGAACAATGCGGTTGAACAATGCGATGAATGGCGTCATCCGCGTCTCCGCACTGCGCGTGGCCGGCGACATTCGACCGCACTTCGGCGGCGACAACGTGCTGATGGGACGACTTGCTTTGCTGGGCAAGTTCATCGAGGTGCCGGAGTATCTGTTCTACCGCCAGATGAACGAAGCAACCGCCACGGCACTGCGCTCGCTGGAAGAATTCACCAAGCACCACTACCCGACCCGGACGGTGCGCGAGCTATTTCAGAACTGGAAGCTGCAGGCGGAGTGGATCTACGCACCACTCGAGATATCGCTTTCGTGGGAGGAGCGACGTCGCGCGCTCGACTACGCCTGCCGCATGGCGTATTGGAACCGGCGCCGTTTGTGGCGCGACCTCACCGACGTGCCGCGATTCATCTTTCGTCGCAGTCGCGCTTAACACGGTACGGGCACCGCGACCGCGACAGCAATTCGCCAACCATTACGCAGTTTTCCCCGCGGGGTAAGGCAGACGGCGAAAGTGCGCGTGTTAGCATTTCAACACGCAATCCGCTCGCATCGCGCGAACCTCACCGAATCGCGCTTCACCCCGCGCAGCGCATCCAGATCAACGTCAGAGGTCTTACCGCATGGGCGGCATTTGTGGTTGGGTCGACGCGTCCGGATCGACCGATCCGGCGATCACGGGCCGAATGGCGCAGGCCCTCGCCCGCTTCGATCAGACAGAGGTCCGGGTCGCGACCGCGCAAAGCTGCGGCATCGGCTGCGCCGGTTGGCCCTCTACCAGTGCCCTGGTGCAACAGGATGGACTCACGCTGGCAGTCCTCGGCCATCCGCGGTGGATGCCCAGTCATGCGGCACAGCCGATCGAAGCGTTCTGCGCGGAACTGCTACGTGCATACGCACTCTCAGGCGTCGATGCGCTGAAGTCGATCGGCGGAGACTTCGCGCTCGCGCTGTTCGACGGCAAGCGCGCCCGCACGATTCTGGCGATCGACCGCATGGGCGTGCGCAGCCTCGTCTACGAGCAGGTCGGCGCGCAACTGCTGTTCGGCTCCACCGCCGATGCGCTCGCCGAACATCCGCGCGCCTCGTCGAGCATCGATCCGCAGGCGATCTACGACTACGTGTACTTTCACATGGTCCCCGGACCGGTCACGGCGCGAAAGAATCAGCGCCGCCTGCTGCCGGGCGAGTTCCTCACGTTCGAAGGCGGCAGCGTCAAGCTCGCGCGATTCTGGTCGATGCGATTCGCCGAGCGCGATGACGAATCATTCGACAAGCTGCGCACGGAGTTTCGCGACGCATTGAGTGCCGCGACGGCACGTGCCATGGGCTCGGCGCGCACCGGTGCGTTCCTCAGCGGCGGGACCGACAGCTCGACCATTTGCGGCATGATCGGCGCGAACTCACAGGAGCCCGCGCACACCTACTCGATCGGCTTCGACGCAGCCGGATACGACGAAATGGAGTACGCGCGCATCGCCGCGCAGCATTTCAAGACCGATCACCACGAGTACTACGTAACCCCCGACGATGTCGTGAACGCGCTGCCGCGCATTGCCGATGCCTACGACCAGCCATTCGGTAACGCTTCGGCGATTCCGACGTACTACTGTGCCAAGCTGGCACGACAGGACGGCATCACGCGCATGCTCGGCGGGGACGGTGGAGACGAGTTGTTCGGCGGGAATGCCCGTTACGCCAAGCAGTACCGATTCGCCCACTACGATCGGGTTCCCGCGCTGGCGCGCGCAGTCCTGGAGCCGATGCTGCTCGGCATTCCCGGCGGCGATGGCATCCCGGTGATAAGCAAGGCGCGCAGCTATGTGAGACAGGCCCGACCGCCGATGCCCGCGCGCTACGAGTCGTACAACCTGCTCGACCGGCTGGGCCCAGGCAATGTGTTCAGTTCGGAGTTCCTGGCGTCAGTCTCGACAGGGAATCCGCACGCGGTGATGGAGCACGCGTACACCGACTTCGCGCAGGCCAGCCTGATCAATCAGATGCTCGGCATTGATCTGAAGTTGACGCTGGCAGACAACGATCTGCCCAAGGTCACCCGCATGTGCGAGCTGGCAGGCGTGGACATCGCCTTCCCGCTGCTCGATGAGCAGGTCGTGGACTTCTCCGCGAGGCTTCCCGAAACGCACAAGCTGCGCGGGTCGCAGCTTCGCTATTTCTTCAAGGAAGCGCTGCGCGGCTTCCTGCCCGATGCGATCATCACCAAGCAGAAGCACGGCTTTGGCCTGCCTGCCGGGACGTGGATCCAGACGCATCAGCCATTGAACGCGCTGGCGGGCGACGCGCTATCAGGGTTGCGCCGGCGCGGAATCGTGCAAGCAGCGTTCATCGACAAGCTGATGCGCGAGTATCTGCCCGCGCACCCCCATTACTACGGGACGATGGCCTGGGTTTTGGCGATGCTGGAGTTGTGGTTTGCCAAGGGTAGCGCGAGCCGGACTTAACGGCGCGGACCGGACTCGCGGCTACCAGCGATCGAGTCAGCGTCCAGCCTGATTGATCCGACCAAGCCAATCGAGCGTTTCGTTCTCCACTGCTGCGCGCCATTCCTGGCTGGAGAACGTGTGATCGGCCTGCGGCAGTTCCCAGCGTTTCAGCCGGTCCGGTTGCAACGTGCGGCGCCACCTGGCATCAGCCTCGGTCACGCTGACGAACTCCTGCGCGGTGAGATCGCGGCCGCTCAGCATCAGCAGCACCGGACCACGAAAGCGCTCCAATCCTCGCAACATGCGCGCCTGAAACGGGGTGCGTTCGCCGGATGGTTTTCCGTCCGATCGGCGCAGTGCGCGGAAGAAATTTCCGGCAAGTGAGCGCGCCGATGCAATCGGCGAAAACGACTGTGAGAACAGCTTCTTCCAGAACTCGCGGCTGACCAGCCGTTCGGTGTAGTAGTGCCGCAGATAGGTGCGGGCAATCGTCGCCTCGCTACGGATCCACGGATTGAGCAGCGCCAGCCCGGCAACGCGCCCATCCGCAGGCGCATACATCATCGCTGCCGAGGCCGCATCGCATAGCCCCCACAAACAGACCGAGCGCAGATCGGGACACGCGCGCATCAAGGCGTCGATCGCCGCACCGATATCGCCGTCGACCGCATCGAAGGGTCGCATCTCGCCCGCGCTGTCCCCCATTCCGCGATAGTCGAATCGCAGCACGCAGTAGCCGCTTCGCGCCAATCGCCGTGTCAGCAGGACGAACTGACGATGACTGCCGACGCGGTATTGCGGGCCGCCGACGATCACCAGCACTCCGGTGCTCGAACGCAGCTCATCGGGCCTGCCGAGGATGCCGATCAACGCATCGCCGGCGTGCTCGAATTGAACCACCTCCTCGCGATAGTTCACGCCGGCACCCGTTCGAGCGCATCGATCGTCGCTGCAGTCAGCGCGGGACATTCGGCGATTTCCTGCGTCTGCCAGAAGCCCAGACCATCGACAACAACGCTATGCAACTCAGCGCCGGCTTCCCGCCACTTCGCTTGTCGCGTAGCCGCGGCAGGCGAAACCGAGAGTTCACCCGCACGCGCTGCGACTTCGCACCACAACACGCGCGCAGGTGCGCGGGCGGGTGGATCGAGCTCCGCGCGCTCGAGCGGAAGCGCCAGTTCGGGGCGAAGCGCGTAGCCAGCCACCTCGACGGACCGACCGGCTTCGAGCTCGGCCCGCAGCGCTTTGGTTCCGGTCGAGGCTCCTTCCGATCCGAGCAGTTGTGCGGCGACCTTGAGCCGCAGGAACTGGTTCAGATAGGTGCGCCCCGATAGCGCCGGCTGCCAGAACATCACGTCGGGGACCCGAGGCAAACGCGCGCTCGCAGCGACCGCAAGTAACGCCCCTGCCCGCAATCCCCACAAGATCGGCGTCGAATGCAGCGACTGCGCGAGCTGATTCCACACCGCGACGATGTCGGCGATCCAGGCCTCCCAAGTCGCGTCCGCGAAATCGCCGGAACTGTCACCGCAGCCCAACAGATCAAGGGTGGTGACGTGCCATCCCCTGCTCGCAAGTGCCCGCGCAGTGTTCGCAACCGCCCGGCGCGATTTGTTCATCTCTTCGGCGAACGGGTGGACGTACAAGATCACTCCGCGCCGCTTCCCCGAGGGCGCGTACTCGACCAACAGTCGGTTACCGTCCGCGCAAGGCTGGAAACGGGCTGTCATCGCGACAGCGCTCACGGCGGTCCTTGGTTGCTTTCCGGAACTAGGGGGCTCGACAGCAGGCGGGCGACTGGGCGTACCTGGCTAGCTATTCGCGACCATCAAGCTGCGCGCAGTTTCGTTTCGACGAACTCGACCAGTGACCCGACCGTGGCGAAGGTCGACCCATCGAGCTCGTCATCTTCCACGCTGAAGCCGAAACGTTCTTCCAGCGATGTGATGACCGAAACGACCGCCATCGAATCGAGCTCGGGGATGCTCCCCAGGAGCGCCGTATCAGCGCCAAACGCGGCGGTTCTGCCCTTCAGATTCAGGACACCCTCAAGCACTCCCAGTACTTCGGTCTGCGTGTTCACGAGTCACTCCGGAATCCGATGCTTGATCTCAGACTGCCCGCCCACGCTTATCGACGTGTGAGCCGGCGAAAAACCGACGGCGAGTATAGCGGCCGACGTAGTCCACCTTCGTGAAATTAGACCGTTGGCGCGCAGCATGGCACCGGGACCAGACGTGCCCTGAACAAAGATCCCGGGGCCGGCGCATGACCACGGATCGCTGCACGCTCTTCAACGTGGCGGCTGCACGCGAATCACCGGACGCTGCCGGCTGCGAATCCCGACGTGAAGATAGGGTGCAGTGCTGAACATCGAGATCTGCAGGGCGCCAAGGCACAGATACGTGGCGGACCCGACCGGGACGGCGCCGAGCCTCGCGTGGGAACGCAATGAAGCGGCGTTGAACGCGGACACCCGGCTCATCGTCCAGCGGTATCCCTTCGATCGCATGAAATCGTAGGCAGCGTCCCAAAGTCGCGAGAAGGCACGGCCGATTCGATAGCGCGGCTCCACGTACACGTCGAAATCCCACACCGCTTGTTCGACTGGAGTCGGTATGAACAAGCTGCGGACTTCGTCTTCTTCGTACGCTTGCTCCTTCAGCCAGAGAAAGCCGACGAACCCCGCCGCACCGGTCGCCGCAAAGCAGATGGCGCCGGACTCGAACCGCTGCCGCAGCACCTCGGCGGGACGAGGAAACGCACTCACGCACGCCGCGTCCGGGCCGACGATCGCCACGTTGATGCTGGCCGATGCCTTCCCGGATACGGCCGACGGCGCGATCGGTTGTGCCATCAGGTAGTACTTGATCAATCGAACTCGCCCGCCGCTGGCAGTGCCAAGGCCTCGCGCCAACGCGTACCACACCGCGTTACTCCAGCCGGTCTGCTTGGCCAGATCCTTCAGTCCAGCTAATTGCGATCGGAGCGCGAGCATGCGTGGTTGTTTAGGCTGACGCGGTGCCACACGCGCCTGAAAGTGATCCCTGGCGAGGCCTCGCGGCAGGGGCAAAAGTTTCGGATCGTAGCAACGCCTGAGGCCCCCGACCAAGCGCGACGGGCGGCCGGAGCGTTGCAAAGTTCCGGCTATCGGCAGAACCGGACCGATCAGCCTCGATCCTCCCAATAGTTGGCGCTCCGACAGCGTTATTTGCCTTTCGAGCGCGGCCATTGAGGTCTAATTTCACCTTCCCCGGCACGACGCCTCGCCGCCAGGCGCCATCCCGCGTGCTGCAAGCCCCATCACGCTTGATCGTCTGCCAAATCCATCGCTTCGACCCAAAAGTCCCGCATGCAATCCAGTCCGAAGATCACCGCCGATTCGTCTCTGCTCCACGGTCTGCTTTTCGCCACGGCTGAGGTCCACGCCGCTCGCACCGCCCTCACTTACGGCGATGCGCACCTGTCCTACGCCGATCTGGAAAAGCAGGTCCGGCAACTGGCTAGCGGGCTGGTCACGCTTGGCACCGAGCGTTCGACTCGCGTGGCCATCTTCCTGGAAAAGCGGTTCGAAATGGTCGTTGGCTGCTTCGGGGCTGCGGCTGCCGGTGCCACATTCGTGCCGATCAATCCGCTGCTCAAGGCCGATCAGGTTGCGTACATCATGCGCGACTGCAACGTGCGCGTGCTGATCACCTCGGCAGAGCGCCTCGGGCTGCTGGAGGACGCATTGGCACAGTGCCCCGATCTGGTTCACGTGATCGTGGTCGGCAATGCGCAACCAGCCAAAGCGAAAATCCACTGGCAGCTGAATCGCTGGACCGACGTCCTGGCGGGCGGCTCGCGCACGCCGCATCGCGTGATCGACACCGATATGCTCGCGATTCTGTACACCTCCGGCAGCACCGGTAAACCCAAAGGCGTCGTGCTGTCCCATCGCAACATGGTGGCGGGCGCACGCAGTGTGGCGCAGTACTTGGAGAACCGGGCCGATGATGTCCTGATCGCCGCGCTGCCGCTGTCATTCGATGCAGGCTTCAGTCAACTCACCACGGGCTTTTCGGTGGGTGCACGCATCGTACTGCTCAACTACCTGTTGCCCCGCGATGTGCTGAACGCCCTTCACAAGGAACGCGTGACGGGCATGACCGCCGTACCGCCGCTCTACATTCAACTTTCCCAGCTCGAGTGGCCGGCCAGTATCACGACGCACCTGCGTTACTTCGCGAACACGGGCGGACGGATGCCGTTCGAGACACTGAAGAAGCTGCGGGCCCATCTGCCGCAGACCAAGCCGTATCTGATGTACGGCCTGACCGAGGCGTTCCGATCGACGTATCTGCCGCCGGAAGAAGTCGACCGCCGCCCCGATTCGATCGGCAAGGCGATCCCCAATGCCGAAATCCTGGTGCTGCGCGAAGATGGCTCTCGATGCGCGCCCAACGAGTCCGGCGAACTGGTTCACCGTGGCGCGCTGGTGGGCATGGGCTACTGGAACGATCCGGAAAAGACGGCCGAGCGCTACAAGCCGCTTCCTGGCCGCGAAGGCGGCTTGGTGCTGCCGGAGATCGCGGTGTTCTCCGGCGACAACGTACGCATGGACGAGGAGGGATTCCTATACTTCATCGGCCGGCGCGACGAGATGATCAAGACCTCGGGCTACCGCGTGAGTCCAACCGAGATCGAAGAGGCGCTCTATGCGACGCAGCTTGTCGGCGAGTGTGCAGCGTTCGGTATCGAGCATGACGTGCTGGGCCAGGCGATCGTCGTCGTGGTGACGCCAAAAGGCGGCGCGGCACTGGATGAGGTCACCGTGATTCGTACCTGCCGCGAGAAACTGCCCGCCTACATGGTCCCCGCGAAAGTGTTCGTACGCACCGAGTCGTTGCCACGGAATCCCAACGGCAAGATCGATCGCAGGCAGCTGTCCGGTGAATTCCAGGACCTGTTCGAGCAGGTGCGCGCATGAGCATCGTGGTGCCCAAGCACGCACCGATCGAACAGTTCGAGGTTCGCGAGGACTGTCTCGTCGTGGGCGGCGAGCCGCTTACGCGACTGGCCGAGCGGGTCGGGCGTACGCCGTTCTACGCCTACGATCGCGCCGTGCTCGATCGCCGTGTGCGGGCGCTGCGCGATGCGCTGCCGCGCGAGATCGAGTTGCACTTCGCGATGAAAGCCAATCCGATGCCGACGCTTGTCGCGCACATGGCGCGTCAGGTCGACGGCATCGACGTCGCATCAGGGCGGGAGCTGCGCGTGGCGCTCGATAGCGGGATGAATCCGCGCTACATCAGCTTCGCCGGACCAGGCAAATCAGTCGAAGAGCTGCGCCAGGCCGTGGCAGCCGGAATTCTGATCAACGCCGAGTCGCGCCGTGAATTGCAGGCGATCCATCGGATCGCGCGGGAAACCGGCCTGCCCACTCGTATCGCCGTGCGAGTCAATCCCGACTTCGAACTGAAATCGGCAGGCATGAAGATGGGTAGCGGCCCGAAGCAGTTCGGCATCGACGCTGAAATCGTGCCCGAAGTGCTGCGCGAAATCGGTGAATTGGGTCTGGGATTCGAGGGCTTCCACATCTTCTGGGGCTCACAGAACCTGCGCGCCGAAGCAATTTGCGATGCTCAGCGCAAGTCGTTCGATCTCGCGGTATCGCTGGCAAAGCACGCGCCGGCTCCGGTGCGCGTACTCAACATCGGCGGCGGATTCGGCATTCCGTATTTTCCAGGCGACCTACCGCTCGATCTCGCACCGATCGGCCAGAACCTGCGCGAATTGGTCGCAGCTGCGAAGACGGCGCTGCCGCAAGCAACCCTGGTGGTCGAGCTGGGCCGCTTTCTCGTCGGTGAGGCTGGCGTGTATGTGTGCCGCATCGTCGACCGCAAGGTATCGCGCGGACACACGTTTCTGATCACCGACGGCGGCCTGCACCACCACCTGGCTGCAAGCGGCAATTTCGGCCAGGTGATCCGCAAGAACTACCCCGTCATCATTGGAAATCGCGTGACCGGCCAGGAGCGGGAGGTAGCCTCGGTCGTGGGTCCGCTGTGTACCCCGCTCGATCTGCTCGGCGACAAGGTCGAACTGGCGCGCGCTGAACCTGGCGACCTGGTAGTTGTCTTTCAGTCCGGGGCCTATGGCCTGAGTTCCAGTCCGACGGCGTTTCTGAGCCACCCTGAGCCTGTCGAGGTATTGGTCTAGTGGTTCAGGTGGTTCAGGTTTAGTGGTTCGTTGGCGAGGGAGTGGCCGCTCGATCGGCTGATAGCGTCCAGAGGGAAATAGCGCACACTCGAACGCTCGGCTTGGCTATAGTTGACGCGAACATGCCAGAATTTGCGCCGCATCCAGATCGATTTCCCTTGAACGCGCTGGCCGCAATCGGGACTCGTGCACCCAGGTAATGACGAGATCAAGGAAGGAGGAGCGCCTCATGGTGCTTAATCGAATTTCAGTGACGACGCTTCGCGCGAGCTTTGCCGTACTGATCGCTGGTGCGTTCTCTCCGCTCGCGCTCGGGCAAATGGGCAACTGCGGCGATCTGCGCAATGGCCAGGTTGGCCCGTGGGACTACCGCACGAGTACGGCTGAATCGCGCAAGATCGTTGAGGATTACCACTTCACGCCGCAGGTGGAGGGCTTGGCCGGCGGCGAAAGCACGGCCTTCGTCGGGGGTGACATCGACTACCTGTTGCGCGCTTACCCGAATCACGCACGTGGCCTGCTCGCGCTGACGCGGCTGGCGGCCAAGGAAGGTGACCGGCCGAAGGGCTCACGCTACACCGTCGAGTGCTGGTTCGATCGTGCGACTCGCTTCGCGCCCAACGATGGCGCCGTACACATGCTCTACGGCCTCTACCTGCTCAAGAAGGGGCGCAAGGAAGACGCGGTCAAGTCGCTCGAATTGGCGCGTGAATTCGGCAGCGCGGACGATCCCAATCTCAACTACAACCTTGGACTTGCGTATCTCGAAGTCGGTGAGTACGAGAAATCCCTGGCCCATGCCCACAAGGCGTACGCGCTCGGCTTCCCACTTCCGGGCTTGAAAAATCGCTTGCAACGAGCGAACAAGTGGCGCGAGCCTGCACCTGCCACGCGCGGCGGTTGAGTCTCAACGGCGCGGGCTAGCCGCTGCCTTGGGCGGACTCCGGCTTTGCCGCACTCTCGCCGAGAGCACCCGGTCGAACAGGAGTAACCGCACTCACGACATAGCGGAATTTTCCGGATCGCTCCGGCTTGATCTCGTCGACCAACTCGATCGGGACCTGCACACCCTGCCCCAGGCGCAGACGGAACGTGTCGCGAATGCTGTCGAGCAATTTGTGATCGAAAGCAGCGTCGACCACGAGCAGAACGCGTACGAGGTCTTGGCTTTCCTGGATGATCTTGAACTGGCGCACGCCGGCCAGATCGCGGATGACGTAGATGAGCGCCAGCCCATGCATGATGGTGCCGTTCTGCGCAACGACGAAGTCGGTTGATCGCCCCTGTATCTCCTGCAGCAGCGGCAGTCCTCGGCCGCACGCGCAACGGCTACTGCCAAGCACGCCGACATCGCCGGTGCGATAGCGAATGAATGGAAACTCGCGGGTCGCCAGATGCGTCACCACGATCTCGCCCGGCGTGCCAGCAGGCGTGGGTCGATCGTCCGGTCCGATCGTCTCGACGATGAGGTCTTCCGCGGTGATATGCATGCTGCCGCTTGGGCATTCATGCGCGATGAAACCCGCGTCTCGGCCGCCGTAACCGTTGGCGACGCGGCAGCCGAACGTCTTCGCGATCTGCTCGCGCTGGTAGTCGTAGAGCTTCTCCGAGGTCACGAAAGCGACTTTCACGCCGATGTCCGTCATTGCGATGCCGCGTTTGTCGGCGTGCGCAGCGATATGCGCCAACGCGGACGGATAGCCGAACAGCATCCGCGGACGAACCGCGCGAATCTGCGCGACGAATCGGTCGAGATTCGCGTCGGACATCTCGAAAGCCGCCAGCAGGCTCGTGCGCAGCGCCCGGTCCCGTATCGCTCGCACCCGATCCTGCGACCCGAGCTCGATCGGCGAACCCCACACCACGATCTCGGGATCACCGATATCCACGTCCCACCAACGCGTCGCCCGCCATTTAGAAGCGACGTCATGGCTCACGCGGTCCTTGCCGATGTAGAACACCAGCGGTTCACCGCTCGATCCGCCGGTGTTGTAGCGCTTGAGCGGGCCGGCATCGGTCGCTTTGAGGGCTTCGGTATGCTGGCGGATCAAGGCTTTGGTGAGGAATGGGAGGCGACTCAGATCGTTGAGACCGGTGACCGAGTCCGGCGCGAATCCGATACGAGCGAACAGGTCGTGGTAGTACGGCACTGAATCATTGACCCGTCGCAGGAATGCGCGCAGTTTTTGTAAGCGAAGCTCGGCTATCTGCTCGGGACTGAACCACTGCGATGCCTCCAGCGCGCGGCGCAGCGCGACACTTGAATGGCCCTTGAGGCGCTCGTGCAGCGGAAACATCACGCCCGCCGCGAGCTTGGTGTACAGCCCGGACATCTTTCGATTGCTCCTTCTAGTCGACGATACTGCGTCGCTTAGCCGCCCAGGCGCCTCGCGTTGGCGCCAATGACCCCCGACCGCCTCATGGCCGTCTCATACGCTGCGAACAGCAGCGGACGCACACGCTCCCAGGTGTAGTTCTGCGCGGCACGCAGGCCAGCGCTCCTCATCCGTAGGGCGCGCTCCGGTTCACCCAGCACCTGCAACGCAGCCTGCGCCATCGACGTTGGATTGCCTGGCGGCACGAGCAGTGCGGTCTGGCCGTGCGTCACGAGGTATGGAATCCCGCCTACGTCGGTGCTAACGATCGGCACCCCGCTCGCCATCGCCTCCAGCAACGAGATCGGCATGTTGTCCACCAACGACGTGTTGAGCAACAAGTCGGCCGATTGATACAGCGACGCGATCCGCTCGTTGTCCAATCGCCCGGTGAACGTCACGGACTCGCTGATTCCCAGTTCACTCGCCAGCGTCTCGAGCGATCCCCGCAATGGACCGGACCCGGCGACCGTCAACCGTGCCTTTCGATGAACTTCACGCACCTTCGCAAACGTGCGCAATGCGGTGGCGATGTCGTAGATCTCCTCCAGATTGCGCGTGACGATGAGGTGCGGCTCGACTGCCGGGCGGGCGACCGGCTGGAAGCGTTCGAGATTGATGATGTTCTGCACGATCGTCGTGGCAATGCCGTGTTCCGCGAACACCTTCTCGAGAAAGCCGGACGGCACCACCACCAACGACGCGCGCCGAATCGACCAGCGCACGATCGCGGCTTGCTTCGCGAGAAACGTCCCGGCCTCGCCGCCCCGATAGTTGACTACCACCGGAGTGCGATGCAGGTAGCCGATCCAGATCGCGGGCGCCGCGAACAGATGCCAGGCCCAACCGGAGTTGGCCATGACGTGAATGACCTGCACGCGGCTCGCCGTCGACCAAAGCCGATACAGGTAGGGCAGCAGGCGGAACAGAGCCCGCACTCCCTGGAGCTTCTCAACCCATGACGGACGATAGGGTGCGTTCACCTGCACCAGTTCAACCGTGCAACCCTGCTGTTGCAGCAACCCGATCAACTGCTTGGTCTGATTCGCCATTCCGCCCGAAGGCGGCGGCAGTGGTCCGACCAGACCAATGTTGAGCTTGGTGGGCTGCGCCGGCAGTAGCGTGGAACGGGGCTCAGACATGCTCAAAGCTCGCTTGGCGCGCATTCAGAGCAAAGCGCACCGCGAATCTGAAGCTCGAGCGGTCCCACGGCGTGAAACGCGGGATTTGGAACTGATCATCGCCGGGTCGGAACACGCCGGCGGCCGTCGAAACTGCCACCTTGAACCCTGCTTCGCGCGCCATCGAGACGTGGGCGCTCGCATAGTCTTGCTTGGGGCGGCCGTTCGGGTAAGCGAACAGATCGACGCGCTCGCCGAGCAGCGACTCCAGGTACTGCTTGCTCTGCACGATCTCGGCGCGAGCCACTTCGTCTTCCACTGCTGCGAGTATCGGGTGCGACATCGTATGCGCCCCGATGGTCATGCCGGCGCGCTTCATGCCGAGCACTTGCTGATCGGTCATCATCAGGTCATCGGGTAGCGAGGCGTCTATCTTTCGTGCGATTGCCGTTACACGCTCCGTGCGCTCCTCGATGGAGAAGTACTTGAGCTTGCGCAGCAGCCGATCGATCGCCGCGAGGCGCTCCGCCGTTGTGCCAATCGAATAGGACTCCAGCCCCATCGACCTGAGATCGAGCTGTAAGCCTGGCGCCTGACGGATCGTCTCGATCACGGTGTCATTGAACATGCGGCCGCCATTGAGGAACCCGGGCGCTACGAAGAACGTGGCGTTGAGGCCAAGTCTGCGCAGAATCGGCATGGCCAAGGTGTAGTTGTCGGCGTAACCGTCGTCGAAGGTAATCGCCAATGGCCGAGGCGGAAGCGGCTGAGAAGAGAAGGTGGCTATGCGTTCGAGCGGAACCACCGAAAACCACCGCTTCACCCACAGCATCACCTGCTCGAAGCGGGCGGCATCTGGCTCCCCGGGCCGCAACTCGTCAGGCTGCGCCAGCACCCGATGGAAGATCATCACGGTGGCGGGGTTACCACCACCGGGACCGAGCATCGCGTTGATGAGTCTGTACACGTCGGGCGTTGCAGCCGGTGCTGCGGTGCCAGGAGGCGCCGCGGAACGCAGCCTATCTCACCAGCACAATCCGACGTGCTCGCCACGCCAGGACTGTCGATTGGGAATGTTCACCAGATCAATCAGGATGTGTTCGTCGCGGACGTGGCCGCGCAGCGATTCGAGAGTGCTCGCATCGTTCAGCCCGACCACCAGAAGGTCCGACTCCCCAACCACGGCACCCAGGTCGCTTTTCATGAGCGAGCCCAGATGCGGGAGGTGTTCGGCGATGAACCGGCGATTGGCGCCAAGCAGATTCGAAAGATGCACTTCCGGATCGTAGACCGAAAGCGTGAGCCCTTTGCCGAACAGCTGCTCGGCCAGGTAGACGAGCGGGCTCTCGCGCAGATCATCGGTACCGGTCTTGAATGCCAATCCGATCATGCCGATGCGCTTCTTGCCGGACGCGAGAATCTTGTTGATCGCGTGTTCGATGTGTACCCGATTGGACTGGAGAATACCGCCAAGCATCGGCAGTTCGACGTCGTGCGACTTCGCCAGGTACATCGTCGCGCGCAGATCCTTTGGCAGACAGGAGCCGCCGAACGCGAATCCGGGTTTCAGGTACGCCTTCGAAATGTTGAGTTGCGTGTCGCGGCACACCAGATCCATCACCTGGAACGCGTCGACCCCGAGTGACTCGCACAGCCGCGCAGTCTCGTTGGCGAATGAGATCTTCAGCGCATGGAAGTTGTTGCAGCAGTACTTGACCATCTCCGCCGCGCGCACCGAGGTGGCGTACAGCTCGCATGGCAGATGGCCGAACAGGTCGCGCAATTTCTGCACCGGATAGTCATGGGTCGCACCAACGATCGTAAAGGGCGGCCGATCGTAGTCGCGGATGGACGAGCCTTCGCGCAGAAACTCGGGCTGGAAACAGGTATGAAAGCCCTCACCACTCTTCTTGCCCGATGTCTCCTCGACGATCGGGGCAAGCACGTCTTCCACCGTGCCGGGTACCAACGTGGAGCGGAACACCAACACGTGCGGCTGCGCCTTGTCGCGTAGCGCGGCGCCGACTTCACGCGCCAGCCGCAGGATCGCCGACTGGTCCTGGCTGCCGTTGGCCGCCGAAGGCGTGCCAACGCAGATCAACGACATCTCGCTGTCATGGATCGCGGCGCGAACGTCCTTGGTGACCGTAACGCGCTTACTGGCGACCACTTTCGCCATGAGCTCGATCATGCCCTCCTCGACCACGGGAGTCTTCCCAGAGGCGATGAGATCGAGCTTCGCCTGGTCGATGTCGACACCGATGACGTGGTGGCCGTCACGCGCCAGGCAGGCGAGCGACACCGCGCCGACGTATCCGAGTCCGAAGATGCTGATTCTCACGGTTGATAAGCCCTTTCCGCTTGGCCAGGCTGCGCGGACGCACGTCCGGCCATGCCACGTTCGATGATTCCGTCCAGACGGCGCATGGAGCTGTCCCACGCGTGATGCGAAAGCATGCGTGCCCGGCCTGCCAGCGCCAACCGGCTGCGTTCCGTCGGGTCTTCGATGATGCGCAGGATCGCCGCAGCGTACTCCGCGGGCGAATTGGCCACGAGGAAATGCTCGCGATCGAGCGCGTCGACACCCCCTGCGGCGGTCCCGCTAGTAACCACCGGCACACCCATCGCCATGGCCTCCAGAATCTTGTTCTGGGTTCCGCGAGCGATGTTGAGCGGCGCGACCATCAGTGCCGACTTCCGCACGTACGGCTGCACTTCCGGGACCGACCCGGTGACCGTCACTCCGGGAATCTCGCCCAGCTTGCGGATCGCGGGCGAGGGGTCGGCGCCGACGATGATCAACTTGATGTTCGGACGGCGCGACTTGAGCAGCGGCAGGGTGTTCGCGCAGAAATCGAACATGCATTCCTGGTTCGGGTAGTAGTCCATCCGCCCGATGAAGCTGATCGTGTCCGGGTCGTACGGCTCGTCTCCGGGGCTGAATGCCTTGCTGTCCACGCCGTTCGGAAACCAATCGGTAGGCGTGCCGGTCCCGTAGCTCTCCAAGGTCTCCCACTCGGCGCGTGTGGTTGCGGTGCACAGATTGAACTTGCGAGCGAGTCGCTTCTCCTCACGCTCGAGCTTGCGTCCTTCCAGCCAGTAGCCGGCGGAAAGCGGGAAAGCTTTGTAGTGCGCGTATTCGAGCCACTTCTGTGAGTCCATGTCACCGAAATCGAGAATCTTGAACGGTCCCTCGACATCCGAAAGGTACGGGGCAACCGACGAGCAATGCACGAAGATCAGGTCGAAACGCTCGGCCGACACCAATCGCCGAATCTGGGCCGCCAGTTCTGCAGAGTAGAAGTATCCAAACGATGAGGGCCGCAGCGTCGGCAGTCGCGCGACCATGCGAAGCGCCTGCACCGTGTTGTTCACTGTGACCACTTCGAACCGATGACAGTGCGGCGCGATGCCCTGGCCGTCCCGCGCTTCGGATTCCGAACGGGCGAGTGAGGCCACAGTGACTTCGTGGCGCTGCGCCAGGTGCCGGATCATGTTGAATGGCCGGATCTTCCCGCCGCGTTTGGGCGGGAACGGGAAACGGTGACAGACGTAGAGGATCTTCACGCCGCGACTTCCTTCAACTCGTCCGTTACGTCTTCGGGTGAGCGCCGATCCAGGAAGATCCGGCACCAAACTTCGAAGTTGAGCAACGCGAGCAGCCGATCGGTTCCGTCGACACGATTGGCATCATGCGCGGCAATGAGGTCGCTGATACTTGCGTGGTTGAAGAATCCGCGCGCATTGACGGCCCGCTCCGAGAGGAGGTGACGCATTACCTGCGCCAGTTCACGCTTGAGCCAGGCACCCATCGGCATGCCGAAGCCGCGCTTCTTTCGATCGAGGATGTCGGCAGGCAGCTTGTCGCGCATCGCCTCTTTCATCAGATGCTTGAGTCGGCCGCCACGAATCTTGATCGACTCAGGCATGCGCGCCGCGAGTTCCACCAGTTCATGGTCGAGCAAAGGGACACGGCACTCCAGCGACACCGCCATGCTCATCTTGTCGGTGAGCAGCAGCAGATCGTCGGGAAGCTGGGTTTCGGCATCGACGGTGAGCATCCGATTGAGGGCATCGTCCGCCTGCGCCATGCGAAAGCCGTTGGTGAGTGCATCCCACGTATCGGCACCGTTCGCACGCAACAACTGTGTCTGCTCGGCACGCGGAAACACCTCGACGTAGGAACGATAGCGTTCGTCGAACGGCAGATCGACGCTCCCGAGAAAGCCGCGCGCGAGCCGCGCCACGTTGAGCAACGGTGAATGCCGGTCGCTTGGCAGGCGCCGCGCCATGCGGGCGAGGAGCTGGCGCATGCCACGCGGCAGATGCTCGAAATACGACTGGTAGCGGCTGCCCAGGTAGCGCCGATAGCCGCCGAACAGTTCATCGCCACCGACCCCGGACAGGATGACGGTCACGTCCTTGCGGGCGAACTCGGAGACGAGATAGGTGGTGACGAAGGCGGTGTCGGCGATCGGCTCGTCCATGTGCCAGGCCAGCCGCGGCAACAACGACACGACGTCGGGCCGGACGATGATCTCGTGATGATCGGTCTTGAACAGATCCGCTACACGGCGCGCATAGGGCAGCTCGTTGTAGAAGCTGTCGGCGCCGCCGCCGTCGAATCCTATGGCATAGGTCTTGATCGGCAGATTACTGGCCGCAGCCATATACGCCACGACCGCGCTGGAATCGACACCGCCGGATAGAAAGGCGCCGATCGGCACGTCGCTCACCATCTGCATGCGCACCGACTGCTCCAGACGGGCGCGCACCTGTTCGATCCAATCTTGCTCAGTGGTCGTGCGATCGATCGTTGCCGGCACGTTCCAGTACCGGCGAATCGTGGTCTTGCCGCCCTCGATCACCATCATCGATGCGGTCGGGAGCTTTTCTACGCCCTGGAAGATCGACTGCGGTGCCGGCACATAGCCCAGGCCGATGAACGAACGCAATGCGCCATGATCGACATTGACGGAGAAATTCGGAAGCGCAAGAAACGCCTTGGCCTCGCTCGAAAACGCTAGGGTCTGGCCTGAACGATAGATGTAGATCGGTTTGATGCCCAAACGATCGCGCCCGACCAGCATGCGCTTGCGTCGCCCATCCCATAGCGCGAAGCCATACATGCCGTTGAGGTGCTGGACGAAATCGTCGCCATACTCTTCGTACAGGTGGATGAGGACTTCACAGTCCGAACCTGTCTTGAAGCGATGCCCCTTGGCTTGCAGTGCGCTGCGCAACTCGCGAAAGTTGTAGACCTCACCGTTACACACCAGCCAGATCGATTCGTCCTCGTTCGACAGCGGCTGGTGACCACCGGACAGATCGATGATCGACAGACGCCGCATTCCGATCGCCGCCGCACCATCGATATGCTGTCCCTCGTCGTCCGGACCTCTGTGCGAGGTCACGCGCCCCATGGCACTCAGCGTGGCTGACTCGATCGGTCTGCCATCGAAGCGCACGATGCCGTAGATGCCGCACACGTCTGGGATCCTTTCGCTTAAGCGCGCACCGGCTCGCGCGCCGGGGCGGTAAGCGCTTCGTAGACAGGCGCGTATCGGGCAACGCTGAGTGTCCAGGTGCGCTCCACTTCAACGAATCGACGAGCTTGGGCACGAATCTGCGGCCACTGATCCCGCATCGCGAGGACCCTGCGAATGGCTTGCGCGAGCGCGCTCGCATCGTCGGCCTTGAACAGGACGCCGGTATCGCCGTCGCGGATCAGTTCGTGGTGGCCGCCGACGTCAGAGGCGACGAACAACCTGCCTTGAGCCATTGCCTCGAGTGGCTTGAGCGGGGTCACCAGTTCGGTCAAGCGCATGCGCTTGCGCGGGTAGGCAAGCACATCGATCAGATCGTAGTAACGCTGCACTTCGGCGTGCGGGACGCGCCCTGTAAAAACGACCGCATCCTTGAGAAACAGCCGCTCGGCCTGCGTGCGCAATTGCTGGTCTTGCGGGCCCCCACCGACCAGAAGCGCCTTGACGTCGGGATATTCGGCCTTCAACTGCGACATCGCATCCAACAAAAGGTCCAGGCCCTCGTATCCATAGAAAGACCCGGCAAACCCAAGCACGATCGAAGCGCCCTGCAAACCGAGCTTCGCTCGTAACGCTGTGTCGGGCTGACCCTGTGGCGTGAACGATTCGGTGTCAACGGCGTTGGGGATCACTGTGACCCGCTCAGCAGGAATGCCGCGGCCGATGATTTCCTTGCGCAATCCCTCGCAGATCGTCGTGACGTGGTCGACACGTTTGAGCGCGTAAGTCTCGAGCGCGCGCGATACCTTATAGCGAAGACTGCCTTCGGACGTGGTGCCGTGGTCGACTGCGGCATCTTCCCACAGCGCGCGGAGCTCGTAGACCACCGGGAGGTGCAGGGCGCGTCCGGCCCAGATCGCCGGAAGGGCGTTCAGGACTGGGGAATGTGCGTGCAGCACATCGACGTCGTGAGCAATTGCGAGTTCCCGTATCCGACGCGAGGAGGCGCGCATCTCGTCGAGGTATGCGCCGCCCGGAATCTTCGACAGCAATCCAGGGCGCATCTCGGTGCGATGGAAATGCCATCCTCCCGCGCTTTCCGGATTGGCGGCGTACTTGCCGTGCCGCGGTGTGGTGAGTTGCACGGTATCCCAGCCACGTGCACGCTGCTCCCGCAAAATTGCAGCCGTGCGGAACGCGTAGCCGCTATGCAGTGGCAGTGAGTGATCCAGAACGTGCAGGATTCGCATGCGCCTCAGACCTGCGCTCCCGCGGCAACCGGTCGAACGGCAACCGGCGTCGCGCTCTCGGCTGACGTGGCGTTCAGGTTTCGCAGGAATCCCTCGAACATCAGCAGCGTCCAGATCGAGGAACTGTAGTCACGCACGCCCGATTCATGCCGCTCGACAATCTCGCGCAGATAAGTCCGATCGAAATACCCGGTACTGGCAAGCTGCTCGCCCAGCAGACTGGCGCGAACGCGCTCGCGCAACGGCCCGCGGAACCAGCGCGCCAACGGCACCGCGAAACCCATCTTGCGCCGGTACAGCACGTCGTGCGGCAGATGCGGCTCCATCGCCTTCTTGAACAGGTACTTGCCTTCGCCGCCTCGCACCTTCAATGACGAGGGCAGCGTGGCGAGCCATTCGACCAGTGGATGATCCATCAACGGCTCGCGCACCTCGAGCGAGTGCGCCATGCTCGCGCGATCCACTTTGGTGTTGATGTCACCGACCAGATAGGTGTTCAGGTCGAGGTACTGGACCAGGGCAAGCGGATCGTCGGTCCCGGCGCGCTGGGCGTGGCGGCGGAACACCTCCACCGCGTTGTAACCGTCGAGTCGAGCCTTGAGCGCGCCACTGAACAGCCGTCTGCGCATGTCATCGCGCAAGATCGAAATGCCGCTGAAGTAACCCTCGACACTGTCGCGCGCCAGTGCCTGGAAAGTACTCTTCGCGCGAAACACTCGTGGCGCCCAGTCGGCCTTGGGGTACACCGCGCCGGCCAACCCAAAAACCGGGCGACGCACTGTCAGCGGAAGCATCGAACGCATGCGTTCCTCAGCTGCGTGCATCCGATAGCGCCGGTAGCCGCCGAAGCTTTCGTCGCCCCCGTCACCCGAGAGCGCCACGGTCACGCGTTTGCGCGCAAGCTGGCATACGCGGTAAGTCGGAATCGCCGAGCTGTCGGCGTAGGGTTCGTCGTACAGTCGCGCGAGTTCATCGAGCAGTTGAAAATCGTCGCTTTCGACCGTCTCGACAAAGTGATCCGTCCGGTAGCGAGTCGCCACCTCTCGCGCGTAACGCGACTCATCAAACTGCGGGTCGGTGAACGCGATCGAGCAAGTGTTGACGGGGGTACTGACCAGTCCCGCCATGGTGGCCACGACGGCGCTTGAATCGACGCCTCCAGACAGGAACGCCCCGAGGGGAACCTCGGAAATCATGCGTAGCCGGACCGACTCCCTGAGTCGTTCGACCAACTCGGCTTGCGCGTCGGCATCGCGAATCGGGTTGTCGAGGGTGAAGCGGACGTCCCAGTATCGCTTCGGCGCAGGCACAGCCTGCCCGCGACGCACTGTGAGCGTATGCGCAGGAGGGAGCTTCTTGCCCATCAGAAAGATCGTGTCGGGCTCGGGCACATATCCGAGCGCGAAGTACTCTTCGATCGCGCTTTCTTGAATGGTCCGGTCGAATCCTTCGTGAACCAGCAGCGATTTCAACTCGGAACCGAAGACGAATGTGCCATCGGGCAGGAGGGCGTAGAACATCGGCTTCACACCCAGCCGATCACGCGCCATGAACAGCGTCTCGCGTTTGGCGTCCCACAAGCCGAAAGCAAACATGCCACGGAAGCGATCGACGCAGCGCTCGCCCCACGCTTCCCACGCATGCACAATCACTTCGGTGTCGCTCTTGGTGCGGAATACGTGACCAAGCGACACGAGCTCGGGAATCAGCTCCTGAAAATTGTAGATCTCGCCGTTGAACACCACCGCGACCGAACCGTCTTCATTGAACAGCGGCTGCTGGCCGGTCGCAACGTCGATGATTGACAGCCGGCGGTGACCGAAGCCCACCCCCGGCGCGATGTGGTAACCACCTTCGTCGGGACCACGATGAACCTGCGTATCGTTCATGCGCTGGAGCAGCGCGCGCGGGAACTCGCGCTTGCCCCGGATATCGATCATGCCGACGATGCCGCACATATGTACCTGAGCTCTTCAGTTAGCAGCGACGAACGCTCGTATTTTGGACAAGCTCATCGATTCAATTGCGTAGAAGTTTGGGCCGAGCAAATCTTGCCCAGGGATGCGACTTTGCCAGGGTCATGGTTGGCCGTGCATGCATCGATCACGGACTTCGCTGCCGTGGATTCCAGGAACTGACGCCGCGAAGCGGCAAGATGCGCGTACCACGAGAACCACTAGCAGCTCATCCTTTTCCTTTGACCAGGCAAGTTGCGGGCGGCCGTCAATGCCTTCGCCTTGGTATCCCAGAACTCGTCAGAGACAACCGGTTGATCGTCCGGTCGCTGGGCGACCCGCTATCCTAGATTCCGGACAATGTAAGGGCCGAGGAAGTTCGCCACACCGATCGGAAGTTTGCGCCACATCGCAATGAACGCCTGGTACTTCGGATTCGAGGGGTTGTTCTGGGGAATTTCCGTGCCCTTCAGCAGGGCGTACTCGTAGACCAGAGGCGTGGCCTCGAACCCCCAGTTCTTCTTGAAATCGAACGAGCCGGTGCCGCGCTTGCTGCGGCCGTAGTCGAAGATGCGAATCTTGCGCTCGCACGCCCGGCGCATCAGCTCCCAGTACTTGAAATCGTTTCCGGCCAGATCGCGGGCCATGGTGTCGTCACCCGCGTAGTAAGGCAGTACTTCGTCGCGAAAATAGAACGAGAGCACGCTCGAGATCGGCTTTCCTCCCGGCTCAGTAATCGTGAGAATCTCGCAATCATCTTTGAATACCTGCCGAAGCGCCCTGAAGTATCGCTTCGGCAGCGCCGGGGTGCCATGTCGATGCACGTTGTCGGCATAGAGCGCGAAGAACCGATCGACATCGGCATCGATCGTGCCGATCAGGCCGTTCTTGATGCCCTTGCGGACCATCGCTCGTTGCTTTCTCGGGATAGCCAACATGTTCGCCTCGACGTCGGGGGCGAGCTCCTTGCGGAACATCACGTACAGCTCGTCGTTGCGGGGCCAGTCAGGCTGCTTCGTGCCGCGGTGGCGCAGTTCAAGATGCGAGGCACCCAATCGTGCAGCAAGGGCGCGCGCTTCGGCATGCAGCGCCGGAGCGGCCGCCGGATCGGTGACTGCGCTGCCGCCATATACGCAGAACGGCAGCGACTGCAATGAGTGGCCGAACAGCCAGCTATTGACCCGCGCCAACGGCAACACGCCGACGATCTGTCCATCTTGCTCTGCACATAGAAAGTGGGTCCGGTGATGGAACACCGACTCAATCACTTCGCGCCAGCCGCTTCGATGGAAAAAGGTGGCTTCAGGGCATCGTTCGACGAAAGCGTCCCATTGCGCTTCCTCTCCACGCGCCAGTTCCCTCACGGTAATCGGCGAGGCACTCACTCCAACCACTTTCTCGACCGGGTCGCGATTCATTGGGTCACCCCTGGCTGTTGCAAGAATACGCAGTCCATTCGGTCCCACTTGAAGTCGCGCAGCAGGCTGCGCAACCGCGACTCGGTACGGCGCAGATTTACGTAGTGTCGGAAGCGCGTCTTGAATTTGGCGTTGCGAACGCGCGGCTGATCCGGATCGACTTCCCACGGGTGCATGTAGAACACGGCAGCGCGTCGCTCCACGCGATTCACCCGCGCAATCAGCCAGCGTGACGCCGCGTAAGGCAGGAAGCGGAAGTATCCGCCACCACCTGCCGGCACGTTCATATTCAGGATCTGCGAGGTCGTGATTGGAATCTCGAGCAATCCTGGACGCGACTCGAACGGGAAGCGCGGCGCCTCCGGCATACCGTAGTGATCATGCTTGACCGGGTACACACTGGAACTGTATCGATAGCC
>CADEDU010000032.1:51466-68892 GCA_902826155.1 uncultured beta proteobacterium
GAGAGTCCGAATTTCTCGACGTTGTTGCGTGTTCGAGGGTGCAGCGGGCAAATCAACGGCAGCCTGTTGCTGACCTCCACCAGGATCTCAATGATTGCCTGCAGCGCCTCCTTGTTATCAACGTTCGAGGGGCGGTGCAAGGTTACGACGCCGTACGTCTTATCCGAGCCGATGAACCGTTCATCGACGTTGGCGTTCGCCATCGTCCGCGCCACCGGTACCGCGCGGCCCCGATGCGCCAACAACGAATCGATCATCACGTTGCCGACGAAGTGCACGCGATTCGGGTCGATGCCTTCCTTGGTCAGATTGTCGCGGGCCGATCGCTCGGTGATGTAGAGCAAATCGGACAACTGATCAGTCACGATGCGATTGATTTCTTCGGGCATCGCACGGTCGTAACTGCGTAGGCCCGCCTCGACGTGAATGACCGCTACGCCCTTCTTTGCAGCAACCAACGAGCACGCAATAGTGGAATTGACGTCGCCAACGACCAGCACACACGATGGCTGATAGCTGTCCACTACCGGTTCGAAACGGCGCATGATCTCCGCAGTCTGGACCGCGTGCGTCGCCGAGCCAACCTCGAGGTTCACATCCGGCTTCGGCAGGGACAGGTCTCGGAACAACTGATCGTTCATGGACGCGTCGTAGTGCTGGCCGGTGTGCACCAGAAGTACGGGCGGCAAACCCGGGTGCGCTTTGAGCGCAGCCAGAATAGGCGCCATCTTCATGAAGTTAGGACGCGCGCCGACAATGCAGAGAATGGGTCCGGCCCCGGACATTCGTTCACCCATGATTGTTCGATCTGGCGCGCGCGTGGCGAGTGTCGAACAAACTCAACCGCGCGCTCACTGGTTTGGTACTGAAATATGTCAACGCACAACGTCGGGGCGTCTGGCCGTCAGACCAGGCAGGCTTTCCGACAGATCGCAGGAGGCGCACCGCTCACCGGCGGCTACCGCCCCGCCGCGCTAGAGGTCGACCTTCGAGGTTCGCAACTCTCGGACCAGTTCTTGCAGCGTGGTCGTAAGGCTTGACAGATTCTGCTCGACTCTTCGCAAGCGTTCGCTGAGTTCTTTCACGTCCGCTGCATTCCTGTGTTGCCTTCCACCCGGTACCTCGCTGTCCTCGCCGGAGTAGAAATCTTCGAGCTCTTCAGGAATGCTTCCCAGCGACTCCGAACTGACCTCAGTGCCGCTTTCATCGCGAATTTCTTCGACGACTGCCGCTACATCCTCGCCGGTCAGGTCATGCTTCTCGGCGAGGCAACCTGCCAGCAGCAGGCGGTTCGATAGTGTGTTGATCTGTCGGGGGATGCCGCGTGTGTACTCGAATATTCCGTCGAATGCGGACTGATCGAATGTCGGATCGTCAGCCCATCCGACAAGTTTGAGGCGATGCTTGATATAGGCTTCGGTCTCGGCGCGATCGATCGGACCCAGGTGATGGGAAGCGATCACCCGTTGTGACAACTGTTCCATCTCGGGCCGGCGCATTAATCGACGCAACTGCGGCTGACCGACAAGAAAGCTTTGCAGCAACGCCTGCGTTCCCAATTGGAAATTGGAAAGCATCCGCAGCTCTTCGATCGCACGCAAGGTCAGGTTCTGGGCCTCGTCGACGATCAGTAGCGCACGTTTGTTTGTCGCCGCCAGCGAAGTGAGGAATGCCTCGATCGAGGCGAGCAGGTGCGCCTTTTCCCGGCTCTTGCTCGGAATTCCGAAGGCTGTTGCCACCGAGCGCAGCAGATCGCCCGCGTCGAGCTGGGTACTGACGATCTGAGCAGCAACGAATCGCGCAGGATCGAGCTGCTCGATCAGACTCCGGACCAGGGTGGTTTTCCCGGCCCCAATCTCGCCGGTTATGACGATGAAGCCTTCGCCCTGATACAAGCCGTATTGCAGGTACGCTAGCGCTCGGTTATGTCCTCGACTGCCGAAATAGAACTGAGGATCCGGATTGAGCTGAAATGGCTTACCTTGCAGGCCATAGAATGATTCATACATTGCCGCCGCCTATTGGAACGTGTGAGCGAATCCGCCGAATACGGATCGTTCCAGGATGTCCGAGTTTATCGTCGAATCCAACCGTAAAACGCGAAATCCCGAATAGAGTTGGGTGCGAGGCCCAACGTTGGAGACAAGAGTAATGGTGAACTCATCCTGAGTGCTTTGCGCGTTCGCCGTAGTCAATCCACGGCTTTTCGACTGGAGGCGTCCGAGCCTTCCGCTTACGTAAGTCGTCCCGCCGAGCCGGTGTACCAAGGTGATGTTTCCACCGAACTGTTTGGAATCGCCAAGGAGCAGGAGGTCCTCACCTGCCAGGGCAAAGGTCTGCGCGTCGATGGGTCGCAGGTCACGCCAATAGACATTCAATGCCAGGGTATTTCTCGTGCCAAGCCACACGACAGCAGTATCGATTTGCTTCTGAAGAAGTGTGCGCTGCGAGAAATAGCTCAACTGATCACCACTCACTGCCGGCAAGCCGAGCGTGGAGATGGTCCGATTTACTTCAGCGGCTCGCTGCACAGGGTCTGGAAACCGCGCAAGGTAGGCAGCGTCGAGTGCCAGCCTTGTATCTCCTGCCGGCAGTGAGAATAGACGTTGCTGGTAGAACGATATGTCGCGACTTGCTCCGAGGCTGAACGATATGTCGCGGTGTCGATGGGCAAGCCGGCCGTTATAGCCGGTTCCGAAGAAGCGACGTTCGACCAGAGCATCGAGTGAAGTGCGGGGAGACGGGCGCCAGGAGAATCCGCCGCCGTAGTTGTTGTAGGTCCTCGTCTCGATATTGAAATTGTTGGACTCTTGTCCACCCAGAGCCGAGACCGTCATCTCGGGCGAAACCCTGTAGTAGAGCGTTCCGAAGTAGCGCAGGAAATCACGACGTGTTGGTTGATTGTCCCATTCGATTCGATTCTGATTGTAGTCAAGGCTCCATCCCGCGTTGTCTGGGATTGGACCCTCGACATGTGCAACAACCTGCTGCGTGATGCTGCTCGGGACGGAGATGCTGCTTGATCCGGTCTGCGACCAGATATGGTTATATCGAACGGTGTAGGGGATGTTCTCCCCGATTCGACTGGCAATGTATGGACTGACCGATGCGGCCCGGCTTTCGAACCGATTCGCGTAGTCGCCGCTGGTGTCTTCGAACCGCGGCCCTAACGTAGAAAAAAATTGCTGCGTGATAGCGGCCGAGGTGTCAACGAAGAAGAATCGCTCGATCGCCTCGACCGTCGCGGATGTGCCGAGATTGTTGCCCCATCGGTCACGGCTGCGGTCACGGAAGTAGCTGGTTTTCAGCCCGGTGTACCCCAGACTGAATCGCAGGCGTGGCGTCCCAGCTTGGATCGCGATTCCGGGAATCAAGTCCAGCGATCCGTCAGCTTTAGAGTCGACGTCGCTTGGCCTTCTTGCATTGTCTCGTAGCGTCAAGCGCGCCCCAATTGAGGGCGTCACAAGCCATCCGCGGCCGACACTTTCACTGGGCGCGCGCAGCCCGATTGTGGGTACAGGTGCACCGAATCCGTACGAGTTGGCGTTGACGCCCAACGGCGGGGCCCCACCCGGCCGAACGGGGCCGCTCGATTCCTGAAGCAGGTCGGCATCGGAACTGCCACCCGGCAGGGGCGCGCCAAGAGCCGGGACGCTCAGACTTTGTGCGCCCGCCGCGCCTGCCGCGAGTGCCGTGAAGGCCGCCGCGAATAAGCGCTGAGCGCTGCGCCATGCTGCGATTGCCGTCCCGCGTCTGTAAGCGCGCCGATTGGTCGAGTGCTCGTTGGGCAGGCGGCTAACCCGCATATCCGTAGCTGCGATAGCCGTAGTAAGAACCTACCTCGGACCGCACCGCTTTATTCAAGAGCGTCATTACCACGGGACATGACTGTACCGTGGAAAGTGCTTGGCGCAGCGTACCTTGCGTGGTGCTGTCTGCCCCAACCACGACGACGATTTGCCCCATGTGGGAGGCCAGCACGCGTGATTCAGTCGTTGGCAACAAAGGCGGAGCATCGAAGACGATCACGCGATCCGAATAGCGATTGGACAGTTCCTGAACCAGGCCGGCCATTGACTGACTCGCCAGGAGTTCCGTTGATCTCGCTTGGGGTGAACCAGCGGGAAGCAAGGTCAGTTTTTCTACGTTGGACCTCAAGAGCACATTGCTCAATCCAACGGATTCCTCCGTTAGCAGATCCATCAGTCCGGGCGACGGGGGCAAACCGAGCGTGCTCAGTAGCGAAGGGCGCGCAACGTCCGCATCGACCAACAAGACGGTCTTGTCCAGCTCCATCGCGATGCTCATCGCAAGATTTATGGCGACGAACGTCTTCCCTTCGCCCGGAAGCGCGCTGGTTACCATGATCAGATTTGCACCGCTTCGGTTCTCGGCAGATCTGATGTTATCGAGCAGCGGCCTCTTTACCACCCGAAACTCATCGGCGATTTGTGAGCGTGCCGAGGTGGGTGTAACGATGCCGCTCGCCGCGAGACGAGCAAGGTCGATCGACACCTCCTTGCCTCCGGGTTCGCCGCGCGAAACCGGCGCGGGCCTGACCTCGGCAGCAGGTGAAGCCGCAGCCGTTAGGGTAGCGGCCCGAACAAGCAGCGGTTCGTCAGGCGTCGTTCCAGTCGACTCACTTGCGACTGGAATCTCAATTCCGGCGCGACGTAGTTCTTCCAGTCTCTTCGCTGCTTTTTCGATCGTACTCACGGTGCACCTCAGACCACGCGGCTAGTCACTGACAATACGAAGAAGACGGCGCCATATACGCAAACCAAGCCCGCCAGCGCAGCGAAGAATGCGTAGTTGTTGCGCCTTCGTTCACGAGCGGTGTGCTCGCTCGGCAACAACGAGATGGTCCCCAGCACCGGACGCTGCGCGACCTCTCGCAGACTACGGGCATCATGAAATGTCGGGGCAACCTGACTCGATACGAAACTTGCCGCCAGTCCTGCAGCCAAGGCCGCAATCAGGACCGCTGGCAATAGCAGCATGCGGTTTGGTGCCACGGGGCCTGGTGACACGCGCGGCGGATCGACGACCTTGAAGTTCGTGAGCCCGCCTACCGCACCGACCTCTTTCGACATGGCGACCGATTCGCGCCTCTCGACAAGCGCCTGGTAGTTCTTCCTCTGAATGTCGTAGTCGCGATTCAGTTGCGCCAACTCCGCCTCGATCTGCGGCAGTCGTTGCGCCATGCCGCGTAGCTGGTTGTGCTGCGCATCCGTTTCAGCCGCACGCGCCTGCAAAGAGGCAATGTTCGCTTCCGCTTCGGCCAGCGCAAACTTCAGGCGCTCAATGACGGAGTTGCCACTGAGCGACACGTTGGGTCGTACGGTGGCCATGGCGGCCAATTGCTTCCTGCGAGCCTCGACCTCTTTGCGCCGATCGGCTTCGAGTTGATCGACCATCTTCCGTGTGCTGATCACGTCCGGATGGATGTCGGTGTACTTTCGCAGCAGTTCGTCCAGCTGTTTTCGGAGGGGCTCCAGACGCCCATCGATCTCGGGGACACTGATTGGTCCTTGCTGCGCCGCCGCCGCCGGCTCTCCCAGCAGGATCGGTTCTTCGCCGGCCAACTCCTTTTTCAATGCGTCCCGACCCTGGACTGCCGCGCGGAGTTCGGTCCGAATGCGCTCGGCCTCCTTTCCGGCTTCAGCCATTCGAGCGAAGTAGTCCTTACCATCTGTGCCCATGAGTCCGATGTTGCGAAGCTTGAATTGCTTCAATCGGTTCTCGGCTTCTTCCAGTCTGCGTTCATACGTGGCAATTTGCTCTTCGATAAACCTTTGGGCAGTGTCTGCGTCGCGCAACTTATCGCCCTGACTCGCCTCGACAAACATCGTCACGAGCGCCTCGATGATCTTCGCCGCGTTTCCCGGTTCACTATCGCGATACGTGATAGTGAAGAGATTCTCCCTACCGACGCTGTTCAACTTGATTGCGGTCATCAGGTGATCGATCAGCCCCTGCCTTTCCGCGTCACCGATCTTGCCGTTGTCAAGACCCGCGGTCTGGACAAGCTTCTCCATGTATGGTCGGGAGATGAGCGTGCGGCCGACCATGGCGACCTGTTGCGCCGGATCGGGCTGTACGGCCAAACCCTGCATGAGTGGCCGAAGGATCGACTGCGTATCGAGATAGACCCGTGCCGTCGCTTCGTACTTGTCGGGGATCTTGAACAGCACGACGGCGCCAACCGCGCCGATCGCCCATGCAGCGGCCAATCCGAGCCAACGCCGCTGCCACGTTCCCCTTAGAACCGTCGAGACTTGGCGAAGCAGTTCGTCCATTTACGCTATCCCTGTTTGCTTGCAGCGCGTACGGCAATGGTGGTGACGCTGGTTCGAGACGTCAGAACCAGGTTTGCGGAATGATCAGGATGTCGCCCGGCTTCATATCGACATTGGCGGAGATGTCGCCGCGCTTCACGAGGTCCTTGAGGCGAACACCGTATAACTTATTGCCTTCGGAAGCCCTCACGATGCGAGCACCGTTGCCGTCGGCAAATTCGGTAAGTCCACCAACCGCGATCATCACGTCGAGGACCGTCATTTTTTGACGATACGCGAGCACCTGCGGACGGGTCGCTTCTCCAATCACGCGCACTTGTTCGCTATACGGTCCAGCAAACTGCGTGACGATCACTGTGACCACTGGGTCCCGTATGTACTTGCTCAGCGATTTCTCGATGTCCCGTGCAAGCGCCGTAGGGTTCTTACCAATCGCGGGGAGATCCTCGACGAGTTGCGTTGTTATTTTTCCGTCGGGGCGCACAGGCACGACCATCGATAACTCGGGGTGGCGCCAGACAATGATGTTTACGGTGTCGAGGGGCCCGATCTGATAGTTGTAGTCGGGCGTTGCCGCTTCAGTAGGCGCAGGGGGATATCTCGTGGCGCACCCCGCCAATGCCACGGCCATCGCGATCGCCAGCCACTTGAACAGCGCGGAAAAGTTGGCGAAACGCCAGATTGCGTAGTCCGACATTCTGTACTCCACTGATTTTTAAGTGAATTTCTGCAAGGGCGCCTACTGGATGGCGCTAGTCTTTCCAAACGTCCCGCCAAGTTGCAGTTTAAGCGGGACTTCTGACAAGACGCGGTGTCACGTAATGGACCTGACGAAAAGTCCACGGTGTGTTGCAATGATTTTCACGGATGTTACTGCGATCCAGCTTGCAGAAGCTACGGGCCTCAAACCCCATTCCAGAACGTCGGCCGACACAACCTTCGTGCAGGGAAGTCATATTCGCACGGTCCGTACTGGCGCCATTCGGCAAATGGTGTCGGATATGCGAACTCAATCACGCACACGCCACATCCCACACGCGCACCTTCGAGTGTTTCGGCGGGCGCGCGTCCCGGGAACTGGTGAACGGATTAGCGCGGCGATTTCGCCCGCGACTCAAATGCGAGTGCTACCGCGCGAAGTCTCGCACGAACCCGTGCGTCGGGTTGCACGCATCGCCCGTGCGTAGGTTCAACCAAGCTTGTCCTTCTGGTGCTGGTTGCTGTCGCCGCGGGGTTTCGCGGACTGAGGATCTGAGCTCGCCCGCGGCCGAGAACAGGCGGTTGGCTCTCTGTGCATCGAGCCCATAGCCAACAAGGCAACGAGATCGTGGAAGTGGCTGCGGTCGATCATCAGGCCGCGGTTCGATCGCGCAACGCGAAGAACCGGAAAGAAGGATCCATGATGCTTCGACGCATCGCCAGCGCTTTAGTGGGCCGTGTTGGACTCGAACCAACGACCAAGGGATTATGAGTCGCAAAATTCAAAATCCGAGGAGATCCAAAAACGTCCAAGTTCTCTAGCTTTTTCAATTAGTTATCTTTATCCTTTGTCCGCGATCGTCTAACGCAATCTATACGAATCCGTTTCCATATGGGGACCAGTATGGGGACCAAAATCGTGCGTTCGAACAAAGGACTGGGACGCACCAAGGCCGAACCACTAACCGACTTAGCCGTGCGCTCGCTCAAGGCTGGCCAGAAGCGAATCGATGGCAGGGAAACCGGTAAAGCTGGGCGACTCATGATAAGAGCGCGCGCAGTCGGCCGTGGTCAGCGCCGGGAGATCGTACGCGAGTTTTTCTTTCGCTATCGCAACGGTTGCGTGGATCGTCTCATTCGGCTAGGAACCTATCCTGAGCTTTCGCTACGAGAAGCAAATAGAAAAGCGGATCAACAGAGCGAACTCATCCGCAATGGTGTCGACCCGCAAGCGCAACGCGAGCGACAACATGCGGAACAACGTCGACGCGAGCGCGAAGAGCGCGAAACGTTGGAGCGTGAAGCGCGGCGCGGGACCCTCGCCGACTTGTTTCGACACTACGTTGAGCACCTCCGAAACGCAGGCAAAGTAAGTGCGACCCAAGTCGAGAGATCGTTAGCCTTGCATGTGTCCGGCCCGTTTCCGAGCTTGGCCGATCGAGCCGCCAACGAGATCACATCGGACGACATCTCCGATGTGCTTGCCCTCATGATCTCGAAAGGCATTGCGCGCCGAACTAACCTCGTGCGGGCATATATGCGCGCGGCGTTCGCCTACGGAGCCAAGCTCGACAACGATCCAAGGCGAAAGGCGGCTGCCATCAAGGCTGGCGACTCCACCGAGTTCCGCAAGCTCTTTGCGATCCGAGAGAACCCCGTCGCGATCGTCGCCCGCATTGCGGAGTACGACCGAGCCCGTGATCGCGTGCTGAACGATGATGAACTTCGTGACTATTGCAAGGGCCTCGTTGATTTGCATCCTGCAATTGGCGGTTTGCTAAAGGGAGCCCTTCTGCTTGGCGGGCAGCGCCTTTCCCAGTTGAAGCGCGTAACGTGGGCCGATTTCGATGCGAAGGCTCGCACTCTGCGACTGCGCGATACAAAGGGACGAGGCGGCGTTCGCGATCACGCTCTGCCGGTCTCGAATCAAGTCGCCGCGATCCTCAGCAGAATGCGCGCACTCAATCCGCAGGGCCTAATCTTCTCGACTAGGGGCGGCGAAATCGAGATCGACCTTTCGACCCTTTCAAACGCTGTACGAGATATCGCCGGCAAGTCGGCCCAATTGCGATCCGAGCGCGCGTATTCCTTGGGTGACCTTCGTCGAACGGTAGAAACACGGCTCGCTGCGCTTGGCATTTCAAAAGAGATCCGGGCGCAGGTTTTGTCGCATGGACGATCCAGCGGCGTGCAAGAGCGCCACTATGATCGGCACGACTATTTGCCAGAAAAAGCTACGGCCCTTGCAAAATGGGAACGACACGTATCGAGCGTTCTGAAGGGCGAGAAAACGAAAGTCGTCAAAGGGCGATTTCGTCGTCGCGACTAGTTTAGCGATATGCCGAAGAAGGCGGCTCAAGGTACCCATCAATAGCTTTGTCGGGTTGGATGACGGACAAACCATCGATCTCCCGACTCGCCGATCGATCACAGCCCCGGGACCGCAACTTGCCTCTCGGTACCCAACACATCGTGGGCGTCGACTCGGCCCCCCGCAGGCGCGGGGGGCAGGCGCATCGCACGTAACGCGACGAGTCGATGACGTACCCAGCCTCTTCGCTAGGCAATTTTCTTGACGGGACGGCAAATCCACTTCAACCGCAGCTTCGGCGATTATTCCCTCAGCGGCGCCAGCTTGGAGGATTGATCTTCCGGCAGATCCTAGGCGGGTGCGCATCGCACTGCTCAGTCCGTGCTTCGGTTCGGCAGTCGGCAGAATCCTTGCGGCGGCACTTCGAGAGCGCTGTTGAACTTGCTCGAGAGATTCTGAAATGCAATGAGGCCCGTGAGTTCAACAATGGCATCCTCAGTGAAGTGCTCTTTGATCCGCGCCATGAGCGCATCATCGACATCTCGATCGGAGTCGGTCATCGCTTCGGCGTAGTCGAGCGCCACGCGTTCATGCTCGGCGAATAATGCGCTCTCCCGCCACCCATCGAGCGCCGCCACCTTCTCCGGGGCCGCGCCTCGTTTCATGAGCGTTGCAGAGTTGAGATCAACGCAGAACCGACAGTGGTTGATCTGCGAGACGCGGACCGTAACGAGCGAACGCAGCGCCGGATCGATCGGCGACGATCGGCGATCGATCATGCCGTACAGGATCGCCACGCCAAGAAAGAGTGGTGGTGCGCGCGCCCACAGGAGCGCCGAGTCGAGCACGGCACCATACTTGCGGCGCTGGTTCCAGAAGAACGGACGCAGATACCAGGGATAGCTGTTCAGTGGCTTTGCAGCGAGGCGCATGGCGAATGGTGACCGATCCCGGTCATTCCTCCTTCAGGGTCTCATTAGCACCGCGCGGACGCGGAACGATTCGCGGTGTACGGTTCCGATATCGCTCATATGCCTCGCCGAACTGAGATTGCATTTCGCCTCGCGCAGCGACAGCTGGGCATACATGAACACCAGAATCGGGAACATCGCAAGCAGCAGCGAACAGTGCGTGGCGTTTCATGGCGTGAGTCCAGTAGGTGGTACGGTCAGAGGCGGATGAAGGGTTCCAACCGAGCAATGTCGCCTCAACAATTGCCCGGTCTTGCGATGGGGATCAGGACGGCCCGCGCGCTTTTGATTGCACCCAGCCGAACAGCGCGCCGGCGAGAAAGCCGGCGATCGTCGCCGAAGCGAACCCTACGGCGAGATCGAGGCCAGCCAGCGGCTTGTTCGGTGGACGGCGTATCGATTCGAGATCGATCGCGTGCATCCAGGTCGAAAAAAATCGAATCGTTTGTTCGGGCGCGAGCCAGCTCGCGAGCAAGCACGCGACATACGTCACCGCCACGGTGACTGCGGCAGCGACTGCCGGAGCGAGAACAGGCTTCGTGTTCATTGCAGATCTCCTTTGATGACATCGAGCTCAACCACTCACTCCAATCGGTCGAACGGGTCGTGGCGCTCAAGCAACCTCGGGCATCACGCCGATCTCGATCACGGTCTGGCTCGTGTAGCGGTACGGTGGAACGACCAAGTTGGTCGGTGCGGGGACGCCTTTGTGGACGCGCCCGGCAAGATCGAACCGGGAGCCATGGCACGGGCAGAAGAACTCGCCTGCGCCGCGGGCCCCCGTGGCAGCACGGAACGTAGGAATGCAGCCAAGATGCGTACACAGCCCGAGCAGCACGCCGATCTCCGGTTTGCGCGCACGAAACGCGTTCACTGCGAACGAAGGCTGCTGTCGCGCGACGCGTGAGTCCGGATCCCGAAGGCGCACCCGTGCAGCTGCGTCCTGGATCCCCGCGAGCGCTTCTGGACTACGCTTGAATATCCACACGGGCTTGCTGCGCCAACTTACTGTCTCGAGCTGGTCGAGCTGCAGCCGGCCGATGTCGACCGTCACCGGACTCCCGGCGCTGCGGGCCCGCTCGCTCGGTGAACAGGACGCAACGAAGGGCCACAGCGCGCCAGCAACGCCCAGTCCACCGATCGTCTCGACTACAAAGCTAAGCGTCCGGCGCCGAGTGGCATCCGGTTGCTCGACGCCACCGCCGAACAGTTCTTCCCGATTCATGGCTTCATCTCCGCGGGCCTAGGACGTGCACCGTCCAAGGCATGCGTACATGCGGCAACGACACGGATTGCAATGGGGACCACGACCCTGGATCGTTGCGCGCGCAGATCGGTTCGCGCGCTACGATCGGGGCGAGACGGGGCGTGCGGCTAATCGCGCAGCCGATGCAGGAAGATGGCTATCGGAACGGGAGGAGGCAGTGACGGATAGGAGGGCTTTTGCGCGTGATGGCGCAACGGGTCACCGCCCAAGACCTGCCAGTGCACAACAACAGACTGGAGTACTGCGCCCGACGTCGCGGGGTCATTGGGTGACCCGGCGATGGATTCGTCGACTTGTGCGCAATGCGCATCGAACTTTGCGGAAGAGTCGTGTGCCGCGTCGTGCGGTTCCGCTGCGCCGCCTCCGTCTTCGACCAGACCGTGATGTTGGTGATGAAGAGACGAAGTGCCTCCATCCCCGAGCGCGCGATTCGGACAGGGCTGGCCGGCCATCGCGACCTGATGGAACGCGAGCAGCAGCGCCAACAAAACGCTCAGCGCGTAGGGTCGTGAACCGGGTCGGCAGAAACTATACATTTCGAAACGCTAGCCCATATCTCGCCCCGGCGATTGACGATCCTCAAGTCCGCTTCACGAAGAACCTCGCCTTCGGGGCAGGAGACTCCGGTCGACCGACGGATCCCCTCCGGGTATGCGGCGAGTTTGGACGCGCCTGCCTTGATGGTTCGGGAGCGGTATCATCCGGGCGCCGAATCAACGAATAATCAAGTGCGCTGTCTGAAGACCATCGTTCTATGTCTGCTACTGCTCGTGGTCCCGCTGCAGGGGATCGCGACGGCGCCGATGGCTTTCTGCGGCGATCAGGGCGACATGGCGCGCATCTCGGCGACTCCACCGAGCGCTCAGAAGAACGTGGATCAGGACACAGCGGGGGCTGTCGAGCCTTCTTGGCACGGCGTCGTCGCGCAGGTTGACGATCGAGGTGGCTGCCCGGATTGCCAATGCAGGGTCTGTGGCGCGTGCTGCACTGCGGCCGGGCTGCCTTCCACTCGCGATGCTCTGAGCACCTTGCTCGGACGTGCGGGACTTTGCCCCTTCGGCATCCTCGATCCCCTCAAGGGTCGTATTCCTTCGACCCTCGACCGCCCGCCGCCAGCCCCTCGCCCCACGCGCGTCGTGTAGTGCGGCGCAACGGGGAGGTTGCCTTCGCAGCCTTCCAACCCAAGATACGAACGCTTCGCGCGCGACTGCGCCTGGTTCGTCCGCATTGTCGGTGGATTCAAATTGCGAGGATTCCCACAGGTGTCAACTACAAGCCCACCCGAATTACCGTTTGTGCTCTTCGCTTTTCTTCTGCACTTCGCCTGGGAGATGCTACAGGCTCCGCTCTGGGTAGGGATGGCGGAGATGCCGCACTGGCAAGCGGCGCGCGCGTGCACGGTCGCGACGCTCGGTGATGTGATCATCGCGCTCGTCGCCTTCTGGGCGGGCGCGGTCGTGGCGCAAACGCGTCGATGGTTGTTGTCACCGAAGCACCGAGCGGTGATCGCTTACGTGCTGGTCGGGCTGGTCTTGACCGTTGCCTATGAGTATCTCGCCACAGGTCCGCTCGGACGCTGGGAGTACACCGCTTCGCAGCCTCGGTTGCCGTGGATCGGTACCGGGATTGCGCCGGTGCTGCAGTGGCTGACGCTGCCGTTTGCGACGCTCTGGTTGGCACGAGCGCATTGCTGGGGCCGCATCGTGTTGAGTCAAACAGCGAGCGGCAATGAAACCAGCCGCTCCCGTGGCTAGAGACGATGGACACGCTGTCGCATGCACTTTGGGTCGGTGCGGGCGCGGTGATTGCGCAACGCAGGCGGCTGATCGAAGTGCGAACCACCATTGCGATGAGCGCGCTCGCTGTGCTGCCCGACGTCGTTCACCTCGTACCAATCGCATTTTGGTCGCTATTCGGCGACGGATCGTTCGTGGCGTTCTACGCCTACGCAGTTGCCCTGCCGGGTGAAGAACCCGCGATGCCATCTGTCGTATCGCTCCTCGCCCACCATTTCCACTGCGTCATGCACAGTGCCCCCGTTGCGGCTGCAATCACCGCACTCGCGTGGATCGTGCATCGTCCGCTATGGATTCCTTTGCTCGGATGGTGGTCGCACATCGTGATCGATGTCTTCACCCACTCGGTCGACTACTACCCGTCGCCGGTGTTGTACCCGTTTACCTATCGCGGCTTCGACGGCCTGGCCTGGAACAAGCCGATATACCTCATGCTGAACTATGCGGTCTTGGTCGCGACCTACCTATGGTTGTTTCGAACGCGCAAGCGCGGTCACTCAATTTGATGACCTACGTCGAAGGGGCACGCGATGAACGGTTCTCAGGTGGTGCAGTTGGCGCACACACCATCGTCGCCGATTGCTGAGAGCGACGGTCGCGTCTGCCCGATGCATCCGCAGATTCGGCGACCCGCGCCGGGCGAATGCCCCTTGTGCGGCATGGTGCTAAAGCCGGGGTTGCCGAACCTGGAAGAGGAGGCAATCCCACACCGGCCGTGCTGTGGGCCGGGTGGCCTTTCTTCGTGCACGCGGTCCGTTCGATCACGCAATGCAGCCCGAACATGGGGACCCCGAACGAACTCGGTGTGGCAGCCGCGTATCTTTACGGCGTCATCGCAACGATCGCCCCGGGCCTATTTCCTGCGGTGTTTGGCGAAGGCGGCCACACCCGGCTACGGCATGGCCCACAACTTCAGGTCGCTGGCGGGATTTGCGCAGGAGCTACGTCGAATCTGGTTCGACTGCCTGCGCCGACGTAGTCAACGTTCACGCCGCGCAGGGATGGCTCTGGAACGTGCCACCACCGGGTGCCGGAACGCCGCACGCCCGAATCTGCGAGCGAACTGTCGTCCAGACGAAGCGCCGCAGCCAAATCGACACGAGGCCAGCGTCGGGCCCTACAGAGGACCGTAGTCCTCGAGGAATGAATAAGCCGAACGCGGCCCACTTGTACGCGCAGTGGGGACGAACGCCTCTGGTCGTTGCTGCTGTGACTTGGCCAAAGCATCCTTCCACCACTGTTCGTCGAACGACCAAAATCCATTGGCGTGCACGGTCGTAGCGCTGAGCGCGGCCGCTATCCCCACTGCAATGAAGCCAGTCCGCATTACGTTTCGCATGATTTTTCTCCAGTATCAAGTCAGGGGAATCTCTAACCACTTGGTGATCGTATTCAAATCACCCGTGCGAAAGCTTACGAAATGGACGGCAACACTTTGGTTGCGCAAGCATTACGTTTGCGTCATTTACATGGATGACGCCATGAGGCGGGAGGGTGTATTCGTTGCGATGAGCGTCCGGGACACCAAGCCGGGCTCGCTCTTCCGTGCCGCGCATAAAGCGGCGCGTGCGAAGCCAGTGATCCGATAGACGAATCATCATCGCAGTCGTGCCACGCCGAGGCGTTCGACGCGAAGTTCAGATCGGTGTTGAATCGACATGGCCGGGAGGCTACTTCTGTCCGTGCCACGGTTTGAAGTTCGATCTTGCCGGGCGCGTCTTCTAGATCGTTCCCGCACGGACGAACCTGGTCATTCCGCCGCGCCAATATCCCGGCCCAAACACATACGAAATCGGTCGCGGCTGTCCAATCACGTGGCAGAGTCGCAACAGACCGCGCTGTCTGCTTGACCTGTGCGTCGCGCACATCTTTAGGCTTCGAGTAGTTGCCTGGTTCGAGTGGATCGCCTTGAAGCCCGAACACCGGGAGTGCCAAGGAGCAGCCAAGATGAAGGTCACCGATGTCGCGCGTGTGGTGGGGATGACACCTCACGCCGTGCGCTACTACGTGCGCCTTGGCCTGATCCAACCGGACCGTTGCACCGCAAACGGTTATCGGGAATTCCATGCGTCGGATCTTGCGCGGCTCGCCTTCATTCGTAAGGCTCAAGGGCTCGGATTCACGCTCGACGAGATCGCGAGAATCTTTCGCGAAAGTGCGACCAGTGGTGTGCCGTGCCCGTTTGTACGTGATGTCGTCGCGCGGAGGCTCGGCGAGGTGGGAGAGAACATCGACGAGATGCTTGTACTGCAAGCGCGCATGCGTCGTGCGCTCAAGCGCTGGCGCCACCTGCCCGATCAAGCGCCCGACGGTAAAGCTATTTGCATGCTCATCGAAGATGCAAGGGAGTGAGATGGACTACCCGGCGGCGGGCGATGCGGCGTGCGCAGGTCGTTCAGGCGCGCGAGTCTGGAGCCTGCAGCGATGCGCTTGCTGATCTGGTGCCTGCTGCTCGTCCTTGCCGTGCTAGGAGGCTATCTTTACGCGTACGGCGGTTCGGCGCTGACATTCATCCTTGCATTGCTTGCACTCGGCTGTCCGATTCTGGCTGGCTGGCTCTACTACCAGTATGGAAGAGCCTCACGCGGCTCGGACCGGGAGGCCCCCCGTTCTTTCGATTCACACGACCAGGGAAAGCGATCGTGAAACTCGCGCGCCGGTTTCGCGGCAGCAATGGCGAGCAGCTTCGGGGCGACACTTCTCAGCCATGCGCTATTCGCGCATCAGCGCAGATGAACGCACTCGCGAGATCAAGAAGGAGCTGATGATGGAACGCAAGCACGATGGGCCCGAGGAACGGCGTCGACTGAGCTTCGATTCGCGTTGGATCCTGCTCGGATTTCTGGCGGTTGCTGCGTTTTTTCTCTTCACCGAGCATCGCGCACACCTGTTTGGATTCCTTCCGTACGCGATCCTGCTGTTATGTCCGCTCATGCACGTGTTTCATGGGCACGGTACCCACGGCAATCGAGGTGAGAACGACCGGCCGGCGCAGCATGAGCACGGGGAGAAGAAACCATGAGCGACACGCCTGCATACGGCCTATGGTCACTGGTCATCATCAACTCCATTGTGTTCATCGTCTTCGCGTTCAGTTTTGCGCGACCCCAGTCGCCTCGCGACTGGCGATCATTCGGGGCGTTCTCGGCGTTCCTTGTTGCTCTGTTCACGGAGATGTACGGTTTTCCACTCACGATCTACCTCCTCTCGGGCTGGCTCGGCGCGCGCTATCCTGGAATCGATTTCCTCTCCCATGATGCCGGGCACCTGCTCGAGATGCTGTTCGGCTGGCGTGGCAACCCGCACTTCGGACCGTTTCACGTCTTGAGTGTGGTGTTCATCGGTGGCGGATTCATTCTGCTCGCCAACGCATGGACGGTGCTCTATCGCGCGCAACGCCAGCGCGCGCTTGCTTCCGTCGGGCCTTACGCGCGCGTTCGCCACCCGCAATACGTCGGGTTTGTGCTCATCATGACCGGTTTTCTGTTGCAGTGGCCGACGCTGGTCACGCTGCTGATGTTTCCAATCCTCCTTACGATGTACGTGCGACTGTCGCTGCGTGAGGAACAGGAAAGCCTGGCAGCGTTCGGCGAGGCCTATCGAGCGTACATGGCGCGCACACCGCGATTCATTCCCAGGCTCAGCTCGCGCATTCAGAGTGACCGCTCGGCAGGCGCAGGCGAAACCTGATCAGCCCGGGCAAAGCGCGAACCGTATACCGCTATTCAAAGGCAATGATGGATCACGCGAACGATACTGCTTTGCAACCCGCGGTCGACTGCTGCCGCTTCCCCTGCATCCATCCCCGCACGCATCGCGAGGGATGCTTGCCTGACCGGACGCGGTTGGCGGCGCAAGCGCTTGCGCTCCGCGACGCTCACGGACGGGCGGCCAGCATCACCGCTTGGAAGTCACGTGAGCGTGAACACGGCGGGCGGAATCCTCGAAGTCGGGTCATGGGCTGCGAACCTTCGTGCCGCCCTCGTCTGGCGCGCGCATAGTTAGGAGCTTCTCGTAAAGATCACCGTGGCAGGTCGTCTTCGCATGAAGACACGCAGCGCTATGCCGCCTATCAAATTAACA
>CADEDU010000033.1:0-62271 GCA_902826155.1 uncultured beta proteobacterium
GACCGGCCACGCGCGGACGCATCTTTAACCCCAGCACTATCAACCCGCACACCGACAGGCAGCGCACATCCAGCAGCTCGAACCCGCCGTCGACCTTGCGCAGATGTTCGTACGTCGCGACTTCGATCCCCAGGCCGGTGGTCGATTGCGTATCGGTCGCGGGGAATCCGCAGTGGAGCGCAAAGAAGATCGCATCGCGCCGGCGTGTGATCGCTTTCAACTTGAATACATGCGCGAGGCTTGCCTCGGGGTAACTGCCGGTGACTTCACCGAACGGACCTTCCGGCGCCATCTCGTTGCCCGGCAGGATCTCGCCTTCGAGCACGATCTCGGCTTCGGCGGGCACCTCCAGATCGATCGTCTCGCACGACACCATTCGCACCGGCTCGCCGAGCAGAGCGCCCGCATAACCCAGCTCGTCGATGCCGAAGCCGGTGCTGAACCCCGAAGCGAAGAAGATCGCCGGATGCACACCGATCGCGATGGCCACCGGCATGCCCTGGCCCCGCGCCGAGTACTTGTCGTAGATGCGGCGCGCGTGCCGCGGCACCATCACAAAGCCACTCGTGTCGCGCCCGGTAATCTGCTGGCGATGGAAGGAGATGTTGCCGATGCCGGTGTCAGGATCCTTCACGAAGGCGATTCCCGATGCGATGAATCGCCCCGCATCGCGCTCGGAGACCTTCATGGCCGGAAGATCGTGCAGGCTCGCTTCGGCGCCGAACAGGCGCAGCTCCTTCACCGGTGCGCGCGACGCATCGACCCGCTGCGCCGGGATCGGTTTGCTCATCCGACTGAGCATCTCTTCGAGCAACCGATCTTCGGGGAAGCCCAGGCCGATCGACCACTTGCGCCGATCCGCGACGATCTGACTGCATGCGGTCCACCCGGAATGGCCTTCGATGCGCGTGAACAAGCTCGCCTTGCCCAGCTCGTTGAACGCGCGCCACTCGACCGCCGCCATGTTGCTTTCCGGATGTACCGGTTTGGTGAAGCGGATCAGCTCGCCCTGCTGCTCCAGGTCGCGCAGCAGGGTTCGGAAGGATTGGTCAGTCATCGCTCAACTCGGCTGACTTCGACGACTCGAAGTTTCTAGTTCAGGCGCACGCCTCGCTGCGCATCGAACAGATGCGTGCGCGGTGGATCGAACCTGAAGTTGAGCGAGTCGCCGCTCTTGAGCAGACTGTCGGCATCGACCTTGGCCACCAGCAACGACTCGGCCCCATAGTCGCAGAACACGAGCGTGCCATCGCCGAGCGGCTCGACCAGCCGCACTGCCGCGCCTGTGCCGCCCCCGCCGACGACGACATGCTCCGCGCGCACGCCCAGTACGACCGGCTTGCCGATGAGCTCGGGGGTCACCACGGCGTCGACGGGTTGGGTGACATCACCGACTTGAGCGCGGAACACCGCCCCACTGCCGTTCCGTTCGATGGTGCCGGGCACGAAATTCATCGTCGGCATGCCGAAGAAGCCGGCGACGAACTGCGTGGCCGGCTTGCGGTAAATCTCCAACGGCGCGCCGACCTGTTCGATCCTGCCGCCATTCATCACCACGATCCGATCGGCCATCGTCATCGCCTCGGCCTGATCGTGCGTCACGTACACGAACGTCGCCTTCAGCTGCTCGTGCAGGCGCTTGAGCTCGGTGCGCATATCGACGCGCAGTTTCGCATCGAGGCTCGACAGCGGCTCGTCCATCAGGAACACGCGCGGATTGGTCACGATCGTGCGCGCGAGCGCGACGCGTTGCGACTCGCCGCCGGAGCACTGCCGCGGCATCTTCTCCAGGAGCTTGGTGATGTGCACCGTCTCCGCCGCGGCGCGTACCCGTGACTGGACTTCGCTCTCGGCCACTTTCTTCACGCGCAGGCCGAACGCGATGTTTTCGAACACGGTCATGTGCGGAAACAGCGCGAGGTCCTGGAACACCATGCCCAGGCCGCGCTCGCCCGGATCGAGATCGTTCACCACCGTCTCGCCGATCAGGATGTCACCGCTGGTGGGCGTCTCCAACCCGGAGATCATGTTGAGCGTGGTCGTCTTGCCGCAGCCCGAGGGGCCGACCATGATCAGGAACTCGCCGTCGCGAATGTCGAGGTTGACCCCGTTCACCGCCTTGTAGGCGCCGAACTGCTTGACCAGATCTCTGAGAACGATGCGTGCCACAGCCACCCCTGCATTTACTTGCGAATCATGCCGAAACTGAATCCCTTGATCAGATGCTTCTGGATCGTGATCCCCAGTATCACCACCGGCACGGTGATGATCGTGCCGATCGCGGCTTGCGGCCCGTATAGCCTGCCTTCAGAGGCGCTCTGAAACTTGTTGAGCAGAATCGGCAAGGTGGTGACGTCCGGATAGGTAAGCGTCAGCGCGAGAAGAAACTCCGCCCAGTTGAGGATGAACACGAACAGGAAGGTCACCACCATCCCCGAGGCCACCAGCGGAAACACCACCTTGCGCAGGACGTAGATGCGACCGGCGCCCATCATGCGCGCCGCATGCTCGAGCGTGTAGGGGATCTCGTCGATGAACGAGAGCATCATCCAGATCACGAACGGCAGGGTCACCGCAACGTAGAGCGCGCCGATGCCGACATAGGTGTCGAACAGACTGATGCGAAAACCGAGCACCGATTCGGTGGCGTACGGGATCATGATCGCGTAGTACATGAGCAGCGGGATCGCGATCACGATCGGCGGGACCATGCGGATGGTGAGAATCACGTAACGGAAGTACTTGCCGCCGACCTGAAATCGCGAGATCGCATACGCGAGGAAAGTCCCCAGCAACAGCGAAATGAACGAGGTGACGAGGCAGATCAGTAACGAATCGCCGAGCGCCTTCCAGATGCTGAACGCCTGCTCGGTCGCCTGACGGGCGAGCGTTCCACGCGCCTCGTCGGCAGGAATGAAGATCTGTCGATAGTTGAGCAGCGTCGGCTCGTACGGCACCCAGCGCGGCGGCCAGGTGACCCATTCGCCTGAATCCTTGAACGAGGTCATGACCATCCAGTAGATCGGAAAGAGCACGATCAACGACCACGCGAGCAGTACCGCGTGGCGCACGATCGGCGCGCGTGCCCGGCGACCCGAGTAGGCCGAGCGCGCACGCGAGGGCGCAGGAGCTGATGGGTCGTTGGTCATCAGATGCCCTGTTGCATCACGATCGATCGCTGGCGCACCAGCATGTAGATCCCGAAGAAGATCAGGATGGCGAAAATGAACAACAGGACGATCGAGGCAGCGGCCCCGAAGCTGTACTTGTTGAACACCCAGACCTGCTCCCACATGTAGAAGGCGATGGTCTGCGTCGATGTGCCGGGGCCACCGGTGGTCAGCAGCGCGACCGAATCGAACATCTTGAGCGCTTCCATGCCGCGGATCACCACGGCAATGACGATCGCCGGCTTGAGCAGCGGCAGCTCGATCTTCCAGAAGATCTGCGACCGCGAGGCGCCCATCACCCGTGCGGCGTTGATGAGCTGGCGAGGCAGCGCGGCGAAGCCCGACATGAAGATGAGGAACGTGAGCGAGGTCCACTGCCACACGTCGGCGAGGATGATCGCCCATTGCGCCGCGATCGGATGCGACAGCCAGCGAATGCGCGGATCGATCCCGAACGGCTCCAGAAGAGGTGCGAGCAGCTGGTTGAACGGGCCCGAGTCGAGATAGATCATCGAGAAGTTGTAGCCCACCACCACCGGCACGATCATCATCGGGATCAGAAAGATCGTGATGTAGAAGCGCTGGCCGCGGTTGAGGCGATTGACCAGCATCGCGAGCACGAAGCCGATCAGCAATTCCAGCGTGACCGCCACCCCCGCGAAATAGAACGTGCGCCCGAGCGCGGTCCAGAATGCTTCATTGCCGAGCACCGCAACGTAGTTGTCGAAGCCCTGGAAGGTGGCCTGCTCGAAGGGCCGGTTGGCCCGCCAGCGAAGCAGGCTGATGTAGATCGTCAGGATGAATGGCACGATGACGATCAGGATGAACATCGCCTCGACCAGCACGAACGGAATGAGGCGAAACACTCGCTCCTGCGCGAACCAGGCGCCGAGGCGAGCGAAAGCGCCCGCCCGTGGCGCCCTCTGAGCGTGCATGCCGGCTGTCGTGCTCATCGCGGGCCAGAGTTCGGGCAACAGCGAGCCGCGGCGCGCAGCCATTCGTCCGCTGTCATCGGTTCGCCGCCGTGCTCAGAACTTGTCGATGTAGATCCCGGTCTGGACACTGCGGCGCCACTCCTGGATCTGGGTGTTGCGCCCGACGTCGACAGTGACCGCATCCCACCCCTTCTCGATGCGCTGGGCCGCCACCTGCGGCGTGATGTTCCCGCTCATCACATCCGCAAGGTTGTTGTCGAGAATCTTGAAGTACTCATAGTTGCCCTGAAGCATGAGCAGCGATACGACGTGTTTGGTGCCGTCGAGCGTGGTATCGATGAACTGCTTGGAGCCGAACTTCGCGATGATCTTCTCGTTCTTGCGATGCGATTCGCGGAATGGATCCCAGAAGCCCTTCGGATCGGCCACCGCTTCATCACCGACGGTGGGACCGGTCAGCCACTGGATGTACCAGTAGGCCAGCTCCGGATGCTTGCTGTGCTTGTTCACCATGTAGCCCGTGCCCGCCGCCTGCGGGATGCGGCGCATCAGCTTGCCGCCGCCGACGTCGACCTGCGGCACGAGACACGACAGCTGTTTGTCCTTCACCACGCTCTTCGGGTTGGAGTGTCCGAAGCCGACGATCGACGGGAACGACATCAGCGAGAACGCCTGTCCGCTCGCCCAGAACGGGTAGATCTGTGGCGTGCCCCAGCCCTGGATGTCGGGCGGCATGTGCTTCACGATCGAGGTGAACTGCTGGATCGCGCGAATACCGTTGGGCGTGTTGATCGTGGGCTTCATGTCCTTGTCGAACATGAGCCCACCGAGATAAGCCGGGAAGTGCCGGTAGGAGAAATTCACCGACCGATAGCCCATGGCGCCGTAGAGCGGCTGATCGAACTTGATGCCCCAGCGGGTCTGACCCTTCTGCGTCTGCATGAAGGCCGCTTGTTGCTCCCACTCGGTCATCGTCTCCGGACAACCCAGGGCTTTGCCGAACTTCGCGCGGTACTCCTTCTGCACCTCGGGGTTGTCGACGAGGTCTTTGCGCAGCACGAGAATCAGGTGATCGCCATCGAGGATCACCGCGTACTGCTTGCCGTCGAAGTACTGCTGGCCGATGAGTCCTTGCGCGACACCGGAGTAGTCGGGCTTGCCGCGCGCAACCCACAAGTCCATCGGGGCGAGCGTACCGGCGCCCGCCGCATCGGGAATCGTGTACGGAAAGTCGTTGAAGATGTCGAATGCACCGGTCTTCGCTACCGCTTCGGCCATCACTTTGGCCGGAATATCGGTGTAGCCAAGCGGCACGTTCTCGACCCTGACGCCGGTGAGCTTCTCCCAACGCTCGTTGTAGGCCGGTTGAGCGTTCTGGTACAGCGAGTTGAGCAGGATCGTGATCTTGGGATTGTTGAGCTTCTTCTGCTTGACGTACTCGCGCGCAGCGTTGACCGCGCGATCTTCGACCGTGTTGCCGGCCACCTGCTGGGCACACACTGCTCCCGCAACCAACGACATCGCACCCATCGACATCGCACTGACGGCAACCATCCACAGCGTTCGAGACCGATTCATCGCGCTCCCCCTTTTGTCTACACCTGGACTGCTGCGAACCGAATCAACTCTGCGTAAGGGGGTTGTAGCAAAACCGCAGTGCACTAAGCAAGGAGTGCATCAATGGAGCGCGCGCCGGGAGCGCCGTCTTGCAGTCGATGTCAGCCCGTGACCGGGCGCAGCGCGCGGCTTATCATCGGCCGCAACCGCGCGCGTTCAGGAATCGATTCGGACGATCTGTCGCGCATCACTCATCACCGCCGCTTGCAAAGGAGCTCGCGCAATGAAGTTCGGCATCGGTCAACCCGTTCCCCGCAAGGAAGATCCGCGCTTTCTCACCGGCCGTGGCCGCTATGTCGACGATGTCGAGCTCCCGCGCATAGCGCACGGATTCGTGATCCGCTCGCCACACGCCAATGCGCGCATCAAGTCGATCGACATCAAGGCGGCGCAGGCCGCACCCGGCGTGCTCGCCGTGCTCACCGGCGAGGACTACGCGGCCGACAAGCTCGGCGACATCCACTGCCATTTCCCGGTGCCGCTGCTGGCCGGTCCGCCGGTGTCCTCGCCGTTTCCGGCGCTGGCGCGCGGCGTGGTCAAGTGCGTGGGCATGCCGGTGGTGTTCGTGGCCGCCGAATCGATCGCGCTCGCCAAGGATGCCGCCGAGCGGGTGCAGATCGACTACGAAGTGTTGCCGGCGGTGACTTCGCCGGTCGAAGCGGCCAAGCCCGGTGCGCCGAAGGTGTGGGAGCACGCCAAGGACAACGTCTCGTTCACCATCGCGTTAGGCGATCCGAACAAGGTCGATGCGGCGTTCAAGGCGGCGCACCATGTTGCCAAGGCGCAGTTCGCGAACAACCGCATCACCACCAACTCGCTCGAGCCGCGCGGGGCGATGGGCGTGTACGACGCCGGCAACGACAGCTACACGCTCTACCACAGCGGCCAGGCGCCGCATGTGGAGCGCGAAACGATCGCCAACGAGATCCTCCACATCGACGACGCGCGCGTTCGGGTGATCTCCAACGATGTCGGCGGCGGCTTCGGCATGAAGGGCGGCACCTATCCCGAAGACATCCTGGTGCTGTGGGCGGCGCGCAAAGTCAATCGCCCGGTGAAGTGGATCGGCGAGCGCATCGAGTCGATCGCCAGCGACGCGCACGCGCGCGATCAGATGGTCGACGTGGAGATGGCATTCGACGCCGACGGGCGCATCACCGCGCTGCGCCAGAACTCGGTGTACGGCGCCGGCGCGTATCTGTCGCAGACCGCGGCGATCTCGCCGATGTTTTCGGTGACCTTATCGTCGGGCGTGTATGCGATTCCGGCGATTCGCGCCGTGACGCGCGGCATCTTCACCAACACCGTGGCCACCGCGCCGTACCGTGGTGCGGGGCGGCCGGAGGCGTCGTACATGCTCGAGCGGCTGATCGACATCGCCGCGCGCGAATTGGGCAAGGATCCGATCGAGCTGCGCCGCAAGAATTTCGTGAAACCCTCGCAGATGCCGTATCAGACCGCGCTCGCCTACCGCTACGACTGCGGCGATTTCGAAGCGGTGATGGATCGCACCCTGAAAACCGCCGACTGGAACGGCTTCGACAAGCGCAAGTCCGACTCCGCCAAGCGCGGCAAGATCCGCGGACGCGGCATCGCCTGCTATCTGGAAGCCGCGACGATCTTCAACGAGCGCATGGAGATCCGCTTCAATCCGGCCGGCACCGTATCGGTGGTGGCGGGCACGTTCTCGCACGGTCAGGGGCACGAGACCGTCTACGCACAGATGGTGTCGGAATTTCTCGGCGTGGAATTCGAGCAAGTGCGCCTGATCCAGGGCGACACCGATGCGGTGTCGTTCGGACGCGGCACGTACGCTTCGCGCTCGATCTCACTCGGCGGCGCGGCGCTGCGCATCGCCTCCGATCGCATCATCGAGAAGGGCAAGGAAATCGCCGGTTTCATGATGGAAGCGGCGCCCACCGACATCGAGTTCAAGGCAGGCAAGTTCGCCGTGAAGGGCACCGACAAGGCGGTGCCGATCCAGGGTGTGGCCAAGCGCTCGTATGTGCCGATGGGCTATCCCGCACATCTCGGCGTCGGCCTGGAAGCCGTGGGCGAATTCGATATGGGCCCGGGCAACTTCCCAAACGGCTGTCAGATCGCGGAGGTGGAGATCGACCCGGACACCGGCGCGGTGGAACTGGTGCGCATGTTCATCACCGACGACGTGGGCACGGTGATCAACCCTCTGCTGCTCGAAGGCCAGATGCACGGCGGCGTGGCGCAGGGCGTGGGTCAGGCGCTGTGGGAGAACATCGTGTACGACGCCAATGGCCAGCTGCTCTCGGCCTCGTTCCTCGACTACACGATGCCGCGCGCCGACGATCTGCCCTCGTTCCACGTCGATGTGCATCCGATTCCCACCGGCACCAATCCGATCGGTGCGAAGGGGGCGGGCGAAACGGGAACGGTCGGTGCGCCGGCCGCGGTGATGAACGCCATCGCCGATGCGCTGATCTCGCGCGGCAAGAAGCCGATCGACATGCCGGCCACGCCCGAGCGGGTGTGGCGGGCGTTGCATGGCTGACAAGAACTTTGCGTGCGATCTATCCAGATCGCCTATGGGTTTCGTACTTGTGAGAGTGCAAGCAGAGAGTCAGCCCTCTCACCGCCCAATCCGCCGCAGATGCCGCGCACCGTTTGTTTGGACATTCCTCAAATATCGATAACATCGGGTCAAACAATGTGCTAACGGAGGAGCACGATGTCACCCGATCAAGGCATGGCTTTAGGCGTTGGGCTCGCCATTCTGTTCGTGTTGGTGGTTCCAGCAGTCGTGGTGGTGTATCTGGTTTGTCGGGTGGCTCGAGCGCGTGGCTGGCCGCGCTGGGTGCCAATTGCCACCGCACCGCTTGGCATCATGCTGGGAATCGCGGTGACGTTCTTCGCCGTGTTCGACGATCTGGGCAAGCAATTTCTCGCCCGATATACGGCGCCGACGATCGAAATCCGCGTTCCCCAGGACTACCGCGGCGCAGTGCTCGTTTTCTTCGCGGATAGCGAGCCGATGCTGCAGCCGATCGGCGCCAATCGCTATCGGATCGAAGTGCCGAAAAACGGCTCGCTGCTTACCGGAGCCTATCCCGACTTCCAGCGCTTTTCGGACCACGCGAAATACGAGATCTCATATCCCGATGGCACGCGTCCGCGACTGACAACACCTTCACCGACAGGTGGCACATTCAACGATGCGTCGTTCGCGCGCTTCTTCGTCGGCAACGCGGAGGAGTATCGCGACTACTACGAAGTGAAGCTCGCCCAGGGCAAGGTGCTCGATGAGCGCGAGCTCTTCAAGGCACTGCAGGCTGGGCGGGCGGGGAAGAAGTAGGGCGGGGTGATCTGAGCTCGCTCAGGTTGCGTCCCCTGAAGGGGCCCGCGGCTCCGCCCTCCGCAAGCCGCCTTCCGATCGACCGATTCGTTGACAGGCCTCGCTGTCGGCGGCTCAGCTCGCTCCGGGGTCGCCTCCCCTAAAGGGGCCCCTGCTCCGCCCTCCGCTCGCTACTCCATCTTGAACCCGATCGCCTTGATGATCGCCCCCCACTTCACAGACTCCGCCTCAATGAACGCCGCGTACTCCTCCGGCGAACTCGGCGAAGCCACCCCGCTCACCTTGTTGAACTGCTCGATCACCTGAGGCGAGCGCAACGCAGTGGTCGCCGCCTCGTGGATGCGCTTGCGCACATCGGCCGGTGTCGCGGCCGGCGCGACCAGCCCGTACCAGTTGTCGGAGATCACGCGCGGATACTTCTCTTCGACGGTGGTGGGCACATTGGGTAGCGCACTCACCCGTTGCGCGCTGGTGATCGCCACCGCCTTGAGCGCACCGGAGCGGATGTGCGGCAGCACCACCGGCACGTCGAACACGCCCATCTGCACCTGACCACCGACCAGATCGGTCACCGCCGGCGCCGCACCCTTGTACGGCACATGCACCATGTCGACCTTCGCTTCCACCTTCAACAGCTCGCCGGCCAGATGCGTGATCGTGCCCGAGCCCGCTGAACCGAAGTTGACCTTGCCCGGATTGGCCTTCGCATACGCGACCAGCTCCGCGAGCGTCGTCGCCGGCACACTCGGGTGCAGCACCAGCACCTCGGGCACTTTCACCACGACGGTGATTGGCGCCAGATCCTTGCGCGGGTCGTAGGGCATCTTCGCCATCGAGTGCGGCGCCATCGCCACCGCCGAGCCGCTGTTCATCACCAGCGTATAGCCATCCGGCGCCGACTTCGCGGCCACATCGACACCAAGCACACCGCCCACGCCGGCGCGATTCTCGACCACCACCGGCTGGCCGAAATTCGCGCTCATACCCTGCGCGAGCGCGCGGCCGAAGATGTCAGCGGGGCCGCCTGCGGGGAAGCCGATGATCAGGCGCACCGCCTTGTTCGGATAGTTCTGCGCCTGCGCGCTCGCGGTGCCAGGATGCATCGCGCACAGCGCAATGATGATGCTCGCGAGAACGAGCGCCCGGCTGGTCCGGCGTGCCCGGCCGGCACCGGTTGAAATCAACGCTGCCGCGCGTCGGCAGGGGTGGAACGTACGCATCGTGATGTCCTTGGAATGGTTGAGCGCCCGGGCATTGTGAGCGATCGGCAGTCAGCGTAGCAACGTCGAGCGCTCAGTGCTCACCGATCAGATGCAGCACGACCTCGCGCGTGTGCGCATGCGTGCGATGCTCGTACAGATAGATGCCTTGCCAGGTGCCCAGTACCGGCTCGCCCTCGATCACCGGAATCGATAGCTGCGTCTGCGTGAGCGCGGCACGCACATGTGCCGGCATGTCATCGGGGCCTTCGGTGGTGTGCGCGAATAACGCATCGCCATCGGGGACCAACCGTGCGAAGAACCGTTCGAGGTCGCGCTGCACCGTCGGATCGGCGTTCTCCTGGATCAGCAGACTGGCCGAGGTGTGGCGCACGAATACCGTCAGCAGCCCGCTGCGGATCGCGCTTGCCTTCACCCAGGCGCGGATGTCGCCGGTCAGCTCGGTCAGGCCGCGGCCGCGCGTGCGGCACGAGAGCGTTCGATTCGCTTGCTGCATCGGAGGCGGAAGACTGGTCTACGAAAACGTGGAAGGGCTGACGCGCCGATTGTGCAGGAAGCGGCGCCGCCTTTCAGCCTTCAAGGCTTGGCGTTGCAGGGGGTGCGTTCGATGGCCGCGAGCAACTGCGGCAGCACGGTCTCGATCCTGAGGCCCGCGATCCGCCCGGGCCAGAGCTTCTCCGGCACGCCGCGCGCGCCGAAGAACTGATCGAGCCCGTCGCGATCGGCGGCGAGGACGATGCCGGTGGCCTGCAGCGCGCTGGCGCCGCTGAGCATCAACTCGGGACCACCGGAAGCGCCGGGACTCGCAGTGCAGTGCGACCGGAAGATGCGTCCGCGCTCACCCGGGGCGCGGTCCGCGACCCGCTCGCACACCTCGGCATGCAACTCGATCCGACCGCGGCGATGGGTCAGATCGCCGTGGAAGGCCGCGACGATGAAGGCGTGCCGTTCGCTGGAGGCGCCGGCCGCGTGCTCGATCGTCGGCAATGCGATCGGCACCACGTCCAGCGTGCCCTCAAGCCTGATCAGCGCCCAGTCCTCCGACATCGAGCGATGCAGATTGCCGGCCGCGACCACCGTACCCTCGCGCTCGACCCGGGGCCAGCCGCCGACGAAATCGGCCTGGGCTCTGACTCGCGCACCAACCGGACTGGTCTTGCGATCCAGGCGCACCATCAGCGGCTCGTCGCCGGATCGCGTCGGCGCCACCACGTGCGCGGCGGTCACCACATGGCAATTCGTCGCGGCGAGAAATCCGGTGCCGACCGCAGGGCTCAGCGCGACATTGCGAGGCCCACGCAGATCGGAGAGGTACACCACCGCCGCCCGCGCGCGGCGCACCGCTTCGCGCAAGGCGGCGTCGTGGCCACTGTAGCGATCGCCCGCGCGGACCGGCTCGCGGTGATCATCAAGGCCAACGTGCTTGCGTGCCGCATCCGATGCAGCACACGGTTCAGCCGCGCTCGCGCCACTCGCGTTGACGCCACCCGCATTGATGCCGCAATGAGTCGGGGTGGCAAGCGCGCCATCGTCCAAAAAGATCGCCCCGCCGGTGCAGGCACCGATCACGGCAGCAAGGCGCATCACCCAACGACGCACCGGACGAAACACCAGACGTAACACCGAACGAATCACGCGCGCTCGAATCAATCCCGATCGAGCGTCGAGCTTGCCAAGTGGCACACGGACGCACTACCGCGCCGGCGCTCGCGTAACACGACTTCACCGGCGTCGCGCGAGATTTCACATCAACGCGGCGCCGCAGAGTCACCGCGCAGCTACCGCAGCCACTTCTGCTCGATAGCGCGCGCCTCGTCGGTCGACAGCGCCGAGGGCGTTGGAAACCGGTCGCGCCACGCGTACGGGCGGGTGGCGTCGATGATCAGCTTGGAATTCGCGTTGACGCCCTGCGCCTTGGCATCGGGGCTGATACGTGGATCGAGCGCCGAACTCCAGCCGTTGCGCACGATGTCGACCGCCTCACTCGGCTCGCAGCGGGTGTTGATCGCCCACAGCACGTCGTTGAGGTTCGACGGATCGATGTCGTCGTCGACCGCGACGATCACCCGGCCCATGTAGACGCTACCGGCGGCGATCAACGCGGCGCGCTTGGCATGCCCGTCGTAACGCTGCCTGAGCGAGACCACCGTCATCAGCGTCGAGACGTGCTGCCACACGCCGCGCACGTCCGATACCCCGGCGGCTTCGAGCGTGTTCCAGATGCCGCCCGCTCGAAACGGCAGGCCGACGTGAAAGCGCGGCGGCTTGAGCGGCGGCGAGCCGAGCAGGATCGGATCGTGCCGGTGGTGCAATGCGTGCACCTGCATCAGCGGGCCGGGGCGCTGGTCTGCCGCGTAGTAGCCGGTGAACTCACCGAACGGTCCCTCAGGGAGCGTGCCCTGTGCCATCGGCAACAACTCGCCTTCGAGCACGATCTCGGCATACGCGGGAATCGGCAGGCCGGTATGCGGGCCCGCATGCACGTGCAGCGGCGCTTCGCGAATCGCCCCGGCGAAGTCAAGCTCGGAGGCGCCATCGGGCAGCGATTCGAATCCGGCGACGAACAGCGCCGGATCGTCACCGTTGACCACCGCGACCGGACACGCCTTGCCCTGATCCCAGTACTTCTTGGCGATGATCGCGCCGTGACGGCCGAGATGATCAAACTGCACCGTCACCCGGTTGCGATCGTGCACCTGCACGCGGTAGATCGATGCGTTGATCCAGCCCGAATCGGGGTCGCGCATCAGAACGATGCTGCCCGAGCCGATGTAAGGGCCGCCGTCGTGACGATGCCACACCGGAGCCGGCACGCGCGCCAGATCGACATCGGGTCCGCTGCAGCTGTTCTCCAGATATCGCGCGGTGGAGACGGCCACGGGTTTGTGCAGCGTCAAGGTCTGGCGCTTCTTCATCCACGCGCGCAACGCATCGAGCGGATGCAAAGTCGGATCGATGCCCAGCGCCAGCGCCGCGCGCGCGGGCGTCATCAACGGATTGGTGAACACACGCACACCCGGCGTGAACCCCTTGATGCGATCGAACAGCAGCGCCGGTTGCTCGGGCATACCCGCCGCAACTTCGGTGATGCCGCCGATTTCAAGATGCGGATCGGCACCGTCGATCCGGCGCAACTGGCCATGGCGTTCGACTCGGGCGATGAACGCGCGCAGATCGCGATCGGTCATAGGTCGGCTCCTGGTGAACGCCGGCGGGCGGGCTCAGGCTCGGGCGGCCTGCGCGCTCGGCAACAATCCGGCGCTGCTCGCCTTCAACCGCACCGCTGCCCCGAACGCTTGCAGCACCGGCATCGCGACGTTCGCGCGAGCGGCCAATTCGAGCGGCGCATCGACGATCGCGCCGAGCTCCACCATTCGTCCGGCTTCGACGTCCTGCAGCATCGAGGGCTTGTGCACGCCCTTGTTGTACGCCTGCTCGAACGAGGGCACCGCGTTCGCCTCGATGTCGCTGCCGAACGCGCGCGCCAGCGTGGCGATCTCGCGCATGATGCTTTGCACCGCGCGGCCCAGTTCCGGATCGCGCGCCACGTCGATCTGCCGCGCGCCGGTCAGCGCACACAGCGGGTTGAAGGCGGCGTTGGTCATCAGCTTCGCCCACACCGCGTGATGCACGTCGGGCACCGCCACCGCGCCGAACGCCGTGCCCTCGAAGGCGCGTGCGATACGCTCGGCCGCGGCAACGTTGCCGCCGCGTTGCGACGGTCCAACCGTGAGCTTGCCCGGGACCGTGTGCGCCCAGTGGCCGGGCGCAGGTCGGTTGGCGGGGGAATACGTGGTGCCGCCGACGAGTTGCTCGGTCGCGATGGCCGTCGCCAGCGAACCATCCGGGTCGACCGCTCGAATCGGCGCATCAGCCGAGCCGAACCACCACGGCACGCCGTTCACCACCGGTGAGACGAGCGTGTGCGCGCCGATCGCTGGCCGCGCCGAAGCCATCGCCTCGGTCAGCGAGAACGCTTTGGTGGTGAGCAGCACGATGTCGTGCACGCCCGCCTCGACGCCGCTGGTGACCACGCGCGGCCGACCGTGCAGCGCCTGCTTGTCGGGCGTGGTCAGGCGGATGCCGTCGCGCGCGATGATCTGTGCGTTCTCGCCGCGCGCGAGCACGGTGACAGGCCGATCAGCCGCCGCCAGATAGCCGGCGAAGATGCCGCCGATGGCGCCGGCACCGACGATGAGTACGCGATCAGTCATTGGGTCGTCTACCGGTTCGCCCTGAAGTTCGTCTTGGGGTTCGTCTTGGGCTTCGCTTTGATGCCAATCGCCCGGTTGGTACAGTCAGCACAGCTTTTCGCGCGGGCCCTTCGCAACTTTGCTACTTTAGCAGGCACTCTCCGCCGTCCACTCTGACCGCTGCATCGTGCAATCGCCTCCATCGTTCGTTACCGCCGCGCCTCTCAACACCGAGTCGTTCGCACCACCGCTGGGCGTGCCGCTGCCGCGCGCCGGTGCACGCGTTCATCTGCAGGGTCGCGGCCGCTTCGTCGATGATGTGCCCGCACTGCGGCTGACCCACGCGGCATTCCTGCGCAGTCCGGTGGCGCACGCGCACATCGTGCGCATCGACGCGAGCGCCGCACGCGCCATGCCGGGCGTCATTGCGATCTTCACCGGCGAAGATCTCGCGCCGCACTGCCATCCGTACCGGGGCGTGCTCACGCATCTGCCGACCATGCAATCGGCGCCGCAATGGCCGCTCGCGCGCGAACGCGTGCGCTGGGTGGGCGAGCCAGTGGCGATCGTCATCGCCGAGACTCGCGCCCTCGCGGAAGACGCGGTGCATGCGATCGCGTTCGAGTGGGAGGCGCTGCCGGTGCTGGTCGATCCCGCAGCCGCCTTGGCGCCCGGTGCGCCGCTGATTCAACCGGAGTTGGGCACCAATCTGCTGTTCGAGACGAACGTCGCGACACCAAATGTCGACCATGCGTTCGCAAGCGCATCGCACGTCGTCGAGGCCGATCTGCGCACCCGTCGCGTGACTGCGGTGAGCCTCGAACCGCGCGCACTCCTTGCCCAGTGGAACCGCGCCGCCGCGACTCTCACGGTGACGATGAGCACGCAGGTGCCGTACATGATGCAGGCGGTGTTCGCGCGCGTACTGGGCATCGGCGAGGACAGCGTGCACGTCACGGCCGCTGACACCGGTGGATCGTTCGGTTTGAAGATCCACGCATTCGGCGACGAGATGGCGGTCGCGATCGCCGCGCGTCTGACCGACCGGCCGGTGAAGTTCATCGCCGACCGGCTCGAATCGTTCGTCACCGACGTGCATGCGCGCGCCCACGAAGCCCGCGTGCGCCTGGCGCTGGATGCCGACGGCCAGATGCTCGCGTTCGACGTCGACGATCTGTGCGGCGCCGGCCCATTCTCGATGTATCCGCGCGGCAGTGCCAACGAATCGCGCCACGTCACTGGACTGGTCGGCGCGTGCTATCGGATCAGCGAGTACCGCGCGCGTTCCCGCGTCGCGCTGCAGAACAAGAACATGTACGCGCAGTACCGCGGCGTGGGCCATCCGATCGCGTGCCTGTTCACCGAGGCGTTGGTCGAGCAGGCGGCGCGCCGGTTGCGGATCGATCCGGTGGACCTGCGCCGGCGCAACCTCGCCCACGACGATGCCTACCCGCGCAAGGCGCTGTCGGGCGCGAACTTCGAGCGGCTGTCATTGCAGGCGTGCCTCGAGTCGCTGGTGAAGCTGATGGACTACGACGCGCTGCGTGCCGAACAGCGGCTGCAGCATGAACGCCGGGTCGGGGCCAGCGGTGAACACCATCGCGCCGGACTCCATCGCGGCATCGGCATCGCGGTGTTCGTCGAGAACTCCAATCACTCCTCGACCACCTACGGACGGGGCGGTGCGCCGATCGCCACGCAGGACGGCGCGATGGTGCGGCTCACGCCCACCGGTGGCCTGGCCTGCGCCGTGAGCCTCACCGACTCGGGTCAGGGTGTGCAAACGGCGATGGCGCAGATCGCGGCCAGCGCACTGGGTGTGCCGATCCATCGCGTGCAGGTGGTGCTGGGCGACACGCTGCATACGCCGTTCGGTGGCGCCAACTGGGGCTCGCGCGGCACCGGCATCGCCGGCGAAGCGCTGTGGCAGGCGAGCCTCGCGCTCAGGGCACAGCTCGTCGCGGCAGCACGGGCACTCAAGCCCGACGCTCCTGCACGGCTCGTGTTGCGCGACGGCGCGATCATCGGCGACGAGGGTGACCAGCTAGTCGTGACGCTGGCCGAGCTTGCCAACGCGATCTATTTCCGTCCGGATTTCTTCCCGCGCGAATTTCAGCCCGAGCCGATCGCCACGCGCCACTACGCACAGAAGCACTTCGACGGCATCTACGCCAACGGTGCGGCAGGCTGCATGGTCGATGTCGACGCCGATACGGGTTTCGTGCACGTGCGCAAGGTGTGGGTCGTCGACGATTGCGGTACCGTGATCAATCCGTTGCTGGTCGATGAGCAGATACGCGGCTCGGTCGTACACGCGCTCGGTCAGGTGTTGCTCGAGAGCTGCGAGTACGGTGCCGATGGCGCGTTGCGCAACGGCACGCTCGCGGATTATCTGGTGCCGATGGCAGCCGGAATGCCCGACATCGCGATCGATCATGTCTGCACAGCGACCCGTACCTCGATGTTAGGGGCGAAGGGCGCCGGCGAAGCGGGCGTGACGGGTACGCTTGCCGCCGCATTCAATGCCGTAAACGACGCGCTCGCGCCGCTCGATGCGCAAGTGCTGGAATTGCCGATCACGCCGGAGCGGGTGCTGCAGGCTCTGCGCGTGACGGCTTCGACATAACAAAGCGAGGAGAACTCCATGCTGATCCATCGTCTGACCGCCGCGGTGATGACTTGCGCGGTGCTTTCGTGCGTCACGGCCACCACGGCCCGGGCGCAGGCGTACCCGTCCAAGCCGGTACGCGTGATCGTGCCGTATCCACCCGGCGGCGGCCTCGATTTCGCCGCGCGGCTGGTGACCGGCAAGATGGCCGAGAGCACGGGCCAGCAGTTCCTGATCGACAACCGCCCGGGCGCATCGGGCATTGTCGGTGCCGAAGCGCTGATCAAGTCGGCCCCTGATGGCTACACCATCTTCGTCGGCGATCTCGCCTCGCTGTCGCTCAATCCGATTCTCTATGCGAAGTTGCCGTACGACCCGTTCAAGGACTTCGCGCCGATCGGTCGGCTGCTCCGCGCCGCACTGATGCTGGTGGTGCCAGCGGATTCATCGATCGCGAGCGTGAAGGATCTCGTCGATCGCGCCAAAGCCAATCCGGGCAAGCTGAACTACGGCATTCCCGGCGTCGGCGCACCGCATCACCTCACGATGGAGCTATTCCTGCTCACCACCGGCGCGAAGATGACCCACGTGCCGTTCAAAGGCGCCGCCGCCGCGGTACAGGAACTCGTGAGCGGCCGGCTCGATGCGATGTTCTCGGATCTGGGCAGCGGCGGACCGCAAGTGCGAGGCGGCAAGATGAAAGGGCTCGCGGTCGCGCACGCCACGCGCATGCCGCAATTTCCAAACGTGCCGACTGTCGCCGAATCGGGCTACGCAGGCTTCGACGCGTTTGCCTGGTCGGGCGTGGTCGCACCGGCCGGCACGCCGCGCGAGATCGTGCAGCGGCTCAACGCCGAGATGACCAAGGCGTGGAGCGATCCTTCCGTACAACAGAAACTCGGCGATGTCGGCTTCGAAGCGATGCCGGGACCGCCCGAAGCGTTGCCGCCCTTCATGCGCGACGAGCAGACGAAGTGGCGCAAGGTGATCGAGGCAGCGAAGATCAAAGTGGAGTAGCGCGCGTCGCGTGCACGACACTGCCGTGAACAAGTGCGCCCCGGGTGTTGCGCGGGCCATTCATCCGCGACCGGCGGGCGATCGAGTGGAATAGTGCCCTAACGCCCGCTGACATCTTTCACATACCTTTCCCGCCCACAACACTCAAAGCTGTTCGGGAGGGAGAGACATGCGTGGGGGATGGGTCGCGCGCACGACGCGCGCCTTGACGCGGCCGGCTGCGCGCGCACGGAGCGCGTCGATCACACTGGTTGTCGCGTTGAGCATGAGCGTTGCCGGCTGTATCGGCGGCGGTGACAGCGAGCAAGTCGACTACGGCACATCGCCGTCTTCCGCCGAGGCATCGCGCTTCCTGGCGCAGGCGAGTTTCGGCGCCAACTCCAGCGAGATCACCAAGCTCCAGTCGAGCTATTACCCGTACTGGTTCGAGGAACAATTCGCCGCGCCGCAGACCCTGCACAAGGATCAGATGGATGCGGTGAGCGCGACGCTGCCTGCCGGGCAGTCGCTCAACGACAATCACGTCGTCAACTCGTTCTGGAAGCAGGCGATCTCCGGCCAGGACCAGCTGCGCCAACGCGTCGCGTTCGCCCTGTCGCAGATCTTCGTGGTGTCGCTGCAGGACTCCACCGTTTCCAACTATCGCCGCGGCGTGGCCTCGTATCTGGACATGCTCGGCCAGCACGCGTTCGGAAATTTTCGTGAGCTGCTCGAAGGCGTGACGCGCCATCCGATGATGGGGCTGTACCTGTCGCATCTGCGTAATCAGAAGGAATCGGGCAACCGCGTGCCCGACCAGAACTACGCGCGCGAAGTGATGCAGCTCTTTACCATCGGTCTGTACGAGTTGAATCCTGACGGCACGCAGAAGCTCGTCAACGGCCAGCCCGACGAGACCTACACCAACGACGACATCGTCGGCCTGTCGCGCGTATTCACCGGCTTCAGCTGGGCAGGCCCCGACAAGACCGACGCGCGGTTCAACGGCAGCACCGTCGATCCGAGTCGCGATGTGCTGCCGATGCAGTCGTATCCGAAATTCCACTCGACGCTGGAGAAACGCTTTCTCGGCACGGTGATTCCCGCGCAAGGCACCGCCGACCCCGACGGCAGCCTGCGCATCGCCCTGGATGCGTTGTTCAATCACCCCAATGTCGGGCCGTTCTTCGGCAAGCAGTTGATTCAGCGCCTGGTGACGAGCAATCCGAGCGCGGCCTACGTCGGGCGCGTGGCGCAGGCGTTCGCGACCGGCCGTTACACCTATCGCGGCTGGACCGTCGGCTCCGGCGCGCGCGGCGACATGAAGGCAACGATCACGGCGGTATTGCTCGATGCCGAGGCTCGCGATCTGACCAAACTCAACGACCCGAACTTCGGCAAGGTGCGCGAGCCCGTGCTGCGCGCGGCCGCGTGGATGCGCGCGTTCGGTGCCCGCTCGGCTTCAGGCAACTATCTGCTCGGGGTGACCGACGATGCCGCCAGCTCGCTCGGTCAATCGGCGATGCGATCGCCCTCGGTGTTCAACTTCTACCGACCGGGCTACGTGCCGCCCAACACCAACATCGCGACCGCGAATCTGGTGGCCCCAGAGTTCCAGATCATCCATGAGTCGTCGGTAGTCGGTTACGGCAACTTCATGCGCACCGCGGTGCAAAGCGGCGTGGGCTCGGGCTCACCGCGTGACATCCAGCCCGACTACAGCGCCGAGCTGGCGCTTGCCGACAACCCCGATGCGCTGATAGAGCGGCTCAATCTGGTGCTGATGTACGGCGCGATGACGGCCGAGACCAAGACCGAGATACGCACCGCGATGAACTCGGTATCGCTCAACGTCACCAACGTCACGGCCGCGCGGCAGAACCGGGTGTATCTCGCGGTGTTGTTCGCCACCTCGGCACCCGAATTCATCGTGCAGAAATAGGAGGAATCGACGATGACGAACCAAGTATCGCGCCGCCGCTTCCTGAAGACGGCCTCCGCAATGTCGATGTTGGGCGCAGGTGCGCCGTTCGCGCTCAACCTCGCGACGATCGGCGCCGCATCGGCGCAGGTGCCCGACTATCGCGCGATCGTGTGCCTGTTCATGTTCGGTGGCAACGATCACACCAACACCGTCATTCCGTACGATCTGGCCGAGCACACCGACTACTTCAACGCGCGGACGTCGATCGCGCTCGACCGCAATGCGCTCACCGCGACCGCGGTCGGTCCGGTGGCGGCGCAAGGCGGACGTTCGTTTGCGTTCCATCCGGCGCTCACCGCGTTCAAGCAGCAGTACGACGCGGGCAAGCTTGCGGTAGTCGCCAACGTCGGGCCGCTGGTGGTGCCCACCACCAAAGCGCAGTATCAGGCGCGCAGCGTGCAGCTGCCGCCGAAGCTGTTCTCGCACAACGATCAGCAGTCGGTGTGGCAGGCCAATTCGCCCACCGGTGAAGGCGCACGTCTGGGCTGGGGCGGTCGGATGGGCGATCTGCTCGCCGCGCAGAACACCGATACGATCTTCACCTGCATCTCGGCCTCGGGCAACGCGTTGCTGCTCTCGGGGCAGAACGTGATCCAGTATCAGGTGAGCAGCTCGGGGGCGGTGAACTTCAGCGCGCTGAGCGGATCACTCTTCGGTTCGGCCAGTGCGGGCACGGCGTATCGCCGCATCCTCACGCGCACGACCGCATCGCATCTGTTCGAGAACGAAGTCAGCAAGGTGACCACGCGCTCGATCGATGCCAATGAGAAGTTGCGGGTGGCGCTGGCCGGCGCGCCGGCGCTCACCACACCGATTCCTGTCAACAACAGTCTCGCCTCGCAGCTCAACGTGGTCGCGAAGATGATCGCTGTGCGCAACACGCTCGGTGCCAAGCGGCAGGTGTTCTTCGTGAGTTTCGGCGGCTTCGACAATCACGACTTCCTGATCGATCAGCACAATCAGCGCATGCAGACGATGAACGCTGCGGTGAACGCGTTCACCAGCTGGATGCAGGAACTGACCATCCAGAACAACGTGACGCTGTTTACCGCGTCGGACTTCGGCCGCACGCTCACCAGCAACGGCGATGGCTCCGATCACGGTTGGGGCGCGCATCACTTCGTGCTGGGCGGCGCGGTGTCGGGCGGTAATGTCTACGGCACGTTTCCGGTGGTGCGCTTCGGCACCAACGACGATGTCGGACAGGGCAACCTGCTGCCGACGACTTCGGTCGATCAGTACGCCGGCACCCTCGGTCGTTGGCTGGGATTGACCAACACCAACGTCACCACCGTGCTGCCGAACTTCGCCAACTTCGGCGGTTCGCCGTATCTGGGATTCCTGCCGTAGTCGATCGCCTGATTGCCGAGGGGGAGCCGTCAGCCGTCCTTCCCGGCCCGCGCCTGCCGGTGTCCGGCGACCTGCTTGTACTTCGCGACGATCGCGGCCAGCTCCGCTTGCGGGATAACGTCGTCGATGTTGTGAAAGCCGTTCGGGGCACGTTCTTCGACGATGTCGAGAATCACATCGAGGCCTTGCTTGCGGTTCATCTGCACGATCGCCGCCGCCATCGGCAAGCGTTTGCTTTCGTAGTCACGTAGCGCCGCTTCCGCATCGGGAATCGTCGCCAGCGACTCCTCGATCGCCACCGCATCGAGAATCGCCTGGCTCGCGCCGTTGGAGCCGATCGGGTACATCGGGTGCGCCGCATCGCCCAGCAGCGTGACGCGCCCGAAACTCCAGCGCTCGAGCGGATCGCGATCGACCATCGGGAATTCGTAGACCGCCTGCGCGCCGCGAATCACCGCCGGCACATCGAGGCAGGGAAACTTCCAACCTTCGTAGCGCGGCAGGAAGTCGGCGAGGTTGCCCAGGCGATTCCAGTCTTCACGTCGCGGCAGCTCGGTTTGCTCCATGCGCAGATCGCAGATCCAGTTAAGCAGCGCGCGCCCACGATCGGCATGCGGCCGGGAGATCGGATAGCACACGAACTTCTGCCGGTTCCAGCCCGACCAGATCTGCGAACGCCCCGACAGGAACGGCGCGCCCTCGGTGACGCCACGCCACATCTGCACGCCGTTCCACTTCGGCGGCCCCTCGTTCGGATAGAACTGCGCGCGCACCACCGAGTGGATGCCGTCGGCGGCGATCATGACGTCGGCATCGAATTCGCCGCACGGCGCGTTGCTGTCGCGATCGACGAAGCGGGCGCGTACCTGCTTGCCGCGCGACTCGAAGCCGGCGAGTTTATGTCCGGTGCGAATGCGCTCAGTGCCCAGTCGGGCGCTCACCGCATCGAGCAGGATCAGCTGCAGCTCGCCGCGATGGATCGAATACTGCGGATGCTCGTAGCCGGCCGCCAGCCCGCGCGGATCGACCAGGATCTCCTGGCCGTGCCGGTTCATGAACACCAATTCCTTGGCGTCGATCGCAGTTGCCGCGAGCCGCTCACGCAAGCCCAGCGCAGACAGCACGCCCACCGCGTGCGGCAGCAGATTGATGCCAACGCCGAGCGCACGAATCTGCGGCACCTGCTCGAACACGGTGACGTCGAATCCCTTACGATGCAGCGCAAGCGCGGTGGTCAGTCCACCGATGCCCGCCCCGATGATGGCGATTTTCATTGCTCTCGCGCCGTGTCTGCCTGGTTCGTTAGTGCCGCTTCAACCCGATTGTAGCCAGCCGGGCGATTCGATCCGTGCCGGCTTGACGCGACGGGCCGCGGGCGTCATCGTCGCGGGTACCTTGCATCCCCACCTAAACCATAAGAGCGACCGCCATGCCCAAAGCCAAACGCTCCAACATCATCTCCGACAAACTCTATGCGCGCGTCGTCAACGGCTCGGTGATGTTTCCGCATGCGGTGTCCGTCGAAGGCAAACGCCTGATCGTCGTCTCCGGCCAGCTCGCCTGGGACAAGAACGGCGCGGTGGTCGGCAAGAGCGACATGCGCACGCAGTTCCGCCAGGTGTGCGAAAACATCAAGGAGGCGCTTGCCGCATCCGGTGCAACCTGGTCCGACGTGATCAAGACCAACACGTACGTGACCAACATGGACGAGTTCTTCAAGTGCACCGATATCCGCCAGGAGTATTTCGGTCCGGGCAATCCCACCAGCACCACGATCGAAGTCACGCGCCTCGCGCATCCGGACATGTGGATCGAGATCGAGGCGATGGCGGTGATCGGTTGACGCGAGCGCCGCATTTTGCAGCTGTGGCGCTGACATCCGCCCAGACGGATCGCGCGTTGTAGCCGGGGCCGATCCAGCACAAGGACCCTCCGCTCGTGGAAACCGGAATCCCGGTCAACGATCCCAAGCCCGCCCCCGCGCAGCCTGAACCCACGCCTCAACAAGGCGTACCCGACAACGTCGGACCCGGACCCCAGACGGTCGAGTCGGCGTTCGGCTGGGCCAAGTCGCTATGGGTCGGTCTGGTGCCGTTCCTGCGGCCGCATCGGCGCGCCTTCACCACGATCTTCGTGCTGATGGCAGTGGAACTCGGCCTGCAGATGGGGCAGCGCAAGGCGCTCAGCTACCTGATCGACGAGGCGATCCTCAAGTCCAACTTCGATGTGCTGATGCTGATCCTCGTCGGGCTGTTCATCGCGGCGGTGGTCGGTGGCATTGCAGCGCTGATCCACGAATGGATGATCTCGGGCCTGTGTGCCGTGATTCCGGGGGCGATTCGCGCGCGGCTGTTCGGGCACATCCAGTTGCTGCCGCTGCAACGGCTGCGCACTTCCACGCACGGCGATCTGGTCGCTCGCATCAACAGCGATGCAGGCAGCGTCGAGCCGGCTCTTTGGGCGATCGGCTACATCGCCTCGGCAGTGTTCGGCATCGTGTTCTCGCTGGCGATGCTGATCTGGACCGACTGGCGCCTGACGATCGTCGGGGTGCTGCTGCTGCCGCTGATGCTGATCGGCCCGCGCATTCTGTCGCCGCGCGCCGCCAAGGAAAGCTACGCCACCAAGACCTACAGCGGCGATCTGGCCACGCATCTCAACGAGAACCTCGCCAACCAGGTGATCCTGCGCGTGTTCGGACTGGCGCGGCATGCGCGCGGCCGCTTCGACGATCGCAACGATCGCATCATCGCCGCCACGCGCCGCTACAACATCTACAGCTACTACAGCCACCGAATTCCATATCTCGTCATCGAGTTCCTGGAACTGCTGATCCTCGGTCTGGGTGCCTGGGCAGTGTTGCGAGGCGTGCTCACGCCAGGCGAGCTGGTGGCGTTCTATCTGCTCTATTCGGGGCTGTGCCAGTACACCTGGAATCTGACCGCGAACCTGCCCAGCCTGATCAGCGCATCGGCCGGCATGCGTCGCGTGCAGGAGGTGCTGCAGCATCCGATCGCCGATGCCAAGGGCGAACGCCACGAGCACTATCACGGCTTGGGTGCGGGCATCCATTTCCAGGACGTGTCGCTACGCTACGAAGGCGCCGACCGCATCAGCCTGGGTCATGCGACGTTCGACGTGCCCAAAGGCGAAGTGGTGGCGTTCGTCGGTGCCAGCGGCTCGGGCAAGAGCACCGCGCTGCAGCTGCTGCTGGGATTGCATGCACCCAGCTCAGGGCGGGTCACGATCGGCGACAACGACCTGCGGCACGTCCCGCTGAACGAGTACTGGTCGCGCCTAAGCGCGGTGTTCCAGGACAGCCTGCTGTTTCACACGAGCATTGCCGACAACATCCGCTCGGGCAAGCTCGAAGCCACCGCCGAAGAAGTCGAGCGAGCCGCACGCGCCGCCGACATCCACGATTGGGTGAAATCCCTGCCTGAGGGCTACGACACGCTGGTCTCAGGCGACACCTGCTCCGGTGGGCAGCGACAGCGCCTCGCGCTGGCGCGTGCGCTCGTGCGCGAGCCCGAGCTGCTGGTACTCGACGAACCGACCAGCGCGCTCGACGCAGCGACTGGTGCCGCGGTGATGAGTACGTTGCGCCAGGTCTCGACCGGGCGAACTGTGGTGCTGGTCACCCACCACCTGCGCGACGCGTCGCAGGCTTCGCGCATCGTCGTGTTCGAGCAGGGCAAAGTGGTGGAGATCGGCACCCACGAGGAGCTGCTCGCGCAGGAAGGGGTCTACGCCCGGCTGTGGACCAAGCAGCGCGACCTGCCCGACGACGCGCCGAGCGAATAGGCACGCACGCAACAACGCACGCGCGCAACAAGGCACGCTCGCAACACACGCCAAGGCGACAGGCCGGCAAGGCCGAAGTCCCTACAATCACAACTCGATGTTCGTCACGCACACCTGCTGCGTCGCCTCCACTCTCATCCCCCATGCAACTGCTCACTCCCTACACGCTCGCCGGCAAGCGCCTGAAGAATCGCATCGTCTTCCCGGCGGTGTTGTCGAACTACAGCGAACAGAACCGTGTCACGCAACGGCTGATCGACTATCTGGAAGCACGCGCTGCCGGTGGCGCGGCGATGATCATCACCGAAGGCCTGTCGGTGCACGCCTCCAGCGTTCCGCAACCGCATGTGGTGACGATCTTCGATCCAGCCAATTTCGATGGTCTGCAGCGCATGGCACGTGCGGTCGAACAGCACGAATGCCGCCTGCTCGGCCAGCTCTGGCACGTCGGGCGCCAGCAGTTGTGGAGTCCGGTGGATGCGCCGGTCGGCGTCTCGGCGCTGCCCGACGCCTATAGCTGGTCGGTGCCGCACGTGATGACGCCCGCCGAAGTGCGCGAGATCGTCGCGGCGTTCGTCGATTCGGCCGCGACCTTGCAGCGCGCGGGATTCTCCGGCGTCGAACTACATGGCGGCCACGGCTATCTGATCACGCAGTTTCTGTCGCCCTGGTCGAACACGCGCACCGACGAGTACGGAGCGACGAGCGGAGCGGCGAGCGGGGCGACGAGCGGAGGAGCGAGCAGCGACGGCGTGGAGGGACGCACGCGCTTCGTGCGCGAGATCGTCGCCGGCATCCGTGAACGCTGCGGCCAGGAGTTCATAGTCGGTCTGAAGATGCCGGGCAACGAACGCGTGGCCGGGGGCATCGACGCCGCCGAGTCGGCACGCATCGCCACGCGGCTGGCGCAGGCGGGCGGGCTCGACTATCTCGCCTTCGCGCAGGGCAACTTCAGCATCAGCCTGGAAGATCACACGCCCGACATGACCTATGCGCCAGGTCCCTTCATGGCGCTGCAGAAACAGCTGCGTCCGCATGCCAGGCCGATCCCGGTGCTGGCGCTGGGTCGGGTGCTCGACGCGCAGCACGCCGAATCGCTGTTGAGCGAAGGTGTTGGTGATCTGGTCGGCATGGGCCGCGCGCTGGTCGCCGATGCCGCGCTACCAAACAAAGCACTCGCCGCGCAAACGCAGGCGACGCGACCGTGCATCTTCTGCAATGTGTGCTGGGCCGAGATTCACGTCGGCAAGCCGATCGCTTGCGTGCACAACCCGCAGTTGGGATCAGCCGGCGAGGCAACGTGGCAACCCGTGCGCGCCGCCGCGGCAAAGCATGTGGTCGTGGTAGGTAGCGGCGTAGCCGGATTGGAAGCCGCATCGATTGCGGCGGCACGCGGGCATCGCGTGACCTTGTTCGGCGGGGCCACCGCCGGCGGCAAGGCGCGGCTGGAGTCGCTGCTGCCCGGTCGCGCCGAAGTGGCCAAGGTCTTCGCCCATCAGCTGGATCGCGCTCGCGCGGCGGGCGTGCGCCTGCAACTGGGTGCCGCCGCGACGGTGGAAGCTATCGCAAGCGAGCAGCCTGACCGCGTGGTGCTCGCCACTGGCTCGCACATGACTCGCCCTGCATCGCTGAACCCACAAAGCGAGGCAGGCATCGATGCGTGGAGCCTGATCGCGCGCGGGCTGGATCCGACGTCGAAGGCCGCGGGTACCGCGGTGCTGTTCGATCACGATCACACCGCGGCGGTGTATGCGCTGGCCGATGCACTGGCCGAGCGATACGCGCGGCTGGTGCTGGTCACGCCGCGCACGCTGGTGGGGCGCAACGTCCCCTATGTCGGGCAGTTAGGCGTGTATCGGCGCCTGTACGCCGCGCGGGTGGAGATCGTCGTGGCGAGCGTGCCCAAACGGATCGAAACCGGCCGCGTCACCGTGGCCAACGCTTTCAGCGGCGAAGAACGCGTCATCGACGATGTCGCGCTGTTTGCCTACGCCACCCCGCGGATCGCCCGGGACGAGCTGGCCACACCACTGCGCGAGCGCGGCCTGGCGGTGCAGCTCATCGGCGATGCGTTCGCGCCGCGCTCGATGCTGGCGGCCGTGCACGAGGGCAACCGCGTCGGCAACGCGCTCTAGCGCCGCAATGTTCGAACGCGCGCTCAACGTCTTCTGGATCGTGCTGGGGCTGGCCGCCGCAGCGTACGCGCGCACCATCGGCCTGATCGGACCGTCAGGCCCCGAGAGCGGGCTGTTTCCCTTGATCGCCGGATTGCTCATCGCCGCCGCGGGCTTCGTGCTCTTGATCCGGCCGTCGCATCGCGCGCGCGATCCGCAGTGGGCGAGCGGCGCAGCCCTCGGCCGCGTGATCGGCGTGTGCGCGGGGCTGGCGGTGATGGCGTTCGCGATCGACTATTTCGGCTTTGCAGCCACCAGCGCGCTGACGATGATCGTGCTGCTGCGCACGGTCGATCGCGGCAGCTGGCTCTTCTCGATCGCGTTTGCGGTCGGCTCGGTGGCGTTCGTGATGTGGCTGTTCGGCCACGCGCTCGGCATGCCGCTGCCGCGCGGCCCGTGGGGCTGGTAGGGCAGATAGAGCATGGACGCGATCAGCGGCCTCATCACCGGCTTCGGCGTCATCCTGACGCCGGCTAACCTCACCTACTGTTTTCTGGGCAGTCTGATCGGCACGCTCGTAGGCGTGCTGCCGGGGCTTGGGCCACTGGCCGCGCTGGCGCTGCTGCTGCCGGTCACGTTCACGCTCACGCCGGTAGCGGGCATGGCGATGCTGGCCTCGATCTTCTACGGGGCGATGTACGGTGGCTCGACCACCTCGGTGCTGGTCAACATTCCCGGCGAGGCGGCCTCGGTGGTGACGTGCCTCGATGGCCATCAGCTCGCGCGCCAGGGCCGCGCCGGGGCGGCGCTGGGCATCGCGGCGATCGGCTCGTTCATCGCCGGCACGCTGAGCCTGCTGGTGCTCACCTTCTTCGCGCCGGCACTCACGGCGGTGGCGATCAAGTTCGGCCCGCCGGAAAATTTCGCGCTGATGGTGTTGGGGCTGGTGTGCACGCTGTACATGATCACCGGCTCGGCGGTGAAGGGCGTGCTGATGATCGCGCTCGGTTTTCTGCTCGCAGCAATCGGCATCGACGTGGTGAACGGCCAGAACCGCTTCACCTTCGACTCGGTGCAGCTCACCGCCGGCATCGAGCTGCTCGCCGTGGTCATCGGGCTGTTCGGCGTGAGCGAGATCCTCGCCAACGTCGAGCAGATGGCGCGCAACACGCTGCTCGCCGATCGCATCCGCGGCCTGTGGCCGACCGTGGCCGACTGGCGCGCATCGTGGAAGCCGATCATGCGCGGCAGCGGGCTGGGTTTTCTGCTTGGTCTGGTGCCCGGCGGCGGTCCGGTCACCGCGTCGTTCATGTCGTACGCGGTGGAGCGGCGCCTCGCACGCGAGCCGCAGCGCTTCGGCCAAGGCGCGATCGAAGGCGTGGCCGGCCCGGAATCGGCCAATAATGCGGCGGTCGGCGGCAGCATGATCCCGCTGTTGTCACTGGGCATTCCGGCCAACGCGGTCACCGCGCTGTTGCTGGGTGCGCTGGTGATCCACGGCATCCAGCCCGGACCGCTGTTCATGAGCCAGCGCCCCGATCTGTTCTGGGGCGTGGTGGCGAGCATGTACATCGGCAACGTCTTCCTGCTGCTGCTCAACCTGCCGCTGGTGGGCTTGTGGGTGCAGTTGCTGCGCGTGCCCTACCGGATGCTGTTCCCGCTGATCCTGCTGCTGTCGATCATCGGCACGTATTCGGCCAACAAGAACGTGTTCGACATCTGGGTCATGCTGGGCTTCGGCATCGGCGGCTACGTGCTGCGTAAGCTCGAATACGATCTGGCGCCGTTCGTGATCGCGTTCGTGCTGGCGCCGCTGCTGGAGCAGTCGATGCGCCAGTCGCTGGTGATGTCGCCCGATGGCGCAATGATTTTCGCGTATCGACCCGTGTGTGCCGGTTTGCTGGTGGGCGCGCTGGTGCTGGTCGCGCTGATGTTTCGTCGATCCAAACAAAAGGAGTGAAGAGCATGAGAAAGCTCGCTGCAATCGCCGCGTTGTCCGCCGCGCTGCTGGCCCCGCCGCTCGCTGCGCAGACCGATCTGTCGAAGGTCAAGCCCAAGGACTTTCCGACGCAGCCGATCGAATACACCGTGGTCTACCCGGCCGGCGGCGGCATGGACGTGACCGCGCGGCTGCTGGCGAAGTACGTCGAGAAGGTGAGCGGCGATCGCATCGTCGTGAACAATCGCACCGGCGGTGCCGGCATGGTCGGCCACTCGTATCTCGCCACGCAGGCCAAGCCCGACGGCTACACCGTCGGCGTCATCGCCAATCTCATGTGGGGCGATGCGATGCTGCGCGCGCAGGGCAAGTGGGCGTACACCGATCTGGAGCCGATCGGCTATCTCAACAGCGATGCGCTCACCTGGGTCGGTCCAGCCGACGGTGCGCTCAAGGGCAAGTCGATCAAGGACCTCGTGCAACTGGCCAAGGACAAGCCCGGCACGATCCGCATTGCCACCGTGCCCGGCAGCATGTGGGAGTACCTGGTCGAGCAGCTCGAAACCGCTTCGAGCGCGAAGTTCCTGCGCGTGCCGTTCCAGGGCGGCGGTGCCGGCATCAATGCGCTGGTCGGCGGCAACGTCGATATCGCGCAAGGCTTCTACGCGGAGTTCCGTGGACACCTCGAGGCCAACAAGCTCGCGCCGCTGGCGGTCGCCGCGAACGATCGGCTGCCGTATCTGAAAGACCTGCCGACGTTCAACGAGGCGTTCGGTTCCAAGGACTATCTGTGGAACGTGATCCGCTTCGCGGTGGTGCCCAAGGGCACGCCGGCCGACCGCAAAGCGTATCTTGCGGCGGCGATCAAAGCGGCGATGAACGATCCGGAGTTGATCGCCGAATATCGCAAGGCCGGCGCGTACTTCGATCCGATGCTGCAGAACTCGACCAATCTCGCCACCGATCTGGACAAGTACGCGCAAGCCGAGCGCGCGTTCTATCAAAAGACCGGGCGGTTGAAGTAGCCGTTGCGGCGGGTGCGCGAACGGCCCCGGACGCACCCGCCCAGCTTCCGCGCGTAGCGAACTACCGCGCCGGCGCGTGCCGATCGAGGAACGCAAAGAAGTGGCGATTGAATTCCGCGGGATTCTCCGCCCACGGATAGTGCCCCGACCCGGACACGATGGCGAAGCTCGCGCTGGCGATCATGTCGGCCACGCGCTTCATCCCTGCGGGGTGGCCGGTCTGGTCAACCTCGCCGGCCACCAGCAGCGTCGGCACCGATAGCGCCTTGATCGCGGCGACCGCTTCGGCTTCCGGATAGCTTTGCACTGCCTTCACCGCCGCCTGCACGGTCCCCGGCGGCGTGGCGGCGGCGACGCTGCGCACCAGCTCGACCTCGGGGCCGTTCGCGTTCGCGCTCATCATCGAGTTCACCACCATCAACTGCGCGGCGAGCGGATCGGTGCCCGCAGGCGGCGGCGCGGTGCGCTTGCGCACGAACTCCTCCTGCTCTTCCTTGGTGCGATTGCCGAAGTAGCCGATCGTGGCCGAGATCACCGCCGCCTGCACCTTGCCCGGCACCTTGCCGATCAGTCGTGGCGTGATCTGGCCGCCCATGCTGTGTCCGAACACGACGTTGCGCTCGCGCGCGGTGGCGTTGATCAGGCGCGCGCCGGCTTCGGCGACGAGATCGAAACTGAAGTTCTCGGGCAACGGCGAAAGTCCGTAGCCCGGTGCCTCCCACGCGATGACGCGATAACCACGTTCGACCAGCCGCGCGGTCTGGAACCGCCAGTACTCCTTGGCGCCGTAGATGCCGTGCAACAGGTAGACGGTGACCTTGCCGGCGTCGTTGGTGATCGAATGATCGGGTAGAGACATGAGCGTGTCCGATGCCTTGAGCGCGTGAGGCGTCCGATTCTACGAGCGCACGGTACGATCGCGCATCCATTCCCGCACGATCAGCTCGGCGGTACGCCATGATCAAAGCCATCCGCATTCACAGCAACGGCCCACCCGATGTCATGCGCTGGGAAGACGTTGAACTACCGGCGCCCGCGGCCGGCGAGGTGCTGGTGCGGCACACCGCGATCGCGGTGAACTTCTCCGACATCAACGTGCGCCGCGGCGGGTTCTACATCACCAGACCGCAGCAGTTCCCGCTGATTCCGGGCAATGAAGCGGCGGGCGTCGTGGCGCAGCTCGGCGACGGCGTCACCCCGGTACGCGAAGGCGATCGCGTCGCCTACGTCGGTACGGGCGGGCCGTTCTACGAAGAGACCGGTTCGTACGCCGAGGCACGGATCGTTCCGGCGGAATGCTTGGTGAAGCTGCCGGCGGCCGTCAGCGAGCAGATGGCCGCGGCGTATCTGCTGAAGGGCCTGACCGCGGCGATGGTCATCAATCGCGTATTCCGGCCGCAGCCGGGCGAGCCGATCCTGATCCACGCGGCGGCGAGCGGTGTGGGGCTGCTGTTGGCGCAATGGGCGAGCCATCTTGGCGCGACGGTGATCGGCACGGTCGGCTCAGCCGAGAAAGCTGCGATAGCCCGCGCGCACGGCTGCGCTCACACGATCAACTATCGCCAGACCGATTTCGTCGCCGCGGTGAAACGCATCGCGCCCGAGGGCGTGGCGGCGGTGTTCGATGGCGTGGGCAAGGACACGTTCATCCCTTCGCTCGATTGCACCCGCCGCTTCGGCATGCTGGTGAACTACGGCAATGCCTCCGGTCATGTGCCGCCGCTCGACCTGCTGCTGCTCGCCAAGAAGGGCTCGCTCAGCGTGTCGCGCCCGGGGTTCAGCCACTACACCGCCGGCGACGGTGGCTTTCAGAAAGCATGCGCCGAATTGTTCGACCTGCTCGAGCGCGGCGTTCTGAAGGTCGATGTGTCGCGGACCTACGCGTTGCGCGACGCCGCGCAGGCGCATCGCGCCATCGAAGAGCGGTTGGTGGCCGGGGCTGTCGTTCTGCAACCTTGAGCGGCGGTGGCGAACTGCCGGACAGATTGCATCCGGATCCCCCTGGCTTGCGTAACTGCGGTGTCAGCGCGCCGCAGACGCCCGCGCAGCGCTAAACTGGCCGCTCCTCGGGGGAGGGGCGATGAAAGTCACCGTCTACGGCATCAAGAATTGCGACACGATGAAGAAGGCGTTCGCCTGGCTGGATGCGAACGGCGTCGCGTACACCTTTCACGACTACAAGAAGAACGGCGTGCCGACCGACCGGCTCAAGGCCTGGGCGCAACAGGCCGGCTGGGACAAGGTCATGAACACGCGCGGCCCGACGTTTCGCAAGATCCCGGAAGCAGCCCGCGCCAACATGAACGAAGCGCGCGCGTTGAAATTGTTGGAACAGTATTCGAGCGCGATCAAACGTCCGATCGTGGAAGCCGGGTCAACCCTGCTCGTGGGCTTCGATGAGGAAAACTTCGCACAGCTGCGCGCACGAAACTGAGTGCGCATCGATGTACGGGCCATAGTCCTGCCCCTACAATCGCCCGGCCATGGTCGGACACGTATCGCAGCGGGCTGCGCACCAAGCTGGTTCACCCGATCAGACTCGACTCATCCGCTGTTTGTTGCTTCATCGTTCACTAAAACCCATACAGGGAGGCTTCACGCTATGAATTCGCACGCCCTTTTGAAACCGACAGTCGCCGCGCTAGTGCTCGGCGCAGTGCTGGTGTCCGGCTGCGCGCAGCGCGGCCAGACTTCGCAACCCGCGCAGTCGTCCACGCCCGCCGCCCAACCTGCCCCGCAAGCCGCCGCACCGGGGCAGCCCAAGATCGGTCCCGGCATGAATGCCAACGGCGAAGTCGTCGACGCCAAGAAGGTCGAGGCCGGGCACGGTCAGAAGGTGAAGGGCATGGGTGACTGGGAAGGCGAGATCACCGGCAAGCCCACCGCGAACAGCAGCTTCACCAAGTTGCAGATCGGCATGTCGATGCGGCAGGTGGTCGATCTGGTGGGTCAGCCCACCGACCAGGGCGCCTACATCACCGGCAAGGCGTGGATCCCGTTCTACTTCGGCTCCGATCGCCATCGCTACGAGATGGTCTACAAGGGCCAGGGCCGGCTGATCTTCGCCGGCGGGTCGCTCGGCAACTTCACCGGCGGCAACCTGATCTGGATCATCCACAGCGCCAACGAAGGGGGCTATCGGTAAGTCGTCCCCCGCTGTGCGCCACAACGGCCGCCATCGTGCGGCCGTTTTGTTTTCCGTCGCACGATGATATGGTCGCCACGTCTCGTTCGCCCGGAAATCCGCCATGAACGCACGCATCGAACCACTCAAGACATCCACCGTGCAGCAGCGCTGTTCGCCCGAGGAATGGCAGCTGCGCGTACAGCTCGCTGCGGCCTACCGCATCGTGCAGCACTTCGGCTGGACCGAACTCATCTACGGTCATCTGACGATGCGCGTGCCGGGGCCGGAGCGTCACTTCCTGATCAATCCGTTCGGGCTGGGCTACGACGAGGTCAATGCGTCGAACCTGGTGAAGATCGATCTCGATGGCAACATCGTCGGGCCGAGCGACTATCCGGTGAATCGCGCCGGGTTCGTCATCCACTCCGCCGTGCATCGCGCACGCGAAGACGCGCACTGCGTGATGCACACGCACACGCGCGCCGGCATGGCGCTGGCCGCCTGCAGCGCCGGCCTGTTGCCGATCAGCATGACGTCCACCGCGTTCACCGGTCGCGTCGCGTATCACGACTACGAGGGCGTGAGCGTCGAGATCGACGAGCGTGAGCGCCTGGCGCGCGATCTGGGCCAGCACAACGCGATGATCCTGCGCAATCACGGTCTGCTTACCTGCGGCGCGACGATTCCTGCGGCGTTCCTGCGCCTGTATCGACTCGAGCGTGCCGCACAGGTGCAGCTCGATGCGCAGGCGATGAACCATCCGCTGTCGATCCTGCCCGACGGTGTCGCACGGCGCTCGGGCGATCAGCTCGAAGGGTTCGGGCGCACCGGCACCAACGGCACGTTCGGCGAGATGGAGTTCGCCTACCTCATGCGCAAGATGGATCGCATCGATCCGTCGTACCGCGAATAGGCCCAGAGCACACGAAATGTCGCGATCATTCATCAGCGCATCAACAATCCGTGCATCCGCGCGGCGCGGGTTCGCGCTCGCAATCGGAATGCTCATCGGCACCGCCGCCGTCGCGCAGGGTTATCCGTCGCGCCCGGTCACGCTGGTGCTGCCGCTCGCCGCGGGCACCGGGCTCGACGTCGTCGCGCGCACCTACGCCGAGAAACTCACCCAGAGCCTGGGGCGGCCGGTCGTGGTGGAGAACAAGCCGGGCGGCTCGCAAGTGGTGGCGATCAATGCGCTGCTAGCCGCGCCCGCCGACGGCCACACGCTGGTGGTGCTCACCAGCGGCGCGATCGCGATCAATCCGACGGCGTTCAAGAAAGTCCCGTACGACTGGCAAAAGGATTTCGTGCCGATCTCGCTGTACCTAAAATCGCCGTTCATTCTCGTGGTGAACCCGGCCATGCCGGTACAGAACGTGAAGGAACTGGTCGACTACGCCAAGGCGAACAAGGGCAAGCTCTCCTACAGCTCCGCCGGCACAAGTTCGGCCCCGCACCTGGCGGGCGAGATGCTCAATCTGCGCTTCGGGTTGGACATCACTAACGTGCCGTACAAGAACAGTCCGCAATCGATCGCCGATGTCGCCTCGGGGGTGGTGAACATGGCCTTCGCCGAAGCCGGCGCATCGCAATCGCTGATTCGCGACGGCCGCATCCGCGCGCTCGCCGTATCGTCGCTGACGCGCCTGGCCACGCTGCCGAACATTCCGCCGATTGCCGAAGCAACCGGCATGGCCGACTTCGAAGCGGTGTCATGGCACGCGCTACTGGCACGCACGGGCACGCCGAAAGAGGTCGTCGCCCGTCTGCACGACGAGATGAAGCGCATCATGAAGGAGCCCGACGTGCAGCAGCGGCTCAACAACATCGGGCTCATTCCGGTCGATTCACCCTCGATCGACGGGATCCAGCAGTACTTCCAGTCCGAAGCCGAGAAGTGGGGTGGCCTGGTCAAGCAACTGGGGCTGGCCGGCAGCCAGTAATGCGCTTTCTGCGCCTGCGCTACCTCTGCCGCACGTACTGTCCCGGCGCGTCATCCACGACGCGGTAACCCTGACGCGGCGCGCCCATGCGCGGCGGCGGCGTCTTGCCCGAGGAGTGCGCTGCGAGCCAGTGCTGCCACGCCGGCCACCATGATCCGTCGTGTTTCGTGGCGGCCTCGATCCAGTCGTCCGGCGCGAGATGCGGTGATGCAAGCCGGCGCGTAAGCGTGCGGTAGTGGCGCCTGGGGTTGACCGGTCCGCACACGATGCCGGCGTTATGGCCGCTCGAAGTCAGCAGGAACGTGAAGTCGTCGGATCGCACCAGGTTGTCCACCTTGTAGACCGACTTCCACGGCGCCACGTGATCGGTTTCGGTGCCGACCACGAACATCGGCACGCGAATGTCCGACAAGCGCACCAGCTTGCCGCCGACCGGAAAGCGGTTCGTCGCGAGCTCGTTGTCGAGATAGAGCCGGTACAGATACTCCGAATGCATCTTCCAGGGCATGCGCGTGCCGTCGGCATTCCATGCCATCAGGTCGATCATCTGATCGCGCCGGCCCTTCAGATAGTTGTTGATCATCGGCTGCCACAACAGGTCCTGCGCGCGCAGCAACGTGAACGCACCGCCCATCTGCTTGCTCTCGAGCACGCCCTTGCGATTCATCGTGGCCTCGAGCATCGCCAGCTGGCTCGGATTGATGAAGAACGCCAGCTCGCCGGGCTCGGAGAAATCGGTCTGCGCCGCGAACATCGTGATGCTCGCTAGGCGCTCGTCGCGATCGCGCGCCAGCGCGGCCGCACCGATCGCAAGCAGCGTCCCGCCGATGCAGTAGCCCACGGCATGCATCGGCCGCTTGGGCACGATCGCCGCGACGGCATCGACCGCAGCGCGAAAGCCCGCCTGCACGTAGTCGTCCATGCTCAGGTCGCGGTCCTTCTCGTCGGGGTTCTTCCACGACACCATGAACACGGTGTGGCCGTGCTCGAGCAGATATCTAACCAGCGAGTTGCGCGGGCTCAGGTCGAGGATGTAGTACTTCATGATCCACGCCGGCACGATGAGAATCGGCTCGGCATGGACCTTCGGGGTCAGCGGCTCGTACTGGATCAGCTCGATCAGCGCATTGCGCAGCACCACCTTGCCGGGCGTCACCGCGAGCGATTTGCCGACTTCGAATCCCTCGGTGCCCACCGGACCGATACCCTTGAGCGTGCGCTCGATGTCCTCGACCACGTGGTGCAGTCCGCGCACCAGGTTCTGCCCCTGCTCGGCCTGCGTGAGCGCAAGCAGCTCCGGATTCGAGGCGAGATAGTTCGCGGGCGAGCTCGTATCGAGCAGCATGCGCACGGCAAACTGCAACAACTGCTCGTGATACTCGGTCACGCCGACCACGCCGCGCAGCGCGTCGCGCAACAGCGCAGCGCTGTTCTGGAATGCTCGCGCGTACACGTTGAAGGGAAACTGCGACCATGCCGGGTCGGTGAACTGCCGTCCGGTTTCGGCGGGCAGGCCTTCGTTCGGCGACAAGGGCTGGCCCGAGAGCGCCCGCATGGCAAAAGCCCAGGTGTCCTGGGCGCACGCCTGGGCTTGCTGTTGCAGGTCGCGCTGCTTGGCCGGAGAGAGCGCCAGATGCATCGCCCAGTCCGCCCATGCGGTGGTGAACGCGGTGGGCGCTAGGCCCGCGGTCATCTGCGCGAGTTGTGCGCGGAACTCCCGATCGAAGTCCTGCGCGCTGGGTGCGGCCTTGTCGGTCATGGGCAGTCTCCTCCTTGCTCTTTGTTTGGCTCCCGCGCGTGGAACGCAATCGAGCGGGCATGCCCCCACACCGGAGTGTACGAGCGAGGCGCCTTGGTCGACCTCTCAGTTCACCTGAATCTTCGCCGCGCGAATCACCTTGGCCCAGCGCTCGGTTTCACTCTTGATGAAGGCGCCGAACTCGTCGGGACCCATATTGCGCGGCTGAGCGCCTTCGGTTTCGAGCCGCTGCTTGACGTCCGCTCTGGCCAGCGCGCGCTGAATATCGGCGGCAACTTGATCGACGATCGCACGCGGCGTTCGCGCCGGCGCGAGCACGCCGTACCATTGTGTGGTCTCGAATCCGGCGAATCCTGCCTCGGCGATCGTCGGCACATCGGGCAACTGCGTGATTCGGGTGGCGCTGCCTACACCGATCGCGCGCAACTTGCCCGCGCGCAGGTGCGGCTGCACCGGCAGCAGGCCGGTCATGGTCATGCCGATCTGACCGCCGATGAGATCAGTAAGCGCTGGCCCCGTGCCCTTGTACGGCACGTGAACGAAATCGGTGTTGGTGGCGAGCTTGAAGTACTCCACCGCCAGATGCGCCGCGCTGCCGGCGCCACCGGTACCGTAGTTGATCGATCCGGGCTTGGCTTTGGCGAGCGCGACCAGCTCACCGACCGTTCGTGCCGGTACGCTCGGATGCACAACCAGCACGTTGGGCACCATCGCCACCAACGCGATCGGCGCGAAATCAGTGGCCGGGTTGTACGGCAGCTTCGGATAGAGCGCTGGATTGACCGACAGCGTGCCGATATGGCCCATCAGCAAGGTGTATCCATCGGCCGGCGCGCGCGCCGCCTGCTCCGCCCCGATGCTGCCGCCCGCGCCCGGACGGTTCTCCACCAGCATCTGCTGCGGCCAGCTTTCGCTCAGTGCGTTGGCCACTGCGCGCGCGAGGATGTCGGTGCTGCCGCCAGGCGTGAACGGCACGATGATGCGCACCGGTTTGCCTGGATACGTTTGCGCGACAGCAACCGGCGCCGCAAATTGCGTGGCAGCACCCAACGCGACAAGCAGCGAGCACGCGCGAAAGAGCAGTTTGAAGATAAGCAAGATCGGCCGTCCTGGCTGGGTTGTCGGTCGCAGGTAGTATCCTTCGGGCGCCGTTGCATGACCGATTTCGGGAATGCAGGGCCCCGACAATTTCCGGGGACGACCACGAGGACACTGCATGAGCGCCGCGAAACTTACCACGCTGATGGGCGATTACCCGATCACCGCCGCGCTCAAGAAGGGCGAGCTGCAATCCCCGCACGTGAGCTTCGCTTTTGCCGACGTGAAATCGCCGCACACCGCCTTCAAGCGCGTGGTGCGCAATCTGGAGTTCGATGTCGCTGAGCTGGCGATCGTGACCTTCCTCATGGCCAAGGCGCATGGCAAGCCGCTCGTGCTGCTGCCGGCAGTGCTGCTCGGACGATTCCAGCACCCGTTCATCGTCTACAACGCGGCGCAGGGCGCGCTCGCGCCGCAGGACCTCAACGGCAAGCGGGTCGGCATCCGCTCCTACTCCGTCACTACGGTGACGTGGATTCGCGGCATTCTCGCCAACGATTTCGGCGTCGATCTCGACAGCATCCAGTGGATCACGCTCGAAGACGCGCACGTCGCGGAGTTTCGCGATCCTCCCAACGCCAGGCGCGCCCAGGCCGGCGCTGATCTGGCCGCGATGCTCAAGGCCGGTGAGCTGGATGCCGCCATCCTCGGCGCACCCTCCGATGATCCGCAAATCAAGACGCTGTTCCCGGATCCGAAAGCGGCGGCACAGGCGTGGCAGGCCAAGTACCACGCGAAACAGGTGAACCATCTGGTCGCAGTGAATCAGTCGCTATCGCAATCGAACCCGACCGCGGTGCGCGAGATCTATCGAATGCTGGTCGAGAGCAAGAAGGTAGCCGGTCTACCCAAGGCGGGCGAGATCGACGTGAACCCGTTCGGTGTGGAAGAGAATCGTCGCAACCTCGAAGTGGCGATCGACTACTGTCACCAGCAGCGCCTCATCCCGCGCCGGTTCACCGTCGACGAGCTGTTCGACGACGTGACACGGGCACTCAACTGACACACGATCCGGCTCGGCGCTGCTTGCGCGATCCGGCATCAGCAAATGCGGAGCACTCTCCATGACAAGTTCAATCGAAGTCGCACGCGTCGATCACATCGGCATCCGGGTGAAGGATCTCGAGCGCGCGCTGGCGTTCTACAAAGTGCTCGGCTTTTCGCTCGCACATCGTGCGACCGGTGACGCAGTGGCAATCGTGAAGAACACCCACGGCGTCGAACTGAATCTGGTGTTCAACGCCAATCAAGACGCCGATGGCAAGAACATCCTGATGGATGTACCGGAGAAGTACGCGGGCATCACGCACATCGCGCTGCGCGTCACGTCGATCAAGTCGACCATCGCCTCGCTGAACGCCAATCAGGTGCGCATCACGCAGGGGCCGGTCGAGTTCGGCGGCAGCGGCGAAGTATCGGTGTTCGTGCGCGACCCCGATCTGAACGTGATCGAGCTGCGCGGTCGCAAGGAACAGCTCGCAGCAGACGACGGCGTGAAGCCCTACGTGCCGGAGAACTGAGGCGCGTCGTTAGCGCGGCCGTCGCGTGCGTGCAAAGATCCACGCCCGCCGCCCGTCATCCGGCGCAGATCGACGCTGCAATCAGAGCATCGGGCTCGCGGGGGGCAACCCCAGAGCCACGCGCCCGAATTCCGGCGCGTTGATATCCCACGACAGATGGATCTGTGCCATGGCTGCGTGCGCATCGCGGAAACGCCGCTGCATCGCGTTGTCGAGATAGTTGGCGGTTGCGCCGGACACGCCATACAGCAGATCGACCGCGCGGACGCAGATGTTCGCCGCGTGCGTGGCGTCGCGTCGCCAGCGCGCACGATCGATAATCGTCGAGCGCACTCCCGCGGCCACCTGCGCGTGAGCCTCGGCGAAGTTCTCGCGCAGCAGCAGTCGCGCGCTGTCGATCAGCACCCCGGCTTCGGCAAGCTTCATCTGCAAGGTCGTATGGTCGGCCAGGCGCGACCGGTTGTAGATCGAGGTCTGCGTCTGCAACCGCGCGACGAAATCCTCGTACGCGCCGCGCGCGATGCCCAGGATCGGCCCGGCCACCAGATGCGGGATGAACGGAAACAGCGGCAGCCGATAGGCATCGCCCGCGAGCGAACCGACGTTCGGGGCATGGCCTTCACGCGCCTCACCGGGATCGAACACCATGTGCGCCGGCACGAACAGGTTTGCGCACGCCACGTCTTTGCTTCCGGTGCCCGCCAGGCCGGCGACATGCCAGGTGTCGATGATCTCGATGTCGCGCACCCGCACGATGACGATGCGCGACGCGGCCTTGCCATCGACCTGCAGCATCGCACCGAGCATGATCCAGTCGCTGTTGTCGACACCGCTTGCATAAGGCCAGCGGCCCGAGAATAGATAGCCGCCGTTCGCGGGCTCGAGCTTGCCGGCCGGAAACACCAGCGTCGAGCCGATCAGCGCGTCGGGGTTCTCGCCCCAGATGTCCTCCTGCGCCTGCGCCGGCCACATCGGCAGCATCCAGTTGTGGCTCACCAGATTGATGTAGACCCAGGCCGTCGATGCACAGCCGCGACCGAGTTCCGCGGACACATCGATGATCGCCCCCAGATCGACGTAGACGCCGCCGAACCGCGCGGGCCGCAGGATCCGCCACAGCCCGGCACGGTGCAGATCATCGATCGTGGCGCGCGATACCTGTCGCTGCGCTTCGGTCTGCGCCGCGCGATCGCGCAGTGTGGGCACCAGCGCGGCAGCATGCTCGATCAGCGTGGTGCGCGTGAGGGCTTCCATGGCCTGCATTGCCGAGTTCAGATCGCCAGTCGCTGCTGCGCCCGCGCCGCGTTCACGTCGACTACCGTCAGCGCGGTGATGTTCACCAGCCGGCGCACCGTGGCGGTGGAGGTGATGATGTGCACCGGCTTGGCGGTACCGAGCAGAACCGGCCCGATCGTGATGCCGTCGCCCGCCGCGGTCTTTAGCAGGTTGAACGAGATGTTGGCCGCATCGAGCGTGGGCATGATCAGCAGGTTGGCCTCGCCGCGCAGGCGCGAATTCGGAAAGCTCGCCGAGCGCACCTGTTCGGACAGCGCGGCATCGCCGTGCATCTCGCCTTCCACTTCGAGTTCAGGCGCACGCTGGTTGATGAGCCCGAGCGCCTGCTGCATCTTGCGCGCCGAGGGCGTCTCGTAGCTGCCGAAGCTCGAGTGCGAGAGCAGCGCCGCTTTGGGCGTAATGCCGAAGCGGCGGATCTCTTCGGCCGCCAGCACCGTCATCTCGGCGATCTGCTCGGCGGTGGGATCGACGTTGACGTAGGTGTCGCACACGAACACCGTGCGCTTGGGCAGCAGCAGCACGTTCATGGCGTAGTAGTTGTTCACGCCGGGGCGCCGGCCGATGACGTGATCGATGTAGCGCAGATGCGAGGCGTGCGTGCCGAACGAGCCGCAGATCATGCCGTCGGCCTCGCCGCGATGAAGCATGAGCGCGCCGATCAGCGTGTGACTGCTGCGTACTTCGAGCCGCGCGTACTGCGGCGACACGCCGCGGCGTTCGGTAAGTCGGAAGTATTCCTGCCAGTACTCGCGATAGCGCGGGTCGGACTCCGGATTCACCAGTTCGAAATCGACGCCGGGCTTGATCCGCAATCCGGCGCGCTTGATGCGTTCGTTCACTACGTTGGGCCGACCCACCACGATCGGCTGGGCCATGCCCTCGTCGATCACGACCTGCACCGCGCGCAGCACCCGCTCTTCCTCGCCCTCGGAGTAGACGATGCGTCGCGGCATCTTCTTTGCCGCCGCGAACACCGGCCGCATGATCTGTCCGGACTGATACACGAACTGCTGCAGCTGCTGTCGATACGCGTCGGCGTCCTTGATCGGCCGCGTCGCGATGCCGCTCTCCATCGCCGCCAGCGCAACCGCCGGGGCGATCTGCACGATCAGGCGCGGATCGAACGGTTTGGGGATGAGGTACTCCGCACCGAACTGCAGGTTCTGCTCGCCATACGCCGCGGCGACGATCTCGGATTGCTCGGCAGTGGCGAGATCGGCGATGGCGCGCACCGCGGCGAGCTTCATCGCTTCATTGATCTGCGTGGCACCGACATCGAGCGCGCCGCGAAAAATGAATGGAAAGCACAGGACGTTGTTGACCTGATTCGGGTAGTCCGATCGTCCGGTCGCGATCACTGCGTCGGGCCGCACGCTCTTGACTTCGGCCGGATGAATTTCGGGTTCCGGATTGGCCAGCGCGAGAATCAGCGGGCGCGCCCTCATGCGCGCGACCATCTCGGGCTTGAGCACGCCGCCGGCTGACAGGCCGAGAAACACGTCGGCACCGTCGATGATCTCGCCGAGCGTGCGCGCCTTGGTGTCGCGTGCGAATCGCGCCTTGAGCGGATCCATCTCCTCGCGACGCCCCTGGTACACGACGCCGGCGATGTCGGCGACCCAGACATTGGCGACCGGCAGGCCCAGGCTCACCAGCAGATCCAGACACGACAGTGCCGCCGCGCCCGCACCGGAGCACACCAGCTTCACCTCGTCGATCTTCTTGCCGACCACGCGCAGCCCATTGAGGATCGCCGCGCCGACGATGATCGCCGTGCCGTGCTGATCATCGTGGAACACCGGGATCTTCATGCGCTCGCGCAGCTTGCGCTCGACCACGAAGCATTCCGGCGCCTTGATGTCTTCGAGGTTGATGCCGCCGAACGTCGGCTCCAGCGCCGCGATGATGTCGACCAACCGGTCGGGATCGCGCTCGTTGATCTCGATGTCGAACACGTCGATGCCGGCGAACTTCTTGAACAGCACCGCCTTGCCTTCCATCACCGGCTTGGAGGCGAGCGGTCCGATCGGCCCCAGTCCCAGCACCGCAGTGCCATTGGTGATCACGCCGATCAGGTTGGCGCGCGCGGTGAGTTCGCTCGCCATCGCCGGATCGCGCACGATCTCCTCGCAGGCCGATGCGACACCCGGCGTGTACGCTAGCGCGAGATCGCGCTGGTTGAGCAACCCCTTGGTGGGCGCGATGGCGATCTTGCCCGGACGCGGAAGCCGGTGATAGTCCAGTGCTGCACGTCGTAGGGAGTCTTCCATGATCGACCTGTTCCAGGGATTCGCAGGATTCGTCGTTTGCAGGTCAGGAACGCGTCACGCCTTCGACCGTCCGACCCGCGGCAGCAATTGCGCCAGTGCCACATCGTGCACCAGCCGGATGCGCTTTTCCTTGGCGAACTTGCGGGCGTTTTCCGAAACTTCGCCCGCCGCGACATAGACGCAATCGTGCGCGCTGTGTTCGTCGCGCGCTGCATCGAGTGCACGCAGCGGTTCGACGCCGACCTGTGCCGCCTTCCATCGTTTGCAGGCGATGACCGCGATGCGCCCGGTCTTGATCGCGAGAAAATCGGCACCGTCGCCGCTCAGCTTGCTCACCGAGTAGCCGTCGCGACGAAACGCCTCTTCGATCGCTATCGAGAACTGCGGCCACGACATGGTCCGCACCGCTTCGACGGTCTGCGCCACCCGCTTGGCGCTGGGCAGTTGCAACTGCTTCCACGCGGCGATGCCGCCGATGACCACGAACGGCAGCGGTACGAACGCCGCGTAAATATCGGGGATGAACATGCGCACCAGCGCGAACAAGCCGGCCGCGATGGCAAAACTGATCCACCACGGCGAGCGCAGCAGCACGGCGAACAGCGAGTTCTCGTGCATGCGCAGATTGAAGTTCAACAGCTGCACGTTCGCACCTTCCTCCTTCGGTAGTCGTAACCCTCGGCCGGCGGACATGTCGGCCTTGGTTGGGCGATTCTCGCCCAGGCTCAGCGATTCGGCAGCGGATAGTTCACCAGCAGCGCCCGAGCGCGCGCGGCGATCTCATCGGGCAGCTTCATCCCGCGCCGCGCCACCGAATCGATGCACACCACGGTGAACACGGTGAGCGCACAGATGTCCTGCGTTTCGTCGTTGCGCAACTCGTGCACGAACTTCACTACCTTGTCGCGCACCTCGAGCATGCCCGAGCGCACCACGATCACATCGCCGCCGTACAGCTCCTTGAGGTAGGACGTATCCTGCTGCACCGCGGCCATATGGAACTTGCCCGCGCGAAGCATGGAGGGCGTGATGCCGATGTGGTTGTAGAGCTGCCAGGCCGCCTCCTCGAAGAACTCGCCGTAGGCGCGCACGTTGATATGCCCCATGTGGTCGCATTGCCACGCATGCACCGTACCGCGAGCAGTTTCGAACAGCTCGGCCATCGATCGATTCTCCGGATCGCAAGATCCACGCGATGTGCGATCCACGGGATTCACGAATTGCAGCTACGCTTGTCGCGAGGCTGGACCTGTTGCATAACGTGAGGCTCACCCCCACGCGCTCCCCGATCCTTGGGGCGGCTTGCGCCATTGTGCAGCCTTCTTCGAGAACTATAGAGGAGTCATTCGTGGCGAGCTACCCTGCCGACATCCATCCCGAGTCGCGCAATCGTCTGCCGGTGGTCAAGCGCGAAGAGCTGGACGAGCGCGGCCAGCGCGTGTACGACGAAGTGACCACGCGATCGGCGGTGTCGATCGCCGGGCTCCAAGGCCCGGGCGGCATCCTGCTGCACGATGCGCGCCTGGCCGAAACGCATCGCGCGCACAACCGCGCGATCCGCACTGACAACGAACTGGGTAAGCCGCTCACCGAACTGGCGATCCTGGTGGTGGCGCGCGAGATGAGTCAGGCGTTCGAGTGGACGGTGCACGAGAGCGAAGCGCGCACTGCCGGTCTGAGCGACACCGCGATCGACGTCGTCAAACATCGGCGGCCGCTCGATGGCTTGCCGGCCAAAGAGGCGGCGATCATTCGGCTCGGACGCGAAGTGTTCCAGCAGCGCAAGCTGAGCAGTGCCACCTACGTCGAGGCGGAGCGGTTGTTCGGACGTCGGATGCTGGTAAGCATTACGGCGATCATGGCGGCGTACGCGGGTACGGCGGTCGTGTTGACCGTGTTCGATCAACAGTTGCCGCCCGGCGTCGCGGCGACGCTGCCGTAGCTGGGCGGGCGGGCGTAAGTTGGGGGCAACACGGACTTGAGCACGACGCCACCTGTGGCACCGATCACCTGTGCGGCCTGTCGCGCCTGCTGCTGCCGGCTGGAGGTGATGCTGATGGCAGAGGATGATCAGGTGCCCGAGTACCTGACCGAAGAGGACCCGCACGGCGCGTGGGTCATGAGCAGGCTGGACGACGGCTGGTGTGTCGCGCTCGATCGTCGCACCATGCGCTGCTCGATCTATTCACGGCGTCCGATGGTGTGCCGCGAGTATGAGGAAGGCGGCGACGATTGCCGTATCGAGCGGGAGAAGTTCGGGCTGTGAGTGGCGCGGCGGGCACCGCGCCGTTCGCCCTGAGCTGGATCGAAGGGTGCTTGTATCGATGTAGTGCAGGCGCTATCGAAGAGCTTGCCCCAGCGCCGCAGCCGACTCATCCACCGCACGCTGCGCCGTACCGATCAACGAGCCATAGCGAATGAAGCCGTGGTTCAGGCCCTCGTAGACGACCAGGCGATTCTGCACGCCGGCTTCGTCCAGCTGCCGCTTGAGCGCATGATTGTCGTCCCATAGCGGATCGAGCGTGCCGACCAGCAGATGCGCGGGAGGCAGACCCTTCATCGGCGCGCGCAACGGGGCGACGCGCCAATCGTCTCGCTGCGCGGGCGCTGCAAGATAGTTCTCCAGAATCCACGCCACCTGCGGCCGCGACAGCCCATACGCGCCGGTGCCCAGCCGCAGCCACGAATCGCTGTCGGCGTCGGTCGAGTACACGCCGTAGACCAGCAACAGGAACGCGAGTTTGGACTCGCCTGCATCGCGCATCGCCAGCGCGGCAGCGAGCGCGAGATTCGCACCCGCCGAATCGCCGCCCGCAGCGAGGCGCTTTGCGTCCAGCCCAAGCGAGCTGCCTTCGGCCGCCATGTAGCGCACGACGGCAAGCATTTCATCGAACGCGATCGGGAAGCGGTGCTCCGGTGCGAGCCGGTAGTCGACCGACAACACCGCCACGCCGCTCTTTCTCACCAGATCGCGCAGGAAGGCATTCCACGGATCGAGCGAGCCGAGTGCGAAGCTGCCACCGTGCGCGTACACCAGCACCGGCGGACGCTGCACGTCATCGGGCAGATAGAGCCGGCACGGGATCATGCCGTGCGGCCCGGTCACCGACAGGTTGCGCTCGCGCTTGAGCGGCACCGACTGCTCGTTGAGCGCAGCGCCGATGCGATCGAGCATCGCGCGGCATTCGGCGAGCGGGGCGTTCAACGGGCTGAGCGAGGCCAACCCGCGCGTTTTCAGCCACTCGCCCATCGCGACGAGTTCGGGGTCGATCCAGGGTTTGGCGTCAGCCATGACCGGCTCCGTTGGACGCTAGAACACCACCACGCTGCGGATCGAATCGCCGGAATGCATCAGATCGAACGCGTTGTTGATGTCGGCGAGCGGCATGGTGTGCGTGATGAGATCGTCGATGTTGATCTTGCCGTCCATGTACCAGTCGACGATCTTCGGCACGTCGGTGCGGCCGCGCGCGCCGCCGAACGCGGTGCCCTTCCAGACCCGGCCGGTCACCAGCTGGAATGGACGGGTCTTGATCTCCTGCCCCGACCCGGCCACGCCGATGATCACCGAGACGCCCCAGCCGCGATGGCAGCATTCGAGCGCCTGGCGCATCACCTCGACATTGCCGATGCACTCGAAGCTGTAGTCCGCACCGCCGCCGGTGAGCTCGACCAGGTGCGCGACCACATCGCCCTTCAGCTGTTTCGGATTGACGAAATGCGTCATGCCGAACTTGCGCGCGAGCGCCTCACGCGCCGGATTGATGTCGACACCGACGATCATGTTGGCGCCGACCATGCGTGCGCCCTGCACCACGTTCAGCCCGATGCCACCCAGCCCGAACACGACCACGTTCGCACCCGCTTCGACCTTGGCGGTATTGATCACCGCGCCAATGCCGGTGGTGACGCCGCAGCCGATGTAGCAGACCTTGTCGAACGGCGCGTCGTCGCGAATCTTCGCCAGCGCGATCTCCGGCAGCACCGTGTGATTGGCAAACGTGGAGCAGCCCATGTAGTGGTGCACCACCTTGCCTGCGATGGAAAAGCGGCTGGTACCGTCGGGCATCACGCCTTTGCCCTGCGTGCCGCGGATCGCGGTGCACAGATTGGTCTTGCGCGACAGGCACGATTTGCACTGACGGCATTCGGGTGTGTAAAGCGGAATGACGTGATCGCCCTTCTTGAGCGAGCTCACGCCTGGTCCGACATCGACGACGACGCCCGCACCTTCATGTCCGAAGATCGCCGGGAACAACCCCTCGGGGTCGGCACCCGAGCGGGTGAACTCGTCGGTATGGCACACGCCGGTGGCCTTGATTTCCACCAGCACTTCGCCGGCCTTCGGTCCGTCGAGATCGACGGATTCGATCACCAGCGGTTCGCCGGCCTTGTAGGAAACTGCTGCGCGGGTTTTCATGGGTTAGACGTCGGGTTGATTGAAGCCTGCGGTGACGGTCTTGATCTCGCGCATGCGCGGCAGCACGTGCTTGCCGAACAGCGTGAGGCTCTTCTTGGTTTCTTCGTGCGTCATGAAACCGGAGCGGCCCACCATCGCCAGATGGTCGAAGCCACCGACCGTGTCGTAGAACTTCTTGATCTGCTCGTACACGGTGTCTGGGCTGCCGCAGAACAGGATGCCGCGCTGCATCGCCTGCTCGGCATTGATGTTCATCAGCAACTGCGCGTTGGCGGAGGCGGACAACTGACCACCTCCGCCCCCGGCGTTTGGACGCGGCTTGGTGCGATAGATCCCCGGCGCGGCCTCAGGCGGCGCGTTCCCAGGTAGCAACGGCCCGAACTGCGGCGCCGATTTCAGGCTCGTGTTCAGGAACCACAACAACTTAGCGCCGACGCGCAGACCTTCTTCGTGCGTGTCGCCCACGGCCACCAGCGCGGCGTACGCAAAACGATCGGTGGTCGGCTTGGGCATGCCAGCTTCACGGCGCGCCTTGCGATTGGCGGCGAACGCCATCTTCGTGCCCTCCGGTCCGCGCAGCACCAGGATCTGCACGATGTCGCGCCGACCGACATCAGCCGATGTCGACGCATCGCCGGTCGCGGCCCACATGCGCGGCAGCCCTTGCTGGTAGGGGCGCGGCCAGATGTTCACGTGCCGATGGGTGAAATGCTTGCCTTCCCAGCTGAACGGCCCGTCCTGATAGGTGAGCGCCTTGGAGATGAGATCGATCGCCTCCCAGTAGCGCTCGCCGTTGTTGATCGGGTTGGCCTGGTTGGAGGCGTACTCGGTCAGGCCGGACTTCACGAAGCCCAACTCGAGCCTGCCGCGCGAGAGCACGTCGGCAGTGGCATATTCCTCGGCGATACGCACAGGATCGGGCCGCAAGGTCACCAGCGTGCCGAGCGACATCACCTGCACCTTGCGCGTCTGCGACGCAAGGATCGCGAGCAGCATCGGATTGGCGCCGAGCAGCGAGTTGATGCCGGCGTGGTGCTCGGTGCACACCACGTTGATGCCCAACTCGTCGCACAGCAGATATTCGGCGATCGATTCGTCGAACAGGGTCGCGGCGATCTTGGGATCGCAATACTTGTTTGGCAGGCTCGCGCGCACCGAGTCAGCGGCGTCGAGCACGTCCTGCGGCACGAACGGATATGTCACTTCGGTCTGAAACCAGGCGTCCATTGCTTGAACCTCAGTTCTTGAATCTCAACGCTTGAGAAATGCACTCACGCGCTCGGCGAACGCGCGCGGCTGCTCGATCTCGGGGTGGTGACCCGCCTCGGGGATGATCTCGAAGCGCGCGCCCGGAATCGCCTTGGCATAGGCCTCACCGTATGAGGGCTTGACGATGCCGTCGGATGCGCCCCACAGCACCAGCGTCTGTGCCTTGATGTTGGGCAGCCAGCGCATGAGTTGCGGGTTGTACAGATACGGATGCCAGCCATAGCGGCACAACGCCTCGCGATTGCGCGCGATGGTGACCAGCTCGTCGTCTTCGAGATCGTCGTATTTCGGCGCCGAGTTGGCCACGTCGTGCCAGCTGCGCGCGCGCGCCTCGTCGGGGTGCTTGTTGAACACATCGAAGATGTCGGGCGTTTCGCGATCGCTCACCTTGATGCCCACTGCGTCGGCCAGCACCAGCTTGTCGATACGCCGGCCCAGTTTCACCGCCAGCTCGGCCGCGAGCCAGCCGCCGAACGACAGGCCGATGAGCGAGAGGCGTTCATGCGGCAGGCCGTTGATCAGCTCGATGTACAGATGGACGATGTCGTACACCGTCTCGAAGTCCTTCGGGCGCGCCGATCGTCCGAAACCCGGATGCGTCGGCGCGAGGATCTCGGCGGTGTCGCCGAGCTGTTGCAGGAAGGGTGCGTTGGGCGAAACGTTGTTGAAGCCATGCAGAAGCAGCACCGGGCGTCCTTTGCCGTGGCGCACGACTTCCAGTTCGATGCCGGCGACGCTGAGTCGATCGGCCGATGAAGATTGAGTTGCAGTCGTCATGGATGGTCCTGATGAAACACGACTCCGACTTCTACCCCGGACTGACGCACAGGCGCAACCCATCCGCCGGGGGCACGATGGACGACGCGCGGCGCTAGCATCGGCACGACGCTCGCGTCCGGTCGCCGGACCCGGCGCCGTCCATCGCAAAGGAGGCCACGATCATGCTGCAAGGGAAAAACGCGCTCATTACCGGCTCGTTGGACGGCATCGGCTTTGCCATCGCCGAGGCGTTGGCGCGCAAGGGCTGCAACGTCATGCTGAACGGGTTCGGCGAAGACAGCCTGATCCGCGAGCGCGTGGGGCAACTCGCATCGCTTGGGATACGCGCCGACTATCATGGTGCCGACATCGCCGACCCGGCACAGATCGAGGACATGGTGACCACGACCGAGCGTCGCATCGGCGCGATCGATATCGTGGTCAACAACGCCGTGACCCGCCACTACGCCAATATCGAAGACTATCCGGTCGAGAAGTGGAACTACGCGCTGGCGGTGAATCTGTCGGCGCCGTTCCACATCATCCGACGCACGTTCTCAGGAATGAAGCAACGCAAGTGGGGGCGCATCATCAACCTTGCCTCGAACTACGGCGTCGCCGGCACGCCGCGGCGGGCCGATTACGTCTCGACCAAGCATGGATTGGTGGGACTCACCAAAGTGATTGATTGCGCTGGAAGGCCTGCACTACAACATCACCTGCAACGCGATCTGTCCGGGTGCGACGTACACGCCCAATGCACGCAAGCTGGTCGCGCAGCGCATGCTTGACAAGAACCTTTCGGAGGAAGACGCCAAGGCCGACTACATGGCCGGGCGCCAGCCTTCGCGCCGATTCATCCCACCCGCCAAGGTCGGTGCGCTGGCAGCATTTCTGTGCAGCGAAGAGGCCAGCGAGATCACCGGCTCGCCGATTCCCATCGACGGTGGATGGCTAGCCAATTCCTGAGGAGGCGGCCCGTACATTCCCTGGCGCGGATGCTGGGCGAGTAGTACGGCTCCACGCCGTCCGTCCCTACCGTGGGGGGTAGCTGACGCATTGCGTTGGTGCTTCACTCGATGCTGTCGCACGCCGCGGCGCTGAAGCGCCGGCTCATCGCCGCTCCCGAAGGCAGAGGTCCGATGGAATCCGCTCAAGTGCTGCGCGCCGCGCAACTGTTCGTCAATGCACGCCGCAATGGCGCGCTCATCCGCGAGCTGCCCGCTGAATGCAAGCCGCGCAACACGGCCGAGGTCAACGCGATCGTCGATGCCGTCACTGCGTTGCTCGACGAGCCGATCGCAGGCTGGAAGATCGGCTTCATGTACAGCCCGCGTCAGAAGCCCTTCATCTGCCCGATATTCGCATCGCGACTGTTCAACAGCCCGGCGCGCGTGCCGCTGTCGCTCACGCCGGGGTGCAAGATCGAACCGGAGATCTCGTTTCGATTGCTCGCTGACCTACCGCCGCGCGCGAACCCGTATCGGGCCGACGAGGTGGCTGAGGTGCTGACCGCGTCCGCCTCGCTCGAGATCGTCGACACGCGTTTCGACACCAGCCATCGCACCATCCGGCAAATGCTCGACGATCGCGCCGCCCGCTTCGAAGCGTGGGCCGATCACAACGTCTGCGGTGCCTATGTCGTAAGTGAGGCGCGGCGCGACTGGCAGCAGTTCGATTTCGCCGCGATGCGCGCGGTGATGCGCACGCCCGATCGCGTGCTCGTCGATACGGTCGGCGGGCATGCATTCGTCGATCCGTTCCTGCCGTGTGTCGTCCTCGCCAACGAGATGCGCCATCGTGGCGGCATGCGCGCGGGCCAGATCATGGTCACCGGCTCGTTCAGCGGATTCTTCGAAGTCAAGCCCGATGAATCGGTCAGCGCCGAGTTCGCCGGTTTCGGCTCGGCGAGCGCAACGTTCGTAAGCTGAGCCGGGCGCACGCTCGGCCGGTCTCACCAACAAGGAGGAGCAGGCAATGCACGCATTCGCAATGCACATGGCGATGTTGACGCTGACCACGGCCGCGCTGGCAGCGGCCGGGGGGAATGCATGGGCGCAGGCCTATCCGAACAAGCCGATCCGGGTGCTGGTGCCGTTCGGGCCTGGCGCGCCCTCGGATGCGGTGATCCGCTGGCTCGCCGATCGCGTCACGCGCGCCACCGGCGCGACCTTCATCGTCGACAACCGCGTCGGCGCCAACGGCATGCTCGCGGCGCGCGAGACGGCAAAGGCGGCACCCGATGGCTACACGATGATGATCTCGTCGAACTCGGCGCACGCCGCGAACATGTACTTGTACAAGGAGCCGGGCTACCACCCGATCAAGGATTTCGCGCCGATCACCGGCGTGACCAAGAACCCGCACGTGCTGGTGATCCGCTCGAGTCTGCCGGTGCAGAATCTGAAGGCGTTCATCGACTACGGCAAAGCCAATCCCGACAAACTCAATTTCGGCGCGGGCAACACCGGCGCGATCGGCAATGCCGCGCTGCTGATGGGCCACGGCGGGTTCAAGGCGGTGAGCGTCACATATAAGAGCCCACCGCAGGCGGTGCTCGATCTGGTTGCCGGGCGCGTCGACTTCACCACGATCGATTACTTCGTCGTCGCCGAGCAAATTCGCAGTGGGCAGTTGCGCGCGCTGGGCGTGACGTCCACTACGCGCATCAAGGCGCTGCCCGACGTGCCGGCAGTGGCCGAGACCCTGCCTGGCTACGAGCTGCTCGGCTGGCTGGCGACGTTTGCGCCCGCTGGCACGCCGCCGGAGGTCGTCGGGCGCCTGAACAAGCTGTTCACCGACGTGCTCCGCTCAGCCGAGGCCGCGGAGCATTTCGAAAAGCAAGGTGTGAATATCTTCGCATCGACCCCGGCCGAACTGGGCGCGTTCGTCGCGCAGCAGATTCCCCACTGGCACGACGTGTTGTCGAAAGCCGGCGTCGAGCGGCAGTAGCGCGATGACGCTTGGCGGCAAAGTCGCGGTCATCACCGGGGCCGGATCGGGGATCGGCAAAGCGAGTGCCATCGCGCTCGCAAATAACGGCGCACGCGTCATCGCCACGGATATCGACGCAGCAAGCGCGCGTTCGGTATGCGAGCTCATTCGAGCCGGCGGTGGCGAAGCGAGCGATTTCACGCTCGACGTCGCCGACTCGCATGCGGTGACGCAGCTCTGTACGAAGGTGCAGCACGCGTTCGGCCGCATCGACGTGCTGGTGCATAGCGCCGGCATCTGTCCGCGCAAACCGTTCCTGGAGATGAGCGATAGCGACTGGCGCGCGGTGCTCAGCGTCAACCTCGATGGCACGTTCTTCGTCACGCGTGAGGTCGCGAAGGTCATGGCGGCGCAACGCTCCGGCACGATGATCCTCATCACCTCGGACCGCGGCGTGCACGGCAGCATCGACTACGCGCACTACGCCGCCGCCAAGGGCGGCATGATCGCGCTCACCAAGAGCCTGGCGCTGACGCTGGGCAAGTACGGCGTCACGGTGAACGGGGTCAACCCGGGGCTGACCGATACGCCGCTGGGGCGTGCGGCCAATCCGCAGTGGGAGGACAAGAAATCGATCGACGTGCTGGGTAACGTGAGCGAGCCCGACGAGATCGCGCAGATCGTGTCGTTTCTGGCCGGTGCGGCCGGCGGGTTCATGACCGGCCAGATCGTATCGACGCGGATGCGCTACGGCGCGTGACGGAGAAACAGTTCGGCATGCGCGATCATCAGATCGCGCAGCGCCTCGGCGGCTGCGCGAACCAGTTCCAGATCACGTGCGGCATGCCGGTCGTAGACGATCCAGGTCGCCTGCGTGGCGACAGGGCTCGGAAAGACCGGAACCAGGTTGGAAAAATTGATCGCCGCGATGCTCGGAATCACGCCGATGCCTTCGCCGGCCGCGATGACCTGCGCCGCCACTTCGGGGTTCTGCACGCGCGTCGCCCTGGTCGACGGGCCGCAGCGGTCTTCGATCCAACGCGGCCCTGGCACCCGATGCAGCGCCGCACCGTACAAGACCAGACGATGGTTGGTGAGCTCGTCGACGGAAGTAATCGCGCCGTGATCGGCGAGATAGCCCTTCGATGCGAAGGCGAGCCAGCCCAGGTCGGCCGATTGCAGGCTGACGATATTCGCGTCGCGGGTGGGAAACATGCGCACGGCGATGTCGGCATCACCGCGTGCCAGATCGACCGTGCGATTGGCACCGCTGAATTGCAAGGCCATTTCGGGATGGCGTGCGTGCAGTGCGGACACGATCCGCTCGAGCGGCGCGACGAACGCAGTCGGGCACGTCACGCGCAATGAGGTTGCATGCGCCGGGCCGGGCTGGAGGATCTCGGATGCGGGCCGATCAGTGGACATCTCGAATCAGTCTTGCGCGCCTGCGCGAGTCACGATGGGAGCTCGGGTCGAACAAGGTACATTCGCACAACCGGGGCGGGTGACTATAGGCCAGCCCCCGTCGCCCACCAAAGGAATCCTCCCGCATGCCTCCGCATCGGCACACGGCCGCGCATTCGATCGCGCATTCGGTCGACATCCACGCCCACTACTACCCCGAGACCTATCTGCGCTTGATGGGCGAGCAAGGCGGGCCGTTCCAGGCCGGATGCGACTGGTCGGGTCCACGCGGTCCGCGCATGAAGGTGGGGAAATACCTGTCCATCCCGTTGGAGCGCAAGTTCATCGACCTGGAAGAACGCATTCGTGCGATGGACGAAACCGGCGTGTCGGTGCAAGTGCTCTCGCTCACGCTGCCGATGGTGTACTGGGCAGGCCGCGACCTGGGTGAACGCCTGTGCCGGGCATTCAACGATGCGCTGGTGAGCGCGCATGAGAAATATCCCGAGCGATTGTTCGGCTTCGCAGTGCTGCCGATGCATGAACCCGATCTCGCGGTGAAGGAGATCGATCGCATCGCCAAGCTCCCGGGCATGCGTGGTGTGTATTGCGCCACACGCGTACTCGATCGCGAATTGTCGAACGAAGCCTTCTACCCGGTCTACGAAAGATTGGCCGAATGCGGATTGCCGCTGTTCCTACATCCGCTGTGGGTGATCGGCGAAGAGCGTCTTGACCGGCACCGTCTGGACAACGCCCTGGGTAATCCGTTCGACACCGCGGTGGCGGCCTCGTACCTGATCCTGGACGGTGTGATCGACCGCTTTCCGAACCTGCAGATTTGCCTGCCGCACGCCGGCGGCGCGCTCATGTCGGTGATCGGCCGCGTGCATCACGCCTGGTCGACCCAGCCTGCGCTGGTGGAGAAGCGTCCGCACGGTCCGCTGCACTATCTGCGCCGGTTCTATTACGACACCATCAGTCATTCGCCGTCGCTGCTACGCTTTCTCATTGACGAGGTCGGTGCCGACCGCGTGATGCTGGGCAGCGACTTCTGCTACGCAATGGGCTATGAGCGCCCGGTCGAGGTGGTGACGAACCATCCGCGTATCAGCGCCGCCGAGCAGTCGCTGATTCTGGCGGGCAATGCCGAGCGGCTGCTGCGATTGGGTACGGCCTGATTACTCAAGGAGACTTCTAGATGTGGAATTCGAAGCGCACAGGGCGTTACGCGGGGTTCGAAATGCCGAAGCGTCGTAGCTTGAAGCGGCTCACCGCTGCGCTGTTGGGCGTGATGGCCGTTGCCGCGAGCACGAGTTCGACGGCGCAATTTCCCGAAAAGCCCATCCGACTGATCGTGCCGCAGGCGGCCGGCAGCGCCACCGACAACATCGGGCGTCTGTACGCCTCGGAGCTGGGCAAGGTGCTCAATCAGCAGATCGTGGTGGAGAACCGGCCCGGCGGCGGCTTCACGATCGGGCTCGATGTCGTCGCCAAGGCTGCGCCCGACGGCTACACGCTCGGCGTGGGTCCGATCGGAGCGATGGCGATCGCGCCGAACATGCTCGCGAAGATCCCCTACAGCATCGAGCGGGATTTCCAGCCGGTCATCATCCTGTCGCGCGGGCATCTGCTGCTCGCGGCATCGCCGCATCTGCAGGTGAATTCGGTGAAGGAGCTGATCGAGTACGCCAAGAAGAATCCGGGCAAGCTCTCCAATGCGTCGTCGGCCACCGGTTCGCCCGGGCACGTTTCGGCCGAGCTGTTCAAGCACATGGCAGGCATTCAGATGACGCACGTGCCGTACAAGGGCGGCGCGATGGCGATCAACGATCTCATCGCCGGCAATGTGCACGTGATGATGGAGAGCCTGAATTCGATCTCCCCGCACGCGCGCTCGGGCAAGGTGAAGGCACTGGCCGTCAGCGGCGCGCGACGCTCGCCGGCATTCCCCGACGTGCCCACGGTGGCGGAAGCGGGCGTGCCCGGTTACGACGCGCCGACCTGGTCGGGCATCGTCGGGCCGGCAGGCATTCCACGCCCGATTCTCGATCGGTTGAATGCGGCCTCCAACGAGGCGATTCGCTCGCAGCTGTTCCGTGATCGATTCACGATCATCGGCGACGACCCGGCTGGTGGAACGCCGGAGGACTTCGCGGCGCTGATCCGTTCGGAGCTCAAGCGCTGGGCGGAGGTGGTGAAGGTGTCGGGGGCGAAACTCGAGTAGCTAAGTCGTAGCTAAATCGTCCAGATCTGCCTGCCGTCGCGGCGGCGTTGGATCGCGCAGCGCGACCAGCTCAGGTAGATCCAGAACCGGCGGGTGGTGATCCACATGGCGCGCGCCGCGATTTTCGCGTGGTCGTGTTCAGCAGTGTCGGACGCCGCAGCCGTAGCGATCGAGATCGATCGAGCGCGGCAGGGTGTCGGTCGCACGTTGCAGCACGAACAGGCGTACCGGGCAGGCAGCTTCGCGGTCGGACTCGTCGCCCGGAAAACCGCCGCCGATCACCGCTTCGGACGAGCCCGCTTCACTGATCGCTGCCTCTAGAACGTACGTCGTAGCCATCGTGCACCTCGCTGTTCGGCTGGATGTGGGGTTCGCCCACACTGATTGAGTTGCCCCGCCTGCGCTGGCGGTTCAACTCGATCCGACCGCAGCGCGCCCGCTGGTTGAGGGAGCGGGGATGCTGCGTCGCAGGGTAGCGAGGCCGATTCACGCGCCGGTCACGGGCGCGTCGCGATTGGGCTCGGGCCGGCCCACCAATGCTGTTCGCCCCTAGCTGGAGACTTCGAACTCGCCGTTGATCTCGACGGCGATGCCGCGCGGCAACGAAGCCATGCCCACCGCCGTGCGCGCGTGCGAGCCCGCCACCGGACCGAACAGCTCGTAGAACAGGTCGGACGCGCCATCGATGATCTGCGGCATCTTCACGAAATCGGGCGTGCAGTTGCACATGCCGAACAGGCGCACGACCTGGCGGACGCGATCGAGGTCGCCGATTTCCTGTTTGATCGACGCGAGCATGGTCAGCGCCACCGCGCGCGCTGTGGCATAGCCCTCTTCATCGGAGACATCGACGCCGAACTTGCCGGTCTGGCGCACGTTTGGAAGCTTGGGCAGGTCGAGCCCGTGCCCAGAGACGTAGACGATGTTGCCCACGCGCACGCAGCCGCGGCGATTCTTCTTCGGGAACACGAATGGTGCGGGCAGCGTGTAGCCCATCTGAGTCAGTTTTGCTTCGATGGCGTGCACGTCGGATCTCCTCTTTCTGTTGATGTGTCGGCGCGGGCAATTTAACCGATTCGCTCATTGCCTCATGAACACGCGCGACTCGCGCAGTTCGCGGCATTCGTAGTCGCGATGTCGCAACGCTCTCGATCGCGGCCGGCCGCCGGTGATCCGGCGTCGCACCGTCCACCCGCGTCGGCTCGACCGCCGATCGGTCGCGGCTTGCCCGCGGCTTGCCTGGAAGGCGAGACTTGAATTGGGAAAAAATTCCCAATTAAGCGGCAACGACGACGACTCCGGCAGCAACGCGGGCCCACTTCAGATCGGCCCTGGAGGCCCCGGAAAAGACGTCGAGCGATCTGACGCCGCATCGTCTGCCTTCAAACAACCCTGCAGGAGAACAAATGAAACGATCCACTTTCGCCGTGCTGAGCTGCCTCTCGGCGATGGCCGCCACGGTTGCCATCGACGCGAGCGCCGCGACGATCCGCGTGCAGTGCGAGCAGCGCGCGGGCCGCTCGAAGATCTCGGTCGACGGCAAGAATCTGCCTGCGGGCACATACGCCGCCGAAGCCATGTCGGGCAACAACGTCGCACGCGCGCCGGCGCAGGCCGCCGCGGGTGACGAAGCCGAGTTCGATTTCGACAGCAATCAGAACGACGTCCGCGCCGGCGCGACCGCCATCGCCTCCAATTTCATCCAGGGCGGACAGGTCACCGGCAAGATCCTGAACAGCCAAGGCGCCACCGTCATTTCCGACACGGTGAGCTGCCGCGTGCGCAATCGGTAGTTCGAGCGCGCGGCGACTCGGGCGGCGCGTCATGCGTTCGTCCGAGTCGCAGACGGAGCCTCTGCAACGAACCCGCATCGTACGTCGGGGCGCGCATGCATCGAAGCTCCCAGGCGCTTGCCCATTTGCACCGCTCCGGTCGATCATGGCGTATTCATCAATCCGGAGAACCTGCATGGCGAACAAGTTCTTTACCTGGGTCCTGCGCTGCGTGGCTGGCGCGGCCCTTGGCATCGGCTTGAGCACGACGGTGCTCGCGCATCACGGCTGGGCATGGGCTGAAGACGGCAATGCCGAGCTCAGCGGCGTAATCGTCGCTGCGAAGCTGGGCAATCCGCATGGCGTGCTGACCGTGAGTGTCGACGGCACAAATTGGCTGGTCGAAGTCGGCCAGCCCTGGCGCAACGAACGCGCCGGACTCAAGGACGCCATGCTGGTCAAAGGCGTCAAGCTGACCGTGGCGGGCCACAAGAGTAAAGACCCCAGCAAACGCGTGTTCAAGGCTGAGCGCGTTTTCATCGACGGCAAGAAGTTCGACCTGTATCCCGATCGCGACTGAGGATGCGGCGGGCCCAGCTTCGCCGTGAAGGTGCGCGGGCGTAGGCGCCGCGCGCCGCCGATCGCCAAGTTACGTTCACGCAATACGATGCTCGAATCGATCGCGCAGGTCGTGCAGGCCGGCGCACTGTCGCAGACGCTGCGCGGTTCGATCTGGCTCTACCCGCTCGTCAACACCACGCACATCGTCGGCATCGCGCTGCTGTTCGGTGCGATCGTGCCGCTCGATCTGCGCCTGCTCGGGCGCTGGCGCACGGTGCCGCTGGCCGACCTGTCGCGCGTGCTCGTCCCGATGGCGATGATCGGACTGCTGCTGGCGATCGGCTCGGGCGTGCTGCTGTTCGCGACACGACCCGTCGATTACGTTGCCGAACCGCTGTTCCTCGTCAAGTTCACGATGCTGGTGGTGGCGATCGCGAACGCACTAGCGCTGCGGCGTGCCTCGTCGTGGCGCTTGCTCAGCGTGGCGCACCCCGCTGCGCAGGCGATTCCCATTCGGTGGCGGATCGCGGCCGCGGTGTCGATCGCGCTATGGCTCGGTGTGATTGCTATCGGACGATTGATCGCCTACCGGTAGCCGATCGCACGCCGCCGACACTACACGTGCCGCGCGAGTCCACCATCGACGCGCAGGCTCTGGCCGGTGATGTAGCTCGCCTCGTCGGACAGCAGGAACGCAACGGCAGCGGCGATCTCGCTGGTTTTGCCGTAGCGCTTCATCGGGATGCGCGCGCGCCGATCGGCCTTCTCGGGCAGGCTATCGGCGAACCCCGGCAGCACCGCGTTCATGCGAATGCCGAACTGCGCCATCTCGTCGGCGTAGAGCTTGGTGAATGCGCCGAGCGCGCCGCGCAGCGTGCTCAGCGGAAAGTCGTGCTCGGGCTCCAGCACCGCATAGCTCGAAATGTTCACGAACGCGCCGCGACCCTGCTGCTGCATCACCGGCGTGACCAACCGTGCCAGCCGCACGACGTTGAGGAACACCATGTCGAAACCGGTGCGCCACTGCTCGTCGGTGAGCATCAGCAATTCGCCCTTGGGCGGATGGCCGGTGCTGGTGACCACCGCGTCGATCCGGCCGCTCAGCTTCATCGCGGCATCGACCACGCGCTCCAGATCGTCGGGCACCGTCACGCTGCCGCGCACCGCGACGCCACCCAACTCCTTGGCAAGCTGCACGACGCCTTCACCTGGCGAGAGCAGCGCCACGGCGTAGCCGTCGGCGGCAAGCCGTCGGGCGACCGCCGCACCCAGGCCGCGTCCGGCGGCGGTGATGATCGCGGTCTTGTTTGATTTGGCAGTACTCATGCGCGTGGTCTCCGCGTGGTCTCAGATAATCTACTTCTGCCCCGGCACGCCGATCGACACCGGCCGGATCGCCGAGCCCGCGCCACCTTGCGTGCGCAACGGCAGAATCATCGTGCACGACGTCCACACCCGATCGTTCGCCAGCGCAGCGAGATTGGTGTTCTCGATGTGGTGGATCCCCATCTGCGTGAGCATGTGGTGATGCACCGAGAACGGCAGCCCGGCGAGCGAACCCGGCGCCGGACCGGCCTTGCCCTGCAGAAAGCCCTCGGCGACCGGATCGACGAAGGGCGTATCCAGCCCGATCGCCACCACGCGCTTGTCGCCGAGATACTTCGCGCCGTCGTACGACAGGCCCGGTGCCATCGAGTAGTAGATCTTCTCGGTATCGGGATCGCGCCACAGATCGCTCCAGCCGGTACGCACGTACACGACGTCGCCCGGGAGGATGCCGCGCTTGGCCAGCCCTTGCGCCTTCAGCATGCCCTCGATGTCTTTCGCGGTAACCAGCTCACCCGCTTTCATCGCCTGCCCTTTGCCGACGAACGTCTTGGCATCGAGCAGCACGGCGGTGGTGACGATCGGCGGTGCCTTCTCCATGCCCAGCTTGAGCAACGGCGAGGCATCGTTGGGTTTCACGTCCGACTGCCGCATGCCGCCGTAGTAGACGAGATCGCTGGCCGGATACGGCGCTTTGCCGTCCCACGGCTGCTTCATTGCGGCGAAGTGGCCGATCGCGTCGATCTGCGTGCCCTGCTGCGCCGGATCGGCGTTTTCGACATACGCCTCGGTGTTGAAGCCATGCGCAGTACCTGGAATGCCGGCGGTGGGTTTGTGGTTCAACGTGTCAGGCCCGGCGAACGGCGATTTCGGTGCAGTGTTCGAACGGACGTACGACAGCTCATACGACTTCGCCTTCGCCTGCCACAGATGCCAGCTGCAGCGGGCGAACGTGCCCGGTCCGATCTGATTGGCCATGCCGCGTTCATCGCCTGCCGGCCACGGCGGATTGGGCGTGAGTTTGCGCGAGTTGGCGATGAGCTGGTCGGGCTCGGCCGCGTGCATCGGCGCAGCGAACAGGCCGGCGGCGATCAAGGTGCCAAGCACGATACGAGAGCGGGGCGAGATGGTCGAGGGGTGTTTCATGTCCACTCCTTTGGTTGTTATTCGGGGCAAACCGCCGGGAGCGATTGTGCGCGAGAACGACTCGACGCGGTGCGCTACGCGAGGCTGCTCGCGATCACTACGCTCGACGACTACTTCTTCTTCGCCGCCACTTCTTCCAGCCGATCGGTCGCGGGCGGCGGTGTGTGCGACAGCGCGGCGACTTCAGCGCGCAGCTCCGCCGTCATGTCGATCTTGAGCGAGTCGAGCGAGGCCTGCAGCTGTTCGGCGCTTCGCGCACCGACGATCGGCGCCGTGACTGCGGGGTGCGAACCGACCCAGGCCACCGCCAGGCTAACCGGGTGCACGCCACGGCGTTTCGCCAGCGCCGCGAACTGCGTCGCGCAATCGAGCACTCCCTCCTCGCCGTAGCGGGTCGCGTACATCGGGCTCTGGTTGAGCCGGCCCGGTACCGACTTGGCATCGCTTCCGTACTTGCCCGAAAGAATGCCGCCCGCTGCCGGGCTGTAGGGCACGACGCTCACCTCATTGGCCTGCGCCATCGGCAGGATCTCGATCTCGGCCGTGCGCTTGATGAGGTTGTACATCGGCTGCACGACTTCGATGCGCGCCCAGCCTTGCGCCTGCTGATGGTCGATCGCCCGCTGCGTCTGCCACGCGGCGTGATTGCTGAGGGCCGGATAGAGCACCTTGCCTGCGCGCACCAGATCTTCGAGCCCGCGCATCGCCTCCTCGAGCGGCGTGCGCGCGTCGTGGTGATGCAGGTAGTAGACGTCGATGCGGTCGGTGCCCAGGCGCTGCAGGCTGGCTTCGCACGCGCGCACGATATGCCGGCGCGAACTGCCCTTGGCATTGATGTCGGAACCGGTCGGATTGAAGCCCTTGGTCGCGATCACCAGCTCGTCGCGATGACCGCGCATGAGCTCGCCCAATACCTGCTCGGACTTGCCCGCGTTGTACTGGTCCGCGGTGTCGAAGAAATTGATGCCGATCTCGCGTGCGGCCTTGTACATCGCGCGCGATTCGGGGACGTCGGCGTCGCCGCCGAAAGCCATCGTGCCCAGGCAAAGTTGCGAGACGCGCACGCCGGTGCGGCCGAGAGGTCGGTATTTCATGGAGGAGGTGGCGCGTGAAAGAAGGCGCCAACCATACCACCGGCTCCGGCGCGGGTCGTGCCGCGC
>CADEDU010000033.1:62371-67349 GCA_902826155.1 uncultured beta proteobacterium
GGGGCGATCTGCGCACGGCGCGCGATCTCCTTGTGGTTGTGACCCTCGGCGAAGTAGCGCGCGATCAGACTGCGCCGCGGCGTGAGCGCGTCGACCGGTGCCTTGGACCGCGCACGGATCAACAGCAGCCCTGCGACCAGCAGACCATCGCAACTGATCGCATCGCCCACGAAACTGGCGCGCTTATCGCGCGTGAGCGCCTCGATGAGCGGTGTCGGCAAACATCTATCGTCGGCCTGCGGCCACTCGCGTTGCAGCAGCGCGAGGAACCGCGCATCGGCGTGATAGAGATTGCCTGATCGATCGGCCACCGCCATGAACTGCTCGCGGTTGGCCTCGGCTGGAAGCGCCGTGTGGAGATGGATGGCCTGATTCACCGCCAGCGCCTCGCTCAGGTGGCCCATCAACAGCTGACATAGCGAGCGCTCGGCGTCGCTGTAGTGATGATCGGGGTCGGGTCGGTAGAGCGAGATCCAGCTGATGCGCGTCCAATCGACGCGGCTGGTCACCGTGGCCAGATAGCTCTGCCGGCCCCAGCGTCGCGCGTAGTCGCGCATCACCGCATCGTCGCGATCACCGAACAGCGTCGGCGCGTGGTAGGCGCGCGTGCGGCCAGGATTCTTGACCTGTTCGGGGATGACCTTGTCGGCGCGATTGATCTGCTGCCACTCGATGAGCGAGTCGGGCGCGACCTGGTGCAGATGCGCCGCGTGCACCTGCAGGGCGTAGCCCTCATGGATCTGGCCGAAGCCCCAGATCCCCGAGGCGAACTGCAGCCACGGCTTGATGAGCAGCAGCGCGTGCTCCTGGAACTGCTCCGCCGGCAATTCGCGTGCGGCGCGATAGAGACTGACGACGAGTTCGTCGGTCGATTGGGCGATTCTGATCATGGCCGCACCCTTCTGCGCGCTCCGTCCTTTGCAGCGGGTTTCTTCTTGGACACGCGCGATTGTAGGCAACGCGCTGCCCTCCAACCATTCGATCGATGGCGTAGGGCGATTACCTACACGCGCTGCGTTTCAACTCTAAGCAACTGTTAGGCATTGGAGTTGAGCACTGAGTGGTAGGCGTGGCGATCTCCCGCGTGCATCCAGTCCGTTTGGCCTGCGCTGACCGTTGTAGTGCATCGTGCATCATTGTGCGAGACACCCTCATTCCTTACGTTTGCCGCGTCGGGCTGCGCACCAACACCAAGACGCAGCGACAGACAAATCACCAAAACGACGAACAACAAGGAATGTGTGTCATGAACAATTCGCTCAACAAAGGCCTGGCGAGCATCGCCTGCGCACTGACGCTGCTGCTTGCCGGATGTCTGAACAGCGGCGGTGGCGGTGAGGACAACGCGCCAGTGTCAGCCGGCGCGACAACCGCAACGAATGAGCCCGCCACGCCGACCGATCCGATCGTCAGCGGTCCGTCCAGCAACGATCCGCCGAGTGCCAATCCGCCCGCCGCGAATCCGGCGAGCCCGTCCGGCAGCAGCGCGCTGACCTTGCAGGAAGCGCTTGCAGCAGCGCGGAAGTTTCTCGACGAGCGAGCGGCGGCGTTCGCCACCGACGTGCCGAAGACCGCCGAGGAGCGCTACAAGGATCACGACGCCTGCTACAAGGGCAACGGATTCACCAAGGAATTCCTCAAGCAGGCCTTTGCCGAACCCACCAACTTGCGATCGCGGGCCAGTCAGGCATACACCATCGGTTTCACGCGCGACAACCTCACTGTGCTGGCGGTGCGGCAAATGACCAATGCCGACGGAACGACCCGCAACGAGATCGACGTCGAATACGACCAGCTCAACACGAAGGAAGGCACCAGCCAGCGCATCCAGCAGGTACTGGTGAAAGGGAGTACGACTGGTGTATGTGCGGCGGGCCACGACAGCGCCGATCTACGGATCTTGGGGAACCAACGGGATTTTTCAGTGGGATTCATGGCGATCAATCAGTTCCAGTCGGATTTTCTGCTGGCGACCGGTGCTCCAGCGTCACCGCCGGCGACGTCACGCCGCTCGCTGCGCTACTCGGTGATCGATCCGCAGGGTAAGGCGACATACGCGGTGGTTTCGCGCCAGGTAGCCGGCAGAGTGTGGTCACTCAAGCTCATTTCGCCGAGGTTGCTGGCAAGCGATCCGATCCTTGCCGGCAAGTTCGGCAACTACATTTCGGGATACGAAGCGGACGACTTCTTTCGCATCTGCGTGAACGGCTCCGGGTCTCCGGTTGGCGCAACAGCCGACTGCACGCTGGGCACCACGGTGCAAGACCTGGGCACGACGATCAACACCGGATTCTTCGACCCCGATGCAGCGCTGGTTACGAATGGCGACAATGCCTTTGCCGCGCTGGGACTCGTTGCGGGGGAGACGTACAAGTTCGAGATCTTTAACGACGACGGCTGGAAAACCGCGAACGGCCACGCGGGTAAGACGCCGATCGCGACCTACAACGAGAACCTCGAGCGGCTACCGTACACGTTCGCGGAACTATTAACCGGCCCGGGTCGCCTGACACGCGGGGCACCCGTGCTCTCGCTCAGTTCCGCGCAAATCGGTGCTGCGTTCCTCGATAGCATTGACACATGCCTTACGTTCACCAATGGCGGTTTGAGCGCGCTGCCCGATGCACGCAAGTTCGGCAGGCAGGCCGCTTTTGTATTCACGCAAGGGCCAGATGCTGAAACCATCGCACCGAACTTCTGGCCCGCACGGCGTAGCGTCGACTACTTCTTCTCGCCTGGACCGGCGAGCGCGATCTTGGACACGGTCGTCACGATCCCCGGAAAGCCTGCCAACGTGCGCGAGCGAACCACCGGCCAGACCGCGCAGATCTATACCGACCGCGATAGCGCGCAACTGCGGTTCGTCATCAACTATCGCAACTAGCTTCAAGCGGCCACGGCAGCCACCAGGAAGCCAGTGGGTCGGCTGTCGTGGCGATACGTGCGGGGCCGATCGCCACTGTGCGCGTCCCATCGGCCGTTTCGGGCGAGCCAGCATCTGATGTGATAGCATCAAATGCGTTGAAGCAACCCGATCCACGCTCATGCGCACCACGCTCGATATCGACGATGACGTGCTCGCCGCCGCCCGCGACCGCGCCAAGCGCGAGAAGAAATCGATCGGCGAGGTGATTTCCGAGTTGGCGCGCGCGGCTCTGGTCGCCCCGCCTCAGGCGTTGAGCGTGCGCGAACCGAAGGCGCTCTACGGCGTTCGGCCGTTTCCGAAGCGCGGCGGGATCATCACCAACGAGCTCATCGACAAGCTGCGCGAAGACGACGCGTACTGATGCGCGCGCTGCTCGATGTCAACGTCCTGATCGCGCTGCTCGATTCGGACCACACGTTGCACACGCGGGCCTACTCGTGGTTCGCGTCTGAAGCTTCCAAGGGTTGGGCGTCGTGCCCGATCACGCAAAACGGCTGCGTGCGGATCATGTCGAGCCCGGGCTATCCCAACGCGCTGCCGGTGCGCTCGGTGATCGAGCGGCTGGCTGCCGCGGCTGCCGCCCCGCAGCACGAGTTCTGGACCGACGACGTCACGGTGCTGGATTCAAAGCGCGTGGACTCGCTGAAGGTCCACGGCCCGCGCCAGCTCACCGACGTCTACCTGCTCGCCCTGGCGGTTCGCCATCGCGGCAGATTCGTCACGTTCGATGCGTCGGTGCCTCGAGATGCGGTGATAGGAGTTGAGCGCAGGAGTATGTTGGTGCTGTGAGGGCGGCAAGCTACATGCTCCGCCGATACTGCCCGCCGACTTCGAACAGCGCGTTGGTGATCTGACCGAGCGAACACACGCGCACCGCGTCCATCAGCACTTCGAACACGTTGTTGTTGTCGATCACCGCCTGCTGCAGGCGTGCGAGCATCGGCCCACAGTCCTTCGCGTTGCGCTGCTTGAACTCGCGCAGGCGCTTGAGCTGCGACTGCTTCTCCTCTTCAGTCGAGCGGATCAGCTCGATCTTCTCGGGGATCGGATCGCCGTGCGGATTGCGGAACGTATTGACGCCGATGATCGGATACGAGCCGTCGTGCTTCTTGTGCTCGTAGTACATCGACTCTTCCTGGATCTTGCCGCGCTGATAGCCGGTTTCCATCGCACCGAGCACGCCGCCGCGTTCGCTGATCGCCTCGAACTCCTTCAGTACCGCCTCTTCGACCAGATCGGTGAGTTCCTCGACGATGAAGCTCCCCTGGTTGGGGTTCTCGTTCTTGCCCAGGCCCCACTCGCGATTGATGATGAGCTGGATCGCCATCGCGCGGCGCACGCTTTCTTCGGTGGGCGTGGTGATCGCCTCGTCGTAGGCGTTGGTGTGTAACGAGTTGGTGTTGTCGTAGGTCGAGATCAGCGCCTGCAACGTGGTGCGGATGTCGTTGAACGCGATCTCCTGCGCGTGCAGCGAGCGGCCCGAGGTCTGCGAGTGGAACTTGAGCTTCTGACTGCGCTCGTTGGCACCGTACTTGTTCTTCATGGTCGTGGCCCAGATGCGCCGCGCCACGCGGCCGATGACCGAGTACTCCGGGTCCATGCCGTAGCTGAAGAAGAAGGAGAGGTTCGGTGCGAAGTCGTCGATGTGCATGCCCCGCGCGAGATAGGCCTCGACGAACGTGAAGCCGTTCGACAGCGTGAATGCGAGCTGGCTGATCGGATTCGCACCGGCCTCAGCGATGTGATAGCCCGAGATCGACACCGAGTAGAAATTCTTGACGTTGTGATGGACGAAGTACGCCTGGATGTCGCCCATCACCTTGAGCGAGAACTCGGTGGAGAAGATGCAGGTGTTCTGGCCCTGATCTTCCTTGAGGATGTCGGCCTGCACGGTGCCGCGCACCGTCGAGAGCGTCCACGCCTTGATCTTCTGCTGCTCGTCGTCGGTGGGGTCGCGGCCGTTGTCGCGGCGGAACTTATCGATCTGCTGCTCGATAGCGGTGTTCATGAACATCGCCAGGATCGTCGGCGCCGGGCCGTTGATCGTCATCG
>CADEDU010000034.1 GCA_902826155.1 uncultured beta proteobacterium
GCAGCCCTTGGGGAAGCCGGTCGTGCCCGAGGTGTACTGGATGTTGAGCAGGTCATCCAGTGCCACCGTCACTGGCGCGCGAAACGCCGGATCGCCTTCTGCTTCTAACGTGTGCCAGGCATGCTGTCCCGCGCGCGGCGCTCCGGCCACGATGACGCGATCGTCGGTCAGCGAGGCGGGGCGCTTAGGCATTGCTTCCATCACCGGCAGATACGCTTCAGCGATGATGACAAAGTGGACCTCGGCGTCATTGACGAGGTAGTCCAATTCGCGCCCGGTGTAGCCGGTATTGACCGGCGCCATCACTGCACCGAGCCGGCTCAAGGCGAGCCAGGTGATCGGAAACTCCGGCACGTTGGCCAGCATCACCGCCACCCGCGTGCCCTTGCACACGCCGAGTCGATGCAGACCGCTTGCCAGGCGGTTGACGCTCGCCTGTAAGGCGCGATACGAGATCCGCCGTCCCGTCTCGAAAAAATCCAAGGCGACACGATCGGGGACTTCAGTTGCGGCTTCATCGAGCAGTGCAGCGGTCGACGCAGGCAGCGGTTCGGCCTCGATCTGCTTGATCCGCTCGCGCAGATCGCGCGCGTAGCGTGGATCGATCCAGGAGGGTTCCAGCGGGCGCTGCATGACTCAGATCCCGTAGATGCGAGCGGCGCTTGCCGCGGAGAGCATGCCCTGTTCGATGTCGCGCTCGATCAGCGGCCGGGACCGGTCCTTCGGATCGCCATATCCGGCCCCTCCCGAGGTGGCGATGGCGACGAGATCGCCTTTGCGCAGCCGCGCGCCCTTCTTCAGGTCGATCGGCAGCACCTGACCATCGCGAATGACTTGGGCGGTGGTGAGCATGCCCGAAGTGCCGCCGGCGAGGCCGAGCGGCGCGATGCGAAAGCGGTCGCCGTACAGGGAGAAGTCGACCTCGTCGCGCGTGATCTCGTAGACGCGCCGCATGCCCAGTCCACCGCGGTACCGGCCATGCCCGAACGAGTCGGGGTTGAGCGCGTAGCCGGCGATGCGGAAGTAATCGAATTCCATCTCGAGCGATTCGATCGGCGAGTTGGTGGTGTTGGAGAGCGGTGCGGCGATGCCATCGGCGCCATCGGCGCCGATCGAGGCGCCGAAGCCTCCGCCATAGGTTTCCAGGCAGACACGGAAACGTCCGTCGTTGAGTCGGCTGAGGCAGGTGATCAACGTGGCGTCGAACCCCGAGGCGATCACTCGATCGGGGATCACCTGCGCAAGTGCGCGCATCACCGCATCGTAGGCGCGGTAGCACGGCTCCATGCGGGCGCGCACCGGCGCCGGCGGTTTCGGGTTGAGCAGGCTGCCATAGGGCACCTTCAGCGACACCGGGCGGAAGCTGCCTTCGTTGAACGGCACGTCGGCGCCGATCAGCACGCCTTTGATACAGCTCATCACCGCCGAAGTGGTCGACGCGAGCGGCGAGTTGATGTTCAGCGTGACCTGCGGACAGGTGCCGTCGAAATCGATCTCCATCGCATCGTCGCGGACCGTCACGCGCGCCCGCACCCACAACGGCGCGTCGGTCTTGCCGTCATCGTCGACCGCGTCCTCGCCGAAGTAGACGCCGTCGGGCACCGCGCGAATCGCGGCGCGCAACTGGCGCTCCGAATAATCGATCAGCGCCTGCATCGATGCCGCCACCGTCGCGGTGCCGTACTTGCGGCAGAGCTGTCGCACGCGCTCCACGCCGATCGCGTTGGCGGCGAACTGCGCGTTGAAATCTCCCAGGGTTTGATCGGGGACGCGGATGTTCGCCTCCAGCAACCGCTCGAACGTGCCGCCGTGCCAATCGCGCGACTGGCTGAATTTGAGCGGCGGCAGCAGCAGGCCTTCCTGATAGACGTCGGTGGCGGCGTTATTGAGGCCGGGACTGCCACCGCCCAGATCGAGATGGTGGGCGGTGGTGCCACTGAACGCGATGAGCCGGCCATCGACGAACACCGGGGTGAAGATGAACACGTCCTGCAAATGCTGCCCGCCGCGGAACGGATGGTTGTTCACCAGGAAATCGTCTTCGCACAGCGTGTCGGCCGGATACACCTCGAGGCACGCCCGCAAGGTCGTGTTCATCGAGCCGAGCTGCATCGGCACCATCTCGGCCTGCGCGACGATGTTGCCGTCGCGATCGAGAATGGCGGCTGAGGCGTCGCGCGCCTCGCGCACGATGTTGGAGTAGGCCGAGCGCACCAGCTTCGTGCCCATTTCGCGCGCTGCGGCAAGCAGCGCCTGGCTGATGACGGCGTAGTCGACCGGATCGAGACTCATCGGGTGTTCTCGTCGCGAGTGAGGATGAGGTTGCCGGCGCGGTCGCTGCGCGCCTGCCAGCGCGGGGGGACGTAGATCGTCGCGGTTTCGTCTTCGATGAGCAGTGGACCGCTCATCGACCCATGCTGCGCGACGTGCGCGCGGGTGAGCAACGTGCAGGTGCGTCGTTCGCGCTGCTCGTAGAGGACACGCTCTCGCGGCGGGCGCGAGGCGGCCGGCGGGCTGTTTGGCAAGTCGCAGCGTTCGGGTACCGAGGCGCCGATGCGAAAGCCGACGACCTCCACGCGCTTGCCCGCCAGGCCCGCGCCGCCACCATGAAAGTAGACCAGTCGATGCGCGGTGTCGAACGCGTCGCGAATCCCCGCTTCGGTGAGCGCGCCTTCCGGCAGCGGCACGTCGATCTCGAACGCCTGGCCGACGAAACGCATCTGCAGCGTGCGGGCAAATATCAGGCCTGTGTGCATGCCCAGGGCTGCGAACCGATCACGCATTCGCTCTTCGAGCGATGCAAACACCTCGTTGACCGTGGCGGGTGCCTGCGTATCGAGCAGCAGCTTGCGCGTCGCCGTCTCGAACTGGGTGTAGTCCGCGGCGAGCAGTCCGTACGCGGACAGCACGCCTGCGTTCTGCGGCACGACGATCGTGCCGATTCCCAGCTCTTCGGCAATCCGGCCGGCATGCAATGGACCGGCGCCGCCGAAAGGGGCGAGCACGTAATCGCGCGGATCGCGCCCGAGTTCGGTCGAGATGAGCTGGATGGCGCGTACGACATTGGCATCGGCAAGTCGGATTGCGCTATCGGCGATGGCCTCCAGGCTCATCTCGAACTGCTGCGCGAGCGTGCCGAACGCCGCACGTGCCGCGGCCACGTCGAGCTTCATGCGCCCGCCGAGAAACGAGTCCGGATCGATGGTGCCGCGGATGACGTGTGCATCGGTGATCGTGGGTTGGGTGCCGCCGCGACCGTAGCAGGCCGGACCGGGATCGGCGCCCGCGGAGCGCGGACCCACGCGCAGCATCCCGCCCGGATCGCGCCAGACGATGCTGCCGCCACCGGCACCGACCGAAGCGATGTCGACCACCGGTGTGCGGATCGGCAACCCATCGACCGCGGTTTCGGGGGCGATGACCGGCTTGCCGCCGGTCACCAGGCATACATCGGTGCTGGTGCCGCCCATGTCGAAGGTGACCAGGTTGTCGTAGCCCGAGGCGCCGGCCTGGCGCAGGGCACCGGTGACGCCGGCTGCCGGACCGGAGAACAGGGCGGTGATCGCATTGCGCCGAATCGCCGCGGCCGGCAGCCGTCCGCCGTTCGACTGCATGATGCTGAAGCGCCCGCGGAAGCCTTCGCGCGCCAGGCGCGATTCGAATCGAGCCAGATAGCCGTCGATGATCGGCTGTACATAGGCAGCCAGTGCGGTGGTGGACGCACGCTCGTACTCGCGGAACTCGCGGCTGATATCCGACGAACAGCTCACCACCATGTCCGGGAACAGATCACGCACGATGGCTGCGACCGCCTGCTCGTGTGCCGGATTGGCGTAGGCATTGAGCAGGCAGATTGCCACGGCGCGATAGGGCCGCGCGCCCAGCGCGGTGCGCAGGACGCTTTGCGCGACGGACCGGTCGAGCGGCTTGGCGGCCTCGCCGCTTGCCAGCATGCGCTCGTCGATCTCGATGACGTCGCGGCGTTCGACTACCGGCGCCGGCTTCTGGTACGCGAGCTGATAGACCCGTGGCCGATCCTGGCGTTGGATCAACAGCAGATCGCGAAAACCCGCGGTGGTGACGAACGCGGTGAGCGCGCCTTTGCGCTCGAGCACTGCGTTGGTGGCAACCGTGGAACCATGGACCAGATCGGTGACCTGCTCGAGCGGGATGTTCGCCGCCGCGAGCGCCGCGAACACGCCCTCCTCAGGGCTGCGCGGGACGCTGGGCACCTTTGCGACACGGACCGCATCGCCATCCACTGCGATCAGATCGGTGAAGGTGCCGCCGACTTCGACGCCGACACGCATGCTCAATCGAGCTTCAGATTGAGTGGTGCCAGCACCTTGCGCCACAGCTCGGTTTCGTCGGCGATCAACTTGCCGAACTGGGCGGGCGTGATCTCCCCGACTTCGGACCCGTCGCGGCGCATGCGCTCGAGGACTTCCGGCGTCTTGAGGAGCGCGTTGGTTTCGGTGTTGAGTCGCGTGATGACCGCTTGCGGCGTTCCGCTCGGGGTGACGATGCCATACCACGAGTAGGCGACCATGCCGGGCAGTCCGGATTCCACGAAGGTGGGGATGTCCGGCGCGGCGGCGATGCGTGCTTCGCCGGTGTGCGCGATCGCCTTCACACGCTTGCCGCTCGTGTTGGCGAGCGCTGTTCCGGTGCCATCGAAATGTACGTCGGCACGACCGGCGATGATGTCGGTGTTGGCGGGCGTGCTGCCCTTGTAATGGACCGCGAAGATGTCCACGCCGGCAAGCGATTTGAACAGCTCGCCTACCAGATGCGACGAGCCGGCGATGCCCTGCGTGGCCCAATTCACCTTGCCCGGATTGGCTTTCGCGTGATCGATCAACTCGCGTACGGTAGTGGGAGCGAACTGTGGCGATGCGACGAGCACGAACGGCTGGCGCGCCACCAGCGCTACCGGCACGAGCTGTTCGGGTCGGTAACGCAGATCCTTGAGGGTGAGCGGATTCATCGCCATCGTAGTCACCGTCACGATCATGAGCGTGTGGCCATCGGGTGCGGACTTGGCCACGCGCTCGGCGGCCAGCGCCGTGGCTGCGCCGGGCAGGTTCTCGACGATGACCGGATGGCCGAGGCGCTGTTGCAGACCCGCTGCGACCACTCGACCGTAGATGTCGGTGGTGCCGCCGGCGGGGTAGGGCACGATGAGTCGCACGGTGCCCTTGGGATAGTCCTGCGCGGATGCACCGAGCGCTGCCGCGATCGCGAGGATGCCAAGTAAAGCGCGCATGCGTGTCACTCCTTGCAGTGGTTCTGAACGGTCGAGAGGAATGCGACGCCGGTGATCCGGCGCAGGCGGCTCATTGCGGCTGCACCCCCGCGGCGCGCAGCAGGCTGCCATAGGATTGAATCTGCTCGGCGATGAACGCGGCGAACTCCTCGGGGGTCGAAGGATTCACCGCGAACGCCTGCTTCTCCAGTCCGGCCAACACCTCGGGCCGCTTCATTGCCGCATGGAACTCGCGACTGACGCGATCGACGATCTCGCGTGGCAGCCCCGCGGGTCCGACCAGCCCCATCCAATTGGAGATCGTGAATTTCGGCAGGCCCGCTTCGTAGATGGTCGGCACCTCGGGCAGAAGCGGTGAACGTTGTTTGAGTGTGGTGACCAGCGCGCGCAGTTTGCCCTCGCGCACGTACGAGAGCGCCGCGGTCGGCGGGTCCATCATGGCTTGAACACGTCCGGCCACCAGATCGACCACGGCCGGCGGTGCGCTCTTGTAAGGCACGTGCAGCATGTCGAGTCCGGCCAATGCGTTCATCTGCGCAAAAGCAACGATGCCGCTGGCATTGCCGGTGGCATAGGCAAGCTTGCCGGGGTTGGCTTTGACGTGACTCACGAACTCGGCGAACGTGCGCGCCGGTACCTCGGCGTTGACGTAGAGAAACACCGTGTAGCGGCCGATGTCGGTGATCGGCGTGAAGTCGCGCTGGGCATCGTAGGGCGGTTGCTTGCGCAGCGCCGGCACTGCGGCAAGCGGACTGCCGCTGCCGATGTAGAGCGTGTAGCCATCGGGCGCCGCCTTGGCCGCTTCGGTACCCGAGACTGCACCGTCGCCCCCGGGCTTCGGATCGATCACGATCGGTTGGCCGAGTGCCGCAGACACCGGCCCACTGATGATGCGCGTGATCACGTCGGTCGAGGAGCCCGGACCGAACGGGATGATGATGCGGATCGGGCGATTGGGATACTGCGCGAGCGCCTGTGAAGCGCAGAGGATCGCGACAACGACGAACAGCAAACGTCTCATGAGTAGATCTCCTGCTTGGCCTGGAGACTGATTTTGCGGTTGGCGATATCTGCGTTGAGCAGCGAATGCGGTCGCGCTTTCGGATCGCCGTAGCCGCCGCCGCCAGCGGTCTCGACGATCAGCCGATCGCCACGGGAAACGGTGGTGACGGTTTTCGAGGCGATGACTTCGATTCGGCCGTCTGCGCGACGGATCGTCGCCGTCGACATCGCGCCATCGCTGCCGCCGGCCGAGCCACGCGCCGCCGTGAAGTGGCGCTCGCCGCGATAGGTGAAGCGAATGTCGTCGGCCATGAACTCATACTCCTTGGCAACACCCAGACCACCGCGATGGGTGCCCGGACCCCCTGAATCCTGGCGCAAGCCGAAACGCACGACGCGGATCGGCGCTTCGATCGAGAGCGCCTCGATCGGCAGGTTCATGCTGTTCGAACCGTCGGTCTGCAGGCAGTCGACCCCGTCGCTGCGCTCGCTCGCACCGGTGCCCGCGGCAATGAGCTCGCTCACGATGAACGCGCTGCCGTCGGCGCGCCGGCCACCGAAGGCGAGCATCACCGAGAGCCCGGCAGCGGACGCCGGCACCCGATCGGGCATCACGTCGGCCAGCGCGCTGACCATCATTCCGCACATGCGCTTGATCGTGGCGGTGCGTGCATTCACCGGGGCGGGTGCAACCGGATTGACGAGCGAGCCCTCGGGCAGATGCAGCGTGACCGGACGAAAACAACCGCCGTTGGTGGGGATCTGCGCATCGGTCAGGGCACGCACGGCGTAGTAGGCCGCGGCTTGTGCGCCCGAGGGCACGCAGTTGAGCGGGCCACGCAGCTGACGATCGGTGCCGGTGAAGTCGAAGTGGATGGTCCCGTCGGCCACCGTGACCGCGACTTCGATACGCACGCGTCGGTCGAGCTCGACACCATCATTGTCGAGATAGTCGACATAGCGAAATGTCCCCTGCGGCAGCTGCCGCAGGGCGGCGCGCGTCATCGACTCGGATCGATCGAGGAGTACGGCAAAGATCCGCTCGATGGCAGGGGCGCCGTGCACCTCGATCAGTTCTTTGAGCCGGCGCGCGCCGACGTTGCAGGCGGCGAGCTGAGCGTTCAAGTCCCCCATGAACGTATCGGCGAGCCGGATGTTGAAGCGCAGCATCTCGTCGAGGGTCTCATTGACCATGCCCGCCGCGATGTACTTGAGCGGCGGGATGCGCAACCCTTCCTGATAGATCTCGGTGGCGTTGGTCGGGATCGAGCCGGGCGACATGCCGCCCACATCCTGGTGGTGGACGGTCGTGACGCTGAAGGCAACGACGCGGCCGTCGGCGTGCACCGGGATGAAGAGCGTGATGTCGGGCAGGTGCGTGCCACCGCAGTACGGATCGTTCAGGATGTAGACATCGCCTGCGACCATCCCCGTGACCGGGTACTTCGCGATCACCGCTTGCAGCGCCGGGATCATGGTGGCCAGATGGATCGGGATCGCGGTGGCTTGGGCGATCGTCTGCGCATCGGCGGTGAAGATCGCGGCGGAGCAGTCCATGCCTTCCTTGACGATCGGCGAGAACGCGCTGTGCAGCAGCGTCATCTGCATCTCGTTGGCGATGCCTTCGAGCTTGTTGCGCACGACTTCGAGCGTAACGGGATCTTGTGCCGGATCGCGCGCGTTCATGGCTGCCTGGTCATGATGAGCACCTCGTTGGCGGCGACGGTTGCGTGCCACCCCGGTTCGATCAAGGTGGTGGTGTCGCCCTGTTCGATGATCGCCGGCCCGCTGATGCGCTGTCCGGGAGCGAGGCCGTCGCGGTCCCAGACACTGGCGGCGACGAATGCGCGTTGCCCTTCCAGCAGGATCTCGCGGGTGCCTTTGCGAGCTTCGCTGCGCGCGGTGTTTCCAGGCGCAGCGGCCGCCACGGCGCTTGGAGCGCGCTGCACGACGCGCAGGTTGACGAAACGGGCGGGGCCGGCGGTGCTGTGGCCGTAGATCTGGTCGTGCAGCGCGCGAAAACGCTCGTAGGCGTTTGCGATGAGCTGCGCCGAGTCTGTCCGCTCGATCGGGACTTCGATGTGATGAGCTTGTCCGACGTAGCACACGTCGGCGTAGCAACTCGTCTGCACGGTGTTCGGATCGACGCCTTCGGCGCGCATGCGCTGCGCACACTCCACGGCGAGGCGCTCGCACACCTGGAGGATCACGGCGGGATCGGTCTCAGCCAGCTTGGACATGAACGCGCTGGAGGACTCGTGTTCGATCAGCGCGGCGAGCAGCCCCGCGGCGCAGAGCACGCCCGGGTAGCGCGGGACGATGATGCGCTCGATGCCCAACTCGCGCGCCAGCGCGGTGGCGTGAAGCGGTCCGGCGCCGCCGAATGGCATGAGGCTGTAGGCGCGCGGATCGATGCCGCGACTGATCGACACCAGCCGAATCCCTTCGGCCATCTGCACGTTGACCACACGGTGCACGCCAAGCGCGGCTTCGTGCACGCTCAATCCGAGCGGCCGGGCGACGTTGTGTTCGATGGCCCGATGCGCGAGCGCCCGATCCAGGCGCAACGTGCCTCCGGCGAAGTAGGCGGGGTCGAGCAGGCCCAGCACGATCGAGGCGTCGGTCACGGTGGCATCCTCGCCGCCGCGGCCGTAGCACGCAGGTCCAGGCTCTGCGCCGGCGGATTGCGGCCCCACGCGCAAGCCGCCGCCCGCGTCGATCCAGGCGATACTGCCGCCGCCGGAGCCGATCGAATTCACATCCACCATCGGCACGCGAATGCGATAGCCGTCGAGCAGCCCCTCGGGTCGGATCACCGGCTGACCCGCAGCGATCAACGCAATGTCGGAGCTGGTGCCGCCGATGTCGACGGTGATCAGATTCGTGTCTCCGACCGAGCGACCTACCTCGCGCGCACCCACCACGCCGGCGGCCGGTCCGGACAGGAACAGGCGAATCGGTCGCTGCCGCGCGATGGTGGCCGAGCACACGCCGCCGCGCGACTGCATGATCTGCAAAGCCGCCGGCACGCCAGCGCGCGCCAGATCGGCTTCCATGCTGCCCAGGTAGCGATCCAGCCCGCGCTTGACATAGGCATCGAACGACGTGACCACGGTGCGCTCGAATTCGCGGAACGCCGGATCGACATCCGAGGACATCGATACGACCAGATCGGGATGGCGCGTTCGGATATAGAGCGCGGCCGCGCGCTCGTGCGCAGGGTTCACGAACGCGAACAGAAAACACACCGCGATGGCTTCGACGCCTGCTTCGATGAGCGTGTTCACGCTGCGCTCGAGCGAGGCCATGTCGAGCGGTTTGATCACCGAGCCGTCCGGCCCGATCGCCTCCTCGACACCTTGGCGCTGCGCTCCCGGTGCGAGGAACACTGGCGTTTCGGGCTTCAGGATCAGTTGATAGAGCTGCCGGCGGTTCTGCCGGCCGATCTCCAGCACGTCGGTGAACCCTGCGGTGCCCAGCAGGCCAAGCCTCGCGCCTTTGCGTTCGAGCACCGCGTTGGTGGCGACGGTGGTGCCATGCACGAAGCGATCGACGTTGCGGGGCGCGACTTGCCAGGCGGGCAGCAATTCAGACAGAACCGTGCGCACCGCTGCGCTCGGATCGGAGCGCGTCGAGGGGACTTTGGCGATGCGCATGCGCCCATCGGCATCCATCGCGACGACATCGGTGAACGTTCCGCCGATGTCGACGCCGATCGATGTGCCGCGTGCCATCACTCGATTTCCAGGAAGCGCGCCGCGTTGCGGTAGAGCCACTTCTCCTTCACCGCGTCCTTGAGTGGCAGCGCGAGCACCTCCTCGACGGCGCGCTCGACCGGCTGCATCGGAAATGAGCTGCCGAAGAATATGCGGTCCTGCAGGAGCGTGTTGCCGTATTGCAGCAGGCCCTCATAGCCCGAGCCGGCCACCGCGAGGTACTTGGGCCGCACCGCGGAGACGGCGATATGGACGTTGGCATGGCGCCAGGCCACGCCGATCAATTCATGGACCCATGGCCACCCGGGCGGGGAGGCCACCACCCGCAGCTTGGGAATAGCCACCATCACCCGGTCGAGCAGCATCGGACGTCCGTACTCCATCAGCGAGTCGGTCGAGAAATTGATGCCGCAGTGGATATTGACGGGAATATCGAGCTCCACGCACTTGCGGTAGAGCGCGATCATCTTCGGATCGTCGATCGCGAGTTTCTGCTCGAAGCACTGCAGGTTCAGGCCGCGCATGCCGAGTTCGCGGACCGCTGTCTCGAGCTCGGCGGCGGCCGACTCGCCGCGATGCGGATCGACGCCGGCCCAGCCGACGAACCGGCTGCCCTGTGCGGTGCAGAACTGCGCGATGGCCTCGTTGGAGACCTTGATGCCGAAGGTGGTGGAGATGTCGTTGGCCTTGACCACGACGCGCCTGGCATCAACACGATCGTATGCCGCGAGGTAAGCCACCAGCGGATCGCTCCCGGCGGCGGTACGCACTTCGGACTCGCTCGTCTCGTAGACGCGCCGGTAGTTGCGCAGGTGTGCGGCGTTGGGCTGGAACGCCGGAATCGGCGGGCGGCTGTTGAAATCGATGACGGGCATGGCTGCTTGGCCTGTTGGTGCGCACGCCGCCGGATTATGGCGCGCTCTGGCTATACTCCAAGTCGCCGCATCCGCTACTTCGGGTTATAGGTGAATCTGCGCCAGTTGGAGGTTTTCGAAGCGCTCATGCAGGCGCGATCGGTGAGTGGCGCGGCGCGCCTGCTCAGCCTCACGCAGCCGGCCGTCACCAAGTCTTTGCGCCTGGCCGAGCAGAGTGCCGGTTTCCTGCTGTTCCGGCGCGTACGTGGTCGGCTGTATCCGAGCCCGGAAGCCGAGACGCTGTGGCCGCAGGTCGAACGCGTGCGCAGCGACATGGGTGCGGTTTCGCTGCTGTTGCGGCACTTGCGCGACGGCAATGCCGGCAGTGTGACGGTCGCGGCAGTCGGTGGCGTCGCCCATTCCTTCGTCACGCCGGCGATCGTGCGGTTCGCGCGATTGCATCCGAAGATCCGCGTCGAATCGATGATCCTGCCCACCTCTACGGTGGTCGAACGCGTGGTGCAGAGCCAGGCCGACTTCGGTCTGGTGCATGAACCGGTGGACAATCCCTATATCGACGGTGAGCCGATCTGCCAGGTCGAGGCGGTGTGTCTGATGCCGCGTCGGCATCCGCTCGCCAAGCGCCGCGTCCTTGCGGTGCGCGATCTCGAGGGCGTGCCACTGGTGAGCTTTCGGGAGGACACGGCGATCGGTCGCCTGGTTCGCAAGGCCATTGCCGATGCCAGACTGCGACGCGAAATCGATTTCGTGGTGAATCAGGGGCAACAGGCGGTCGCGCTTGCCGAGCAAGGTGCGGGCATCGCCATCATCGATCCGTTCCTGCTGATTGGCCATCCGCGGCGCGGACTGACCGCTGTTCCGTTTCGGCCGGCGATTCCGTTGCGATTGCGCGTCATCCGTGCGCGCGAGCGTCCCCGATCGCGCGCTGCTGCCGGATTGGAACGAGAGATTCGACTGACGATCGCGAGCCTCACACAGGGCTCGCGTTTTGCGATTCGCGAGTTGGTGCGCGAGCGCTAGGCGGGGGCGAGCGCTGCGAACGGGTGTCCGCTACGAAGTGCGCCCGTGTCACAAAGGCCGGGACCCTTGGTGTTGTGGACGGCGTTACGTTCCAAAACCCGATGATCGCGAGTAACCTCACGGCAGAATCAATAGAAGTAGGGGAGGCGCGGTCGCATGCGCAGGATCGAGATGTTCTCCGCCCGTTCACTGTGGGCGAATGTACGGCCTGGGCGACGTACACAGGTGTTGCCGATGCTGAACGCGTGATCGGCCGTGGACTTCACGCTTTCGTTCGACTGGATCGATAACCCGATCGTGATCGTCCGGCAGTTCGTTGCCGGGTTGTCCAACGGTTCGCTGCTGTTTCTCGTCGCCGCCGGGCTTTCCCTCATCTTCGGTGTCTCGCGCATCATCAACTTCGCGCACGGTGCCGTCTACATGCTCGGTGCCTACTTCGCCTACACCGTGGTGGGCAATGCCAGCAAGGACCTTCCCACTTTCATTGCCGCGATCGTGTTCGCGACGATGGCCACGGCCGCATTCGGCGCCGCGTTCGAGGCCCTGGTGCTGCGCCGGATCTATCGCTCTGACCAGGCGTTTCAGTTGCTCGTCACCTTCGGGCTGGTTCTCATTCTTGGCGATGCGGTGCGCATGGTGTGGGGGCGTGAAGAGAATGCCGCGCTGGCGCCTGCCGGTCTGGATCACATCGTGAGAGTGGCCGGACTGGGTTTCTCTGCCTATCGGCTGTTCCTCGTTGCGGTCGGCGCCATCGTCTGTGTGGTGCTGTGGTGGGTGTTGTATCGAACGCGACTGGGTGTCATGGTGCGCGCGGCCACCGTCGATCGCGAGATGTTGAAGGCGCTCGGTGTGCGCACCGATCGGTTGTTCACCGCGGTGTTCGCAGCCGGTGCCGGACTGGCGGGGCTCGCCGGTGGGCTGTCTGCGCCGGTCGTGAGCGTGGGTCCCGGATTGCACTCGCAAGTGTTGATCGACGCATTCGCCGTGGTCGTCATCGGCGGCATGGGCAGCTTCGTCGGCGCGTTGGTCGGCGCGTTTCTGCTGGGACAGGCCAATGCGTTCGGGACGCTCATCGCACCGGCGTTGGCGATCGTGCTGCCGTTCGTCGTGATGGTGATCGTGCTGATCGTCAGACCCTGGGGGTTGTTCGGGAGGCCGGAGTGACGCAGGCCGCCGGCGTTGCGCTGGTGTTGGCCCTGCTCGGGCTGCCGTTCGCTGTGAACGATTTCTGGGTGTTCGTCGGCGTGGAGATCGTCGTGTTTGCCCTCTACGCGGCGACGTTCAACCTGCTGTTCGGTTACGGCGGCATGCTGCCGTTCGGCCATGCGGCGTTCTTCGGCCTCGGCGGATATACCGTGGCGGTGCTGGTGAAGAAAGCCGCGGTTGCGCCGCTGCTGGCGCTCGTCGCCGCGCCATTGGTCTGCGCGCTGGGATCGGCCGTGGTGGCCTATTTCTGCGTGCGCCTCACCGGCATCTACCTGGGCATGCTGAGCTTTGCCTTCCAGATGCTCGCCTACACCGTGGTGTTCAAGTGGTACGCCCTCACCGGCGGTGACGATGGCTTGAGCGGCATTGCCGTGGCCGGCCCTCTGGGAACGCCGCGCGGGCTCTACTACCTGTCGCTCGCGTTATGCGCGGCGAGCCTTGCGTTCCTGTGGTTGGTGGTGCGCTCGCCCTTTGGCATTGCGCTGCAGGCAAGCAAGAGCAATCCGCAGAAAACGTTGGCGATCGGCATCAACGTGGTCCTGATTCGCTGGCTCGCCTTCGTCATCGCCGGACTCTTCGCCGGGCTTGCGGGTGGTCTGTTCGTGCTGGCGAATCAGAGCGTGTTCCCGGGCTGGTTGAACTGGACCGCGAGTGCCGCGCCGATCGTGATGACGGTGCTGGGGGGAATGGCGAGCTTCTTCGGCCCGATCGTCGGCGCGGCCATCTACGTCATCCTGCAGACGGTGCTCACCGGTTACACCGAATATTGGGCGTTCATCCTGGGTTTTCTGATCATTGCGATCGTGATGTTGATGCCGAACGGCGTAATGGGATACCTGGGCAAGGCGCGCCATGGCTGAGCCGGTTTTTCGGACCGAGGCCCTGGTCAAACGCTTTGGCGGACTCACCGCGACCAGCGACGTTTCCATCGCCGTGGAACTGCGCGAGTTCCGCGCCATCATCGGCCCCAACGGCGCGGGCAAAAGCACGCTCTTCAACCTGATCACTGGTTTCTTGCAGCCGGATACTGGTCGCATCCTGTTCGAAGGCAAGGACATCACCGGCCTGCAACCGCATCGCTACTTTCATCTCGGGGTCAGTCGCACCTTCCAGATCACCAACATCTTCACCAATCTCACGGTGATGCAGAACGTGCAGTCCGCGCTCCTCTCATTTCACCGTCACCTGCTCGACATGATCCGTCCGGCCAGGGCCATGCTGCGCGTCGAGGCTGCCGAGTTGCTGGAGTTGGTGGGGCTGGCTGGGCTGGCCGAACGCGATGCCTCGACGCTTTCGCATGGCGATCGCAAGAAACTGGAATTGGCGATTGCGCTGGTCAATCGCCCGCGCATTCTGTTTCTGGACGAGCCCACTGCGGGCATGGCCGCGAGCGAGCGCATCGAGGCCATTCGGACCGTCAAGCGCATTGCAACCGAACGCGGTCTGACGGTGGTGTTCACCGAACACGACATGCAGGTGGTCTTCGAAGTGGCCGATCGGATTTCGGTGCTCCATCAGGGGCGAATCATCGCCGAGGGGGAGCCCGAAGCGATCCGCAAGTCCGAGGAGGTGCAGCGCGTCTACCTCGGAGGCGTTGTATGACTGAGCCGCCAAGCGACAATCCGACGCCGCCTGCGGCTGAGGAAATCGCTCGATACCGCGCCGAGTTGGCCGAACTCATGGCCCGCACTCTGCGATCGGTCCGCGATTTCGAAATGCCCGCCGAGGCACAACCATTGCAGTCATGGAGTGCCGGTGACTGAGCCATGGCAGCTTGGGGTGATCGAGTGTGCGGCGTCGCTGCGCGCGGGCACGCTCGAGCCACTCGAGTTGGTGGGGTGCTTGCTCGATCGATCCGCGCGGTTGGATGGCGAGGTCGCGGCGTGGGCCCGATTGACCCCGGAGCGCGCGCTGGACGATGCGCTGGCATTGACCCAGGAAGGGCGCACGGGGCACTTCCGCGGCCCGTTGCATGGCGTACCAATCGCGATCAAGGACAACTTCGATACGGCCGGTATCGAGACGAACGTCGGTTCGCAATTATTGCGAGGACGCGTTCCCGTCGCGGACGCGGCGGCGGTGGCGCGCCTTCGAAGCGCCGGTGCGATAGTGCTCGGCAAGACCGCAATGACGGTGTTTGCCGCGATGGATCCAGCGCCGACCCGCAATCCGTGGCATCTCGCGCATACCCCCGGGGGATCATCGAGTGGCTCGGCCGCCGCGGTTGCGGCGATGCTTGCGCCGGCGGCGATCGGCAGCCAGACAGCTGGCTCGATCATTCGACCCGCGGCGTACTGTGGTGTGGTCGGACTGAAACCGACCTACGGCGCGATTGATCGGACCGGTTTGTATCCATGTGCATGGTCGATGGATCACGCGGGCCCGATCGCGCGCTCGGTCAGCGATTGCGCGCTGCTATTTGCCGTCATGTCGGGGCAGTCTCCGCGCGCGATCACCGAGGGCGTGACCGGCTTGCGCGTCGGTGTTCCATCGAGCTGGTTCGGCCCGATCGCCGCCAGCGAGACGATGCAAGTCTTCGACGACGCGATGAGGACGCTGCGTGAGGCTGGGGTGGCGGTCGAGCCGATCGCGCTCCCCGCGACATTCACCGCGGGCATCGATGCGGGCATCCTCACCATGTATGCCGAGATGGCCACCGTGCATGCCCAGCACTATCCGCTGGAGCGTGACCGTTACAGCTGGCGGCTTGCCTGTTTGTTGGATGCGGGTCGCGCCATCAGCGCCACCGACTATTTGCGTTCGCAACAGGTGCGTCGTGTCGCCTGTGCCGATCTGAACGCGCTGCTGCTGGGCGTGGACTGCATTGCCATGCCCAGCACGCCAGCACCCGCGCCGCGTGGGCTCAATGCGACCGGGGATTGGCGCTTCAATCTGCCATTCAGCAGTACCGGTCATCCTGCGCTGACGATTCCAGTCGCGCTGAGTGACGATGGGCTGCCGATCGGCGTGCAATTGATTGCTCGCTATGGCGGCGAGTCATTGCTGTTTCGTATCGGCGCTGCGCTCGAACAGCAGGTCGATTTTCCCCGTTCGCCGTTCTTGGGTCGCTAGATGCCTGTTCCACGCAAAGCTGTGCAAACCGACGCCTGGATTGTCGGGCTCGACATCGGCGGCACCTTCACCGATGTGATGATGGTGCACTCGAGCACGGGTCGGTCGGTGCGTTTCAAAACGCTTACGACGCCGTCGGATCCTTCAATCGGCGCACTGCAGGGTCTGCGTGGCGCGATCGAGCAAGCCGGTATCCGGCCGCACCAGATTGTCGCGGTGTTACACGCCACGACGCTGGTGTCCAACGCGCTGATCGAGCGCAAGGGCGCGCGGACGGCGCTGGTCACCACCCGTGGCTTCAAGGATTCACTCGACATCGGGCGCGAGAAGAAATTCGACATCTACGATCTGATGCTGGACAAGCCCGAGCCGCTCGTGTCGCGCGAACTTCGCGTCGAAGTGGACGAGCGGCTTGCAGCAGACGGCAGCGTCGACACGCCGTTGACTGAACAGGCGCTTGGCGCCGTGACGCGCGCAATCGAAAAGTTGCGCCCGGACGCGGTCGCGGTGTGTTTGATCCATTCCTACATGAATCCGTTGCATGAACGGATGGTTCGCGATTGGCTGCAGACCAGATTTCCTGCGATCAGCGTCTGTATCTCGAGCGATATCCTGCCCGAGATCCGCGAGTACGAGCGGGCTACGACAGCGTGCGCGAACGCTTATATCCAGCCACTGCTACGCGGCTACCTAGAGCGCTTCGTGGGCGGCATGACAAGCGAAGGATTGACCGCGCCGCTGTTCGTGATGTTGTCCGAGGGCGCCATTGCCGGGCCGGAGCTGGTGCAGCGGATGCCGATCCGCGTTTGCGAATCGGGTCCTGCGGCTGGAGCCGTAACGGCTTCGGTCGTGGCCAGGCTGCGTAATGAGTCGCGCGTTTTGTCGTTCGACATGGGCGGAACGACGGCGAAGACCTGCGTGGTGCACGACGGCAAGCCATCCATCTCGACGGAATTCGAGGTGGCTCGAACGTACCGATTCAAGAAGGGAAGCGGTCTGCCGCTGCGCATGCCGGTGGTGGACTTGATCGAGATAGGTGCAGGGGGCGGAAGCCTGGTGCACGTCGATGCCTTGGGTCTGCTCAAAGTGGGCCCTGAGAGCGCAGCGGCCGACCCAGGGCCAGCCTGCTATGGCCGAGGAGGCGTACAGGCTACGGTCACGGATGCCGATTTGATGCTGGGTTACTTGGGTGCCGGATCGTTTCTCGGGGGGCGCATGCCGCTTGACGAAGCGGCCGCGCGCCAGGCGATCGAGCGCGATGTCGCCAGGCCGCTCAAGGTCGATGCCGCGCATGCCGCACTTGGCATCCACGAGATCGTGAACGAGAACATGGCCAATGCATCGCGCGTGCAGGCCGTCGAGCGCGGACACGATCCATCCGGGCACGTTCTCGTCGCCTTCGGTGGAGCAGGGCCGGTGCATGCCTGGGGCGTCGCGCAGAAACTGGGTGTCACGCGCATTGTGGTACCGCCGTCTCCCGGCGTCGGTTCGGCGCTCGGGCTGCTCCTCGCGCCGCGCGCGCTGCAATTGGCGCGTACCTATATCGGCACGCTCGATGTACTCGAATGGTCGCGGGTGCAAGCGGCCTATGACGAAATGCGTGCCGAGGCAGTCGCGGCGCTTGCCCAGGCGGATGTGCCGGCGCAGCAAGTCAAATTCGCGTTCAGCGCGGATCTGCGCTATTTGGGACAGCGTAAGGAGCTCACCGTAGCCTTGCCGCGCACCGCATTCGGCGCACGGAGCGCACACGCAATTGGCGAGGCGTTCGAATCGCTCTACGAAGGCGTGTACCACCGTCGTCATGCCGGCCACCCGATCGAAGCACTCTGTTGGCGCCTGGTCGCATCCGGTCCGGCGACCATGTCCGCCCCGCGTGCGCTGCGGCGCAACCCGCGGAGCAGTGCGCCCAAACCGACATCGCGCCGCCCGATGTTGTTCCACGGCTGGCCGCGCCACCGTCGTTGTCCGGTGTACAGTCGTTACGAGCTTCCGGTAGGCGCAAGCGTCGCAGGGCCGGCAGTCATCGAAGAAGATGAGGCTTCGACAGTGGTGGGCCCGCAGGGGCGAGCAACCGTCGATACGTTCGGAAACCTGGTCGTGGAACTTCCTCGCGAGAAGAGGTCGGCATGAAAGCTCGGAAATTCGATCCGATAACGCTCGAGATCTGCTGGAACCGCCTGATCTCGATCGCGAGCGAACAGGCCGCCGCCATGGTGAACAGCTCGTTCTCCGCAGTGCTCGGCGAGATGGAAGATCTGTCCGCGGGCGTGTTCGACGCCAGCGGAACGATGATGGCGCAGTCAGTGCAGGGGGCTCCAGGCCATCTCGGCAGCCTGAGCGTCGGGTTGAAGAGCTTCCTCGAAGTGTTCGGTCCGCTGAACCTGCATCCGGGCGACGTACTGATCACGAACGATCCTTGGCTCGTATCGGGCCACAAGCACGACATTTCGATCGCAACCCCGGTGTTCTACAAGCGCCGGCTGGTTGGGTTCACCGCGAGCAACTGCCATACCGTGGATATCGGCGGGCGCATCTTCTCCGCCGCTGCGAGCGAGGTCTACGAGGAGGGGTTGCAGATTCCGCGTATGAAACTGTTCGAGCGCGGCAAACGCAACGAGACGCTGTTCCGGTTGATCGAGGAGAACGTGCGCTCACCGCAGCTGGTGCTCGGCGATCTGATGGCGCAGGTGTCGGCCAACGAAACCGCGTCGCAGCGGCTGGCGATGTTCATGCGGGAGTTGAAACTCGACGAACTCCAATCGCTGGCGCGCGCAGTGACGTCGCGCACCGAGCGGCTCATGCGCGAGGCGATCGCACGGGTGCCCGATGGCGTGTATCGCGACCGGGTTGCGCTCGACGGTTTCGACACGCCGCTCGAGATCCAGGCGGCGGTCCACGTCCAGGGCGATCGGATCACGGTCGACTACGCGGGTAGCTCGGCGCAGGTCCCCAAGGGGATCAACTGCGTCATCAATTTCACCGAGGCGTTCACGCGCTACGCCATCAAATGCCTGCTGGTGCCCGACTCACCGAACAATGATGGGAGCTTCGCGCCAATTCGCACCGTCGCCCCGCCCGGCACGATCGTGAACGCCAGCTACCCGGCACCGGTCGGTGGACGCCATCTGGTGGGGTTGTACTTGCCGGGCGTGATTTTCGGTGCGCTGGCCGATGTCGTGCCTTCGCGTGTCGTGGCCGACAGCTCAGTGCTTTCAGCGATTACGCTTTCGGGCCGCAATGCCCGAGACAAGCCATACGTGTTCACGTTCTTTTCTTCCGGCGGCATGGGTGGGCGCGCCGGTAAGGACGGGCTCGACGCAACCGCGTTCCCGAGCAACGTTGCCAGCGTGCCGATCGAAATCATGGAACAAGCCACGCCCGCCATCGTCACCCGGCGCGAACTGATTGCTGATTCTTGTGGAAAGGGCGAGTACCGGGGCGGCGCGGGGCAACGGATCGGCCTGCGGCTGCGCGGTGATCGCGCGGCAACTGTTTCGTGCATGGTCGAGCGGACCGAGTCGGCACCCCGTGGAATTCGTGGCGGTGCCAACGGGCGGGCGGCGGGGCTGCTGCTCGATGGCAAGCCGATCGATCCGAAAACCGGTTTCACCTTGCGTCCGGGACAGGAACTCGTGCTCGAAACGCCTGGCGGCGGTGGCTATGGATCGCCATCTGAACGCTCGATCGACGCGCTCGAGCGTGACCGGGCCATGGGGCTCACTTCGTAACCGCTTCAACAGGGGATCGCGATGAAAAAAACAATTGTGTCGCCGCATGTGGCGAAGACCAAGGGGCCCTATGTGCAGGGGGTCGCTCTCACCAATGGGACCACGATCATGACTTCGGGCGTTGTCGCCCGGACTGCCGACGGTACGCTGATCGGTGCTGGCGATATCCGTGCCCAGACGCGACAGTGTCTGGAGAACATTCGCCACATCATCGAGGCGGGCGGCGGCAGGTTGCAGGATCTGGCCAAGGTCACCGTCTTCATCCGCGATCTGAAGGATTACGCCGGAATGAACGAGGTGCGTAGGGAAATGCTTGAAGGAATCGCTTTCGCCAGTTCGACCGTGCAGGCCGCGCTCAACGCGCCCGAGGCGCTGGTCGAGATCGAGGCGGTCGCGTTCGTCTCGGCTTAGCAAATCCTGAGTCGGTCGCATGCTCGCGATCGACTTGCTCAACGCAATGGACGGGGGGAGAACTGAATGAAACGACTCGCTGGAACAGTAGCAGCCTTTGCGATGATCTTTATGGCCTCCGGTGCGGTGGCCCAGGTCCGCATCGGCCTGATCGACATGTATGGCGGCGGTTTCGCCGCCCAGGCCGATGCGATTCGCACCGGGTTTCAGATCGCGATCGATGAAGCCAATGCGGCTGGCGGCGTGAAGGGGCAGCGGTTCGCGCTGAGCACGGCCGACATGGGCATCAGCGTCGAGAAGGCGATCACCGAGGCGCGCCGCATGCTGCTCGACGAGAAAATGAAGTTCGTCACCGTCGGCAGCCACAGCGGTGCCGCCGTGGCGCTGGCTGATCTGTTGCGCAATCAGCAGGCCTTTGGATTGGGCGCGTTTGCGACGACCAAGCGCTTCACCGGCGAGGAAGGGCACGATCGAGTCGGTCGAGGCAATCTTTCCACGGTGGAGATCGGCCGGGTCATCGCCGAGCACATCAAAGGGATGCCCGAGGTGAAGCGCATCGCGACGATTGCGCCGGACTTCGAGTTCGGCAAGCACTTCGTCGAGGATTTCCTTGCCGCCATCAAGATCGCGCGGCCCGACATCACGATCGCCCGGCAGGAATGGCCCAAGTTCGGCGCCGCCGATTTCACGCCGCACGCCACTGCATTGCAGGCCGCCCGCGCCGACATGATCGTGAGCGCGTTGTTCAGCGGTGATCTCATCAACTTCCTCAAGGCAGCCAAGGACTTCGATCTATTCACCGGGAAGACGAAATTTTTCACCAGCGGCGCGGACCTGGTGAAGATGTCGAACGTACGCGATTCCATCCCCGAAGGCAGCTTCGTCACGGTCTGGTATCCGTTCTATGCGATCGACAACGCGGAGAACACTCGATTCATCGAAGAAGTGAAGAAGCGCACCAATACCTATCCGGTCGGATCCACGCTGGTCGGATACGTTTCCGGGCGCATGCTGACCGCGGCGATCATCAAGGCGAAGGATCCGAATGACCCGGCCTCCGTGGCCAGCGCGCTTGACAACATCGAGTTTCAAAGCCCGGTAGGGCCGGTGAAGGTGCGCGCGTGCGACAACATGGCGATGTACAACTTCTATGTCGGTACCGTTAAGAAAGAGCAGCGCTTTCCCGACGGGATCGGCGTGGTGGACGTGAAGTCCTACAACACGACCGCCTATGCGCGCTCGTGCGACGAGATCGCCAAGCTGCGCAAGAAGTAGCCGGACCTGCCGCGATGGCCGACATGCTACGTGTCGCCGACCTGCATGCGAGCTATGGCCCCAGTGAAGTGCTGTTCGGCATCGATCTGGCGGTAAGCGAAGGTGAGGTTGTGGTCTTGCTCGGCCGCAACGGTGCGGGCAAGACGACGACGCTCAAGAGCATCATGGGCGTCCTCACCACACGGCGCGGCAGCATTCGGTTCCGTGATCGGGAGATCGGCGTGCTCGAGTCCGATGAAATCTGCCGGGCCGGACTTGGGTACGTGCCCGAGGACTGCCGCATCTTTCGCGGGTTGTCGGTGAAGGAGAATCTGGAGACCGGGCGTCGCGCACCACGCGGGCCGCGCGTGGCGTGGGAAGAAGAACGCCTCTTCGCACTGTTTCCCGATCTGAAGTTGAGCGCGGACCGCCCGGCGCAGTCGCTTTCAGGCGGTCAACAACGCATGCTCGCGGTAGCCCGCACGCTGATGGGCAACCCGGATCTGCTGCTGCTGGACGAGCCATCGGAGGGTATCGCACCGATCGTCGTGCAGCAGATGCTCGAGCGCCTGCTTGAGCTCAAGCGATCGGGGGCGACCATACTGTTGTCGGAACAGAATCTCGGCTTTGCTCTCAAGCTCGCCGATCGCCTCTACATCATCGAAAAGGGCGAGATCAAATACGAGGGGACACCGGCAAGTCTTGCCGCGGATGAGGCGACACGGGCGGCTTATTTGATGGTTTGAACATCACGCTCGGCGTTGTGCATGATGGACTCTTGCTGTGGCCGGATGGCCGATCGTGTGGCCATTCTTGCCAGGCTGCGCGACACACTCGCCGCCGGTTCTACCCGTGGACCGCTGGCGACCTTAGTCGTCATGATGAAGTGATGGCAGGAGGAGACCGATGGGAGCGATGGCACCGCTCGGCACCACTGACCCGAAGAATCGCTTCGCGGCGGTCGATCGGCAATTCGCTTCGACGCTGAGCCGGGGTCTTGAAGTATTGCGATGCTTCACGGTGTCCGAGCCCGTGTTGGGCAACAAGGAAATCTCGGCGCGCACCGGTTTGCCCAAGCCGACCGTTTCGCGACTGACCTACACGCTCACCCAACTTGGCTACCTGCGCCATCTCGCGCGGTCGGCCAAATACGAGCTTGGCAGCGCGGTATTGTCGATCGGGTACCCGCTACTTGCCAACATCAAGGTCCGCCAGCTTGCACGTCCGCTCATGATCGATCTCGCCGAGTGCGCCCGGGGCTGGGTATCGCTTGGTATGCGGGAGCGGTTGAACATGGTCTACATCGAGACCGCTCGATCCAAGGAGGTGCTGGAGTCGAAGCCCGACATTGGCCAGACTTTTCCGATTGTCATGTCGGCGATGGGAAGAGCTTATCTGGCCGGGCTCGAACCTGAAGGGCGTGAGTCGATCGAGAATCAGATTCGCATCAAGACGCCGGATTTGTGGTCGCGCCATTCGAGCAAGATCGCGGCAAGCTTGGCTGATGTGCGCGCGCGCGGATTTTGTCTGCACCGCGGCGATTTCAATCCGCACGTTCACACGGTCGCTGCGCCGCTGCGCCGTCGCGGCGATCGCGACGTCCTGGTCTTCAACTGCGCGGTTCCTGTACATGCCGCCGGAAGAGGGCGGCTCGAAGACGATTTGGGCCCGCGACTGGTGCAACTTGCTCGCACCGTGGAGATGATGCTCGACCACGGTCTGTGAGTCGGTGGGCTACCGATCCCCGCCCGGGAGGCTGCCAGGTTCCACCACGATGAGGCGTGTTTTGGTTTCGGTGCGGCCTAGCGTGCCCGCTGGCACCAGTCGGACGTCGGCGCTGACAGTGAGGTCGGCGCGTATGGCGGCCTCGATCGCCTGCTTGAGCGTTGCGAGCGAGGGCTCGGCCAAGCCCGGCGCGTGTTCTGCCCGGATGCGCAGCGGCGGCTCGACCTTGGGACCAGGTGCAGGAAGCACGATCTGTATGCGCCCAGCGACCTGTGGAGCGAACCGATCGACGACGCTCTGGACGGCCGAGGGGAAGACGTTGACGCCGCGCACCAGCAGCATGTCATCGGCGCGTCCGATGATGTCCATACGAAATCCGGTGCGTCCGCAGGGACACGCGCTGGTCTGCACCCGCAGGATGTCGCCAGTTCGATAGCGCACCAGACCACATGCTTGGCGATCCAGATGGGTGAAGATGTATTCACCCTCCGCGCCGTCGCGCATAGGCACGAACTGCCCGGTCTGCGGATCGATGAGCTGGACCAGGGCAAAGTCCGGCGTGATCTGGTGCTTGCCGTTGCGGTACTGGCAGTGGGCGAACACGTTCGGATGGGCATCGGAAGTCGATGCCCAGTCGTAGACGTGCTGCGTGCCGAAGGCTTCCTCCATGCGCTTCTGGAAGCTCGGCAGCTCGAATCCCGACTCGCCGCCACCGCACACGACGCGCAGGCCCAGGGCGCTTGGCGGGATACCGAGCACCTCTTGGCATTTCTCGGCAAGGTAGGCCGCGAACGACGGCGTGCCGATCCACACGGTGGCCTTGACCTCCCATGCCATCTTCAGCATGCCTTCGGCCTTGCGTTCGGCACCCACTGGAACATCGAGCGCGCCAAGGTGCTCGATCGCCGCGCAAAACGGTATGCCCGCGTTGAACATGCTCAAGGCGAACCCGTTGATCACCCGATCGCCGGGTCGCACCCCGAAACCCCACAATCCGCGGGCGATTGATTCGTTCCGGCGCAACGTGTCGTCGCGTGTATAGCCTTGAAACACCGGGCGGCCGGTCGTGCCGGCGGTGGACGTGATGCGCACGATGCGATCCATCGGCGCCGCCTGATGCAGTCCGAAGGGCGGCGCGGCTTCCTGCGCCTCACGCAGCTCGGTCTTGGTGGTGAAGGGCAGGCCGGCCAGATCCTCGATGCTGCGCAGATCCTCGGCGCGGAATCCAGTCTCGCGAAACTTGCGTTGATAGAGGACCGAATGTTGTTCGAGGTAGCGCAGCTGATGCTTCAGCTTGCCCAGCTGCAGCGCGGTCATCTGCTCGGCCGGCATCGTCTCGCGCGCCGGATTCCAGAAAGTTCGAGTGAGGTCGGGATCGTCCTCGGCGAACCGGACTTCTGGTGACAGCGGATGTCGTGCGGTCATCTGCGGGGGCGCTCGGCGCGCGTTACAGGCGGGCGGTCGTGTCGAACGGTTGGCCGAGATGGTACTTGCCCAAGGTTGCCGCGGTCTTGTCCAGATTCTCGTGCAGCGTATGCACGCGCAGATCGCGAAAGAACCGCGACAGCGGCGCGTCTGCTGCGAATGCGCTCGAGCCGGCGATCTGCGCGGCCTTGTCCATGACCATGACGGCGTTCTCCAGCGCGCGGTGCTTGGCCACAAGCGAGAAGAGCTCGGCCTGTACCCGATCACCGCGCGTCCACAACCACGCTGCCCGGTAGATGAGCCAGCGCACCGAATCGATGCCGATGCGGATCTCGCCCATGCGCAACTGCGCGTAGGCATCGCCCGCGGTGCCGCGTTTGGGAAGGTAATCGGCGAGGATATCGAACACGCCTTCGGTGCCGCCGAGATACTGCGCTGCGAACCCGAGATGAAAGCGCGCCTGCCAGCGTTCCCGTGGATAGAACCCGGGGTCGCCCAACACGTTCTCATCGGCGACGAAACAATCCTCGAGCTTCAGCGTCGGACTGGCGGCGCCACGCATCCCCAACGGATTCCACGAGCCCTCGACGACGCTCACACCTTTGGCGTTCTTCGGGATCGCCACCCCCAGATGGCCCTCGGGGCCGGGGCGGTCGCGGATGCCGGCAAAGATGATGTTGTAATCCACGACATCGCCCAGCGTGGCGTAGTTCTTGACGCCGTTGATGCGATAGCCCCCGGGCGCGGGGTCGGCAATGGTGATCAGACCATAAAGACCGCGCGCAGTCCGGCCGGGTTCGCTACCGGTTGCGTTGAGCAATGCACCTTGCCCGATTACTTCCCCGAGGATTCGCTCGCGCTGTGCCTTGGTCCCCACCTGGTCAATGTAGTGCGTGCCGTGGCAGTGAATATGCAGGCACTGCGCGGTGGACATGCAGTAGCGCGCGGTGTGCTCCACGGCAAGCAGGTACAGCAGCGGATCGGTACCGGCGCAACCGCTTCCCATTCCGCCGAGGTCCGCTGAGATGGTCAGTCCGAGCAGGCCGGCTGAGCGGAAATCGTGCAAGTTCTCGATCGGCGTTTGCGCATCCTGATCGGCGCGCGCTGCGCGCGGCACGAACTTCTCGCGCGCTAGCGCGCCGACTGTGTCGTAGACCTGCTTGTGGCGGGGGCTAAGTTCGAAATCCATGCTTCTCACACCTCATCATCGTTCGATTCGTTTCGGCGGAATGACCGGTCGGCAGCTTTCAGCGCTTGACTGCGGCGCGCCGCTGCTCGGTCAATCGCTGCTCCCACTCCAGATAGCGCGCCATCGATTCCAGACTCGAGTCATACGGCGGCAGCACCACGTCGTCGGCATCAGCTAAGTCCGCGGGCCAGCCGTTCTCGGCCGGGAGCGCCTGCCTGTTCCACGCAGCGACGCCACCCTGCAGCGTGCGCACCGCGGTGTAGCCCAGGCGTGCGAGGTTGGCGGCCGCAAACGTAGAGGCCACGCCGTCATGGCAGGTGAGGACGATCGGTGTATCCATGGCCGGAGCGTGCTCTGCGATGCGTGCCTCCAGCCAGCCGTAGGACAGCCACCGCGCCCCCGGTACGCGCGCCGCTTTGAAGTGACGGCTCGTATCCACGTCGATAACCAACGGCGCAGGCTGCGCCACCGCCAAATCGGCAGGCGTGATGTACTGCGCCCGCGTTTGCGCCTCATGCCAACCGAGCGGCTGCGAGCGCCCGCGTCCCTGAACCAGTTCCCGCCCGGAGGCGCGCCATGCTGCGGTACCGCCCTCGAGTACATAGACGCAATCGCGGCCAGCGCGGCGCAACCAATACGCTGTCAGATACGCGCGTGCCTCGCGATCATCGATGAGGACTGTGCGCGCGCAGCGTACCGGGGCGAATTCGTCCGTTCGCTGGATCGCCAGGCCGCCGGGCAGGGCGGTCGACTCGGCGATATGCCCGCTCGTGTATTCGACCAGTTGACGTACGTCGAACAGGTACACGTTCGCCGTGCCCTGTGCCCGCGCGGCTCGCCACGCCTCCAAAACATTCGCGTCGATCCGCTGCACGCCGACGCTTTCTGCGAGCGTGCGCACGCGCTGCTCAGCATCAATTGCGCTGGCCGCGGAGGGTTCCAACACCGCGCGGCCGGAGCCTTTCTCGAGCGAGAACCCGGCCAGCTGCCATCCCATCGTGCCGTTCTCCAACGCATAGGCTTCGGGCACGCCCAGCGCGCGCAGGGACTGACAGGCGATGATGCTGCGCGTGCGTCCCGCGCAGTGCACAACGATCGGGACGCCGCGTGCGCGCAGATCCGCGCCGAGCCGCGCCAGGTCGACCCCGAATGCGCCGTACGCACCGGGAATTCGCGCGACGGCGTACTCGTCGGGCGTACGAATGTCGCAGACGAGATGGGTGCGCCCCTGGTCTTGCCAGGCCTTCAATGTCGTGACCGAGAGCTGCGGCACGTGCTCGTGCTCCTGCACCTGCTCGCCGAACAACTTGCTGGGCACGTTGCTGCCGGTTGTGAGCTCGCGTTTCGCTTCGAGCCACGCTCCGGTACCGCCTGCGAGCACCCGTACATTGCGGTAGCCCAAGTGCTCCAGCGTCGCGGCGGCCAGTGCCGCGCGCGGTCCGCCTTCGTCGTACAGGACGATCATCGTCGAGCGATCGGCGATGAGATCGCCAATGCGTAGTTCGATCTGCCGCCGGGGCAGGAACGTGGCCCCGAAGAGATGGCCGCGATCGGCTTCGCCGGTTTCGCGGATGTCGAGAAGGGCCCATTCGCTCGCCTCGTCTCGCAGCGCATCCAGCTCTTGGAGCGCAATCGGTTGCATCTAGCCCTCGCTCCCGCCGGAGATGCCCATGAACTGGCCGCCGAGCAATTCCTTCACCACGATCAGCTTCATGACGTTGATCGTGCCGCCGGTAAACGTCAGGCCGTGCAGATCGCGATAGCGGCGCTCGAGCGGAAGATCCTTGAGATAGCCCGCGGCCCCATGCATCTGCAGACAGTCGTTCACGGCTTGAATTGCAGTGGTGATCGAGCTCCACTTGGCCATTCCCGCAACCTTGGCGGCGTTCTCGCCGCGATTGTTCATCCACAGCCCTTTGTAGGCCAGCAACCGGCACGCCTCCACTCGGGTTGCGTGCTCGACCAGCGGGAAGCTGATCGCCTGATTCATGGCAATCGGTTTGCCGTAGACGTGCTTGCGGCGCACGAAATCGATGGTGTCCTCGAGCACCTGCTGCGCAGCGCCCAGCGCATTGAGTGCCGTCAAACAACGCGAGACGTTCCAGCGGGCATAGAGAACCGCTTTGCCTTCGCCGCGGCCACCGAGCACGTCGCGCACCGGCACTCTGACATCGCGGAAGTTGACGATCGCAAGCTGATGCGAACGCAGACCCATCTCGGGCATCAGCTCGGTGGAGACCCCCGGCAGATCGGCCGGGACGCGGATGAACGTAATGCGCCCTTTGCCGTCTGGCTGGACGACCCGAGCGGTTACGCCCATCACGGCGGCCCCGGGCATCAGACTCACATGGATCTTCTGTCCCTTGATCACGTACTGCTCGCCGTCGATGCGCGCGACCGTTGCCATGTTCGAGACGTCCGAGCCGGCGTCAACCTCAGAGGTGGCGATGCACAGCAGTTGCTCGCCGCGCAGCACCGCTCGCACCGTCTCGTCGCCCCAGCCCGGGATCAGGGTGGTGAGCGTGTTCTGCATCGACAAGATCATCGCGCAACTGTTGTCCACGCGCGCCACTTCCTCGACCGCGATGCCGAGTCTGATGTAATCGTGCCCCTGGCCACCGAGATGCGCCGGGGCAATGATCCCTAGCAGACCCGCTTCGCCCATCTTACGAATGGCGGGCCAAGGCATCTCTTCACGCTCGTCCCAGCGTGCTGCGTGGGGCAATATTTCCCGCCGGGCGAATTCGCGTACGAAGGTGCGAAAGCGCTCCTCGTCGGGGGTAAAAGAGAAGTCCAGAGCCATGCTTGCTTGACGCAACGCGATATGTCAGGCCCCACGATAGTCGTTCGCGGCGCGGCGTGCGTTTCGCATATCGGTATTCCAGCGTCGTTGTCCTGCCCACATAATCGGCGCACTCTTGTGAGGAGGGTAGGGTATGGCTGGTGCTGCGCGCATCATGGCTGGACTCTTTGGTTTGCTATTCGCCGCCGCAGCGATCGCGCAGGCCTATCCGATTCGCTCGGTCCGCCTCGTCGTCCCGTTCCCGCCAGGCGGCACCAACGACATCCTCGGCCGCATCGTCTCGGAGCGCTTGCAAGCCGCCCTGGGTCAGTCGTTTCCGGTCGAGAACCGCGGCGGTGCCGGTGGCGTGATCGGCGCCGACGTTGTCGCCAAGGCGCCGGCCGACGGCTACACGCTGCTTCTCGCCTCCTCGGCCCCGCTCGCGGTGGGCCTGAGCTTGTTCAAGAAGGTCCCCTACGACGTGACGAAAGACTTCGTGCCGATCGCAATGATCGCCGACGTGACCGTTACGCTCGTCTCGTATCCGGGCTTCAAGCCCCAGACCGTCCAAACCGTCGTCGACTATGCCAAGTCCAATCCCGGGGCCTTGCGTGCGGCACTGCCGGCGCTTGGTTCGATGCATCACCTGCTGACCGAGCTGTTCCGTCTACAGACGAAGACGCAGATGAACATGATCCCCTACAAAGGCACTGGTCCGGCAATCACCGATCTCATGGCGGGTCATGTCGACATCGATTTCGAAAATCTGCCGGCGGTGATCAGTCATATTCGCAGCGGTAAGCTGCGTGCGCTGGCGGTCGCGTCGGCGCAGCGGAGCGAGTTGTTGCCGGAGACCCCGACGTTGAAGGAACTGGGTTATCCCGAGCTCGTCGCCGCTCCATGGTTCGCCTTGGTCGCTCCGGCCGCGACACCACGCGAGATCGTGGTGCGCTTGAACGAAGCCATCAATGCGTTCTTGCGCGAACCCCAGACCAAGGCTCTTTTTGCCAAGCAGGGCGCAAACCCGATAGTGTTTACGCCAGAGCAGACCGGGCAGTTGATTCGCGAGGAGATCGACAAATGGGCCAAGGTCGTAAAGGAGTCGGGCGCCAAGCTGGAGTAGCAGTGCGTTTGTTCATCGCCGGCGCCTTGGCGTTGGCGTGCGTCTCACTTGGTCACGCGCAAAGCTATCCCACCAAGCCGCTCAAGCTGGTGGTCGCGTTCGCCGCGGGCGGTACCTCCGACGTCATTGGCCGATTGCTCGCGCAACACCTCTCGGGCGCACTGGGGCAGCCGGTCGTGGTGGAGAACCGGATCGGTTCCAACGGGATCATCGGCACCGACTACACCGCTAAAGCGGCGCCCGACGGCTATACGATCCTGATTGCGCCCTCCGGGCACGCGATCAACAACTCGCTCAATCCGAACGTACCGTACGACCCGATCCGCGATTTCTCATTCATCACGCTCATCGGAACCGTGCCGATGGTGATCACGGCGAACAATGGCTTTGCGCCCAGTTCAGTTCCTGAGTTGATCGCGGTGGCGAAGGAGAAACCAGGGGCAATCAATTTCGGTTCGGGTGGACCCGGGTCATCGAATCAGCTCGCGACCGAGTTGTTCGCGCACATGGCCGGGATCCGTATGACACACATTCCCTATAAGGGCGATGCACCCGGCATCACCGATTTGCTCGCCGGGCAGATATCGTTCATCTTCCTCAACACGCCTGCGGCCATTCCGCTCGTCAAGAGTGGCAAAGCGAAGGCGCTGGGCATCACGAGCGCGAAGCGATCGCCGCTGCTCGGAAGCGTGCCCGCGATCGCAGAGACCATCTCGGGCTACGAGGGCGGATCGTGGCATGGTATCTACGCCCCGGCAGGCGTGCCTCGTCCTATCGTGGACCGCTTGAATGGTGAACTGGTGAAGATCATCCGGTCCCCGGAAGTGAGCGAGCGCCTGACTGGATGGGGCGTCAATATCGTGGCGAGCTCGAGCTCCGAGTTCGAAGCCTTCGTCAAGGACGAGATCGTCAAATGGGCGAACGTCATCAAAACTGCGAACGTGAAGCTGCCCTGATGATCGATCGCATCTGACGAATCAGCCGAACGCGGCGCGCACGCAGTCTTTGCTGGCCAGCACGCTCGGTTCCAAGCCACGCGTCGATAACAGAAACGCCATCTTCGCCGAGTCGGTGAGCACCCGCGCGCCGGGCCGGTAGACCTCGAGCGATACGTAGGCACAGGTGTCGGCCGTCACTCGCACGCCCGCGTGGCGGAGAGTCTCGAGCAGCCCCGCTCCGGCTGCCGCCTGCAAAACGTCGCGGTTGGTGTGCACCAGGAATGTGATCTCCGACGACAGCGCGCGTCCCTGTACCAGCTCCGCGAGCGCCTTGATCTGCTGCAACGACGCGTGGGGGCAACCGAGGACGATGTACTGCGGACTCTTCCCATCATTGGGCCAACGTGCCTGCTCGCTGCGCAGATCGGATTCCCCAATCGGTATCGGCTCCGGTGCGCCGTTGGGATACAGCGTGCGCAGATCAGGCGCCTCAGGCGTGATCCCGACCGCGTGGAACATCGCCGTGGTCGAATGTGCCGCGAGCGAAGCGCTGAAGGCGAAGAGCGCATCGCGAGTAGTCGTTGCAGGTAAGCCGATCAAGGTGGGTACCGCGGCGCCGGTGCGCCTGCCGATCGCGACGCCGAGCAAATGGAAATGCGCGGCCGAGTCGAGCGGTGCACTGATGCGAAAGAGGAGGCCGGCGCCTCGTTCCTGTTTCACGTGCATGCCATAGCGGGGCGTCAGTCCGGTAATCGCCGATGCGAGCGCAGTGGCGCCTTCGCGGTTTGTGTGTGCACCCAGTACGCCGTTGACGAACGGCGCCGTCGCCGATTCGCTCCAGGCCACGGCCTCACCGAGCTTGGGCAAATGACCCTGCACGAACGGGTTGCACGAACAATTCGCTTGGGCGCCGAGGGCGAGCAACGCATCGAGGGCGCGCTGCTGCAGAATCGCATCGGGCGTGCCACGCTCTTCCCGTTGAAACGACAGCACGTTGGTCGTCGTGGGCACCGCAACGCGCAAGCCTTCCGCGGCGAGCGACTCCAGCATCAGCACACCGGCTTCGCCAAGCGAGGAGAGCGACAGTCCGACGTGCGTGGAGGCCACCGGAATCATGCGGTCGGCGTTGCAGGCGTTGCCAACCGCTTCGAGGATTTGCATCGCGAGCTGGCGCCCGCGCCCGCGCTTGCCATCGAGCATCGCGCGCTCGTCGGCCGTGAGGTCCATGCGGGTCGCGGCAGCCGTGGCGAACTTCCCTAAATCCTGGTGCTTCGCGGTGCGAAGCGCTGCGATCTCGACGCCTTGCACCAGCGTCACGCCGGCCAGGACGGCGCCGGCAATCATGACGGCATCGGCTTGCCCGACGAGGATCGCGGTCGGTGCAAGCCCTCGATGCGCGAGACTGAGCAGCACGTAGGAGCCGCTACTGCTGCCTTTGCCACCCGGGCAGACCAACACCTTGCCGGCGAGGCTGCGGCGATCGAGGGGATGTCCTGGCTCGTGCAGGAAGCCGGTGCCCGGATCGATGCGCGCAAGCGATACCGCCTGGTCGCTCCACTCCACCGGGCCGGTGATCGACCCAGGAACGAGGAACCGAGCCGCAGCGGAATCGGCCATTACACGGTTGCGGTGCCGCCGCCGTCTACGGGAACAACCGCTCCGGTGATGTGTCTGGCGCGATCCGACAGCAGCCACACGACTGCTTCACCCACGTCCTCGGGAAGGCCCATGCGATCGAGCGAAACGCGCGGCAGCGCGCCGCCGGTCACCCGTTCATTGCTCGCGCGGATCTTCTCGAAACGGTCGGATTGAATCGGTCCGGGCGCGACCGTATTCACGCGAATACCATGCTTTTGATAGGTATCGGCGATTCCTTTCGATATCAAGTTGACGCCGGCGTTGGCGCTGCCGCCCGGGAGGTGGGCTGGTGTCGGCTGGCGTCCGCCGCGACCGGAGATGTTGACGATCGCACCGTTTGATTGCCTGATCATGTGCGGGAGCACCGCCCGCATGCTGCGCACATACCCCAACAGTTTCGTGTCGAGCACTTGATGCCACTGCTCGTCGGAGAGCTCGAGAAAATCACCGAAGATAGAAAGCGAGGTCGAATTCACCAGCCCGTCGATGCGACCGTGGCGTGCAACAATCTCCTCGGCTGTTGTGTCCACGTCCGCACGTCGACACACATCGACCACGCGGGGGTGCACGCGGCCGCCGTCAGCTTGGATATGGCTCGCCAGCGCGGCGAGCTTGTCTGCAGAGCGTCCCGATGCGACGACAATCGCCCCGGCGGCCGCACTCAGGCGTGCGATGGCGTTGCCGATGGCTCCCGAGGCGCCGATCACCCAGACGACGCGATCCTGCAGTAGTACTTGGCTCATGTTCGCCTCACAGGTCGTCGAACAGCCGCGCCATATCGGGTAGATCTTCGATAGCCGCGACGCGAGCAGCGAGCCGCTCGATCTGCGTCGTGGAAAGCGCGTGCGGACCGAGTGCCATGCACTCGCGGACCTTGTCGTGCAGCTCAGCATCGGACAGCGGTCGCTCGGGCGAGCCCGGCAGCACCGCCACGCGTTGCTTGAGCCAGCCACGTGAAGCGGTTTGGATCTCGACCTCGGCGGGCGCGAGCTGTCCGGCCCGCGAATCGTCGATGATCACCTCCACTTTGTGCGCGAGTGCGAGCGCGGCCGGATCGCGCGCCGCTTCAGGTTGGATCTCTGCAACGCCGACGCGCCCACGCAGCAGCGCGCAAGCCACCGAATACTGGACACTGAACTGTGCTGCGACCTGCGGATTGCCCGTCGGATCGTAGCGGCCGCCGACCAGACGGTTCATATAGTTGGAGATGATCGCTCGCGCTCCCATAACGTCGGCGGCTTCGATGCGCTGGTTGCCCGCCAGCTGCAACGTTGCTTCGATGACGGCATGGTTGCAACCGCAACTGGGGAACTTCTTCAGGCTGGTCTGTGCGCCGAGCCACTGCTCGCCGAGTCGATCGACCACGACGGCAGGATCACCAGCTTCGTACAGTTGGTAGAAGCCGAACTTGCCTTCGAATGTTTCGCGCGGTGCGGTCACCCCGGCGCGAGCGAGCTGCGCCGAGAACAGGCCCGCGCGCGCGGCGAGCGCCGACATGATCCGTTTGGTGAGGCTTTTCTCGACCATGGACTGCTGGGTGCCGCCCACCTGAAACAGGGCGATCCCAAGGGCATCGCGAATGCCGGTCGCGTCCAGGCCCAGCAACTTGGCCGAGCCGGCGGCTGCGGCAAACACGCCGTGGATCGAGGTGTAGAACCAGCCGCTGTGCGCGCGTGTCGCCCGACCAAGTCGGCACATCACGTCGGTCGCTGCGGTGAGCGCGGCGACAAACGTGCGGCCGTCGACATGCTCGCGCTCTGCGATCGCGAGCAGCGCAGGCAGCAGCACGATGTCCGAGTGCACTACCGCGTCCAGATGCAGTGCGTCGTAATCAAGCGCCGCAGCGGCCGCGCCGTTCAGGAACGCGCAATCGAGCGCTGAGGCCTTCGCGCCAGCGGCCCACAGCGTGGCCTCTCCCGGCACGCCGGCTGCGATGCCGCGACGCAACTCAGGTATACCCGGCGCCGATGCGCCTGCCCATGCCACCGCGAGCGTATCGAGCATGATGCGTTTCGTGGCCGCGACCGCCTCGTGCGGCATCGTCTCGTAACGAACGCCGGCTAAGTGCGTGGCCAAGCGTTCGGAGAGCGTGGGTGCATTCATCCTGCGCTGCCTCCTCCATCCCGCAGGCCGGCGAAAGCTTTGCCGAGCAACTCCTGCACGACGATGATTTTCATGATGTTGATCGTCCCGCCGGTGAAGAGGAGCGCCATCACATCACGCAGCCGCCGCTCCACTGCAAGATCTTTCAGATAGCCGGCCGCGCCGTACATTTGCAGGCAAGCCGCGATTGCATCAACTGAGGTGGTGACGCCGTTCCACTTCGCCATGCCTGCCTGCTTTTGCGGGTTCTCGCCCTCGTCGCTCATCCATAGCCCCTTGTACGCCATCAGCCGACAGGCTTCGACCCGAGTGTAGTGCTCGATGAGCGGGAAGCTGATGGCCTGATTCATGCCGATGGGGCGCCCGTACACCACCTTCTTGCGAACGTAGTCGATCGTTTCGTCGAGTACCTGCTGGGCTGCGCCCAAACCGTTCAGTGCCGACAGACAGCGTGAGACGCCCCAGCGGGCGTACATCACCTGCTTGCCGTCGCCTTTGCCACCCAGCACGTCGGTGACTGGCACGCGAACGTCCTTGAAGTGCACGATCGCGAGCTGGTGGCCGCGCGCGCCCATCTCCGGCATGTGCTCGCAGGAGATGCCGGGCGCATCGGCGGGCACCTTGATGAACGTGATGCGACCGCGACCGTCTGGCCCGCGCACCTTCGCGGTGACGCCCATGTAGTGTGCGCCAGGCATCAGGCTCACGTGAATCTTGGTGCCGTTGATCACGAACTGATCGTCGACGATTTCAGCTTGCGTGCGAATGTTGGACACGTCCGAGCCGGCGTCCTCTTCGGAGGTGGCGATCGCCAGCATCTTCTCGCCGCGGAACACCGCGCGCACGATGTCTTCGCCCCAGCCCGGTACCAGTGCCGGCATGGTGTTGTTGACCGAACAGATGATGGCGCAACTCGTGTCTACCCGCGCCAGCTCCTCGATCGCGATACCGAGGTCGACATAGGAACGCTCTTGGCCGCCAAGCTCCTTCGGCGCCGAGATACCGAGGAGACCAGCCTCGCCCATCTTGCCGTAGATGCCGCGTGTGGGAAGCTGCTCGACCTCGTCCCATTCGCGCGTATAGGGTTTGATCTCGCGATTTGCGAAGGCGCGAACGTGCTCCCGGAACGCCTCTTGTTCAGGTGAGAAAGAGAAGTCCAGCGCCACTGCGCCTCCTTTGGTGTCTGCGAGCGACAGCCGATCCTAGCACCGCGTGTCCTACGCACCGTTTCACATGCCGAAACGAACTTCGTATCGACGCTCGCGCCAGCGTGTACGAACGTACCGCGATCGGGGATCGAATCGCAAACGCGGCGGTGTGGGTTTGCTCCATGCGTCGGCTCGGACCGCACGCTTCGGCTGCGGCCGGGCTCACATCGATCTCGCCTACTCGGTCCCTAGTGTCGGTCACGCCTTGGGATCAGGTTGGAGACACTCCTGCCCATGCGCGTTGCACCCGAAAGAGACAAATCCAAAACTGCGGTTAAATCACTAGCGTGCGGGGCGTCCGGAATGGCTGAAGAAGATGGGCCCGAGCTTGGCCACCGATTCGGGACCTTTGGGCATCACACACTAACGCGCCACTCAAAATAGAGGAATCCAATGCGATTTAGCGTCCATAACCACACCCCCTCCCTCGCCGTGGCCGTCGAGCGCGCTAAACGAGTCGAGCGGCTGGGCTTCGACGGGATCTATTTCGCCGACGGTGGCATTGGTCTGCCCGATGCGTTTCTGCTGCTTGCCCAATGCGCGGGCGCGACCACGCGCATTCGCCTCGGCAATGCGGTCACCAACATGATCTATCGGCATCCGTACACTTTAGCGGTGGCCGCTGCGACGCTGAACGAGATCGCTGGTGGCCGGGCGGTGCTCGGCCTGGCGACCGGCGACGGTGCGGCGTACGGGTTGGGCCGCAAGGCAACACCAGTTGCCGACTTCGAGGCGGGTGTCCGTGAGATCCGCGAGCTGGTAAATGGGCGCAGCGTCGCGATTCCGAAAGCAAAAGAGCTCAAATCCGAGATCAGGGTCTCGCTTGGCATCGAGCGCGTTCCAGTGCCAATCTGGATTTCAGCCGAAGGGCCACGGATGCTACGGCTGTGCGGGCGCCTGGCCGACGGGGTGATCCTCGGTACCGGTTTCGATTTGCGTGTGCTGCAGTGGGCGCGTGTACGGATTGCCGAAGGCGCGGCCGAGGCGGGGCGCCCTGCCGGGGACGTCGAGATCGTTGCGGCAGGGATGTACTGCATCGATGCTGACGGTGAGCGCGCGCGCACGACGATCCGCGATCGTCTCGCCAACCGCGCGCATCACAACTTCCGCTTCACCGACGAGACCGTTCCGCCGGAAGAGCTGGCTGGCGTCAAGCGCTTCATGCAGGCCTTCGATATGTCGCAGGCGCTCGAGGAGAAGATCGATCCGGCGTTCGTCACACCGTATCTGACACAGCGCTTCTCGATCGCAGGCACGCCAGCGGAATGCGTCGCCCGCGTACGTGAGCTCGAACGGGCGGGCGTGACTCATCTGATGATCACCGCACCGGACCGCTTGTTCGACGCGATGACGACTGCTTGGAGCGAGGAGGTCGCACCGCATTTTCAGGGGCGAAGGTAGTTCGCGGCCCACCCGGGTGCGAGCCTCGAGCGCTCGGGCGGGCGCTTGTACCCGCGATGAGGAGGGGGAAGATGGAAATTGCCGGTGCGGCGTTCGAGCCGCCGAAGCGTAGCTCGGTCGTTCGGCCATATCTGCTGTCGCATGGCACGCTCGAATGCGTGAGTCTGCAAGCGTCGCGACGCTTTTACGAGGAGTTCCTCGGTCTCGAATGCGTCCGACACGGCAAGATCTCGATGCTCGTGCGTTGCGGCATGAAGTGGCACATCGTCGCGGTAGAGGTCCGCAACAACGTGCATCCGACCCATTTGCTCAATCATTGGGGGATCGAGGTGCGCACGAAAGACGAGGTCGATGCGGCCTGGCGCGAAGCCAATCGCCTCAAGGCCGAGTACGGCATCCGCAAAGTTCATAAACCTGGACTGCAGCGCGGCGTCTACGCGTTCTATCTGCAGGACCTCGACTGCAACTGGTGGGAGATCGTGCATTCGGCCGACTTCCGTCACGACACCTACTTCGATGCCGGCGACAAGTACGGGCGCGACGAGCAGGCCGACGCGGCAGCGATCGCTGCAGCGCTCGCCGAGCGTGACGCCGCCGAACAGGAGGGTTAGCCCATGAAGCTCGTGACGATCGATTCGCCGCACGGTGGGCGCATCGGCGCGCAGCTCGCCGACGGATCGATCCTCGATCTGCTGCGCGCGTGTCGTCCCGGTACGCTCGAGGCGTGGATTCCGCCAAGCATGAAGGCGGTACTCGCCGCAGGCCAGGACGGCATCGATGCGGTACGGCGGATCGTTGACCGGGCTGAGGCCTCGGCTGGTAGTGTGCGCGACGCACTGCTTGAAGCCGGCGCATGGTTGCCGGCATCGACGCGCCTCGCGGCGCCGGTGCCCAATCCCGATTTGATCGTCTCGACCGGCATGGCCTACCGCTCGCACTTGGCCGAGATGAACACAGCCGCACCGAAGAATCCGAGCGGCTTCATCAAGGCGGCGTCAGCCGTGATCGGCCCGGGCGCGCCAATCGTGCTGCCAGCGCAGGCGCCCGACATGGTCGATTTCGAAGGCGAATTCTCCTGCGTTATCGGCCGCGCGTGCCACAACGTCACCGCCGCAGAAGCGCTCGACTACATCGCCGGCTACACGATCATCAACGATGTTTCAGCGCGTGACTGGGTCGAGGCCGCACTCGGGCCGAAGGAACCGCAAGCCGCGGCGGCCGGTTGGCGGTTGAACCATCTGGGCAAGCAGTTTCCGACGTTTTGTCCACTGGGTCCGGTGATCGCCACACGGGACGAGTTCAGCGGACTACCCGATCTCGCATTGACCACTCGGCTGAACGGCCAGGTGATGCAGCAGGCGCGCACCGGTGATCTCATCTTCACGATCGCCGATACGATCGCATACTTCTCGCGCTGGTACCGATTCGTGCCCGGCGACATCGTCACGACCGGTTCGCCGGCCGGGGTGGGCTATGCGCGCGATCCGAAGGTGTTCATGAAGGACGGCGACGTCGTCTCGGTCGAAGTCGAGGGCATCGGCGTGCTCACCAATCCGATCCGCAGGGAGCCGTGATGTGACAGTGACCTACCGGTGTTTGCGGGGCGGCGAATTAGTACACCTCGTACCTGCCACTCGATGGAGTGATGTCACAACGCCATGCGCGGTTAGTCGACTTTCGCGCCGGAGATGCGCACCATCTCGCCGCGTCGCGCGAGTTCGCTCTTGATGTGGGCCGCGAAATCATCCGGACCGAGTCCGCTGGCCTCGTACCCGCGCCCGATGATCTCGCGATTGCGGAATTCCGGATCGGCGATCACCGCGGCAACGTCCGTGTGGATTTTCTGGACGAGTGGTCGCGGCATCCCGGCCGGCCCGACGATTCCGTACCACACCGGCATTTCGACATCGGGATAGCCAGCCTCAGCGAACGTCGGCAAGTCGGGGAAGTACTGTGTGCGCCGCGTGGCACCGTAGCCGATCGCTTTCAGCTTGCCGGCGCTGACCTGCGGCCGTGCGGAGTAGACGCCGGCCCAGGTGAAATCGACCTCGCCGGCAAGCACCGCAGTCACCATCTGCGCGATGCCCTTATAGGGCACGTGCAGGAACTTCACGTCGGCTTTCGCGGCGAACATCTCCGAGAGCAGATGCATCTGACTGCCGGCGCCGATGGACGAATAGGTCACCTTGCCAGGCTCGCGCCGCGCCAACTCCACCAACTCGGCGATGGAGTTCGCCGCGAGCCCGGGCCGTGCGATCAGCAGCGTGGCAAACGTGTTGACGAGCGTGATCGGGGTGAAGTCGCGGATCGGGTCGTAGCTCAACTTCGAGTACAGATGCGGATTGACCGTGAGCCCGATGTCAATCGCGAAAAGCAGGGTATGCCCATCAGGTGCGGCTTTCGCAACGAGCTCCGTGGCGAGCGAAGTGTTCGCGCCGGGGCGATTGTCGACGATCACGGGCTGTCCCCAGGTGACCGCTAGCCGCTGGGCGATGCCACGTGCCAGCGGATCGCTCCCGCCGCCGGGAGGCAGGCCGATCAGCAGTCGCACTGGTTTGGCGGGAAACGACTGCGGCGTCTGGGCGTGCGCAGGTGCGACGAGCGTGACGCGTAGCGACGCGATGGCAAAGATCGCCACGCAAATCCTAAGAGCGCCTAACAGAATTACCGTTAGGCGGCATAGATAGGGGGTTTGGGGGAGGTATCCCTCAATAGCGTTAGCCACTCCGAGCGCTGTTCTTTTCACCGGTTGTCTCCTCGTTCTCGACCGTGACGGTCGGCGCTTGGCGTCTGCGCCGTGCTACGACTCGATCACCGGCAGCAGCAGCCGCGACGGTCGTCGCGCATCATGATAGATGGTATCGATACCGACCTTCCATGGCGGGTACTCGTGTGCGAACACGAACTCGGTGACCGATGAATCGCCGTTGGCGATCTCCAGTCGGATGCGGCTACCGGCGCGAAACCGGTGCGCGGTGGGCATCACCGCGATCGCGAATTCGTAGACCTTGTTGGGCACAAGCGTTGTTGGCGAGCTATGCGTGTACCAGGGCGCGTGTTCGGTGGAGTGGTGCGGATCCAGCTGCCGGTGCGACGCGCGGAGCCAGCCCTTCGTGACGATCTGGTAGCGCGGGTTCGGCGCGTCGGTGCCAGCGATTCCTGCGGCCGTATCGTTCGCATACTGCTCCGAGAGCTTCACGATGAAATCGGTATCGGGGTTGGAGGACGACGCGTGCAGCACCAGTTTGATCGGTCCGGCGATCTCGAGCGATTGTTCCAGTGGCGCGCTCGTGAAGGTCAGCACCCGCCGCGCTGGGTCGGGCCGGCCGTCCGGACCATTGCCGACGACACCGATGCGCCAGCCCGGATCGGGATAGCGGAACACAGTGGGCGCGGAAGGGTCGGCGGAGGGGGCCGCGGGCAACTCGCCCAGCAGTGCACCGTCATTGAGTGAACGGACGCTGCCTGTCGGCCCACTCGCGAGATACCAGGTGCGCCAGCGCACCGCGGAGGGCGGCCAGGCATCGGCGGTGCGCATCTCTTCGGTGCCGCCGACGAACCAACGGACGTCGGGCACGTGGTCCCAGCCGGTGTCGCGCCCTTTAAGGTAATGGTCGTAGAACGGCAGCAGGTAGCGCTCGTGAAACCCGACGCTAGAGAAATCCTGTACCGCAGCCTGCACGTTTGCCGAGCCGAACACCAGAAGCTTCTTCGGGCCGGCCGAACGCTGATAGCCGACGATGTTGCCGTTCAAGTGCAGATCGACTTTGCGCCAGACGCCGATCGACAAGACGGGTAGTTTGATGCGATGCAGTCGTTCGGCGGCGGTGCGCTCTCGCCAGAACGAGTCGTAGGTCGGATGCCGGCGCACGGCAGCCGGGTAATCCCAGTCGAGGTGGCGCGGCGGGCCTTGTGCCGGGGCGGCATTGACGACGCGCGTGTTTTGGTTGTACCAAATTGACGGAAACTCACCCGGGATTCCGCCGGTGTACGCTGAGTTGCGATACGTATCGACGTTGCCGTCGTAGGGCGCGATGCAGGCGAGGGCGGGCGGGTTGAATGTGGCGGCGCACCACTGCATCCGCGCGTAGTACGACTGGCCGATCCCACCGACACGGCCGTTGCTCCAGCGTTGTCGCGCGATCCATGCGATCACCTCGACCAGATCGCGCTGCTCTTTGCCGCACATATACCGGTACTCGCCGCCGGAGCGGCCAGTGCCGCGTACATCCATGTGCAGAAACGCGTACCCCTGTTCCAGATACCACTCGATCGGTCCAGTCTCGCGCCACAAGAACACCGGCAGCGCCGGTGCGATGTTGTTGTCGAAGCGGTAGGGCGAGGCGGCAAACAGCGTCGGGACGCGGCCTGAAGCGGACTTGGCGATCGATTTCGGCAGATAGAGCGCTGCAACGATACGCACGCCATCGCGCATCGCGATGCGAATGATTCGTGTGGGTTCGAGCACGTCCGCCTGCTGCGTCGTTATGGCACAACGCGTACGCGGCGACGTCGGGCCGCCTCGCGCAACGGGCCATCGTTGCAGGCGAGCGGTGATTTCAGCCGCGCTGCCAATTCGAGGTACGCCGCATCGTAAATGCTCAACGTCAGCGTGGTGGCCAACTGCGAAAGCTCGGTGAACGCGAGCGTCGACATTTCGTAGTCCACGGTGAAGGCGAGGGCCCGAAGCGCTCCCAAGGCGGTGATCCGTTCTGCTGCGGTCAGTTTCTTTCGACGCTCGAGAACGAGAAGCGCATTGGCTACCTCGAGTGGCCACAATGCGGGCACGACGACCCGCGTGCCTTGACCAACCTGGACAAGCAGCGCATTCGTCTGCGTGGTGGCCTGTGCTGGATGAACCCAGGCGATTGCGACGGATGCATCCACTACGAGTTGATCCACTAGCGACGGCCTTCCTCGATGGCGGAGCGAACTTCAGTATCAGAAAGTTTGGCGCGCCCCTTTGAGCGCGTGCTGATTCGATGCCTTAACTGTTCCAGCGAACGGATCGCCTGCCGGACTTGATCCAGGTTTCGCGATCCTTCGGGCACGATTCGCGCGACTGGCCTGTCATGGCGGGTGATGACGATTTCCTCGCCGCGGCCGACGCGTTCGAGCAGTTCACCAAACCGAGTCTTGGCTTCGAAGGCGGTGACGGTGCCCATATCTAAGTGCTCCTGATTTAACCAGTCATTAACCAGTTTGCGGGAATGGCGGCGTTTGCGCAACTGCAGATTGGCGTACAACCCGAACGACGTTGCGCGCACCTCATTCGAGGTGTGCTTGCCGGCATGCCGAACCACGATCCCGTCGCAGCGCGAGCCGATTTCGCAAGGCCTTTCCTTCGGTGCAGTGGGCGCAATCCGATGAAAACATAGTTGTTCTTATTCATCCGCCGCAAACAACCGTCGATCCCATACGACTGGCTCGGGTCGCGTGGCCGAGATCCAGCGGAAATCCGGATGCAGCGGATTGATGACGATGTTGATCTCGTACTTTGCCACTGCCGAGGGAACAACGAGCACGGCGCTTCGCCGCTTGGCCAGTCATACCTCCCCGAAAGCCTGAGAAGGCACGCCTGAGTCATCCACCCAGCCAGGCGGGAGGTCTTGTCCTCGCCAGTGCTCGCGCGAAACCCGGGCTCCGATGTGAATGACGATTGCCATTTGATTGCGCGGCGGCCGCGCCGAACCCGCCTTTAGATTGTCGAGGTCGCGCCGCCGCGCCTGCTGGCCGGCATTTGCGGATTCGCCCACATCTTGCGCAGGTCGGCCGGCCGTGACCGGCTGCCGGCGTGCGTCGTAATGATGTGATCGGCGCTGCGCTGCATGGGTCGCGCCGTCACCTTGGGTGGAACAGGCGGCCGGCCTTTGGCGCTGTTGGTAGCCATATTCCAAACGAAGTTAGCTTGAACGTCGGGGAAATCGTCCTGGAATGAGCCGCACGCTTAATGGGTGCGTGTTCACCACCGGTACGGAGATTCCCATGATGGCGCAACTTCTCAGGGACGTTATGGACGACCCGAGTCTGACCGCTGACGACCCGGGTGAGTCGATCGACGCTTGGACGGTCGACGAAGTCGAATTCGATCAGGGTCCGTGCTCGCCCATGAGGGTTCGAAGTGATGAGTAATGCCGCGGGACGATCGGGCTCGCATCTGCCCGAAACCGTCGATTTTTGTTCGAGTGACGAGACGGCCGGGACGACGAGGCACAACTCGGGCGTCCGGGTATTGGGCGCCGACCTGGCCTTGCTCCGGCTGATCGAGGAATGGCTAGGGCCGCACGGCTACAACGTGACGGGCGAAGCACAGGAAGAATGCTCTCCCTGTCCCGGCTTGGCACTCATCATCGTCGACGTCCCGTTCGAGCGCGAAGCAGGGATCGCTCTGCTGCAACGCGTGGCACGGAAATATCCAGCTGTCCCGGTGATTGCGATGTCCGCGAAGGTGTTCGCGAGTGTGAGTAGCAATGGAACGGTCGCTCGGGCCCTCGGTGTGGCTGGTGTCCTCCCCAAACCAGTGAGCCGCGACGCGTTGATTGCGCTGGTGCAGGAACTCGTGCAACCGCCGCTGCGCTGAAGTGTCCCGGCGCTCGCAACGGCCTGGAGACATTCAAGGTGATTGGGTGCCGGCATCGATCGCCCCACGCCGCCCCGTTCCAAACGAAATCTGCGTCGGCGATAAGGAAATGGAGCTGGAATACGCCGCAAGTTCAATGGGTGCCGATCGAATCGACCAAAGCGTTTCGGTGTCACCCGTTCACCTGGTACGGCCGTCGAGTCAATAGAGTGGTCCAGGGAATCGATCCCATGATTCTGAAAGCCGGCGCCGAGCCTCCCCTCCTTAGGCTTGTGAGCGAGACCCTATTTCCACAGGGTCGCGCGGTGATATCCAATCCGAAACCAGCTGGATTGTTTGCCCGCACCAGAATCGCGCTTACCATCGTCGATGTTCCCTTTCAGCGCGAGTCTGGAATGGAGTTGCTGCGGCGTGTGCTAATCGACTGCCCGTGGATGGCGGCGTTTGCCGCATCGGCGAAGATCGTCGCGAAGGACCTCGCAGGTTCACTTTGCCGATGAATCTGACTGCCCTTCTGCGTTGGTGCCACCCTGGGCGTTGGCCGCGCCGGGTGATTCCGTGGACCGGCGGACTCTTCATCACAGTCATTGCTGCAATGGCTGCTCACGACATCGTTCGGAGCTACCACCAAAGTGTGACCGCGACCCGCGACGAGCTGGGGACGCGTGCGCGAGTCATTGCGGAGCAGACGGCGCGCAGCTTGCAGGCGGTGGACGTGGTGCTGCGCCACCTCACGGAGCAGTCGCGTCTGGGTGTGCTGGCTGCAATGGATGACCGCAGCTTGCACACTTACCTGAGCCAGCAGGCAGTCGGCCTTATACAAAGTGCGGGGTTGGCGGTTTTGAACGCTTCCGGGCAGTGGCGTGCGACCTCTGCCATGTTCCCACTACCTGAGCCGGTTCCCGATAGCTCCGACCTTGAGCTCTTTCGAGTTCACCGGGGAACTTGCTGCGACATCGGCCTGTACATCGGCGAGGCCAACCCGGGTCAGCTCGACGGGGTTTGGGTCTTCCCGATAACGCGTCGTCTTGAATCTTCCGCGGGCGAGTTCGCTGGAATAGTCGGCGCACGGGGGCGCGTCGATTATTTCCAGGAGTTCTATCGGGACATCCGGCTCGACCCGGGCACGACGATCGCCTTGATCCACCAAAGCGGGTCTCTGCTCGCGCGCTACCCGCCGCGCGATGGGGAACTGGGCAAGCACCTTCCGTACTTTGAACAACTTCTCGCGGCGCGGGCCGCGGCGCAGGAGCCGCTTCAAATCTCCGACCCGATCGACGGCGTCGATCGATTCGGCGCCTTCCAATCCGTCCTGGGTTACCCGCTTGCCGTAATCGTTACCCGTGAAGCCCGAGTCGCGCTTACGCCCTGGCGCGACCAGGCGTTCGGTACGGGTGTTCGCACGCTTGCCCTGAGCACGCTTGCGGTAGCGTTGATCGTGGCGCTGCTGCGCCATTTGCGTCGGTTGGATACGGCGCGTGCGACGCTGGAAACCTCGCAAGAGCGCTACGCGCTCGCGGTCGCCGGCTCCAGCGACGGGATCTGGGATCACGATCTCCTCGCGCGACGAGCGTTCGTGTCCGCGCGCGCGCGCGAGCTTTCGGGCATGCCGCCGGGGCCCGAAGATGTTCCGCTCGACGATTGGTTCGCCATGCTCGCCTCGAGCATCCACCCCGACGACCTTCCCAAGCGCGCCGCGGCGATGCAGGCGCACCTGAGCGGCGGGGCATCGACCTACGTCTGCGAACTCCGTCACCGTGATCGCTCAGGCAGGTACCGCTGGGTGCGATTACAGGGCTTGTGCTTGCGCGACGCGGCCGGCACACCGTACCGGATGGCCGGCTCGGTGAGCGATATCGACGAGCGCAAGCAGGCCGAAGAGTCGCTGCGCCAGAGCGAGCAACGGTTCTCCCTGGCTGTCACCGGATCGAACGACGGCATCCTCGACTGGGACATCCGCGCCGATCGGATGTACGCCTCGGAGCGTGCGTCGCACATTGCCGGAGTGCGCCGCGATTTCCAGATCGGCACCCGCTCCGAGTGGCTGGCGCTGCTGCAGGTCCATCCCGATGATCGTGCGCGCCACGACGAAGACTTCCGCCGTCATCTCGAGGGCGATACGCAGGTGCGCGAAGGCGACTATCGCGTGCGGCATCCCGATGGCGAATATCGCTGGGTGCGCATTCGCGGGACGTGTTTTCGCGATGGCGATGGCCGGCCGATCCGATGGGCCGGATCGGTCACCGATATCGACGCGCAGAAACGCACCGAGGAGGCGCTACATCAGTCCGACGAGCGATATCAGCTCGCCGTCGACGGCGCCAATCAGGGTTTGTGGGACTGGGACCTGTTGCGCAACACCCTTTACTTGTCGGCGCGCGCGCAGGAGTTGATGGGGCTGGTGCCAAGTGACCCGCTGCGGCCGCGACGAGAGTGGATCGCGCGTTCGACCTACCACGACGATGATCTGCCTGCGGTGCGCCAGGCAATTGCGTCGCATCTGCGCGGCGTGACGCCCTTCCTGATGCTCGAGTATCGGCTGCGACACGCCTCGGGCGCGTGGCACTGGTATCGACAGCGCGGCGTCGCCCTGCGTGATGAAAGCGGGCGACCGTACCGGATGGCCGGATCGATGGAAGACATCACCGAGAGCAGGCGCGTCGAAGAAGAGCGTGTCCGGCTCGAGCGCCAGTTGCTCCAGGCCAAGAAGCTCGAGGCGATCGGCACGCTGGCCGGTGGCATCGCCCACGATTTCAACAACATCCTGGCCGCGATCCTCGGCAACGGCGAGATGGCGCAGTCAGAAGCGGCCGAAGGCACAGCGCTGCGGCGGCATATCGACGCAGTGGTGAGCGCGGGCATGCGGGCCAAATCCCTCGTCGAGCGCATTCTCGCGTTCAGTCGCAGCGGCATTGGCGATCGCGTGCCGGTGCACGTGGCCTCGGTTGTCGAGGAGACCCTGGATCTGGTCGCATCGTCCTTGCCGGCGCACATCCGGCTGGAGCGCGCACTCGCTGCGGGTGACGCTCGTGTCCTCGCCGACACCACCCAGATCCATCAAGTCGTGATGAATCTGTGTACCAACGGCGTTCAGGCGATGAAATCCCCGGGCACACTGCGTGTCACCCTCGACGTCGTCGACAGGGCCGGTGCCCACGTGGCGACGAGCTCGCTCGCCGGAGGCCGATACGTGCGCCTGCAGGTGCGTGATACCGGAGCGGGCATATCCCCGGCCGCGCTGGAACGCATCTTCGATCCGTTCTTCACCACCAAGGACGTGGGTGTCGGCACGGGCCTGGGGCTCTCGTTGGTACACGGCATCATCACCGATCTGGGCGGCGGCATTGACGTCGAGAGCGCGCCGGGGCAGGGCACAACGTTCACGGTTTATCTGCCATGGAACAGCTCGCTGGCGGCGATTGCAGATATCGCGGAGAACGTTCCCAACGGCAACGGCGAGACGATCCTGCTGGTCGACGACGAAGAAGGCCTGGTGCGCATGGGCGAGGAGATGCTCGCCCGTCTGGGCTACGAACCAGTCGGTTTTGTCTCCAGTGTCGCGGCGCTGGAGGAATTTCGGGCCGCACCCGAGCGGTTTCAGGCGGTGATTACCGATCAGAGCATGCCCGACATGAACGGAGCCGAACTCGCTGCGGAGATGCGCTTGATCCGTCCCGACATACCGATCGTGCTGGTAAGTGGATTCGTCGGACCGGCACTGGCGGGGCGCATGACCGAGATCGGCGTGACCGAGGTGCTTTCCAAGCCGCTGGTCGCACGCGACATCGCACGCAGTCTGTCGGCTGCGCTGCGACGCAGCCAGGTCGCGCAGACCGCATGACGATCGACGCATTTACTCCGACTCTGACCTGTCGCAAAGGAGATCGCCATGCCCAGTGACGCCGGCGTCATGCCCCATGTTCTTGCGCTGGATGACGACCCGGCGGTGCGCCAGATCATCGCCGACTATCTCGGAAACAACGACCTGCGAGTGACAACGGTCGACACCGGCAAGGCGTTCAACGCGGTCATGGGTGAGGACACGGTCGACGTCGTGATTCTCGATTTGCGCCTGCAGGGCGAAGACGGCATGCACATCGCCCGCAAGCTGCGCGAGGAGTCCGACATCCCGATCCTCATGCTGACCGGCAGGGTGGAGGAGGCCGACCGCGTGATGGGATTGGAACTGGGGGCCGATGATTACCTCACCAAGCCGTTCAGCCCGCGCGAGCTCCTGGCTCGCATCCGTGCGCTGCTTCGCCGCGCCAAGGCGCACGCTACCGTCGTCGATACCATCAACAAGGTGCGCGCGTTTCGATTCGGCGGGTGGGAGCTCAACATGGGATTGCGCAAACTGAGGAACCCGGCCGGCAACGTGGTGGAACTCACCAATGGCGAGTTCCGGCTGCTCACCGCGTTCCTGTCTGCACCGATGCGGGTCCTCACGCGCGAACAGCTTCTCGATCTGTCACGACTGCACAATTCCGAAGTCTACGATCGCGCGATCGATCTGCAGATCCTGCGTCTGCGTCGCAAGATCGAACTCGATCCGGCGCACCCGCGGTTCATCGCGACCGAGCGCGGCGCGGGCTATGTCTTCGCCTCGGCGGTGGAAGTCGTCAGATAGCGGTTTGCGGCTGGTTTGAGCGCATCGGCGCGACGCCGATCGCATTGCCGCGGCGAACCGCGTTCATCTGAAACCGCGCCAGGCGCGTTTCAACATCGAGCAGGAACGGGGCGGCCGCACCATGGCCGGGTTCGTGCAATCGCACGATTCCCTCGGCAAATACCTTGGAGCCCCGCCATGCAAACGCTCGTCATCAGTCCGCTCGTTGCCATTGTCATCGCCACCACTGCGCTTTGCGGTTGTGCCGGCACCGCGCCCACTCGTACTTCCGATAAGACCGCCGCGGACAAGACGGCTCGCGTCGACTGCACCGAACTGAACGCGCAACTGATATCGGCGCATCAGCGCAAGAGCGCTGCCGCAGCCGCGCAGCGTGATGCGTGGAAGGTGGTGATTCCGGTCGCGGTCGTGGCGCGCTATGCCGGTGCGATCGTCTCGGCGAATGATGCCGACGAGGAGATCGCCCGACTACAGGCAGATCTGCAGCGCGCCGGCTGCGCCGGTTGAATGCCGCTCGAGCGTTCGAGCGTCGATGCAATCAATCTCATCTCTCAAAGCCCCATGAAAGCGAGGAACACCATGCTCCGCAGATCCGCCATGCTCGTCTTGCTGACCGGCAGTTTCGTACTCGCCTCGACCGCGATGGCCGAGGGCAATCGCGGCAGGACGACCACCCAGAACTCACTCGGATCCACCTCCAGCCGCCACGCGGTTGCCGGAGACGGTCAGGGCAACGCGATCGGCGCATCACGACAACGGTTCGAGACGGATGCCGGTACGCACGGCGTGCGCTTGCGGCGTTTCAGCCACGGCTCGGACGGCGCGATGAGCGCGAGCGGCGCGTCGGTGGTTGCCGGTCCCAACGGTGCGGCGGAACGCACCGGTTCGTTCAGCCGCAGCACGGACGGCACGGCATCGGCGCAGAGGGACACCACGATCAGCAACGCCAATACCGGCGTGACGTACGACGGCGGCGCGACCTTCAGCACCGACGCAGGCGTGAGCCGATCCGGGTCGTGCAAGGACTCCGCGGGAAATACCGTGCAATGCGGCGTGCGGCGCTGAGTCGCGTCTGCGTTCATCTGAAACCGTCGGGCGGTGCGTCTAACGTCGAGCCGAAATCGGCGTACGTCAGACTGCCCGCTCATCCTTCGAGAGGAGCCCTGCCATGCAAACCGATGTTCTGATCGTGGGCGCCGGCCCGACCGGTCTGATGCTTGCGATCCAACTGGCGCGCCGCGGCGTACGCGCGGTGATCATCGACCGACACAGCGGTCCGGCGCAGCAGTCGCGCGCCATGGGGGTGCAGGCGCGTACGCTGGAGATCTATTCGAAGCTGGGCATCGCCGAGCGTGCGATCGAACTCGGCCGGCGCGCTAACGCCGCCAACATGTGGGTCGAGGGTGCCTGGCGCGCCCGCATCCCGGTCGGCGAGATCGGTCAGGGGCTGAGCGCCTTTCCGTACATCCTGATGCTTGGCCAGGATCTCAACGAGCAGATCATGGGGGAACTGCTCGAGCGGCAGGGCATCACCATCCGGTGGAACACCGAGCTGATCGCGCTGGCACAGCATGACGATCGCGTCAACGTCACGCTCAAGTTGCCCGACGGTGCTCTGCAAAAAGTGAATGCCGCGTACGTCTGCGGCTGCGACGGCGCGCGCAGCGCCGTGCGCGAGCTCTCAGGCATTACTTTCCCTGGCGAACCCTATGAGCAGGTGTTCTTCGTCGCCGACACGGTCGCCACCGGCTCGATGCGGCACGACGAGCTCAACATCTACCTTTGGGGCGATGGCTTCCATCTGTTCTTCCCGATGCATGGCGAGGATGGCTGGCGAGTGATTGGGATACTGCCCAAGCCCCTCCGCGATCGCAACGATCTGCGTTTGCAGGAGCTCGAGCCGTACCTGAACCGCGAGACGGGGGCGGGTCTGACGTTCAAGGCGTGCCACTGGCTTTCCACTTATCGCAGCCACCACCGCTGTGCGTCGCGTTTTCTTGAAGGCCGCTGCTTCCTGTTGGGCGATGCCGCGCACATCCACAGTCCGGCCGGCGCGCAAGGCATGAACACCGGTCTTCAAGACGCCTACAACCTGGCGTGGAAGCTTGCGTTGGTAGTGCAAGGCCAGGCCGACGCGCATCTTCTGAATAGCTATGAAGCCGAGCGTATTCCGGTCGCTCAGCGTCTGCTTCGCACCACCGACCGCGCGTTCAAGATCATCGTCTCCGAAGGTCCGGTGGCGCGGCTGCTTCGCACTCGGGTCATGGCGCGAGTGGCAGCGTTTGCCATGACCAGAGCGCGGCTGCGCCAGTTGGCGTTTCGCAGCATCTCGCAGATCGGCATTCGCTATCGCCGCAGTGAGTTATCGAGGACGCTGATCAAGCTGCCAGATCACGCGCCGCGCGCCGGAGACCGATTTCCCTGGATGCGGGTGGTAGCGCAGGCGGGTGCGCCGGGCGTGGATCTGTTCGAAGTGCTGGACGACACCCGGTTCAACCTCGTCGTGGTCGGACAGGCACTGCCACCGGAGGCGACACGCACTCTCAGCCCGCGGATCGCCATCCATGTGATTCCGGACCATCCGATCAACAACGAAGCACTGGCTCGTGCGTGCATCAGCGGTCCCTCGTTCTACCTGTTGCGCCCCGATGGCCATATCGGACTGGCGGGTGGTGTGTTCGATGCCGTCGAAGTGAATCGCTACTTCGATGTGTGCGCCATTCGCCTTGACCGGATCGATGCAACACGGGCCGGCCACGCCGTGACTTCCTCAATGGATGAAGCGGCCGCACCGGCACGGGCCTGAGTCGGTTGATCGCACGCCAAGAGGAGACATCACTCGTGCAGCCTTCCGTTGACCCACCGATCGAGACGATCGCCTGCCACGATGGTCGCACCCTCGCGTTTGCACGTTACGGCGCGCGCACCGGAAGGCCGCTGGACTTCTTTCACGGCTTCCCCGGGTCGCGCCTGCAGGCGGCATTGGTACACGAGCAGGCGCTGCGCGCGGATGTGTGCCTCGTCGCAATCGATCGGCCCGGATTCGGTCGCTCGATGCCGCAGCCGAGGCGCAGGATCCTCGATTGGCCGAACGATGTCGCGGCGGTGGCGGACTCCCTCGGTCATGAACGCTTTGGCGTGTTGGGCGTTTCCTGCGGTGGACCCTACGCGTTGGCGTGCGCGCGCGCCTTGCCAGAGCGGATCGACTACTGTGGTTTGCTCGCCGGGGTCGGGCCGATGAACGTTGCGAGGTTGAATCGCACGCAAATGCCGCTGCTGCGCGCCATGTTCGCTTTGGCGCGGATACATCCGGCACTGATAAGTCCGATTCTGGCGCTGGATCGGTGGCTGTTCCTGCGCAATCCGAATGCCTCGGTTGAAACGCTGGCCAAGCTGATGACGCCTCCGGATCGACAACTTATCGCCGCGGATCCGGTGGCCGGTGCGCGGTTCGCCGCGAGCCTTGCCGAAGCCTATCGGCAGGGGATCGGTGGCGCCCTGCATGAAGCCTGGCTCATCGCTGTGCAGGGCGAGTTCGAGTTGCGAGAGATCAAATTGCCCGTGCATGTCCATCAGGGCGAAGTCGATCGCAACGTGCCAGCGCGGATGGGCCGCACCATCGCCAACCAGTTGCCCCGCGGAATGTTGCATGTCTATCCCGACGAGGGACACCTCTCGATCGTGGTCAATCGATTCGGTCAGTGTCTGCGCGAATTTCTCGGCGCGAAGACCGACCTTTCTTCTCCTGGAGAACTGAAATGACGGAAGTGCGAAGCGAGGCAATGGGGTGGAGCCGACACGGCGCGCCACTGTTGTGCCTGTTGGCCACAGCGGGATTGGTAGCCTGCGGCGACTCCAACACCAAGAACGAGTTGCCGCACGCGGCGAAGCCCGCGGTCACCGCGATGCAGGTGATCGAGCGCAGCACCACGGTTACCGCCGACATCGTTGCCGAGATCAAGGCGTTCCGCGAAGTCGAACTACGCTCGCGCGTGACCGGCGTGATCGACCAGGTGCTGTTCCATCCCGGTGACATGGTGCGCAAGGATCAGCCGCTGTTCGTCATCGACTCGCGCGGGTTCGCGGCGACGGTGAACGATGCGCGCGCGGGGGTGGCCGATGCCGAAGCCTCGCTTGCGCGCATTCGCCAGGATATCGAGCGATACCGGCCGCTCGTTCCAGAGAACGCGATTCCGAAGCAGACGTTCGAGCAGGCTCAGGCACAAGAGAAGCAGGCCGAGGCGATGGTCGCGTCGCGCAAGGCGCAACTGGACCGTGCCCAGCTGGACTTGTCGTACACCGAAGTGCGCTCGCCGGTGCGTGGGCAGGTCGGGCTGCAAAAAGTGGAGGAGGGCGCGCTCGCCTCGGCAGGCAGCACGGTCCTGGTGACGGTTTCGACGCTCGATCCGGTCTATGCGTACTTCAACGTTCCAGAGGCGGCCTATGTCGAGTTCGCGCGTCGTGCCGGCGATGCTCGCGGCGCGATCGAGCGCGCCAACCGGCCGATCGAGCTGTTTCTGCCCGACGGATCGGCGCATGCGCACACGGGCAAACTCGATTTCGTCGAGCGTGCGGTCAGCGCTTCCACCGGAACGCTGCAGGTGCGAGCGCGATTCGCCAACCCTGGCGCGTTACTCAAACCGGGCATGAATGTGCGCGTGCGGGTGAGTCCTGAGACCGTAACCAACGCGCTGCTGGTACCGCAACGCGCCGTGGGTGATCTGCTCGGGCGCCAGTTCGTGCTGGTGCTCGACGCCGACGACAAGGTCGAACAGCGCTTCGTGGAGATGGGCGAGCGATCGGGCTCACTTTGGGTGGTGCGCAACGGTCTGCAGGCGAGCGATCGCGTAATCGTCGATGGCTTGCAGAAGGCGCAGCCGGGCCAGATCGTCGCGCCTTCGCCAATCACCGAGGCGGACTTGTCGAGGGCGCATCACGCACACGCGAACAGTGCCAGCGCCGCGTCGACCATCACGAAGCGATAGGGGACCGATCATGGCTCGATTCTTTATCAACCGCCCGGTTTTCGCCGTGGTGACCGCGTTGGTGATCCTGCTCGCCGGGGCGATTGCCGGTCTCAATCTGCCGATCGCGCAGTATCCACAGATCACTTTGCCGACGATTCGCGTCGAGGCGAACTACCTCGGCGCCAACGCCCTGGTGGTCGAGGAGTCGGTTGCCCAGCCGATCGAGGCACAGGTCAACGGCGTGGAGGGGATGCTCTACGTGGAGTCGATCTCCTCGGGCAACGGCAAGTACCAGCTCGACGTCACGTTCGGATTGGATCGCAACCCCGACATCGCTTCGGTGCAGGTGCAGAACCGGGTGTCGCAGGCCAACGCCCAGCTGCCCGCCGATGTGCTCAACGCGGGGGTCACGACCAAGAAGACCACGCCTGACACGCTGATGTACGTGGTGCTGCATTCGCCGCAGGAGACATTCGACGAGCTGTTCCTCACCAACTACGCCAACATCTACGTGGTCGAGACGCTCAAGCGACTTAAGGGCGTTGGCAACGTGCAGGTGTTCGGGTCGGAATTCGGCATGCGCATCTGGCTCAAGCCCGATCGAATGGCCCAGCTGAATCTGACGACCACTGACATCGCCAATGCGATCAAGGAGCAGAACCTGCAGGCGCCCGCCGGGCAACTGGGCACGCATCCGGCGCCAGCCGGCCAACAGTTCCAGTACAGCGTGCTGGTACGCGGCCGTCTGATCGAGCCGGCCGAGTTCGAAAACGTGATCGTGCGTGCCAACGCGGACGGCTCATTCATCAAGGTGCGCGATGTTGCACGCGTCGAACTCGCCGCCAAGGACTACACCTTCGACAGCCGCTACAACGGCCGGCCGGCGGCAGCCTTTGCGATCAATCTGACACCTGAAGCGAGCGCGATCGAAACCGCCGGGCTCATCAATGCTTCGCTCGCGGACATGTCCAAGCGGTTCCCGAAAGATCTTACCTACGACGTCGTGGTCGACAACACCATCTTCGTCAAGGAGTCGCTCAACGAGGTGGTGCACACGTTGTTCGAGGCGTTGCTACTCGTGCTCATCGTCGTGTCGCTGTTTCTGCAAAGCTGGCGCGCGACCCTGATCCCGATGCTGGCGGTGCCGGTATCGTTGGTGGGCACGTTCGCGGCGTTCACCGCACTCGGATTCACGATCAACACCTTGACACTGTTCGGCATGGTGCTGGCGATCGGTATCGTCGTCGACGATGCGATCGTGGTGGTCGAAGCGGTCGAGCATCACATGCATCAGGGGTTGTCGCCGTTCGACGCGACGGTCCGCGCGATGCGGGAGGTGTCGGGTCCGGTTGTGGCAATCGCGCTGGTGCTGTGCGCGGTATTCGTCCCGGTGGCGTTTCTGGGCGGTATCTCCGGCGCGCTCTACAAACAGTTCGCGGTCACGGTCGCGGTATCGACGCTGCTGTCGGCATTCGTGGCGCTGTCATTGACGCCTGCGCTGTGCGCGTTGCTGATGAAGCCCAAGGCGCACGCCGAGGCATCGGAATCGCGGCAACGCAATCCGATCGTGCGGTTCTTCGCGGCGTTCAATCGCGGCTTCGACCGTCTCGTGGGCAGCTATGGCCGGGGCGTGCGCACTGCCATCCGCCGACTCGCACTCAGCCTGGCATTGCTGGCGGCGTTCATCGCCGCGGCGGGCGGATTGATGAAGTCGGTGCCGGGCGAGTTCGTGCCGCCCGAAGACCAAGGCTACTTTCTGGGCATGGTGTTGCTGCCCGAGGCGGCGTCGATGAATCGCACGATGGTCGCTACTGACAAGGTTGAGCGACATTTGCGCGAGACCCCAGGCGTGGCCCGCACGCTTACGGTGAGCGGCTACAACATCCTCACCGGATCGCCGCAATCGAATGCTGCATTGTTCGTCGCGGCGCTGGAGCCCTGGCATGAGCGCCACGTTTCAGGCAAGGATCTGCGCACGATCATCATGAGTGTATTTGCCTTCGCGCTGTCGGTGCCTGAGGCGCAGGTGCTTGCGTTCAATCCGCCGCCGATTCCCGGGCTGGGGAGCACCGGCGGGTTCTCACTCAAGCTCGAGGATCGCGCTAATGGGACACCGCACGAGCTGTTCAGCGTGGCCGAGGAGTTCCTCGCGGCGGCGAAGAAGCGCCCCGAGATCGGCATGATCTACACCAAGTTCAATCCGAATACGCCGGCGTACCGGCTGGAGGTCGATCGCGAGAAGGTGAAGAAGCTGGGCGTGGCGGTGAACGATGTGTCCAACGCGCTGCAGACATTTCTCGGTGGCTTGCAGGTAAACGACTTCAGCCGCTTTGGTCGCACCTATAAGGTGACGATGCAGGCTGAGCAACAGTACCGCAGCGAGTTGGACGCGATCCGCCTGTTCCATGTGCGCTCGGCCGCGGGCGAGATGATTCCGCTCTCGACGCTAGTCAGGCAAGTTCCGATCAGCTCACCCACCACGCTGCAGCGCTACAACCTGTTTCGCACGGCTGACATCGGCGGCACGCCCGCTCCGGGCTACAGCTCGATGCAGGCGCTGGATGCGCTCGAGGCGGTGGCGCGCGAAACGCTGCCGGCGGGTTACGCGTACGAATGGTCGGGATTGTCGCGCCAGGAGAAAGAGTCGGCGGGCCGAACGCCGCTCGTGTTTACCCTCGCACTGGTGTTCGTGTTCCTGTTTCTGGCTGCGTTGTACGAGAGCTGGACCGTGCCGCTGGCGGTGCTGTTGGCGGTGCCCCTCGGTGTGCTTGGAGCGATGGTCGGTTTGAAAGCGACCGGGCTCACCAACAACATCTACGCGCAGATCGGCTTGGTGTTGCTGATCGGTCTGGCCGCCAAGAACGCGATTCTGATCGTGGAGTTCGCCAAGATGCGTCGTGAGCAGGGCGCCAGCGCCGTGGAAGCTGCGATCGAGGCGGCAAAGCTACGGCTGCGACCGATCCTGATGACCTCCTTCGCTTTCATCCTCGGAGTGGTGCCACTGGTGGTCTCGCGGGGGGCAGGCGCCCACGCGCGGGTGTCGATGGGCATCACTGTGTTGGCTGGCATGTTGGCGGCGACGCTGCTGGCGATCTTTCTGGTGCCGGTGCTGTTTGTTGCGGTCGACCGCTGCGTGCAAAAGCTGCGTGGACGACGCTCGCAGGAAACGATCCGCGCGCGCGCACAGCAGACCCCAACCCTTCCATGAGAGAGACCGCCATGAATCCAGTCCGACATCTTGCCGTCGTAGCGAGCGCGGCCATTCTCGCCGCCTGCACGATGGGGCCAGACTACAACCGACCCGCGGTGGAATTGCCCGCGCAACATCGCTTTGCCAGCCCGGCTGAGACGCATTCGATCGCCGACCTTGGCTGGTGGCAGCTGTTTCGCGATCCGGCGCTGGTGAGACTGATCGAGCACGCATTGAATGAAAATCTCGATGTGCACACTGCTGCCGCGCGCGTGCGGGAAGCGCAGACGCAGGTTACGAGCGCTTACGCGCCCGCTTTGCCGTCGGCCTCGGTGGGCACGCAGTCGAATGCCGCCGCGCGCAACCCGGGCGAGACCAACCGCACCAACATCATCACCGGCCTGTTCCTGTCGTGGGAGCTGGACCTGTGGGGGCGCTACGCGCGCGCCACCGAAGCTGCGCGAGCCAACCTGCTGGCGAGTGAAGAGGCGCGCAACGCGGTCATCGCTTCGCTGGTCGCGTCGGTGGCGTTGCGATATCTGGAGCTGCAAGCACTGCGTGAAACGCGCGCGATCACCGAGCGCAACATCGGTCTGCAGCGCGACTCGTTGCGCCTGACCGAGCTTTTGGCGCGGCAAGGAATCCAGACCGACGCTGATCTTCGGCAGGCGCAGAGTCAGGTCGCGACAACCGAGTCACGGCTGCCGGGGCTCGATCGACAGATCGCGCAGACCGAGCACGCCTTGAACGTGCTGCTGGCGCGGGGACCCACGCCGGTCGATACCAGCGCGGGCATCTCCGCCATGTCCACCATCGCGCAGGCGCCTGCCGTGCCGGCCGGCGTACCTGCGCAACTGCTGGAGCGCCGCCCCGATCTGCGGCAGGCCGAGCAGCAGCTTGTCGCGGCGAATGCGAATGTCGGCGTTGCGCGCGCACAGTTCTTTCCGCGCATTACTCTGACCGGAACATTCGGCCGACTGAGCACTGCGCTGAGCGACGTGCTGCAAGGGGGATCGGCCGATGTGCGTTCGCCGGGCGTCAATGCGCTGCAGACGCTGTTTGCGGGCGGCGCGATCAAGGCGAACCACGAGGCCTCGCTGGCTCGCCTCGAACAGGCCGTCCTGGCCTACCGCAAAGCAATCATCGTGTCGTTGCAGGAGTCGGCGGACGCGCTGGTGGCCTACGATCGATATGGGAGCGAGATCGAGGCCAACGAGCAGCGTGCCCGGCTCGCGCGCGAATCGCTGCGCCTGGCTGAGCTGCGCTATCGCGGTGGCGTGGCGAGCTACTTCGAGGTGCTCGACACGCAGCGGCAACTGCTTTCGGCCGAGACCGATCTGGTCAATAGTCGGTTGAACCGTAACGCGTCGGCGGTGCAGTTGTACAAATCACTTGGCGGCGGGTGGAGTGAGCGCGAACACGAGGCGCAAGCGTCGACTGTACCGACCGGCGCGACCGCTATCTGGTTGTCCGATCGACTTCGCGCTCGAGATTCTCGCGGATGAGTACGCTCGATGCGGTCATGCGAGCAGTTCGGTGCCGGGCAATCGAGCCGCGCGGGCGTCGAATATCAGAAAGCGAGGCCGGTGTCCGCCCCAAAACCGGTGAGCCGTGACGCGCTGGGCTGGAGACTGTGCGACAGTAGCTTCGCTCGAAGTGGTTGCACCGGCCACGCCAGAGAAATTGTGCATGCAAGCACGGCGACCGATTGAGCCGGAGGCTCCGTGACACATTGCCTGCTACGTAGAAACGACGTAGCGCTAACGTATTGACTACGTAGAAGGCGCCGCGATGCTGCGTAAGCTCACAATTAACGTCGCCGATGATGTCTACGAGGCGCTGCATAAGCTTGTCGGCCAAGGCAACATCATCCAGTTCGTCGAGAACTTGGTGCGGCCACATCTGGTTCCGTTCAAACGAATTACCGCGGCGCAGGGTCGTGGTGCTGCCCGATACACCGGTAAACCAGCCACCGATGCCGACTTGCGCAAGGCCGCAGGCGCAGCCGCGGCGCGTCGGTGGGCGACTAGGCAGCGATGATTGCGCTCGACACCAACATCCTGGTGCGCTACCTGACCAACGATGATGAGGCGTTGGCGCGATCGTGATCGGGGTTGCCTGCGTCGTGACGGCGCGGATCTTGCGGAGCGACTCTACCTGACAAGAGAGGCAGGCAACGGTTCTGAGCGGCCGCCGGACCACCCCCATCGCCGTGGCTGAGCGAACGGCTACGAACAAACTTTCCGGAGACATTCACCCAGCAGTCGCGTGGCCGCACGCAACTGCGTGGTCGAAAGTGCAGCAAATCCGAGCAGCAATCCGGATGTCGGTGGCTGCTTGGCGTAGTAGGGATCGATCGGATGCAATCCTAGGCCACGCTGCTGCGCGTGTTCAACGAGGCATCGGACTCGCTCGGCCGACCACGAGGGCAACCAACCCACCACATGCATCCCGGCCTGTGAATCGGTCACCCGTATCTGATCGGCACAGTCGCGCCGCAGCCCTTCGAGCAGCACGTTGCGTCGGCGACGCAATTCGCCGGCAGCCTTGCGCAGGTGTCGATCGAAGCCGCCCGATTGCATGAATCTGGCCATCGCCGCTTGCTCGATACTTGCCGATCCCAGATCGTCGAATCGTTTGGCGCCGATGAGGTCGTCTCGCAAGCCAGGTGGGCAGATGATGTAACCGAGTCGCAGTGCCGGAAACAGCACTTTCGAGAACGTACCGACGTAGATGACTTGGCCGCCCAGATCGAGTGAGCGCAGCGCCGGAATCGCGCGCGGGTCGTAGCGGAATTCGCCATCGTAGTCATCCTCGACGATCCAGCAATGCCGCTTGGCGGCGTACCGCAACAGCGCCAATCGGCGCTCGAGCGACATCTGGACACCGGCTGGAAATTGATGGGACGGACTCACGTAGACGCAACGAATCGGCTCATGCGGAAGGTTCTCGCATTTGAGCCCTTGGTCATCGACCGATATTGGGACGAGCCGCGCGCCGTGTGCCCGTAGCGCGTGGGCGGCGAACTGATAATGTGGGTCTTCGATGACGACGTCATCGCCTTCGTCGATCAGGACCCGTGCAATGAGTGTGACCGCCTGCTGGGTTCCATTGACGATGATCACGTCGGTCGGGCTGCACGACACCCCGCGTCGGCGCGCCACGTATTCGACGATACACTCGCGCAGCGCTCGCAACCCGTTGGCCGGTGGATAGTGCAGCTCGCAGCGCAGCGCCGCGCGCGACAATTCGCGCCGCCACGCGCTTACCAGTGTCAGATCCAACAATGGCTCGCCATAGCGCAGGTCATAGCGAACCGGCGCGTCGAACCGTCGAATCGACACAGGCGGCAGCTTGCGTAGCCGCGACGCATACCGTGACTGCGCGGCTACCGATGCTGCTGCTGATACACCACTCGGTGCGACGGACGTACGCGCGACGAAGGTCCCGGAGCCCTTTCTGGGCACCGCCAGCGCTTCGGCGCACAGCATCTCGTACGCGGTCAGCACCGTGTTGCGCGAGACGTGTAGGGCCGCCGCGAGCTCCCGTGTGGCCGGCAAGCGCGAGTCCGCCTTCAGTACACCCTCAAGAATCGATCGCTTGAGCGCTCGGGTGAGTTGCTCATAGAGCGCGCCGGTGCCGTCGAGCTCCAGGTGCATGCGCAAGTGGCTCCGCGCCGTCGGGTGGAAGTGGATCTACATGTTAGCAATGCGGCGGCATACCTTCGCAATCGCGCGGTTGACGGACTGTTCCAGATGAAACACCAGCCGTCTTCGCGGTGAGACTCGCTTGGAGTGTTTCGTCATGACGGCGCGGCAGATGCAATGAGCATTGCGCAGAAACTGAATCTCAAGCCTGGCACCGCGACCCGCGTGATGGGCTTGCCAGGGCGCCTCGTCCCTGACGATCTGGTGCTTACCACGTCGATACAGGCCGAGGTGACATTGCTCTTCGTGCGAACGCTCGATGAGCTGGACGATCGGTGCGCCGCGGTGGTCGCAGCGGCCAAGGCCGATCGGTTGGCGTGGATCGCCTATCCCAAGGCGGGCCAACTCGGGACCGATCTGACGCGGGCCGTCCTGTCTGAGTACATGCGCAAGAAGAAGGGCATTTACGCGGTCAGGCAAGTCGCGCTCGATACAGTATGGAGCGCAGTGCGATTTCGACCGATCGAATGAACTAACACAGGGAATCAGTTACTACAGGGAATCTGGTGATCGGACTTTCCACCCCGTCGCGTCAAAGAGTGTGACATTGCGCGATGTTGTCGGCGAGCCGGTTCTGGATACGTCCTAGCGATGAGCCGCGAAACTTCTGATCGACCCAATTGGACCTACTGGACCTACCGCGGGCTTGGTGCGTGGTTCGATCGTCGTCACGATCACTCACTCGAATTCGAATCCGGTCTCGCCAATCTCAAGAAGGCTGCCGAAGGGCGCTAACCATCAACTGAACCAATGAAGGTCAATTTCTCGCGGAGGCACCATGAGCAGACACTTCATCCAACCGTATCTCTTCTTTGGCGGACGCTGCGAGGAAGCTCTCGCGTTCTACCAGGAAGCGCTCGGCGCAAAAGTCGAGATGCTGATGCGCTTCAAAGAGAATCCTGATCCGATGCCGCATGGCACGCTGCCACCGGGGTTCGACGACAAGATCATGCATTGCAGCCTGCGCATCGGTGAGAGCGTGATCTTGGCCTCCGACGGCATGTGTGCAGGTACGAAATTCGACGGATTCTCGCTCGCGCTCGACCTGCCGACGATCGATGCAGTTGAACGAACCTTCGCCGCGCTCAGCCAAGGCGGGAAAGTGCAGATGCCGCTCGGCAAAACGTTCTGGTCGCCTCGATTCGGCATGCTCACCGACCGGTTCGGTGTTGGCTGGATGGTGGGTATTTCTGACTAAGGGACGTCTGTCATGGCGAGGGTAAGGGTCGAGAACGTCAATCATCCGGGCAGTGCGCGCGCCGTCGACGCGGCGAAGTACGGCGCGATGAAAGCTGCGTGGCTCCAGGTTCTGCCATCGGAACCGCCCGGGCTGACGGCTGATTCAATCAGCGAGCGACTATTGAATTACCTTCCCGAGACGTTGTTTCCGGACGGCGCCAAAGCGGGCTGGTGGTCCAAGACCGTGCAGCTCGACTTGGAAGCCAAGGGGTTGGTGAAGCGCAGCGGTTCTCGTCCGATGCGCTGGTATCGGACCAACCAGCGCACGCACAAGACTGCCAGCAAGGGCGATGCGAGTCGTAACCCGACTGCGCCTGGGACAATCGACGAGTACATCGACCAGTTCTCGCCCGAAGTGCAGTCCATCCTGAGGGATATTCGCGCGACCATCGCCAGGGCTGCGCCTGGGGCAATCGAGACAATCAGCTATCGCATTCCTGCGTTCACGCTTAATGGCATGCTGATCTATTTCGCCGCGTTCAAGAACCACATCGGCCTATATCCGCCGGTGAAGGGTGATGCTGCGCTGAATCGAGCGATCGCGCGCTATCGCGGTGAGAAAGGCAATTTGCGCTTGCCGCTCGGCGAATCGATTCCTCACGACTTGATTGCGCGCATCGTGAAGGCACGGATAGTGGAGCTAACCGACGGCCGCCCCAAGCCACGCAACCGCGTGTGACGTAGCAGCATTGACGGTCCTAGTAAAAACCACGAACAACGCCAGCAATGCACACGCATGCAGTACTGCGAAGCGTTTTCATCGCGACCAAAGCGAAGGGCGGTGCCTTAACGCGCGGCAGACAGCATCGATCACGTGCGCCACTACATCGGGGTGCCGTTCGGATTCGGCACCAAACGACCTTCAAAGGAGATCAGGCGTGACAGAACTGGTGACTTGCATGTGGTTCGACCATGGCGAAGCAAGTAAGGCGGCAAAGTTTTATGCAGCGAACTTTCCCGATAGCCATGTCGGACGCATCCATGCTGCGCCCGGTGACTTTCCCGGAGGACACGCGGGCAGCGAGCTGACCGTCGAGTTCACGGTCCTCGGGCGAAAGTTCCTTGGCCTCAACGGCGGACCGACCTTCAAGCCGAACGAATCGGTGAGTTTTGTGGTGGTCACGGATTCGCAGGAAGAGACCGACCGCTATTGGAATGCCATTGTCGACAACGGCGGCAGTACGAGTGCTTGCGGCTGGTGCAAGGATCGCTGGGGCTACTCCTGGCAGATCACGCCGCGCCGCCTGCTCGAACTCACCACGAGCGCCGATCCGGTCGAGGCCAAGCGCGCGTTCGAGGCGATGATGATGATGGTGAAGATCGATATTGCTGCGCTGGAAGCTGCCGTCAAACGCGATTGAGAGACCGAACGGAGACAACACCATGAGCTACATCGACGGTTTCGTGATTGCGGTACCGACCGCCAACAAGCAGAAGTTCATCGACCACGCCAAGCTCGGCGACAGCGTGTTCGTGGATCTCGGCGCAACGCGCATCCTCGAATGCTGGGGCGACGACGTCAGCGTCGGCAAGCTCACTGACTTTCGCATAGCCGTGCAGGCGAAGGACGACGAGACGGTCGTTTTCTCGTGGATCGAGTGGCCCGACAAGAAAACGCGCGATGCAGCGCATGCGACGATGGGCGAGTGGATGAGCGATCCGGAGAAGGCCGACCCTCGCATGCACCCCGACAAAAACCCCATGCCGTTCGATGGCAAGCGTCTCATTTTCGGAGGTTTTGCGCCGGTGGTTGAACTCAACCGCAACCCAAACAAGGAGTCCTGATCATGCCAAACGCCGTCAACCTGCACCGCGTTATTGCCGCCAAGCCCGACAAGGTTTATCGCGCTTTTCTCGAACCCGATGCAGTGGCGAGCTGGCTACCTCCCTTTGGATATACCTGCACGGTTCATGCGTTGGACGCGAAGGAAGGCGGCAAGCACCGCATGTCCTTTCGCAACTTTACGACCGGTAACAGCCACTCCTTCGGCGGTACCTATCTCAAGCTCCTCCCCGGCGAGCTGCTGGTCTACACCGATTCGTTCGACGATCCCAACCTGCCAGGCGAGATGAAGGTGACGGTCAAGCTGAAAGCCGTCTCGGTCGGGACCGAGATGACGGTGGTGCAGGAGAACCTGCCCGAGGTGATCCCTGTCGAGGCCTGCTATCTCGGCTGGCAGCAATCGTTGCGGAAGCTGGCCAAACTCGTCGAGCCGGACATCAAAGAATAGCCGCTGCCAGAAACAGCTCCCAGCCCGAGCCAAAAGGAGGCCGTCATGACCACCAAGATGTTCGTGAACTTTCCCGTCAAGGACCTGGAGAAGTCCATGGCCTTCTACAAAGCGGTTGGCTTCACGTTCAATTCGCAATTCACCGACGATACCGCTGCTTGCATGGTCATCTCCGAGCACAACTTTGCCATGCTGCTGACGCACGCGAAGTGGAAGACGTTCACCTCGAAGCCCATTTCCGACACGCACAAGACCGCCAGTGTGGCCGTGGCGCTCGCGCTCGAGAGCAAGAAGGCGGTCGATGACATGGTCGAGAAGGCCGTGAAGGCCGGCGGCAACGAGCCCAACCCGAAACAGGACTACGGCTTCATGGTCCAGCGCTCGTTCGAGGACCTCGACGGCCACATCTGGGAGCCGTTTTGGATGGACCCGGCGCATGTGCAGAAATAGTTTGGACCTACACTCGCTGCGGAATTCCAAGACTGGCGGAATACGATGAAGGTCACGATCCGAACCAACGTTGCCTTGGCAAGGAACTGAGCATGGCTAAGCTCGTGTTCGGAATGAACGTGTCGCTGGATGGCTACGTCGATCATAGGGAGTTTGCGCCAGACGCCACGCTGTTCGGTCACTTCATCGAGTAGGCGCAGGGACAGACGGGCAGTGTCTACGGTCGCAGGATGTACGAGATCGTGCGTTACTGGGACGACGATCATCGTTCGAGCCGGGCAGCGGTTACGCTTTTCCGGAGAACGACATGCCCAAGCCGGTACCCGGCGGCTTTGACACGCTGGAGGGCGCCCGGTCCCGCTGGCGGACTTCCTGCGGCTCACCAGGATCCCGATCCTGGTGATCTACGGCGATAACATTCCTGCCGCTCGAACGCCGAGCCCAGGGCAGGAAGCATGGCGCGTCCGCCTGCAGATGGCGAAAGTACGGCGAGATGCGTTGAACGCCAAAGGCGGTGATGTCACCGTCACTCATTTGCCCGAGAGTGGCATTTCCGGCAACACCCACTTTCCGTTCGTCGATTTGAACAACGTCAAGGTCGCCGAAGTTCCGAAGTGATGGCGGCATGGCTCCAGGCGAAGGGCCTGAACAAGTAGCATGTCGCGGTCTATGGATCCGCGCATCGGTGTTTGACGCTTGGTCGATAGCCGCGCGTGGGACGCGCACAGCAACCGTCTCAGTGCGCCTTACGGCAGGCATCGCCGGCGCCTAGGGCCGCTACATCCTAGAGTTCCTCGAAGCGTGGCCGGCGGTACCGCGTTGGACATTCCGATCAAGCGGCTTACCGCTCGAGGATGCCGTGTTCGGTGCCAGCCAGAACGCGAGGCCGGCGCCGAAGAAGTCGTCGCTAGCGCGCTCTTAAAGACCGGCTTTTGTCAGCAGCCCCAGGAGCCGTGCGCGGTGAACGGCGCTCGTCAGCGGATAGCTGTCCAGCCACGTCGGCGCAGAGAATGTCGCCTCGAGGGTGCGAACTTCCTCGGTTTCCCAATCGGCACCAGCCCGGTCATCGACCGCGATCATGGATGCGACCAGAAATAGTCGGGTCTCCAGATCGTTGGGATTGCGTGCCACGGCTTCGCGTAGATTGAGCATCGCCTGCTCGTAATCACTCTCGAATAGATAGGCGCGGCCCAGAAGCAAGTAATAAAGATAGCCGGCATCGGGGTTGAGACGCATTGCCTGGCGCAGTAGCGGGATCGACTTGGCCGGCTCTCCGATATACGTGTGGATACCGCCCATCAACGCATACGCGTCGGCGAACGAGCGGTCGAGTGCGATTGCGCGCCGCAGCGAATCGAGCGCCGCCTCGTGGCGCCGGCTCTGCACTTGTACGAAACCCACCGCCCAGTGCGCCTCGGGGAGATCAGGGTCGATCATGCGCGCGGTGTCAGCGAGCTCGAGCGCACGAGGAAGGGTGCTCGCACGGTCGGCAGAGTGCATCAGCCGGAAATCCATCGCGTAAGTCATGGCGAGGCCGGCGTAAGCTCGAGCGAACTTCGGGTCGCGATCGATCGCGACCCGGTAATGGGTGCGAGCTTCGTCGTTGGCCTCGGGACGGCGCACGAGGAAAAGTGCATGCGCGCGCAGGAAGGCGTCGTACGCCTCGAGGCTGCGCGTGTAGCGCCGTGCGTTCTGCGTGCGAGCCGCCCCCGCTAGCTTGCCGGGCAGCACTTCTGCGAGTCTGGCGACAAGCTCATTCTGCATCGAAAAGAACTCGTCGAAGCGGCGCTCGAAGCGCTCCGACCAGATCTGTTGCCCGCTCTTGCCGTCGACCAGGTGGACGTTGATACGCAGCATCTCGCCCGTGCGCTGTACGGTACCGGAAACCACGTAGCGAGCCGCAGCCGGCCTTTCCGTCGTCGGTGTCGTTGCAGAGCGGATCAGCCGCAGGCCGGGCAGGCGTGACAGATCGTGCATGAGGTCGCTGCCGATACCACGCGCTAGGTAGTCGTTGGTACTGTCTGCTCCGACCCATTCGAACGGCAGTACGCTCACGGTCGGCAGCCGACTTTCCGCGACTTCGGTGACTTTCGCATCGGCTGGTGCCTTCGGCACTTGCAGGTAGACCGCGGTGCCGACTAGAAGCATTGCGCCGATCGCGGCTACGAGCGCTGCGACCGGAAGGCGACGGCGCGCCTGGGATGAGGCCGTTGCGGGTCGCAGCGGCGCAATCAAACGATAGCCGCGCTTGGAGATCGTCTCGATGTAATGAGCGGCGCGGGCGTTGTCACCGAGCGCGCGGCGCAGTTTGATGATGGACTGGGTGAGCGCTTCGTCGCCCACAACGACGCCGGGCCACACCGCAGCGAACAACTCGTCGCGGCTCACTACCTGCCCCGGCCGCTCGGCGAGCCGCAGCAGCACCTCCATCGCCTTTGGCTCGATCCTCACTGTTTCGGCACCGCGGCGTAACTCGTTGGTCGCCGGGTCGACCTGCCATTCGCCAATTTGTAGTGGCGCGCACTCCGCCGTGA
>CADEDU010000035.1:0-19225 GCA_902826155.1 uncultured beta proteobacterium
AGCGCACGTAACCACCCGGCTGCAGAACACGGCCGTAGTCGGCCACCTGGAATGCGGCGCGCGCGTTCTGCTCGACCAGCAGGATCGACACGCCGGTCCGGCGCAACTCGGCGATGATCTGGAAGATCTCGCGCACGATGCGCGGTGCCAGACCAAGGCTCGGTTCATCGAGCATCAGCACGCGTGGTTTTGCCATCAGCGCGCGGCCCAGCGCGAGCATCTGCCGCTCGCCGCCCGAGAGCGTGCCGGCGAGCTGCGTACGCCGCTCCTGCAGTCGTGGGAAGCGCGCATACACCGCCTGCAGGTCACCATCGAGCGTGCGCTCGCCGCGTCGATAGCGCGAAAACGCACCGAGGCGCAGGTTGTCTTCCACCGACAGCTCACCGAACAGCTCGCGCCGTTCAGGCACCAGACACAGCCCGAGCGCGACGCGCTCCTCGACGCTCTTGTCGCGCACATCGACGCCCGCATGCAGTTGCACGCCGCTTGCCGGAATCAGGCCCATCAATGCCGCGAGCAGCGTGGTCTTGCCCGCGCCGTTGGGGCCGATCACTGTGACGATCGTGCCTTCGGCCACGCTGACGTTGGCGCCGTGCAGCGCTTCGACCTTGCCGTAGCGCACGCGCAGGTCGCGCGCTTCGAGCACCACGCTCATTCGATGCCCCCGAGGTATGCCTCGCGCACTGCTTCGTTGTTCTGGATCTCGTGCGGCAGGCCTTCGGCAAGCTTCTCGCCGAAATCCATCACCACCAGCCGGTCGACCAGGCCCATGACGAAGTCCATGTCGTGCTCGACCAGCAGAATGCTCATGCCCTCGGCGCGCAGCTTGCGAAGCAACTCGGCCAGCGCCTGCTTCTCGCCGTAACGCAGGCCTGCCGCGGGTTCGTCGAGCAGCAGTAAAGTGGGATCGGCACACAGCGCGCGGGCGATCTCGACGAGTCGCTGCTGACCGAGCGGCAGGCTGCCGGCGGCTTCGTGCAGATGCGCGCCCAGACCGACTCGTTGCAACTGATGGCGCGCTTCGGCGAGCAGTTGCGCCTCTTCGGCGCGATCGCGCCGGAGCATCGCCGCGACCGTACCTTGCCTGCCACGCAGATGCGCACCGATCGCGGTGTTCTCCAGCACCGACATCGCCGAGACCAGATTGACGTGCTGGAACGTGCGGCAGATGCCGCGCCGGGCGATCTCGCTTTGCGACAGGCGATCGATGCGCTCGCCGCGGAACCGGGTCTCGCCGCCATCGGGCAAAAGTACGCTGGTGATCAGGTTGAACGCGGTGCTCTTGCCGGCGCCGTTCGGGCCGATGAGTCCGAGGATCTCGCCGCTTTTCATCTCGAACGAGAGATTCGACACGGCCGCCAGACCGCCGAAGTTCTTCTGCAGCGCCCGTACCTCGAGCAGCGGCGACCCGCTCTGTGGCTGCGCGCGTCTGGGCAAATCCGAATTCGCCGATGCCGTCGAAGCCAACGCCTCCGATGCGCGCGCGCCCTGCGGCCACCAGCGCAGCATCGCCGGTACCAGTCCGTCGCGCGTGCGATGCAACAGCAGCATCATCAGCAGCCCGAACACGACGATCTCGAAGTTGCCTTGCGCCTGAAACAGCTTGGGCAGGATGTCCTTCAACCACTCCTTGAGCACGGTCAGCACGGATGCGCCGATGACCGCACCCCAGACGTTGCTCGCGCCGCCGATCACCGCCATGAACAGATAGTCGATCCCGGCGTTCACGTTGAACGCGTGCGGACTCACGAACCGCAGGAAGTGCGCGTACAGCCAGCCGGAGACGCCGGCGAGCAGCGCGGCGTAGAGGAACACCAGCGTCTTGAGCGCGGTGGTATCCACGCCGAAGCTCGCGGCCATCACTGCGCGAAAGCGCAAGGTGCGGATGGCGCGGCCCATGCGCGAGTCGAGCAGATTGCGGCCGGCGAGCAGCGCCGCGATCGCGATGAGCCAGATCAGATAGTAGGTCTCGCGGCCGGTATCGAGCTTCCACGAACCGATCGACACGGCGGGCACGTTGTCCAGGCCGTTGTATTGGCCAAGGATCGCCAGATTGCCGAACAGGAAATAGAGTGCGATGCCCCAGGCGATCGTGCACAGCGGCAGGTAGTGGCCCGACAATCGCAGCGTGATCGCACCCAGCGCCCAGGCGGCGAACGCCGTGAACGCCAGGCACAGCCACAACGTGAGCCACGGCGATACGCCGTAGAGCGTGGACAGCACCGCCGTCGTGTACGCGCCCAGCCCGACGAATGCTTGCTGCCCGAACGACATCACGCCCGCGATGCCGGTGAGGATCACCAGGCCCAGCGCCACCAGCGTCGCCATGCCGATGTAGTTCAGCAGAGTGACGTAGAACTCCGGCACCACCAGCGGCGCGATCGCGATGAACGCGATGAAGGCGACGATGCCGATACGCGCGTTCATACGGAGTGCTTGCTCATGCGAATCTGCCCGTCAACGCGCGCACCGCATCACTCCCGATCACTCCTCATCCTCCTCGACGTGACGGGTGCGCAGCGAGCGCCAGATCAGGATCGGGATGATGATCGTGAATACGATCGTTTCCTTGAGCGCGCTGGCCCAGAACGAAGCGAATGCTTCCAGCAGGCCGAGCACCACCGCCCCGACAGCGGCCATCGGATAGGTGACCATGCCGCCGAGAATGCCGCCGACGAAGCCCTTCAGCCCGATGAGAAACCCGGTGTCGTAGTAGACGGTGGTCATCGGCGCGATCAGCAGGCCCGACAGTGCGCCGATCAGCGCGGCGAGCATGAAACTCAGACTGCCCGACACCTCAGTCGGAATACCCACCAGTCGCGCACCGATGCGATTCACCGCGGTGGCGCGCAACGCCTTGCCGTACAGCGAGCGCTCGAAGAACAGCCACAGCGCCACCATCACGCCGATGCTCGCGCCGACCACCAGCAAAGACTGCCCGGTGATGTTGAGCACGCCGACGTTGAGCTGCACATCGGAGAACGGCTTGGAGCGGAAACCCTCGCCGCCGAAAAACACCAGTCCCAGCCCCGCCATCGCGTAGTGCACCGCCATCGACACGATGAACAGCACCAGGACCGAGGCGCTGGCGAGCGGTTGATAGGCGACGCGATAGACGATCGGCCCCAGCGGCACCACCAGGCCGAGCACGATCAGCACCTGCACCCAGGTGGCGAACTGGCGCGGTGCGGCCCACCATGCGATCGCGGACATCAGCAACGGCAGCGCCACGTAGAGCACGAGCGCGCGGCGAATGCGGCGCGTTGCCTGGTCGCGCACCGCCGTGAAGATTTCCATCGCGGCGGCAACCAGGCCGCCGATCACCAGCACGAACACCGTGCCCGGAAGCTGCCCGGCCTGCAGCAGCGCGAGCGAGATCGCCGCGTACGAGATGTATTCGCCCTGCGGCACGAAGATCACGCGCGTCACCGCGAATACCAGCAGCAACGCGAGCGCGAGCAGCGCGTACACGGCGCCATTGACGACGCCGTCCTGCACCAGCCACAGAGCGATCTCGGGTGTCACATCACTTCAGCAGCTTCCACGTGCCGCCTTCGACGCGCACCAGTACGCGAGCGCGCTCGTCCAGCCCGTTGTGGTCGGTCGCGCTCATGCTGTACACGCCATGGGTGCCGACGACGTTCTTCACCCCTTCGAGCGCCACGCGCAGCGCGTCGCGGAATTCGGCGGTGCCGGGCTTGGCCTTCTTGGCCGCGACCGGAACAGCCGCATCGAGCAACAGATAGCCGTCGTACGCGTAGCCGGCGAACGCGTTGCGGCTGCCAGCACCGAACGTCGATTCGTAGCGCTTGATGAACTCCTCGGAGATTTTCTTGGTGGCGAAGTTGGCCGGCAGATCTTCAGGCACGACCACCGGGCCGGTTGGTGCGATCGCGCCTTCCACCGACTTGCCACCCACCTTCACGAACTCGGCGTTCACCGTGCCGTGGTTGTGATAGATGCGTCCCTTGTAGCCGCGCTCGGCCAGCGCGATGTGCGGCAGCGCGCCGCCGGTGCCCGATCCGCCGACCACCACTGCATCGGGTTTTGCGGCCATCAGTTTGAGCACCTGACCGGTCACGCTGGTATCCGCCCGCGCATAGCGTTCATTGGTGATGACCTTGTAGCCCGATTTCGCCGCGTGGAACTCGAGCGCCTTCAGCACCAGATCGCCCCAGCCATCCGAAAATCCGATGTAGCCCACGGTCTTGGTATTAGTGGCTTTCAGATGCTCGGCCACCGCGCTCATCATCAGCTCGGTCGGTTGCGGCACGACGAACACCCACGGCTGGCGTTCCTGCGCCACGACGATCGGCGACATCGCCAGCATCGGCGTCTTGGTTTCAGCGGCCACTTGCGCGATCTGCAGCGCGTTGGGCACGCCGTTGGAGCCGAACAGCACGTCGACCTTGTCTTCGCTCACCAGCTTGCGCGCGTTTTTCGCCGCGTTGGTCGGATCGGAAGCGTCGTCGAGCACGATGTACTTCACCGGTACGCCGCCCAGCGTCTTGGGGACCAGTTGCAGCGCGTTGCGGTAGTGCACGCCGAGCGAGGCGCCCGGGCCGGTGATGCCGAGCGAGACGCCGATGGTGACTTCGTTCTGTGCCTGCGCCATGCCGGCGCTGATGGTCAGCGCGAGCGCAAGCAGTCGAGGGGTGATGCGTGTCATGGTTTCTCCTCCAGTGGAAATTCGGAGCGATCGGGCGCGGCCGGATCTTACCGAGGATCGGGTGGTTCAGGGCGACGCGGGCCGACCCCTCGCCATGTCGCGCTTTGTGTCAGTGCCGCGGCTTCGTCGCGCGCGCGGCCTGTTTGCGCGGACGCAGATCGAAGCAATGTGGCTGTGCGAGCGGATCGCCAGCCAGCACCCCGAGATCGTGCTTGCGAACCTTCTGCGTAGAGGTCGTCGGCAAGCGCTCGACAAACGCGACATAGCCGGGCAGCTTGTAGTACGCGAGCCGCATGCGGCAGTGCTCGAACAGCGCCTCGGCAAGCTCACCGGTTGGTGCGTGACCCGGCTTCAGCGCCACTGCGGCGAGCACCTCTTCTTCGCGAATCGCATCGGCCACCGCGATCACCGCGACTTGCGCGATGGCCTCGTGCAGCGCCAGCACGCCTTCGACCTCCGCGGCGGAGATGTTCTCGCCCGAGCGCCGGATGATGTTCTTCTTGCGATCGAGGAAGAACACGCTGCCGTCGTCGCTGCGGCGCACGATATCGCCGGTGTGCAGCCAACCGCCTGCCCAGGCTGCCGTGGTCGCCGCCTCGTCCTTGAGATACCCGCTGAAGAATCGATGGCGCGGATTCGGGCCTGCGGCGCGCACCAGCAGTTCACCGGGAGCGTCCGGTGGCACTTCGTGGCATGCGTCATCGACCACGCGCACCTGCAATGGCGGACCGGCTCGATCGGGGTGACCGATGCAGCGCTGACCCACGTGACGCGGTTCGCGCATCGCGCACAGGATGCCGGCACCGCCGGTTTCCGTCATCGCCCAGCCCTCGAGCAGCGGCACACCGAATCGCGCCTCGAATGCCGCGTGATGATCCGGATGGACGCCGCCGCCCATGCCGTAGCGCAGTGCGTGCGCGCGGTCGAGCGGCGAGGGCGGCGTGTTGAGCAGCATCGCGGGCATCACGCCGAGATAGTGAAAGCAGGTGGCGCGGGTGTCGATCGCGTCCTGCCACCACTGTCGCGGATGGAAGCGATCGAGAATGATCTGTGCCCCGCCGAGCGCCAACATCCCCATGAACGAGTTGCCCATCGCATTCACGTGGAAGGTCGGCAGCGGTTGCGCCAGCCGCTCGACGCCGGGGCGCAGCGCGATATAGCCCTGTTGCGCGGCGTACCACTGCGCCCAACCGAGCATGTAGCCGTTGGCGACGATGCAGCCTTTGGGCCGACTGGTCGTGCCCGAGGTGTAGAGCAGCGCGCATTCGGAGGATTCGTCGATCGACATCGTGCGCGCTGTGACCCGTGCCGGCGGGAACGCCGGGTCATCGGGATCGGCGATTGCGATGCCGAGTGCTTGCGCGATTGGCGCCACGCTTGCGCGTCGCGACTGCAGCACCACCGCGAGCGCGCTCTCGCTGTGTTCCAGCAGATAGCGGAACTCGTCGGGCTGATAGTCCGGATTGACTGGAACGACACTCGCCCCGATCGCGTTGAGCGCGAGATAGTGAAAGAAGAACGCCGGCCGATTTTCCAGCAGCAGCGCCACGCGATGACCAGGGCCATAACCGGCGCTCATGTAGCGATCAGTGAGCTGCGCGACGATCGTGCGCGTCTGTGAGTAGGTGTAGGAAGGACTCTGCAGCTCCCAGCTCTGCGCCAGGCGATCGGGAATGACCAGCAGATCGTGGTCGGCGTATTGGTCCGCGCTGCGACGGAACAATTCGAAGACGCTGCCGGATGCGCCCTCATTCCCGCCGTCCCCCGCACGCCACACGACGCCCTTCACACTACACCCATCAACTTGTTCAGATGCAGCACCGCCTCGCCGAAGCGCGGCGTGCCTTTGGTCTCCTGCGGATTGCGCGGTCGTGGCATGTCGACCCTGAAGTCTTCGATGATGCGCCCGGGCCGATCGGACATCACCAGCACGCGATCGGCGAGAAATACGGCTTCGGCGATGCTGTGCGTGACCAGCAACACGGTCTGACGCTGCTCCTGCCAGATGCGCAGCAGCTCGACGTTGAGATGATCGCGGGTGAGCGCATCGAGCGCGCCGAACGGTTCGTCCATCAGCAGCACCGAAGGTCCGAGCACCAGCGTCTGCCCGATCGCGGTGCGCTGCTGCATGCCGCCGGACAGTTCATGCGGATAGCGCTGCTCGAAACCTTCGAGCCGCAGCAGCTTGAACATCGCGCGCACTTTCGCGTCGAGTTCGGCGCGATCGATGCGTCGCAGCTCCGCCGCCAGGCGAATGTTCTTCTCGATCGTCAGCCACGGCAGCAGGTTGTGCGTCTGGAACACCACGCCGGTTTCCGGTCGTGGCCGCGTGACGGGCTCGCCGTTCACCAGCACTTCGCCGCCGCGGTCGAACGGGATCAGGCCGGCGATGATGCGCAACAGCGTGCTCTTGCCGCAGCCGCTGGGTCCGAGCACCGCGACGAACTCGCCCTGGCCGACGGTGAAATCGGCACTGGCCAGGGCGTGTGTGCCGGTATCGAAGGTCTTCGATACGTTGCGGACCGCGATGGTCGGCGATGCGCTGGCCGAGCTAGCCATGTTCAGGCCGGGCTGAAGAGGTGCGAGAACACGATCAATGCGTACGCCATCAGAACGCGCGCCACCAGACGCGGTTGCCTAACAATTGAATCGCGTAGTACAGCACCGCCGAGAGCAGCGTCACCGCGATCAGTGCGCCGAACATGAGGTCGGGCTTGCCCGCGCCGTTCGCCAGCAGGATCAGCGACCCGAGTCCCTTCTCCGAACCGACGAACTCGCCGACGATCGCGCCGATCACCGCCAGCGGCATCGCCACCTTGCAGCCGTCGACGAAATTAGGCAGCGCCGAGGGCACGCGCAGCCGCCAGAACGTTTCCCAGGGCGACGCGCCGATCGCGCGGAAATGCTCGAGCAGATGCGACGGTGTCGAGGCGAGCCCGCCGATGGTGGCGATGACGATCGGGAAGAACGCGATCAGAAAAGCCATCAGCACCTTCGAGCCGAGCCCGTAGCCGGCCCAGACGATCATCAACGGCGCGAGCGCGACCTTCGGGATTCCTTGCAGCGCGGCGACCAGGGGATAGAGCGTGCGCTGCGCGAGCGGCCAGAAGTAGCACGCCAACGCGATCAGCACACCGCCGAGCACGGCCAGCACGAAACCGAGCACTACCGCCCAGGTCGTGACCAGCGTGTGCATCCACAGGTCGGCGCGCGCGTTCCACATGGTCGCCAGGATCGACGACAGCGGCGGCAGCAGGTAGCGCTTGATGCCGAACCAGGCGACTGCGAACTCCCACAACAGACCAAGCGCGGCAAAGAATGCGCCGGCGATGGCGTAGTCACGCAGCGTCCACTTATCGCTCACTGCGCTACTTGAGGTAGTCGTTGCTGTAGATCTCGTTCGCCTTGACCTTGCCCTTCAGGTCGTAGGCGGTGTCGATGAACTTGACGGTGGACGCGGCGCGGTCGTCGCGGATGAAGCCCAGGCCGCGGTTGGCAGCGTCCTTGTCGACGATGAGTTCGTTGATGTCGCGGATCTGCTGCAACACCACGTCGCGGTCGAGCACCGAGTGCATCTTGACGATGATGTCGGCCGAGCGCTCCGGGTTCTTCATCATGAAGTCGTAGCCCTTGTAGGTCGCGCGCAGAAAACGCCGGGCGGTGTCGGCCCGCTTGGCGAGGAACTCATCGGTGGCCACGACGCCGCTGCCGTAGACGTCGAGCTTGTGCGCCGAGTACGCGATCGACTCCACTCCGTGGCCCGCATCCTTCGCCTTCTTGGTGAGCAGCGGACGATTGCTGCCGTGCCAGCACTCGGCCAGATCGATCTTGCCTTCGATCAGTGCTGCGTCGATCACGGTCGGGTCCATCTTGAGCAGCTTGATGTGATCGCGCGGCTTGCCGTTCAGCTCGAGCCACGCTGGCAGCAACGCCTGCACCGGCGAGGTCGCGCCGCCGCCGAACGACAGGCCCTTGAGATTGTCGAGGCTCGCGATCTTGTGGCGCGAACCGATGTAGCAGATGTTCGCCGGCCAGCGCGTGTTGAGCGCGCCGATGAGACGCGTCTTGCCGCCTTGGGCACGGTTCTGCACGATGCTCACCGGGTCGCCATAGCCGAAATCGAACTTGCCCTGGTCGATCTCGTTGACGGTGCGCGCGCCGCCATAGCCGCGCACTGCGTCGACCGCGAGCCCGACCTCCTTGTAGAAGCCCTGGTCGATCGCGATGAGCACGCCGCCGGTGCTGCCCTGTGGCAGCCACGACATGTTGAAGCTCACCTTTTCTTGCGCACCGGATGCGCCGGCGAACAAGGCGCTGGTCAGTCCGACGATGGCAACGCGCACGACTTTGCCGATGTGACTCATACCGATCCTCCTCGAGTGACCTGACGCTTGGCGGACCCGGGCCGGCGATGACCGGCCCGAGTGAGGCACTACTTCATCGCACCCCATGCCGGCTGATTGCCGTTGGCAACGGGATTGCGCAGTGTGCCGATGCCTTCAACCCACGCTTCCATCACGTCGCCGGCGTTCAGGAACTTGCCCTTGCCCGCGCCGACGCCGGATGGTGTGCCGGTGGCGATGACGTCACCGGGCTCCAGCGTGACGATCGTGGACAGATACGAGATCTGCTCGCGCACCGTCCAGATCATCGTGGTGCTCGAATCGTCCTGTTCGATCGCGCCGTTCACGCTGAGCTTGAGCTTGAGGTTCTGCGGATCGGTGACGAACGCCGCCGGCACGATCCACGGCCCGATCGGGCAGAACGTGTCCCAGCATTTGCCCTGGAACCAGTCGAACGCGAACGGATAGTCGCTGCGCTTGTTGAGATCGCGTGCCGACACGTCGTTCACGATGGTGTAGCCGGCAACGTATTCGAACGCTTGCGCGAGCGGTACGTTCTTGGCGCGTTTGCCGATCACTGCCGCCAGCTCCACTTCCCAGTCGAGTTTCGAAGTCTCTTCGGGCTTGCGCACCGTTTCTTCCGGACCGATTACCGTGGAGGCGGGCTTCTGGAAGAAGTAGGGCCGGCTGTTGGTCTTGGAAGCGAGCGCGGTGCTCATCTCCTTGGCGTGCTCGACGTAGTTGGCCGCGGCGCAGTAGATGCGGGCCGGTCGGATCGGCGCAGCGAGTTGCGTGCCCGTCGGCAGCGCCTCGAGTTTGCCCGCCGCAGCGAGCTTGGCGCTCGCCTGCGCGATGCCATCGATATTGGCGCCCAACTCGGGCCAGCGCGCCACCATGCCCTCGAGCCCACCGTTGATCCAGGTCGCCGCGGCAGCGCCGGTTGCGCGGCACGCATCGGCGAAGTCGTAGAGTTTGTTGTCGATCACCAACGCGGTCGCGGTGCCGGCGCCGCGGCGATAGGTGGCCAATGCGTACCAAGCCATGCTCGTTCCTCGTCCTTTGGGGGGTGAGCGATCTTTTAGGACGGGGGGTGCGGGTTGTCAAGGCGCACAACCGCGCGCGAAGGTGCCCGTCTTGCTGCGCCCAGTTCGGGCGCTGCTGCGAATCGCGCGTTCAGGCTTGCGTGGCGCCGGTGCTGCGTATCGACCGCGCAAACCCGACCATCGCGCGCAGGCGAGCCGGGAACAGCAGCCAGACCGTCAGCGGATAGGCGATGGCGCCGGCCGTGATGGCGACTGCGGTCACGGTCCAGGCTGACCACGTCGGCGGAATCAACAGGCGCATGCCGAGCACCGCGACTGCGATCGAGACCGAGCCGATCGCGGCCGGCAGCAGTGTCCACAGCCAGTGGCGAAAGCCGATCCCGAGGGTGCGGAACGCGAACAGGAACGCGGGCGTGTTGGTGAGCGGGAAGGCGATCACCCACACCCACGCCACCGCCTCGATGCCACGGTGAATCACCGCATAGAGCGCAAGCGGCATGACCAGGCCGGTGAGGATCGAGCACCACATGTGCACGCGGAACTGGCCGGTCCAGCTCAGCACGTGCGAGACCAGCAGTTGCGATGAGAGGAACGCCGAGTACACGCACAACAGTTGCAGCGGGACGATCACCGATTGCCAACGCTCGCCCAGCACCAGCGGGACGATCAAATCGGCGGTAAGCGCCAGACCGATGGACATCGGAAACGACAGCAGCGTCAGGAACTCGGTCAGCAGCAGGAAGTAGCGACGCAACTCGTCGCGGCGATGCTGCACCTCGGAGAAGATGCCGGGCACGACGCGCGTGACGATCGATCCGACCTCCTGCTGCGGCATCGCGGCCAGGCTGACCGCGAACGAGTAGGCGCCCAGTGCGTCCTTGCCCAGGATGCGGCCGATCAGCGTCTGGTCGGCGTTGGAATAGCCGTACCACGCGATGCGCGAGGCGAGCACGCGCCAGCCCTGCAACAGCGGCTTGCTCAGTTGTGCCAGTTCGCGCGGCCAGGCTACGGCGTACGGTTGCCAGTACAACAGCAGCACCGTTACCGCTACTTCACCGGCGAGCTTGCTCAGCACCAACGCCCACAGGCCGAAGTCGGTGCGCACCGCGATGACCAGCGCCATCGAGGTGACCAGTACCTGAACGAATCCGACGATCGCCAGTCGCCGGAACTGCCGTTCGCGCTGCAGTTGGGCATAGGGCACGATCTGGATCGCGTCGAACACGAAGAGCAGGGCGAACGCCATCACCACCCACTTCACCTGTGGCTCGCTGAAAAAGCCCGCCACCAGAGGCGCGATCGCCACGTAGATCAGGAACAGGGTGCCGCCTAACGCCAGCATCAAGCCAGCCAGGCGAGCGCGCTTCTCGCCGACGATGCTGCGGTCCTGGATGAGGATCGCGTCCAGTCCGAACTCCTGCGCCATGCGCGCCAGGCCGATCGCGAGCATCGCCATCGACACGATGCCGAAGTCCGCCGGCGCAAGCAGCCGCGCACCGTAGATCGTCGCGCCCCAGCTCACCAATTGCGAGAACCAGCGCAGCACGGCCGTCCAGGCAATGCCGGAGACCAGCGAGCGGTCGAGATTGCGGGAGTCGGTCGAGTCGGACATCGCCTGTTGTAGCCGGAGTGGAGCTGCGCTTTGGTGGGGCCTCGCGCGGACGCAGCTTCCATGCCACGTGCATGACCTTGATTGTTCTGCTCCGCAGGACGGAGCCCGGTCATGACATGAAGACAGAGCAGTCTAGAGGACGAGCTTCGGGACGAGCTTCGCGGGACGGAGCCGCGCCGGTGAACTGTTGTTGCGCCGTGTGGCAATTGTGCGAATAGTGCTTTCTGCTACACGGCTTGCACACAACGCGGCCGTGTCCTGAATTCGCTTAAGCTGCGCGCGTCGCGACTCCGATCGACACTCCCGATCGACCGCTTTCGACCGAACCTCCCATGCGCATTGCGATCGCCGGCTTTCAGCACGAAACCAACACGTTCGCGCCCTCCAAGGCGACTTACGCTGATTTCGAGCGGGGCGGTGGCTGGCCGGCGATGCAACGCGGCACGCAGATGTTCGAGACCATGGTCGCGCGCAATCTGCCGATCGCCGGATTCATCGATCAGATGCGTCACACCCGCCACACGCTCGTTCCCACGGTGTGGGCCGCCACCGAGCCTTCGGCGCATGTGACCGAAGATGCGTTCGAACGGATCGCCGCGATGATCGTCGCCGGCATTCGTGATGCGCAGCCCGACGCGGTGTACCTCGATCTGCACGGGGCGATGGTGTGCGAACACCTCGACGACGGCGAAGGCGAGCTGCTCACGCGGGTGCGCGCGGCGGTCGATGCGAACACGCCGGTGGTGGCGAGCCTCGATCTGCACGCGAACGTCACGCAGCGCATGCTCGATGCGGCCCATGTGCTGATCGCCTATCGCACCTATCCGCACGTCGATATGGCCGAAACAGGCGCGCGCACCGCGCACCATTTGTTGGCGCGCTTCGACGGCATGCCGCGACCAAACGTGGCGCTCGAGCGCGTGCCGTTCCTCATCGGCTTGCCGGCACAATGCACCATGCTCGAACCGGCGCGATCGATCTACGCTGCGCTCGGTCGAATGGAAAGTGCGCAGGCGCCTTCGCTCTCGTTCACGCCCGGATTTCCCGCTGCGGATTTCGCCGAGTGCGGTCCGGTGGTGTGGGCGTACGGCCGCTCCGATGCGCTGGCGCGAGAGGCGTGTCGAGCTCTGGCTGATCTGGTCACGAGCAACGAGACCGCATTCGATGCACCGGTCTACGGCGCGCACGATGCGGTGCGGCGCGCGATGCGGCTTGCCGAGCACGCCGACAAGCCGATCGTCATCGCCGATACGCAGGACAACCCCGGTGCGGGCGGCGACTCCGACACCATGGGCATGCTGCGCGCGCTCATCGATTGCGGGGCGCAGCGTGCGGCGTTCGGCATCGTCGTCGATCCGCTCGCTGCGCGTGAGGCCCATCGTGTCGGCCCGGGGCGTGACATCGAGATCGCGCTCGGTGGCAGATCCAGCATTGCGGGTGATGCGCCGTACCAGGGCAGGTTTCGTGTCGAGGCGCTGAGCGACGGCAAGCTCGAATGCACCGGACCGTTCTATCGCGGCGCGAAGATGGATCTTGGCTTGTCAGCGCAACTACGCATCGGCGGCGTGCGCATCGTGCTCGCTTCGCGCAAGACACAACTCGCTGATCAGGCGCTGTATCGATACGTCGGCATCGAGCCGACCGCACAGGCGATCCTGGTCAACAAGAGTTCGGTGCACTTTCGGGCCGACTTCACGCCGATCGCGCATGAGATTCTGGTGGCCAAGGCACCGGGACCGATGATCGCCGACCCGGCCGAGTTCGCCTGGAAGCGGTTGCGCCCTGGCATCCGGCTGCGGCCCAACGGGCCGGTGTTCGATCCTCGCGCGCATTCCGGTCGCTGAGCGCGCCGCACGGGCGACGCCGGATAGCGACGGTGATAGGGGCGAGGAGATCTGTGCGAGGTTCGGTGCGAGGAGTCGTGACGAAAACGATGGTAGGCAACGCGCGCCGCGCAGTTCTGCTCGCAGCGCTTGCGATCGTGAGCGCCTGCGTCACGCTGGTCGAGGAGCGAGCGGTCGTGCTCGATGCGCGTGGTCAGACGCATCACGCCGCGTTAGCGTGCAACGCCGGTGCGCCGATAGCGCTGCCGCCGGCGCGGCCTGGCGCGCTCGATCCGAGCGAGATCCGGCTGATCACCTGGAACGTCCATAAGAACGGTGACAAAGGATGGGATCAGGATCTTGCGCGCTTCATGTCCGGCCACGCGATCGTGCTGCTGCAGGAAGCGCGGCTCAATGCGCCGTTGCGTGCGATCCTCGATCGCGCCGGCCATGCATGGGTGCTGGCGAGTGCCTTCCTGATGAACGAGCGCGATACCGGCGTGCTCAGTGCCGCGTCGGTCTCGCCGATTGCCGCATGTCTGCTGCGCCAGGTCGAGCCGATCATCGGACTGCCGAAGACGGCGCTGATCACGCGTTACGCACTCACCGGGATGGAGCACACGCTCATGGTCGCCAACGTCCATTCGATCAATGTTTCGCCGCCGATCGGGGCATACAGCGCACAGATCGAGGCGGTGGCGCGGGTGCTGCAGTTGCACCAGGGTCCGATGATTCTCGCCGGTGATCTCAATACCTGGACCACGGGCCGGCGTGAAGTCGTCGATGCGGTGGTGGCGCGACTCGGACTGCAGGAAGTGCGGCTGGCAGCCGACGGCCGCAGCCGCTTCTGGGGCCGGCAGGTCGATCACATCTTCGTGCGCGGCATCGAGGTGGTCGATGCCGAGTCGATCGAGGTCGCATCATCGGATCACAACCCGGTGCGGGCGACGCTGCGCGTGAAAGTCGACGCGCCTCGTTAAGAAACCTTTAAGAAAAATCCCCGTCGATGCCGGGCGGGAGTCGCCTCGCACCCGTCACTTAAGTTTTTTTTGCGAACTCGATAAGGAACACATAGCAACGAGCGCGGCCGCGATTGGGCACAGTGTCGTCATCGCTTCATGACCCACGCAGTTCCACCCACGCCCAAGGAGAACCACGATGACGACCGCCACCTCGATTCGCAACGATGCCCAACAAGTCACCGACGCAGACGCCGCGCAAGGACTGCGCGAAGTGCTGCCCCAGTCGCGCCACGACATCTACCAAGGCATCCACAAAGGGCTGCGCGCCTGGATGACCGACGTGCTGGTTCGCGCCGGTCGAGTCGACTACACCGATGTCGACGAAGTGGCCGAGTTGGCCGGCTCGGTGCGTGCGCTCCTGCACGTTCTGCGTCACCACCTGACGATGGAGAACCAGTTCGTGCATCCGGCGATGGAGCGTGCGATTCCCGGCTCGACGCAGACGATCGCCACCGAACATGTCCATCACGAGCGCGCGATCGCTTTGATCGAGGGCGATCTGCGCGGTCTGGAGCAGGCTCAGGCGCTGGCTCGCGCCGCTGCCGCACAGCGGTTGTATCGGCGACTGGCGTTGTTCGTTGCCGAGAACTTCGAGCACATGAACGTCGAGGAGACCGAGCACAACGCCGTGCTGTGGGCTACCTGCAGCGACCCTGAGATCGCCGAGATCGAACAGACCATCATCGCCGCGCATTCACCCGAGGACATGGTCGAAGTGTTGCGTTGGATGGTGCCGGCGATGGCCGCGCCGGAGCGCGCCGCAATGTTCACCGGCATCCGCATGAATGCGCCGGCGGAAGTGTTCCAGATGCTGCTCGGCGCGGTGCGCCCGCATCTGTCGGAGCGCGACTACGTCAAACTGTGCGCGGCGATCGGGCCGGTCAGCTGATCAGCTCTCGATCAAGGTCAACGGCCGGTTCACGCTCAGGCGGAATCGGCCGCGCGCGGTGCGCTCGATACGGATCGAATCGGCGCGTTCGTTCAACCGGCGCGTGAGCAGCACCAGACGCGCTTCGAGGTTCTCGCTCAGCTCGGGCAGCCGGATCTCCGGCGCGAGCCGCAGTTCGCGATTGCTGAATTCGGTGCGTCCGCTGCCCGAATAATCGCGTGCCAGTTTCCAGAAGATCGCGCCGGCCACGCCTTTGATCAGATACTCATCGTCGAGGAACACGCTGTCGTCGGCGGCGTAGTGCCGCACGCGGATCGGCGTGCCGGTCACGATGCCGGCCGATGCTTCGCCTACCCGGGTCGCCTTGCCTGGCGGTTCCGTATCGGCGGAGCCGCTGGCCGCAGCATCCAATCCCCGCAGCGCCAGCGCGAACTGCGTCGCCACCGCCGCGAGCGCATCCTGATCTTCGCCGGTGAAGCGGCCTTCCTCGGCGCTTTGCACCGCGAGCACACCGAGTAGTTGATCGCCCAGCAGGATCGGCACGGCGAGCTGACTGCGCACCGATGCCAGCTCCGGAAACGGGATCTCGCCCGCCGGAATCACGCCTTCGCGCTGCGCCTGCGTGAGCGTCACCGCGCGTCCGTACTGGTATTCGGAGGTCGCGTACGCGATGCGGATCGGCGTGCGCTCGCGCGCTGCGATACCGATCGCGCCGACGCCGAACGCGAGATCGGAGCCGATGCCGGCGCGATCGAAGCCGCGGCTGGCCAGCGTGTAGAGACGACGGTACTTGTTGTCGGCGGCCAGGATGATCGAGTGCTCGTAGCCCAGCCGCTCGCTGAGGGCGGCGAGCGTCGCATCGCCTAGTTGCAGCAGATCGGTGGCCTGACCGATCCGCTCACCGATCGCGCGCAGCGCGATCAGATGGTTGTGCCGCGGCGGCTGTGCTTCGAGCCGTCGGCCGGCGCGGCGCTCGATCGAAATCACCTGATAGATGTCCGAGCCGAGCAGGCGGAAGATGCCGGCCATGCCCGAGAGTGTGGCAATGCCTGCCAGGCGTGCCTTCATCGCCTCGAACAAGGGTCCGCTGGTCTCGGTGCGCAGATAGCGCACGCGCAGGATGAATTGCGCCGCGGTCTGTGGACACCACAGCTGCAGCGTCGCGTTGGGGTTGGCGAGCACGTTGGCACGTGTCTTGTTGAAGAACTGGAACGACAGCGCCAGATGCTGTTCGTCGACGTACTCCACTTCCGACAGATAGCTCACATTGGGCGTGCCGTCGGGCGCGCAGGTGGCGATGATGCCCGGTAGCTTGCCGTCGAAGCAGGCGCGGATGATGTCGAGCGATCTGACGCGCCGGCCGCCGGCCGGGTCATGCTGCGTAGTGTGCAATGTGCTGCTCACGAAGCGACGCTCATGATTCGGCTCGCGAACCGACCGGCTCGCCGGCGTTGGGTCCGGGCGTCTGCACGAACACGCTGGTCGGCGTGAACGTCACCGCCACGAGGTCGCTGGCCTCGTACGAGAACGCGGTTCGCGACCAGTCGGGGTCGTCGCCCACCTGGGCCAGCTCCGCCACGATCATCTCGATATAGGCGGCTACGCGCGCAGCGTCGCCATCGGCGAGCGGCTCGATGCTCGCGTCGGAGCCTTTGAGCTGCAGCGTGCGAAACGTCGTCGGGCGGCATACCACCAGTGCCACCGACGGAAATGCGCGAACGTTGGCCAGCACATCGACAGCTTGTGCGCGGCTGACGAACACCGTGACAGTGCCGCGCGCGGCGTCGGGCCGGCAGCCTCTGCAATAGACCACGCTCGCGAGGTTGTCGCGATCGCGTGCGCCCAATACCAAGGTAACCGGGCCGCGTACGAACGCGGCGATGCCCTCGTCGATCACCGGCGGCCCCACGCTCGAATACTGCCCACTGCCTCGTTCCTCCCGAACTTACGCTGCAAGCCCTATGGCCTGCTCGTGATTCGATCCGCCGCAACGAATTCCAGCTCCTCCAGCGCCAGATCGCTCAGCATTGCCGGGTGCTCGTCCTGTCGCAGCGGCCACAGGATCGGCGTGCCGGTCTGGTCGGCGTACCAGTTGCGGCAACCCATCCACACCGTATCGGGCAGGGCGGCGCGCAGGCGGGCAACGAATTTCTCGGTGGCGGCCGCGCTCGGCATCACCGATGCGCCGCGCCGTCGAGCGATCGCGACAATGCGCAGAATGTAGTCGATCTCCTGTTCCAGACCCAACGGCACCGAGATGTTGTTCACCGGCGCGAACGGGCCGTACAACATGAACAGGTTGGGGAAGCCGGGCAGCGCCACGCCGCGGTACGAGAAGACACCGTCTTTCCATAGCGCGTCGATGGTCCGACCACCCAGGCCTTCCACGCGCATCGGACGCATGTAAGCGTGTGCGTCGAAACCGGTGGCGTACACGAGCACGTCCAGGTCGCACCGTCGGCCATCGGCCAGTTGCACGCCCTCGGGCACGATGCGCTCGATGCGCGTGGCCTCGATGTGCACGTTCGCGCGCTGCACCGCCTCGTAGTACGCGTCGGACTTCGGGATTCGCGTGCAGCCCAGGTGGTAGGTGGGCGTCAGCTTGCGGCGCAGTTCGGGATCGCTGATCTTCTCGAGATAGCCGTTGAACTCGCGCTGCATCTGCTCGCGCAGCGCGCCGGGCTCGACGCGCCAGCGGTCGGCCTGGCTGTAGCCGTCCCACAGTTCGCGCTGCACCTGTTCGTAGCCGCCGGGTTCACGCAGCCGCGCGCGCTCCTCGGCGGTGGGTTCGGGGTTCTCGCGGATGTGGATCCACTGGGCGCGGCGGATGAACTGGGTCACCTCGCAGTCCAAATAGGCGAGCGCCTCGGTGATCTGCACCCCGCTTGCGCCGCTGCCGATGACGCCGATGCGCTTGCCCGCGAGCGGCACGCGGTGATCCCAGCGTGCGGAGTGGAACGACGGGCCGGCGAAGCGATCGCGTCCGGCGATGTCGGGGTAGATCGGCGTGTTGAGAAAACCGGTGGCGCACACGAACAGGTCGGCGATGTCCGTGGTGCCCGAGGCGGTCTTCAACCGCCAACGCCCGCCGTCGAATTTCGCCTCGACGATGTGCTCGTTGAATCGGATGAAGCGCCGCAAGTCACGCTCGGTCGCCACGCGCTCGAGGTACGACTGGATCTCCGGCCCGGGGGCGAACTTGCGCGACCACTCCAGGTTCGGATGGAACGGGAATTCGTACTGGCGCGACACCACGTCCACGTAGAGACCGGGATAGGTGTTGTCACGCCAGGTGCCGCCAACCTCGCTCGCCCGTTCGTAGACGGTGAAGTCGATGCCGCTGCGTTTGAGGTGCTCGGCCATCGCCAGCCCCGCGATGCCGGCACCGACCACCACCGCGCGAAACGGACGATCAGACCGGGGGGAATCGGCGTTGGGGTGATCCGTCATGCCAAATCTCTCGTTTCCTGCGGCGCATCAATTCGTTTTCCGGCCGAGACCAGCCGTTTACATCTCATAGATAGGCTGTGTGAACCGGTTTGAAGCGCATCGCAACTCATGTTCAAGAGCTGCATCCGATTCGCCTCAAACCCCGAATACCAGGTATCCACCTAGCGAGGTCCGCCATGCAAACGCTGAAATCCGGACTGTCCCCCAAGCTGCTGAATGCCCCGACGCTCGAGCCGCAACGTCAGCTGGCAGCGTGGGCACCGACGACCTACCAGCGCTCGCAGGAAGATCGCGCTTCGCAACCGGCGACCTGGGCGTTCTCCGCGCTTACCGCACTGCAATACGAAGCGCGCCCGACGTTCAAGCCGTAAGCC
>CADEDU010000035.1:19325-51554 GCA_902826155.1 uncultured beta proteobacterium
CTCCGCGCTTACCGCACTGCAATACGAAGCGCGCCCGACGTTCAAGCCGTAAGCCCGGCTCGCTACTTCGCTACTTCGGTAGTACCCCCGTCACGTTGTCGTAGCGCTTGGCCACCTTCGGAACGCGCGACTTGCCGTCGTAGCAGACGATCACCGCCGAGTGGGCCATGTTGCCCTTGCCGTCGGACTTGTAGGTCATTCCCAAGCCTTTGTAAGTGCTGCCCCCAAGCGCTTTGGTGACGTCCGCCGGCGTCTTCGCCCCCTTGGCGGCGGCCTCCAGCATCATCATCACCGCGTCGTACTGTCCCAGCGCGAACCCGTCGGGCTCGGCCGCGAATTCGTCGCGATAGAGCTTGAGAAACGCGCGCATCTCCGGCGTCTCGCCCGATACCGGCGAGGCGTTCGTCTCGGCGCATACCCCATTCAACTCCGCAGGCTCGAGCAGCGCGGCTGTTGGCGGCTGGTGCATCGCCGAGCCGGCGACGATCGGCAAGCCCAGCTTGGCCTGCGAAGCGGCGCGCACGAACAGCGCGGTCGGCTGTGAATGCAGGTGGATGATCACCACGTCGGGGTTGGCGGCGCGCACCTTGTTGATCGCCGGCGACATGTCGCGAATGGTCGGCTCGAGCGCTTCCTGCATCACCGGCTCGAGGTTCATGCGCTTGAGCTTGGCGAGGATCTCGTTGCGCCCGCTCTGCCCGTAGGCGGTGGTCTGGTACACCAGCGCCACACGTTTCTTGCCCAGTTCTTCGACGACATAGCGCACGTGCGCTTCCTTGGCGACGTTGTCACCGGGGAAGAAGCGGAACACGTACGGGTTGTTCAGTTCGGTGATGCGCGCGGTGCCCGAAACCGTGAGCAGCGGCACCTTGGCGTCTTGCGCCACCGGCAGCATCGCCAGCATCTGCGTGCCCAGCATCGAGGCCACCACTGCCGTGGGTTTGTCGCGCGAGATCACGCGTTCCAGTGCATTCACCGCGACATCGGGTGATGTGCCGGTATCGGACACTTCGGATTTGATGTTCACGCCCTTGGGCGCACGCCGCATGGCGAGCAGCGCACCGTTGCGCTGACTGGCGCCTTCGAGCGAGAGAAATCCGGTGATCGGCACCAGCACCGGAACGGATACGTCGTTGCTCCACGCGGGTGCGCCGCTCAACGTCGTGATGGCGACGAGTGCCGGCACGCATGCGCGCCTCAGATGAATTTTCAGCAGATCACGCATTGCGGGTCGTCTCCGGGGAGTGGTCGGGAAGGTCCAGGGCAGGATAGGCAGGCGGCGTTTGCAGTGTCAACTCGAGATCGGCTTTAGTGCTTTGTGGTGCTTTGTGACTTGCCCCAAATGAAACCGGCTAAGATCGATGCACTGCCATGGAGGGCCCAGCCGATGCACGCTTCGATGATGGAAGAGATCGTTCAAATTCCCAACCCGTATCCGATCGTCGCCCATACGTCGTATCCGGAGGTGTGGCGGTTGTGCGAACAGGCGCGCGACCTTGCCTGGGATCCGGCCAAGATCGATTTCAGCGACGTCATCAACGCCGATCTACCCGACGCGGTGCGCCAGGCCGGCGCGGAGTGGTGGTCGCTGCGCGCGTGGATGGAGCACGGTGCCACGCCCTACGGTGCCGAGCGGCTGCGCGACGCGATCTTTTCGCATCAGCCGTTCGAGGTGAAGCAGCACATCACCAATTTCATCGCCGAAGAACTCCGCCATCACGAGGCGTCGTTTCGCATCGCCAATGCCATCGGTGCCAAGGTGGCGACCTACCAGGCCACGCCCAAGGCCGACTACTTCCAGATGATCATCCCGAAGTTCCACGACGAGAAAGACGAACGATCGATGTCGTTCTTCGCCGGTCTGGCGGTGAACACGCTGTTCGAGCAGATTTCCGGTGAGCTGTTGCAGGCGCGCTATGAGAACGCGCGGTTCACCTCGATCCGCGAAGCGTGCAAGCTGATCCTGCGCGACGAGGCGCGGCACGTGCATTTCGGCCGGATCATCATGCGCCGCTTCTTCCAGGACCTTGCGCCGGAAGAGAAGACCGTGTTGGGCACCAAGGTATCGAAGAAGCTGCGCGGATCGCTGCTCAATGGCGTCTATGCGGTGGTCAATCTGCCTGAAGACGAGCGCAAGCGCTCGGCGCGCAGTCGCGAACTGGCGCAGCAGTACGGTCTGGGTGCGACGCATCCCGACGAGGAGATCGCGATCATCAAGCGGGCAGTCGACAAGGTGCGCGACGAGGTCGGGCCGTACGGCGTGGCGGTGCCTCACATCCCCGAACTCGATGGCCCGGCGAAGGTGGCGGCCTGATGCGCGTGCGGTGGTTGCTGCTGGGTTTGCTTGCGGCGCCGGCACTGGTTGCGGCACAGACGCAGGCGTTTCCGACCAAGGCGATGCGTCTGATCGTGCCGTTTCCGCCCGGCGGGTCGGCCGACATTCTGGCGCGCACCATCGGACAGGAGATGGCCAAGGGGTTGGGGCAGCCGGTCGTGGTGGAGAACCGGCCGGGTGCGGGCACGGCCATCGGTGCAACCGCAACGGCCAAAGCCGATCCCGACGGCTACACCTTCATGGTCGGCACGGTGAGTTCGCACGCGATCAATCCGAGCCTCAACCCCAAACTCGCGTACGACCCGATCAAGGATTTCACGCCGATCTCGATCGTGGCTTCGATCCCGTTCGCGCTGGTGGTGCATCCGTCGGTGCAGGCCGAAAGTGTCGCCGGATTGATCGCGCTCGCGCGCTCGCGGCCCGGCGCGATGAATTTCGCCTCGGCCGGCAATGGCACGTCCAATCATCTGGCCGGCGAGTTGTTCAAGTCGATGACGCGGCTCGATCTGGTGCACATTCCCTACAAAGGCAGCGCGCCGGCGCTGGCCGATCTGCTCGCGGGGCAGGTCGACATGATGTTCGATCTGGTGCTCACGGCTGCGCCGCACGTGCGTTCCGGCGCGGTGCGTGCGCTTGGCGTCACCGGAGCGACGCGCTCCAGCGTGTTGCCGCAGGTACCCACGGTGGCCGAGGCCGGCGTGCCCGGCTACGAGGTGAGCGCGTGGTTCGGCATCTTCGCGCCGGCGAAACTCGCGCCGCCGATCACGCAGCGACTCAATGCCGAAGTCGTTCGCGTGATGAAACTACCCGAGGTGAACGAGAAACTCTCGGCTCAGGGCACCGAAGCGCTATCGAGCACGTCGGAGGCGTTTGCCGCCTATGTGCGCACCGAGCGTGACAAGTGGGGGCAGGTCGTCAGAAGCGCGGGAATGCGAATCGATTGAAAGGGAAACTGCCATGCTTAGAGTCTGGGGAAGAGTCAATTCGATCAATGTGCAGAAGGTGCTGTGGGTGCTGGCCGAGCTGAATGTGCCGTACGAGCGCATCGAGGCGGGTATGCAGTTCGGTGTGGTGAACACGCCCGAGTACAAGGCGATGAATCCCAACAGCCGCGTGCCCACCATCAACGACGACGGCCTGGTGCTGTGGGAATCGAACGCGATCGTGCGCTACCTGTGCGCGAAGCACAGCGTCGGCAAGCTGTGCCCGACCGATCTGCACGTCAAGGCCGATGCCGATCGCTGGATGGATTGGGTGTCGATCAACGTCAACCCGGTCATCACGCCGGTCTTCTGGGGCCTGATCCGCACGCCCGCCGACAAGCGCAACATGGCCGAGATCGACGCCAGCGCGGTCAAGACCGGCGAGACGTTCGGCGTGCTCGAGCAAGGGTTGAGCGGGAAGCAGTACGTCGCGGGCGAACGCTTCACCATGGGCGATATTGCGATAGGCGTGTACGTCTATCGATACATGGCACTGCCGATCAAGCGGCCGTCGCTGCCCAATATCGAGGCCTACTACAAGCGGCTGCAGGAGCGTGCGCCGTTCCAGCAGCATGTGATGCTGCCGTTGACGTAGCAGCGCAGGGTCCGCTGGCGCCTCGATGGGCAGCCAGGTCGACCAACGGCGCACTACCGCAGGCCGAACACCTCGATCTCGACGCGCCGGTCACGCGCCAGGCATTCGACCAGTGCGCGCGTTGCCTGCGTGCCGGCGCATCCGCTCGTAACCGGCTGATTGCTGCCGGCACTCGCGGTTTCGATGATCGCGGCCGCGACGCCTTTGCCGACCAGATGCGCCTTCACCGTTTCGGCGCGACGCTGCGCGAGACGCTGGTTGTAGTCGGGCCTGCCCAACCGGTCGGCGTGACCGGTGATGCGGATTCGCTCGATGCTCTGGCGCGCGCCGATGATCGCGGCGATCTCGTCCAGTTGGGTGCGTCCTTGCGGCAACACGTCATCCGGGCCCGATCGGTCGAATCGGAACAACGCATCCGCGGCGATGGTGAAGCGTTCGGGTGCGGGCTTGGCCGCAAATGCGGGCGGCGCTTGCGGGACCGGGGCTGGCACTGGTGTCGGCGCAGGCACGGCAGCCGGAGGTGTCGACGGTGCAGGGCAAGCTGCCAGCTTCGCTTCCATCTCTTCGGTCAGATCCTCGGCGATCTCGACGTACGGCCTGGCGTGACGCCAGCCGGTCTCGCGTGACTCATGACCGGCCCACTGCAGTTGCACTTCAAGGCACGCGATCTGCGCCGGCGCGCAGCTCTGCCAGCGCGGATGCTGCTTGCCGTTGCCCACGCGCGCCCACAGGTCCTCCCGCATCCGCCGCGAGGTGCCGATGATCGGCGTTTCCGCTGCGGATACCTCGCGCCGGGCTTCCATCGTCTCGATTAGCTCGCGCGCCTGGTCGAGCGCTTCGTTGACCGACGGCGAGCGTGCGTTCTCGTGATGCGATTCGTTGGCCATGCGCAACCAGCATTGCGCCTTGGCCATGCCGTACTCGTGGCGGTTGCGACCTTGCGCTTCGAGTTGCACGACTCTATCGCGCAATTCCACCAGCGCCGGGCGCTCGCGATAGAGCACCGCGGCACGGTCTTGTGGAATGTGCGGTTGCACTTCATTCCACGGCGGAATGGCCTGGGCGAAGGCGGGCTGAGTGAATAGGAACGTAATGAGTACGAGGGTATTGGTTAGAAGGGTGCTGAGGGCGGTAGCGAGACGCCGCCCCCACCCTCGCTTTCCCTGGCGACGCTGGGGAGGGAACTCTCCGAGCGCTTTGGTAAGCATGACGCCCGCCATCATTGCTGCCGCTCCATCGTGCGATTCCACTGACGATCGCGTCCGCGGAACAGGTTCTCGTCGAACTTGGCGCGGATGCGGATGAAGAAGCCGCGTGCGGAATAGTTCGAATCGATCAGATCGACGTCGCGGAAGCCGGTGATGTTGTAGCCCACCGAGAACCACACGTTGTCGACCACCAGGTAGCCCACTTCGGCACCCACGCCGTATTGCCGGTTGGCGAATCCGCGATTGGCCAGCACCCGCGCGGCGACGCCGATATCGAAGCGTTCGGTGATGTCGTAGGTCACCCGCCCTGAAAGCAGCTGCGCGTAGTACGAATCCTTGGTTTCGATGAACTGCTCGCGCACATGCTTGGCCGCGTATTGACCGGAAAGCCACCACGGCCGGCTCGGGTGATAGTCGGCATGCGTGGAGACGATGTGCACGCGGCGATTGAGCGTCTCGGCCGAGATCGCCGAGGCGCCCAGGTTGTTCGCGATCGTCACCGGCACGCCCCCGAGCTGCACACCGATGCTCGGATTGTTCTCGAGCTTGTACTCATAGCGGCCGAGCCAGTTCCAGCGATTGGTCTTGGTGTCGCGATACGCCGCGCCGAGCTGCAACCGGTTCTGCAAACCGTTCTTCGCATCGCGCCGATCGTTGTACTGGAAGTAGTTGCGACCGAGGAACGTCCAGCTCTCGGAGATCTTGCGCGCCACGCCCAGCGTCGACAGATAGCTCTGCTGCAGCGGTTCATGGCGCCATTCCAGTCGCGCGGTTCCACGCCACAACGGATTGGCGGTGTACTCCGCGCCGAGTCCGAGCGCGGTCGCGTCGCGGCTGGCGTCCTGCGCGCTGACCTTGACGCGCTCGGCGTTGGTCGACAGCCGCAGTCCTTCGCGCACGTTCCAGAAGTTGCGCACGCCGATCGCCGCCTGCGACTGGTTCGCATCGATACCGTCGCGCAGCCGGTACTCGGTATAGAGCTGGCCGTCCTTCATGTAGCTCGTGTCGATACCGAGCACCGAGCCTTGCGTGAGCTGCGTACTGTTGAACGCGTACTGTGACCACGCGCTCGAGGTCACCTCGTGGCGTGCGTAGATGCGCCCGCGTTCGGCGAAGCGCCAATCGCCGCCCAGCGCGCCGAGCCGGCGATCGGCATGGTGAATGTCCTGCTCGTATTCACCGTAGAGCCGCGCGGCGTAGTCCGGAAACTCCTTCATCAGACGCAGCCGCGCGTTGGTTTGATCGATCGGTGCGGCGGGCTGTAGACCGGTGCCGAGCGGTGCCGACAGCACCGGCGACAGTCCGCCCGTGCCGTTCGGGCCGAGGTAGCCACCGGTGAATGGATCGCCCGTCGTGGCCGACAGACTCGGACTGAGTGGCGTGATGCCCAGGCTCGATCCGAACGCTGGTGTGCCGGACTCCTCTGCATGGCGCAACCCCAGTTCGGCGATCCAGGTCTGCGCGAAGCGCTGCTCGATCGCCGCCAGCGCACCGGTGCGTCTGCCGCCGGTCGCGAGATCCTCGCTGTTGAAGTAGTTGCCCTTCAGCTTGGTGCTCTCGGTCAGCCCGTATTCGCCGCGCGCACCTGCTTCCTGGCGGCCGGCGGTGATCGGCGAGGATGGGTTGTTGAAATTGCGGTCGCTGCGCCCGCCGTACGCACGGAGGCTGGCGTTGTCGGTGTTGTGCGTGAGCTCGATGCGCGTGGCATCGCCTTCGCCATCCAGTGCCGGCACCGGGTTGTTCTCGGTGTCGGTGCGCGCGTGCTCGACCACCGCGAACGTATGCGGGGTGAGGCGCAAGCCGAGGTTTGCACTACCCAGCCGATAGCGCTGTGTCGGGTTGTCGTCCTGAACGTAGGTGCCGCCGAACTGCAGCCAGTCGGTGGGCTTTACCGCGGCGTTGACCCCGCCCAGCATGTACTCGGGGCCACCGGTTTCGACCTCGTAGGTGACGCGGATCGATACCGGATTGAGGTTCTCGTCGACCGAGGGCACCGGCGTGCGGAACAGGATGCCGCCGTTGAACGGATCGAACGTGTAATCGGCGAAGCGCTGCATCGGCTGCGTGCGCAGGATGAGCGTGGGCTGATTGCGGTCGCGGGTGAGAATCTCGACGACTTCGGTGCCGCTCAGACCGTTGGGATTGCTCACCGCGTACGGACCGCTCACGCCGCGCGCCGGGAATTCGTCCAACACGCGCTTGGTGGAATCGTGCGTCGCGAAGCCGCCGATCGTCGTCCGGCCGGTGTCGTGCTGGCCGCGAAAGCCGGTGATGGTGCGGGCGTAGTTGCCCAGCTTGATCGCCGGATCGGTGAGCTGCGTGCGCAGATCGCCCCACATCGCGAACGACGAGCCGCGGTCGAGCCGAGCGTAGAGCTTGCTGGTCGATTGCGCATCGAAGCCCTTGATGCTCGCATCGCCGGTGGTCGGATAGAACTCCTCGGGCCGGATGTCGCGGAAGTAGCGGTTCTTGAGCCACCACTTGTCGGTGTCGTAGGAGACGGTGAGCAGATAGTCGTCCCAGACGCGGCCCTTGGCGAAGAACGCCGCGCGTGTCGCGAGCGTGCCCTTGCCGTCGGCGAACGTGCTGGAGAAGTGCCGGATCTCCTGCTCGAAGCCGTCGTTCGAGCGCGACGGTGACAGCCGCGACAGGTTCAGATCCGAGCGGCTCACGATGCCTTCGACCAGACCGATCGCGATCCAGGGCCGCAGATCGGGTACGAACGACACGATGCCTTCGACCACGCGGATGCCGGCGGTGACGCGCACGATCGCATCGCCTGCGACGAACGGCGCGATCAGACGCACGCTGCCCTGGCCGTTCTCGATGCGCACCTGCATGCCCGGCGCCAGCCGATCCTGCGCCAGCACGTCGAGGCGATCCTTCTGATCGAGCCGGCCGTGACTGGTCTCGATGCTGACCAATGCCGGCTCGGTGATCGGCTGGCCATGTTCGTCGAGCAGCTTGATGCCGAGCGTGACCACGGTCTGACCATCGGCCGGCACGTCGTCGCGATCGACCGACAGCACCACCTCGCGCGCACGCAAGGCGCCGCGGTCGAACGAGATCGGTGGCGTGTCGACGACGTTGGCGTTACGAGCGTTCACCGCGTCGCTGGTCCGTGGCAGCACCGGCTCGAAGCGCCCGCTGCTGCGAATCTCGGTGGTGTTCGCGCGGTAGTGCTCTTCCTCGGCGCGTTGCGCGTGAGCCGGTGCGGTCAGCGCGGCCAACGCCGATCCGACCGCGATGGCGAGCAGCGATCGCTCAAGCATGCCGGTTCGGGCCGGCTTTGTTGTCCTGAAGGTCATGGCGCGCGCCGAAGGTGTCGAGTGCAAGGACCATTTGTTGGTCTGGCTCATCGCTTGCCTCCGCACTCGAGGCGGCGTGAGACGCCGTCGGCACCGGGCACCTGGCGGCAATCGCCCGACCGGAACTCGCGCGCGGGACGGTTGCGTCGCTCCGCGGGAATCGTCGGGCTGTTTACTTCGCCGGCCGCCTTGCGGCGCTCGACCTCCTCGCGCACTCGCGGGGAGCACGACTGCTCGCGGAAATCGCCGCGATGCAGCGATCCGGCCTTCAGATCGATGAACAGGCTGCCCGCGTCGCCCGCGTTGCGGTTGGAGGTCGTGCCGAGCCGCGAACCGGGTGGCAAGGTCTGCGGATCCACCTTCAGCACGTGGGTCTGCGGGCGGATGCCGCAGATCGAGTACTTGCCCTCCGAATCGGAGATCAGGAACGTGCCGTCCTCGAAGTACAGGCGCACGCCCGGAATGCCGAGCTCGCCGTCGTCCTGGATCGCGTTGGCGTTGCAGTCGACGTAGATCTTGCCGACCACGCAGCCTTCGTTGGCGAATACGCCGCCACGCACTCGCACGCGCGCCGTCACGGTGGGGGAGGTGACGCCGCTGCCGGTAACGTAGGCCCGGTTCACGCCGTCGCCTTCGAGCGCACCGACACCGACGCGCACGCGATAAGTGAGCGTGTAGGTGGTGTTCGGCAGCAACGTGCCGACCGCGAAGCTGAGTGCCGGTCCGACGCCCCCTGCCGGATCGTTCACGCGTGTGCCGTTGAGCGTGGTCGTGCTCGCGATGTAGCGAAAGCCCGCGGGCAGTCGATCCTCGATACGCGAGTTCAGCGCCGGGCCCGGTCCCGGATTGCGCACTTCGATCGTGTAGCGCACCGAGTCGCCCAGTTCGACCTCGGGGCGATCCACCGTCTTGCGGATCGTCAGCGTGTTGGGCGCTGATGCATCGAGCGGGAGGTGATTGTTGACCACGTTCGCTGCACCAGGGGCCAGCACGAACTGGAAGAAGTACTGGGTCGTGTTGGCACTGCCTGCGAGTCCGGCACTGTTCAATGGACACGCGCCCGGCGTGTGCGTAGCGATGCTTTGCGCCGGCGCGGTGGCTCCGGTCTGCACGAGCGCCGGGTTGGGCAGGGCATTCACCGTGAGCACGTTCGTGCACGGCGGGATCACCGTGGATGGCGTCGGCAGATACCCGCCCGGCGGGGTGACGTTGAGCGTGTAGGTGCCCGCGGGCGCACCGGGCAACAGCAGGAACTGGTAGAAGCCGCTGCTGCCGGTGGTTTGCGTCGCGTTGCCGGTGCCGCCGACCAGATGCGTGGCCGGCGCGAAACCCGGCGGACCGCTGATCGACACCTGCGCGCCCGCCACCGGCTGGCGCGTGCCCGAGTCGTACACCACGCCGTTCGGATCGAGCGGCAGGTTCTCGTTGGCGACGTTGTCGCCGGCGGCGATCACGACGCTGTGGATCGAGCCGCACGCGCCGACGGTGCCGCGGCTGGCCACCGGATAGCCGTAGATCGCGCGCGAGGTCGGTTCGCGGAAGCGGATCTCGTACGTATCGGGGATCAGCCCGGAGAACTGGTAATTGCCGCTCGAATCGGTGGTGGTCGTGGCGAACACCGTCACGTTCGATTCGTCACAGGCGCCGGCACGCGACTGGATCAGCTCGACGATCCATCCCGCCTGGCCGGACGTGGGCCCATCGTTGTCGAGCCGGTCGTGATTGGTGTCGTGCCAAACCCGGCCCGAAAGCTGCGCCGGGTTCTGGAAGCGTTCGCCGAAGTTGTTGTTGAGCGATTCGGCGCCTGCCTGCGGCAGCGGGATCGCGCTGATCACGTTGGCGCTGGTGGACCCGCCGGTCGAACCCGCGCTCTCGGAGATCGAGTCGTAGCCCGCCGGTTGTGTCTCGGTGACGGTGTAGCCGGCCGCGTTGGGAAGCGGCAGTCCGGCGAACGAGTACGAGCCGTCGGCGGCGCTCACCACCGCCGGCCGCACCACCGCGTTGCCGTTGATGTCGGTGCCGGCAAGGTTGAGCGTGACACCGGGAATGCCGCGCTCGTTCGCTTCCTTGATGCGGTTGGCGTTGTTGTCGGTGTAGACGAAACCACGGACGCGTCCGCCGCGCTCGCCGAAGTCGTAACCGGTGAGGTTGGCGTTGCCGGCGACGACGATGCTGCTGATCACGTCATTGGCAACGCTGCCGCCGCCGGTGCCGGCGCGATCGGCGCCGTCGGCATACGCGGCCGGTTGCGTCTCGGTGATCGTGTAGGTCCCCGCTGGGACGCCGAGAAACTGATACGAGCCGTCGGCTGCGGTGGTCGCGGTGCGCGCCACCGGTCCGCTCAAGGTGACGGTTACGCCGGCGATGCCGTACTCGCCCGGGTCGTACTGCCCATTGCCGTTGACGTCGACGTAGACGCGCCCGCCCAGCACGTTGCCGCGCTCGCCGAAGTTGTAGTCGATGCCGTTCTGGTTCTGCGTGAGCGTGATGTTGTTGAACTGATCGTTGCCGGCGATCGCGCCGGTCGGCACACCGCCTACCGTGCCCAGCGTCTCGGCGGCGTCGGTGAGGATCGCCGGCTGCGTTTCGGTGATGACGTAGGTGCCCGGCCGCAGATTCGGGAACGAGTAGTCGCCCTGACCGTTCGTGGTCGCGACGATCGGTGTGAGCGCGCCGCGATCGTCGGCGCCGGACAGCGTGACGGTGACGCCTTGCACGCCAGGCTCGCCCGCTGTGAACGCATTGTTCGCGTCCTGGTCGAGGTACACCTTGCCGGCCAGCGATGACGGCCGCAGCTCGCCGAAGTTGTAGTTCACCGCGGTGTCGGTGATTGCCAGGCCGACGCCGGAGATGACGTTGCCGTTGGCCGACGTAGTACCAGCCGCGCCGGTCACGCCGGTACCGGTGGTCGCACGTCCTTCGAGATAGCCGGCTGGCTGCGTCTCGGTGATCGTGTAGCCCGAACCGTTGGCACCGCGCAGGCCGGTGAACTCGTAGCGGCCGGTGCCGTCGGTGGTCGTGGTGAGATTGACGCTCTGGCTCAACTCGTTGGTGCCGGTGAGCGTGACCGTGGCGCCGGTGATGATCGGCTCGCCGACCTGCCGCACGCCGTCGTTGTTGACGTCGTTGTAGACGTAGCCCGACAGCGTCGCGCTCGGGCCGGGAATCTCGCCGAACAGGTAGCCGGTGGCGGCCGTGTTGGCCGGCAGCGCAATCGCGGTGATTGCTTCGGTGCCCGGTCCGGCGTTGCCCGCGTTGCCGCCAGCAGTCCCGGCGGTCTCGCGACCGTCTGCCATACCGGCAGGTTGGGCGATCTGCGTGATCGTGTAGGTGCCCGGTGGCAGATTGGTGAACGAGTACGCGCCCGCGCCATCGGTGGTGCGCGTCGCCGCAGCCAGACCGCCGAGGAACGTCTGGATGTCGGAGCCGTACGCATCGGTCCCGGAGATGCGGATCTGCGAACCGGCAATGCCGGTTTCGCCCGCACCGAGCTGCGCGCCGTTGTCGTTCAGGTCGCGGTAGACGAAGCCGGCAATGCTCGATCGCTGCACCGGGACGTTGCGCGTCTTGGAGTTGTTGCCGCTGTTGGAATCGACCGCGGTGTTGTTCGGCGAGATCGTCGCGGTGTTGTCGATCGATCCGCTGCCCGGATAGGTCGTGACTCGAACCGGAACGGTGATCGTGGCGGTCTGGCCGTTGTTGAAGGCGCCGGCGCCGCCCGCCGAGAGATCGCAGGTGATGGTTGCACCGGCGGTGGAGCAGGTGCCGCGCGTGGTGGTGATCGCACCATTCAGCGTGACACCCGTGGGCAGCGTGTCGGTGACGATCGCCTGCGGAGCGTTGCCCGGGCCGTTATTGCGAACGTCGATGACGAAGTTGAACGGCTGATTGAGGTTCACCGGCGAGAGCGACGCGGTCTTGCTCACCACTTCGAGATCGGCTTGCGCGCGCACCGTCGTGCTCTCGCTCGCGGTGTTGTTGGCACCGTTGGTGTCGGGCTCGTTGCTCGCCGCGGTCGCGCTGTTGGAGTAGGTCTCGCCGCTGCCCGAGGGCGAGTCGAGGATCTCGAACGTGAGAAACCGGTCGTAGCTCGAGCCTGCGGCGATGCTGGAGGGCACGGTGCAGTTGAACGTCTGGGCCGCGCTGTACGTCGCTGATTGCGGCGCGGGTGCGCAGATCGCGCCAGCCGGCGCGCATGGGTCGCCGACCGCGGCCCGATCGCACGCGAGCTGGAAGCGCCGTCCTGCGGGTGGCGTGTAGGTGTCGGTGAACGTCACGCCGGTGGCAAGCGACGGACCGTTGTTGGTGATGCGGACGCGGTAGGTGATGCGGTTGTTGCTGGAGGTCACCGGGTCGAACCCGAGCGGATCGGGGCCGAATCCGAGCGCCGGTGCGTCCGTCTTGTTCACCAGCAGATCGACGGCCGCGTCCTGTACGGTGAGCGAGGCGCCCTTCTCGTTGTTGACGTCGGTGCCGACCGTGTCGATGTTGTCGTGGGTGGCCGGCGTGAGGCCCGATACGATCGACTCGACCCGGGCGCGATTGGTGAACGTGCGAACCGGATTGCCGGTCTGAAAGTTGGGTCGGATCACCGCCGTGACGGTGAACGCCGCACCGGAATTGACGGTGCCCAGCGAGCAGGTGAACGCGGCGCCGCCGTTCTGCGCCGAGGTGATCACCGGCGCGGTCTGCGTGCACGATCCGCCTGACTTGTTGGTGGTGACCGAAGCGAACGTGAAGCCGCTGTCGCCCACCGGAATGGTGAAGACGTCGGTCAGTCGCACGTTCTGCGCGGCTGAGGGCCCGTTGTTGCGGAACGTCAGCACGTAGGTCGCGTTGGTGCCCGCGCGCGCCTGCCCGACGCCGCTCGCCGAGGTCACCACTTTGCTGACCAGTTCGAGATCGGCGACCGGATCGACCGTCGAGGTGACGGCCGAGCTGTTGTTGGTGCGATCCGGATCGCCGTTATCGGCCGAGTTGATGCTCGCGGTGTTGGTGAACGAGCCCGAGGACATCGGCCGCGTCAGCGTGATCGTCACGTACGGATGCGGCGCGCTGGTCGGTGCGAACGATGCGATCGTGCAGGTGACCGTCGCCCCAGATCGCGTGCAACTCGTGCCCGAAGGCGCGTTGGTCGTGTCGATCGTGACCGTGGTGCCCGACAGATACATCGGCAGCGTGTCGGTCACGGTCACGCTCGACGCCGTCACCCCGGCGGTGTTGTTGCGCAGCTCCAGTCGATAGCCGAGCTGGGTGTCGGTCGCCGCGAGCGGGGAGTCGGCGCCGTCGGGAATCGTCTTGATGATCTGCAGATCAGCCGAAGCGGCGGGCGCCGTTGCGGTGACGTTGACCGGCGCGGTGCAGTCATTGGTGTTGTTCGGATCGGCCGGGGTATGGGCCGAGCTTGCGGTGGCGCCGGTACAGGCCGTATTGCTCATGGTGCCGCTGCTGGTGGCCTGCGTGGTGATGGTCAGCGCCGGGGTTTGCCCGCCCACTGTGACGTTGCCGCCGGTGTACTCGCAGGTGACGACCGCACCCGCGACCGAGCAACTCCAGCCCGTACCGTAGGCACCAGCGGTCGCGACGAACGCCTCGCCACCGCTCAGCGTGTCGGTGACGCGGATCGGCGTGCCCGCGCCCACCGTTGCGATCTGCGGCCCGTTGTTGATGACCCGGATCGTCGAGGTCATGTTCGCGCCCTCGGCGACCGGGTTGGGCGTCTTGGTCTTGGTGATGCGCAGATCGGCACCGTCGGGAAGCACGGTGAAGTTCACGCTGCCCGAATTGTTCCCGGGCGAGGACTCACCGGTGGTGCTCGAACCGATCGTGGCGGTGTTGGTGAAGCTGGTGCCCCCCGCCGGCACGACTGCGGGCGCGGTCGCGTTGACCGTGATGTTGTCGGTCGCGCCCACCGGCATGCTCGTGCGCGTACAGGTGACGGTCGATCCGGCCACCGCGCACGACCAGTTGGTGCCGCTTGCGCTGATCCCGGTGAATCCCGCCGGCAACGTATCGCTGACGGTGACGTCGGCGGCAGTCTGCGGCCCGGCGTTGCGCGGCTGCAGGGTGAAGCTCATCGCCTGACCGGAGGCGAGCGGGTTGGCCGAGACCGACTTGGTCATGCGCAGATCGGTGCCCGGCGTGACCGTCACATCCGCGGTCGCGGTGTTGTTGAGCGTCAAGCCGTCCGGGGTGGCCGCCGATATCGAAACGGCGTTGGTGATGGTGCCGCTGGTGGAAGTCAGCACCTGCGCGGTGAGCTGGATCGTCTCGTTGATGCCGGCCGCCAATGCGGCCGAGCGCGTGCAGGTCACTACCTGCGGGCTGCCGCTCGCGGTGCACGACCAACCTGCCGGCGACACGTTGTTCCACGTGACGTTCGGCGGCAGCGTGTCCTGGATCTGCACGCTGGTCGCGCTATCGGGTCCGAGGTTGCTGACGTTGAGGTTGTAGGTGACGTTCTGTCCGGCGATCACCGTCGGCGCCGTCGGCGCCTTGGTCACCGCCAGATCGGCACCTGCGGTGATCGTGGTGGTCTCGCTCTGCGAATCGTTGCCCGGGTTCGAATCAGACGTGCTCGTCGTAACCGTGGTGGTGCTGTTCAGCGCGCTGCCGCCGCCGGCCGTGACGCGTAGCGTGATCGTGTAGTTGACTGTTGCCGCCGCGCCGACGGTGCCCAGATTGCAAACGACATTGGGCGCGACCAGTGAGCAGCCGCCGTTGGAGGCCGATACGAACGTTGCGCCGACGGGCACCACTGTCGTCGCTACGACGTTTGCCGCCGGATCCGCGCCGTTGTTGTCGATCTGGATGACGTACTGGAAGGTGGTCGTCGCGGCGACCGGGTCGGCGCTATCGTCGAACGTGGTGACGAGCAGGTCCGCCGCGGCGAGCGCGATGGCCGGTGCCGCCAGCAGCGCTGCAAATGCCAGGCGAGCTGTGAATGCGAACGAACCGACCGAATCCGCAATAGCGCGAACGAGGCGTACTCGCGGCGACGATTGAGGCTGGGACGCGTGAGCGATGGATCCAATCGACGCGGTGCGAGCGTCGACGTTACGACTGCGGGAGGCCAACACAATATTCGAGTTGTTTTTGTGAGGGCCGCGACGTTATCGCGCAATCGAATCAGATTCGCGATCGATCTACCACGCTGTGTGGACGATCACGCGCGCACTCGCCGCTCATGCAGCGAAGTGAGGAGGAGTGCAGACCGAGGTGCAGTGGCGTGCGGTTCAACCACTGTCAGCGTTTGTGTTGAACGCGTGCCGACTAACCAATTGCTCCAGGACACGGAGCGCGCGAAGCGCGATCGCTACGGCACCAGCGCTTCGGGGTTAGGGCACCAGCGCTTCGGGGTTACGGCACCAGCGCTTCGGGGTTACGGCACCAGCGCCTTGAGCTTCTCCGTTCGCTCGTGCTTGGAGAGCGCGGCCAACTCCTTCACCGCGCGATAGAACGCCGGCAACTCGCCGTTGTGCTGCGCGAGCAGCGCGTGGAACGCCGGCACCAGATCGCCGTAGGTGGCGATCGAGGCCAGATGCGCGTTGTTAAGCTCGCGCGCGAACCAACGGTCGTAGCCGGTGGCCCCGCCCCAGCGTTCGTGCTTGAGCCGTTCGTACTCGGCACGCAGCTCGGCGAACAGGCGTTTCTTTTCGGCGCGCTTGGTCGATACGTCGCGCTCCCCTGCATAGGCTTCGGCCAGCAGCTGCTGATACTTCAGCACCAGCGCGACGAACTCCTTGCGGCGCCGGCGTGAATCGTCGAAGGCTTTCTGCTCGATGGCCTTGCCTTGCCGCGCCAGCCAGCGACGCACGCCTTCTTCTTCGACGGCGACCGCGAACGACTCGTTGAAGATCGAATCGTCGCGGGTGTAGACGAGCTGATGCGACAGCTCGTGGAAGATGATGCGCGCCAACTCCGCTTCCGGGAACTTGACGAAGGTGTTGAGCACCGGATCATCGAACCAGCCGATGGTCGAGTAAGCCGCCACGCCGTAGTCGAGCACGTCCAGGCCCTGATCGCGCAGTGTCTGCGCATGCGCCTTGGCATCGGACTCCGCGTAGAAGCCGCGATAGGCAACGCACCCCACGACGAAGAAACACGATTCCTTCGGCCTGACCGAGAACTCCTCGGCGGCCACCACGTTCCACACCGCGTAGGGCCGACCGAGATCGGCATACGAGCGATATGAACCGTTGTCGGGCAGCTTGAGCTCGCCGGTGGCGAACTCGCGGATCGCCAGCACGCGCTCCAACTGCTGCTTGAGTTCGGCGGGCGTTGCGTTGTCCTGCAGCCGTTCGTTGATCGGTCGCGCGGCGTTCATCAATGACAGATGACCACCGACCGCCTGCGCGTAGTACTGCACGCCGGCACAGCCGCCGAACAGCGTGGCGATGGCCGCGACGGCAGCGCTACCCAGCAGCCAGCGGCGCAGTCTCATCGAGCGAAACATCCGTGACGCAGGAAGTAGTCGGCCTGCTTCGCCACCGCGGGCGAGGCGAGCATTACGCTGTGTGCGACCGGCATCACCAGATGATCGGTGAGGCCGGGCAGCTTCGTTTCGTTCACTGCGACGACGCCATCGTTGTCGTGCACGATCCGCGTGACGAAGCGGCCCAGTCCGAGACGGCTGGTGCCGGCGATCGATCCGACCTGTACGCCTTCGGGGATGCGCAGGCCCGGTCCCTCCTCCCAGACCCGCCGCGTGGCGCCGATGAACCATCGCCCGGGCGCATGGCGTGCCACCGCGATACCTGCGTGAGAACCGGCGATCGGCGAACCCAGCAGCACGACGCGCTTGACGCGCGCATCGGCACTGCGTGCGAGTTGCGCAAGCGCCACCACGCCCCCATAGCTGTGCGCCACCAGGCCGATGTGCCCGGCGCGTTCGGTCTTCAGGCGCTGGCCGAGCAGCGCTGCGCAATGGTCCAGTTCGGCCGAGTACGACGGATAGCCCCACGAGTCCGTCTCATAGCCGTGACGCTGCAGGTAGCGCGCCAGGTAGAGCATGACCAGCCGGTTGACCCGCAAGCCGTGGATCAGGATGACGCGTGGAGCGGCAGACATTGGATGAACGACGAGGGTGGTTCTACGCGGGGCGCAGCAGCAGTCGCAGGCCCACGATGAGCGGCAACACCGCGGTAATCGCAAAGCTCAGTGCGTAGCTGCCGGTCATCGAGACTAGCGGGCTGAACACGATCGGTCCAAGCAGTGCCCCGCCGAAAGTGTAGAACTGCACACCGGCATTGGCACTGCCGGCCTGATCGGACGGTGCGCGCCGGGTGACCTCCGCGAAGTGCACGCCGTTCCAGGCGATCGCGGTGCCGCCCAGCAGCATCGACAGCGCGGTGATCGCCACCATCGGCCAGCTCAGGCTGAACGTCGCGGCGATGCATTGCAAGGCGGCCATCGCGATCCCCAGCATCCCGAGCATCACCCGCGGTTGCACCCAGCGATCGGCAACGCTGCCCCAGAACACGCGCCCGGCCATGCCGGTGAGCTGCGCGAACGCGAACACCGCGCCGGCCGCGACCAGCGTCATGCCGATCTCCAGGTTGTAGTAGGAGACCAGGAACGTGGTGAGATTAACCTGGCCGAACGAGTAGGTCCCCGAGGCCAGGCTCAGCTCGCGCAGCTTCGGGTTGCGCCACGCCACCGCAACCGGGGCCGCGACGTTGCCCAGCCGCACCGGCGCCTCCGGGTTGCGGTCGGCGTCGTAGTCGGTGCGCAGCGGCTGCAATGCCAGCGCCCACAACACGCAGGCGGCGGCGATCACGCTGAGTGCCATCGGCCACGGCATGACCAGCAGCAACGGCGGGATGGTCACGCCCGCCAGCACGCTACCCAGCGGCACACCGGTCTGCTTGAGCGAGAAGATGGTCGCCATGTAGCGCTTGGGCGTGCGCAGCGACAGCACGTGCGCGGAGAGCGGATTGATCACGCCATAGGGAATGCCGATGCACAGCACGCACAGCGGCAGCAGGAAAGCCTTGGCCGTGGTGGCCAGCAACAATCCGGCGGTGAGCAACAGCAGGCCGATCTGGAACAGCCGCAGCGCGCCGTAGCGGCGCATCAGCCCGGCGGCGAGCAGTCCGCCGACGATGCCGACGATGTAGACGGGCGCAACGAAGTATCCGACTGCGGACGCAGCCACGCCGAACTGCGGCGCTGCGACCGGCGCGATGACTGCCGCGCTCGACAAGGCCACCGACGCCAGCGTCTGCGTGAACAGACATACGCCGATCGCGGTGCCGACGCCGCGCGCCGTGAACTCGCCCGGCGTGCTTGCGTCTGCGCTGGGCGGGCTCACTGCGACTGCTTGCGTCGCAGCTCCTGAAACGCCGCGGCTTCCTGCTGATGCACCTCGACCGCGCTCTGCGCCTTGGTGCGCGCCTCCTCCAGCGTGCGCTCGGCGCGCGTCACCGCCTCATTCGCGGCGCGCTGGCGTGCGCGCGCCGTGGCCAGGTTGCTCTCGGCCTCGCGCAGTTGCCGGCTGGCGTTGTTGGCGGCATTGCGCGTCTGCTCCAGCCGCTGCTGCGCCTTCGACAGCTCCTGTTCCTGCTCTTTGCTCAACGGCTGCAATTGCGCAAGCACGGCCGCGCTCGATCCGAGTGCCAGGCCGATCGCTGCAAGGATGCTGATCGTCGATGTGTTCGAGCGTTTCACCGGATGCCCCGCTGTTCTGCGCGCTCGGGGCCGGTGCCGATGCCCAGTCGCTCGCGCCAAGGTTGAGTTCGAGTCGGTCGTGCGTTGCAGACCGCGCTGCCTTGCGGTCGGAATTCTACCGGATCCGACCTTTCAATCGACCGGGAAGATGCCGACTTTGCGATCACGGAAGATCAACGATATCCGCGAGTTAGGCCATTGAATTCGAGTGAAACGCAAAATGCCTCACTTCGCTCATCCGCGCTCGTCAAAGGGGGTCGCATCGCAGCCCATCGCGTGTGTCAGTGCGCCGCTTACGACCCCTGTCGCAAGGCCCGCTCAGCCATTTTTTTGAACCGTTTGAATCCGGGCGACGACACAGGGATCCATGGAGTAAGGCCGCACGCCCGAAGAGGACGGAGCGGAACAAAACGATGAACACGTCAGCGATGCAAATCCGGGGCGAGGCAACCCAACCGATCGCAGCGGCATCCCAGCTGCTACCCGAGGAGCCAGGCGCCAAGCCCGCAACACCGTCGCCAATGCGGCTGGTATCCAGCGCCGGGCAGCCTGCCAAGGCCACGCTCGATCCTGCATTGGCCGATCCCGACGCCACCGCGATCCGCGCGGTGACCCCCAAGCAGCAACTGATCGGCAGCCGGGTCGGCACCTACCTGATCACCGAGCGGCTCGGCGCCGGCGGTGCGGCCGAAGTGTTCAAGGGCATCGACCTGATGCTCAAGCGCGAGGTCGCCATCAAGGTGCTGCGGCCGGAGAACGCGTGCGACCCGAGCTTCCCTGAGCGGTTCCGGCGCGAGGCGCAGATCCTGGCGCGACTGAGCCACCCGAACATCGCCAGCGTGCATGCGTTCGTGCAGGAAGGCGAAACCCAATTCATGGTGATGGAGTACGTGCCGGGCATCTCGCTCGACACGCTGATCCGCACCAGCGGTCCGGTCGCGCCCGAGCGGGCAGTGAGCATCGTGCGCGCCGCGCTCGAAGGCATCGGCCACGCACACGGCTGCGGCATCATCCACCGTGACATCAAGCCCGCCAACATCATGCTGACCGAGGTCGGTCAGGTGAAAGTGGTGGACTTCGGCATCGCGCGTTCGGCGGAGTTCGATCAGCACCTCACCTGCTTCGGCCAGGTGCCCGGCACCGCCAAGTACATGTCGCCCGAGCAGGTGCGCGGCGAGGAAGTCGATACCCGCTCCGACATCTACTCGCTCGGCGTGGTGCTGTACATGCTGCTGTCGGGCCGTGCGCCGTTCGACGGCAAGAGCGTGTACGACCTGATGAAGTCGCAGGTCGAGCAGACCCCGCCGCCGCTGCAGAAGGTGGTCGCCGGCGTGCCCGCACAGCTCGAAGCCGCGGTGCGCCGTGCGCTCGCCAAGCATCCGGCCGACCGGTTCCAGAGCATCGACGCGTTCAAGGGCATTCTCGATGCGTGCCTGGCCGAGATCCGTCGGCCGGCACCGCGCCCGATGCCCGAACTGATGTTGGAGCCCACCGAAATCCGCCCGCTGCCTGCAAAGCCTGCGGAGTCGGCGCTGCACAGCATGATCCGTCAGGTAAGCGCTGCGGCTGGCACGCTGTGGTCGAGGATCGGTACCCAGTGGCGCCACTATCTGGGGCACTGCGGCGCTGCGATCGCGAGTGTTAAACCGCGCGTGAGCCAGGCGGCGATGCGTGTGCGTCACGCTGATCGTCGCGTGCTCGCCGCGTTGTTTGCGGCGCCGCTGGTTGCCGGCGGACTGCTCGGCGCGCTGGTGCTGCATCCGGTGATGAAAGGCGACGCACGGACAGTGTCCGATCCATCGACCGTGTCCGCGCCAACCGTCGAGCCCGATAAGCCGGTGGAGCCCGTGGCGGCGCCGCAGCCTGCGCCCGTCGTAGCCAAGTCCACGCTTGCCATCACCCGCCAGGGCGTCAACAGCGAGATGGGGCACGTCTTCAAGCCCGGCGAGCGTATCGCGCTGCGTATCCAGCCCAGCCAGGACGCGTACGTCTACTGCTATCTGCAGGACGAGAACGCGCGCATCGTCCGCTTCTTCCCCAACCGCTTCCAGAAAAGCGCGCTGGTCAAGGCCGAAGCGCCGCTACAGGTGCCGGGCACGATGGCCTTCGAGCTGGTCGCCAATCCGCAACGCGTTCGCGAGACGGTCGCGTGTTTTGCAACCGAGCGCGACATCGCTGCGCAATTGCCCGCCTCGGTGGTCGGCAACGATTTCGACAATCTTTCGGTCGCTTCGCTCGATCAGCTCGCTAGCAGCTTCGCGGCAGCGGGCGGCGCCGACCTGGTCCAGGCGAGCTTTCCGATCCTGTTCGACTGATTCGACGCACTGCGCCTGAGGCACTGGCACCCCCTCCACGCCCTCGGGCAGCAACAGCTCCATCCGTCGATCAAAGGAGTGGCCGCAGCCCGAAGGTGGTAGATCCACCCGCGCGGCTGCGGCCGCTCACGCCCTCAACGCTGTGGCTGGCGGCACCGGGCGCAGATGCCGCGAGGTCATCGTTAAGCCTTACTGGGTCCGGAAGACCGGGTCTTGCCCGGGCAGCGTCGGATAGCTCGGCATCGTGGGCATCGGCGGCAGCTGCCCGTAGATCGCATCCATCATCGCTTGCGGATCCAGGTCGTAGCTGGGCGTGCCGGGCATCGGCGCGGGCTCGGTCGGAAAGCAACCGCCCGCGGCGATACCGCCGCGCACTGCGGCGCGTTCGTCACGGCTCAGTTCTTTCGCCGTGTCCAGGTCTTTGATTTGCAGGGATTTCATGGCTGTGGTCCTGTGTGTGGTCGCAAACGCGCAGGCCGATGCGAACACCCGCCTGCGCGCCAAGGCGCGAATTACAGCGCTTTGAGTTGAGTGATCGCGGTGTTGGCCGACGCGACCACGGTGGCGATATCAACCGTCGTGTCGGTCTGCGTCACGGTCTGCGGCGCGATTTGGATGTTGGGGCTGGCGAAGTTGAAGCCGCCGTTGCCCGCTTCCTGCACCGGGCCCATCAGCACGGCCAGGTTCGAGCCGCCTTTGACGGCTTCGAGTTCTTCGGCGCTGAGTTCTTTGGAAACTTCCAGGTCTTTGATCTGCATGGGTACTGCCCCTTTTTGGGATGGGGAGTCGAGAACCGGGGTGGCACTCGCCCCGCCCCTATCGCATGGGCCGTGCCAGCGGTCGATTTCCGATCCACGACAGATCGATAACCGTTTGATCCAAAAAGAATAAAAGACGCGTCGAAGGTCCGGCAGCGCGCCCGGGCGGGCCGGCGCAGTGGTGGGTGCCACCCGACAAGTCCTTGGTCGCATGTTGGGCCGCACCCGACAGTCGGGCCGCCTCCGCCCCGGCTTCACCCTCGATTGCTTGAACCGATCGCATCCCCCCGGTAACTCAGAGGGGCATGCGGCAGCGCCAGAACACGTCGAGGAGATTCACAACCATGCGCGCAACCCTTTCCCTTCGCCATCCGACCGCCTCCGTGGAGCGCCGTGCCTCGCGCCCGGCCGCCGTGCGGACGTTAAACGCCAAACGCAGCCTGATCGCCAGCCTGTGCGCCGCGCTGCTCGCCGGCTGTGCCGGGTTCGACATGACCATCCCGGAGCACAAGCGTCCGGAGACGCCCGCCAAGCCCGCCTTCTCGCAGCAGCCTGCGGTGTCGGTGTCGGCGGCCGAGACGATCTCGCCGGAATGGTGGAAGGCGTTCAACGATCCTTATCTCGATTCGCTGATCGCGCGCGCGATCGCCGGCAACTTCGACCTCAAATCGCTGGCCGCCCGGATCGGCTTTGCCAAGGCGCAGATCACCGAGGCTCGCGCCGGCGCGCTGCCGATCTTCGACATCGCCGCGGGCACCAACATCGAGAAGGTCAGCAGCCAGCGCACCTCGCGCACTTACAGCCTGGGTACCCAGGTGAACTGGGATCTCGACATCTGGGGTTCGGTCGAGAAGGGCGTGCAGGCGCAGCAGGCCGAGTTCCGTGCGACCGAAGCCGACTGGCGCGCGGGCTATCTGCGGCTGGTGTCGGATGTGTCGACCACTTACTTCCAGGTCCTGCAGTTCGACGAGCAGATCGCCCGTCAGCGCAACGCGCTCGCCAAGAACCAGCAGATCCTCACCATGTTCGTGGCGATGCGCCAGAACGGCGTGATCCCCGAGACGCAGGTGGTGCGCCAACGCGCCGAGATCAGCCGCATGAACAAAGACCTGCTCGAGCTGCAACGCTCGCGCGATCTGGCCGAGAACGCGCTCAGCACGCTGGTGGGCGTGCCCGCCAAGGAACTGCGCGTGCCGACCGGCCGCCTGCAAGACACCGTGCAGCTCCCGTCGGTGCCGGTGGGGCTGCCCGCGCAACTGCTCGCGCGCCGGCCCGACCTCGTCGCCGCCGAATACCGCGTGCTCGCCACCTACAACCTGATCGGCCAAGCCAAGCTCGCGCAGTTGCCCTCGATCAGCCTCACCGGCCGCGCCGGCTCCGCCAGCTTCGCGCTCAACGAACTGCTGCGCACCTTCACGCTGGGTCTGGCACCGAGCATCAACCTGCCGGTGCTCAACCCGGGTGTGCGTGCCCGCGTCACGACTACGGAAGCGCAAGCCCAGGTCGTCGAGCAGGAGTACCGCCGCACGGTGATGGCCGCGTTCGAAGAAGTCGAGAACACGCTGGTGAATCTGGACTCGCGCCGCAAGCAGAAGGACGAGCTGGAGCGCCAGCTCGATCAGCTCAAGATGGTGTCGGCGCAGGTCGCCGCGCAATTGAAGGAAGGGCTGGTGTCGCAGCTCGAGCTGTTCGAGACCGAGCGTTCGCTGCTCACCGCGGAGCTCGCCGTGCTCAATCAGCACCAACTGCTCCTCGCCGACACCGTGACGCTCTACAAGGCGCTCGGTGGTGGCTGGCCGCCCGTGGTCGTCGCCAACGAAAAAGAGTGAGTGAGCGCCGTGCCCTTCGACCAACCGCCAGTGAGCACTATGCAAGCCACGGCCGCCATCGTCCTCAAGCCGCTGTCGCACCCCGATCTGGGCGAGCTGCACGTCGACAAGCTGCTCGCCATCGGCCGCTCGGAGCAACCGTTCGCTTCGTACGGCCGCGAGCTGGTGATCGACCTGTCGCGCAAGCACGCCCGCATCTACAGCGCCAACCACGCCGTCTACGTTGCCGATCTGGGCAGCAAGAATGGCACGACCGTCAACCGCGTGGCAGTCGGCGACAAGCCGCGCGTGCTGCAGCATGGCGACGAGGTGTGCTTCGGCGGCGCGCTGACCTATCGGGTCGAACTGCCGGTCGAGACAAACGCGGCCGAGCGCGTTGCGATCGTGCTGGGCGTGACGCTCACGCCGGAGCGCGACGATCTGCATCCGCTGGTCATCAATCGTTTTCCGTACCTGGTCAGCAAGGTCGATGAGGCGTTCGCGCGCTACCAGCACGACCGCGCCGATCAGCTGCACTATCTGTCGCGCCGTCACGCGCACATCTTCCTGAAGGGCGGGCTGCCGTTCATCGAAGACCTGGGCAGCACCAACGGCACCTGCGTCGACGGCGTGCGCCTCGAAGGCAACGCCGTGGAATTGAAGGACGAGGCCATGCTGGCCTTCGGCGGCGATTACTTCACCTATCGCGTGCGGGTCGATCGGGTCACCGACGTCGAGACGACGGTGATCAGGCCGGCCGCGATCGTCCGCGCGACCGCTGCTGCGACGAGCGCTGCCGCTGCGCCGGTCGTCAAGGCCAAGGCCGAAGCGCAGGTCGCCCAACCCGTTGACGTCGCGATCGCGCCGGCCGCTGCCCCCGCTGTTGCGCCGATGACCGCGCCCGTCGCGCAATCGATGGTCGACGCAGAAATCGCCGCCGCGGTCGCCGCAGCGATGCCAGCTGCACAGAATCTGCCTGTCGAGGAGCCGGCGCAGATCGATCGCACCACGTTCGTGGCCGCGCCGAACTCGTTCCTGGAGATCTTCTGCGTCGATCAGCCCAAGCGTGTCGCCGACGATGCGTCCGACACCGAGACCGAAGCGGGCGACGAAGCCGAAGCGCAGGCCCAGAGCGAAGCGCGTCCCCGCAGCCGCTTCGCGATCCTGCTGTCCGAGCTGCGCCAGGCGCTTGCCAGCGACGAGGAAGGCAGTCGCCGCGGACTGTGGATCGGCGCTGCGGTGCTCGGCACGCTCGCCGCGGTCATCCTCGGCTTGTATCTGTGGGGAGCTTCGGAGCGCGAGCTGAAGAACCTGATGACCGAGAGCGCGTTCGATAAAGCCGCGGCCGTGGCGCACGAGCGCCTGCAGCGCGAGGGCGACAACTCGGAACTGAAATCGATCGCTACCGAAGCAGCCCTGCGCGCACACGTGCCGGCCTGGATCAAGCTGATCAACGCGCGCGATTTCAGCGGTGCGAACACCGAGCTGGCCAGGCTGCGCGATTTCGGCCGCCACAACCAGGATCTGAACGCGCTGCTGGGCGGACTGGAGTGGATCGGCCGACTGGAACAATTGCTGGTGGCGCGCGGCGGCGTCGATGCACCGATCCGCGTCTATGCCGACGAAGAGGCGATCCGCGATCTGCTCAAGCGCTGGAACGACGACGCGCAAGGACACCAGCGCGCGCTGGGCCGCATCGCCTCGCACGTGCGCGAGTTCCGCGATCCGTACGCCGGTGCGCTCACCAAGCTGCGCAGGCTGCAAAGCGAAGCGCTGGTACATCTGGCAGCGATCGACCGACTCAAGGCGCTGGTGCGCGCTGAGCTGGACCGCGATACGCCCGAGGCGCTGCAAAACGTGCTGCAGGAATACGCCGACAAGTATCCGAAGCTCGGTGGCCTGGATGCCGTGCGTGCCGATCTGCGCCAGTACTTGGAGATCGATGCCCAGGCGCGCACCCGCAACCTGCCGCGGCTGGTGGTCGCGACCGAGAAAGCGCGCTTCGCCACGCCGGCCTTTGCCGACAAGTTCAATGCCCTCAAGACGAGCGACCGCTTTCCGCCCGCAGCCGTGATGCAGCAGTACCAGGCGGTGTCGCGTGCGTGGCGTGCCGGTGACGCCCGCCAGGCATTCGGCGCGCTGCAGGCGATGAGCGCCGGGCCGTGGACCGATGCGGCCAGCCGCGAGCTGGTGCGCAAGAAGGGCGTGAGCGAGCAATTCGCTGCGCTGCAAAAAGCGCGCGGGACCGCGAACTACGCCGATCGCCTGCTCGCGTTCCATGGCGCGCTCGATCTCGACGAGGACGTCTACTTCGCGGCCACAGTGCAGGCCGACGTCGACGCCATCAAGGACCAGGCGCAGGCCCGGGCGCAAGAAATGTTGAACCGTTCGCGCTCGATCTGGCAACGATATCGGGACAACGGCGCGATCGATGGTCGCCAGCGTCTCGAGGGAGCGATCTCCGAGCGCTACCGTACCCAGGCCGCGCTGTTGAACGAAGCGTACGAGCTGACCCGCAAAGGCGTGCAGATCTACGCGCAACTGCACCTGACCGCACCGGCGCCTTCGATCAAGGCGCAGGAAGAAATCAAGGCGGAACTGGATCAGCAGCGCAAATCGCTGGTGGAGATGCGCAGCGTCCTGGAACCAGGGCTGTTGAAAGCAAAACTGGCTCTGCTTGGAGGAAGCGATGAAGAACGCAAACCGATTTAAGCCGCTCGCGATAGCGCTCGAGGACCATAGCGCCGAAGGCATCGCGCTGCTCACCGCCGAACCGTGGCGGTTCACCCGGGCGGTGGTGCTGATCATGACCACGCTGGTGATCGTCGCCCTGATCTGGTCGTTCATCGGCCGCGTCGACGTGATCGTCTCGGCGCCCGGCGGACTGCTCCCCGACTCCGAGGTGCGCCGCTTCTACGCCCCGATCGACGGGGAACTGGCCAACCTGTACATCGCCGAGGGCCAGCCGGTGAACAAGGGCGACGTGGTCGCGCGGCTCAACGCGCGCGGCGCGGTCGAGGCCGCCGCCAATGCGGTGCAAGCGCAGATCAAGCTCGAAGACGCCGAGCGCGAGTGGAAGCAGTTCCCCGAGAAGAAGGCGCTGCTGGAAAAGCGCGTATCCACGCTCAAGCAGGCGATGGAATTGGAAGAGCATCAGCACGAGCGCCGGTTGCGCGAGGGCACTTCCACCCTGAGCGCGGCCCTGGGCGCGCAGCTGCAATCCGCCCGTACGCAGATCGAGGAAGCACGCCGCGCCCGCGCGGTGGCGCAAGAGGAAGCCGACAAGTTCGCGCGTCTGTTCGCCCTGCCCGGCGGCGGCGGTATTTCCCAGCAGCAGGTCGACACCAAGCGCAACGTGCTGCAGCAGGCTGATGCCAGCCTGCGTCTGGCCCAGACCAGGCTGAGCGAACTGGCGGCGCAGCAGGGGCTCACCACGTCGCAAGCCCGGTCCGAGCTGGAGCGCAGCGGCCAGGAGCTGAACAAGCTGCGGTTGCAGTACGAGGCGGCCGCCAAGGAAGTGTCGATCACGGAAGAGAAGCTGCGGCTGCAACTGCAGGCGGCGCGCCTGGCGGCCGAAGCGGCGGCGCGGATCAAGTTCGAGAACATCGATCAGGACAATTTCCTGCTGATCGTGGCGCCCGAGTCGGGCATCGTCACCGACGTCACCTCGACCCAGCCCGGCGACAAGATCCAGGGCAACACGCCGCTGGGCGGCATCGCGCCCGCCGGTGCCAAGCCGGTGCTCAAGATCGAGATCGCCGAGCGCGACCGGGCGTTCCTGCGCGAAGGGCTACCGGTCAAGCTCAAGTTCAACGCATTCCCCTACCAGCGTCACGGGCTGATCACCGGCACCCTCGAATACATTTCGCCTTCGACGAAACCTTCTGCGCAGAACAAGCAACCCATATACGAGGGGCGCATTACTCTGGACCGCGATCACTACGAGATCGCCGAAACCAAGTACCCCCTGCGATACGGAATGGCGGCAACGGCGGAGGTGGTGGTGCGCGAACGGCGCGTGATCGACCTGGCCCTGGACCCGTTCCGGCAGGTGGGTGGTTGAACCAGTGCGGCGCTCCCCTGATGACGAGCCCCACACCACAACACGCAGACATTCAAGGAGCCAGCACCATGACCGCGATCGTTAGCATCGACGACGAAGTGATCGGTACCGACGAATTCATCCGTACCCTGAAGCTGTCCGGGCAGTTCGAAAGCCTGGTCGACCAGATGGTCCGCGACCGGCTGGCGGTGCGTGCCGCCAAGAAACAGCGGATCGCGCTTAACGAGGCCGAGATCCAGGAACGGGCCGACCAGTTCCGTCGCATCCGCGGCCTGCACCGCGCCGCCGATACCAACCGCTATCTCGATGCGCGCGGCGTCACGCTCGACGAATTCGAGTCGTTCATCTCCGACAGCCTGTACCTGGAAAAGGTGATGAACCACGTCTGCAGCGACGACGCAGTGAGCAAGTACTTCCAGCGGAATGCCGCCAAATTCGAGTGCATCGAAGTGAGCCACATGGTTCTGGAAGGCGAGGGCAAGGCCAAGGAAATGATGTCGGTGCTGCAGGACGACCCGGAGTGCTTCGCCGAGATGGCCATGGAACATTCCATCGCCGACACCCGCGAGCGTGGCGGCTCGATCGGCAAGGTGCTGCGCGGCAGCCTGCGCGCGGATATCGAAGCCAAGGTGTTCAACGCCGCGGTGGGCGAGCTGATCGGACCGTTCGCCTCGGCCGACCGCAAGACCTTCGAGATCTTCCGCGTCGACGGCAAGTGTCAGGCTTCGCTCGACGATGACACCACCGGTGAAGTCCGCCGCCGGGTGCGCGAAGAGTGGTTGGCCGCGCGCGCTCAGGAGCACGTCATCAAGGCAATGTAAGCGACTGATTCATAGAAACTAAATCGATATCCAGGGCCATTGTCGCGGACTGCGGCAGTGGCCCTTTCGTCGTGCGCTGACAAAGCCCCTACAAGTTTTGAACCGCCTCTGCCCAGGCCGTAACTCAAGTCAAAGGCTGGAGCCCTGACAGCGCTGATCGGCGCATGCGGCGGCTCCGCGAGGAGCGGCTCATGCAGATGGAAGTCAAAGACGCGCAGGCCCTGGCCGAATTCCTGGCCACCGTCGAAATCCTGTCCCCGTTCAAGCGCGAAGAACTTGAGCTGATGGCCACCCGGGCCCGCTCGCGCTTTTACGCGTTCGGCGACTCGGTGTGCAACGCGGGCGAATCCGCCGACGGCCTGTTCGTCGTCAAGTCGGGCTCGGTGCGTGTGTTCTCCGACGAGAACGGCAAGGAGATCAGCATGGGCGTGCGCAAGCAGCGCGACGTCTTTGCCGAGATCGCCATGCTGCGCGACTACGCCCACGAATCCTCGGTGCGTGCCTCGGCCAAGACCGAGCTGGTGTTCATCCCGCGCGAGGCGATCGCCCCGATCATCGCCCGCAACCCCTCGGCGCTCGCGTTCATCGCCAGCTTCGTCGCGATCAATGCCGCCGGCGGCTTCGTGACCAAGTTGTTCGACTTGCGCGGCAAGGTCGAGCGCACCGAAATGGAAACGTTCGTGCGCAGCGTCGGCGTGAAGCGGCTGAGCGCCGGCAAGGAGATCCTCAAGCAGGACTCGCGCGAAGACCGGCGCCTGTACGTGGTGCGCCACGGCGAAGTGCGCATCGTGCGCCGCGAGGAAGGCAACGAGTACACCATCGCCACGCTCAAGCAGGGCGAGATCTTCGGCGAGAAGGCGTGCCTGATGCGCCAGGAGCAGATGTCCTCGGCGATCGCGGTGAGCGACGCCACGCTGCTGGTGATCCCCGAGAAGACCGTGCACTTCGTGCTCGAGCGCAACCCGAAGCTGCGCGAGATCCTCGAGGAGCGCATCCACTTCCTCGAGCGCGAACTGGAGCGCCAGAAGAAGCTGGCCGAGCGGCGCGGCATGCCGATCAAGCTCGACCTGCAGTCCAAGCCCGAGATGGGCGAGAAGGTCATCAAGCGCTTCGCCTGGGTGCAGCAGGCCGAAGAGATGGATTGCGGTGCCGCGTGCCTGGCGATGATCTGCAAGCACTACGGCATTCCGATGACGCTGGGCAAGCTGCGCGAGCTGGCCAACGTCACCACACAGGGCGCAACGCTCGAGAGCCTGGCGCGCGCCGGCGAATCGCTCGGCTTCACCACGCGCGGTCTGCAGTGCACGTTCGAGCCGCTGCTGGGGCTCGACCTGCCGATGATCGTGCACTGGGAGGGCTACCACTACGTCATCGTCTACGGCATCTCCAAGCGCTACGTGTGGGTCGCCGACCCCGCGATCGGCTTTCGCAAGATGACCGTCGAGGAGTTCGAGCGCGGCTGGAGCGGCACCTGTCTGGTGTTCACGCCGGCGCGCGATCTGCAGCAGGTCACCGCGTCGCGCTCGCCGTGGGTGCGCTTCGTGGGCTACCTGAAGCCCTACAAGAACATCCTGGCCTACCTGTTCCTGGCGACATTCGTGATCCAGGTGCTGGGGCTGGTGCCGCCGATCATCATCCAGAACATCCTCGACGGCGTGATCGTGCATCAGAACGTGAACCTGCTGCACCTGCTGATCGGCGGACTGGTGATCTCCAACGTGTTCACCCAGCTCATGTCGACGGTGCGCTCGTTCCTGGCGAACTTCATGGTGCGCAACATGGACTTCGCGATGATGTCGCAGTTCTTCAAGCACACCATGTCGCTGCCCTACGGATTCTTCGCCACGCGCAAGACCGGCGACGTGTTCGCCCGGTTCCAGGAGAACCAGACGATCCGCGCGTTCCTTACCGAGTCGACCGTGACCACGGTGCTCAATCTGCTGATGGTGTTCATCTACTTCACGATCATGTTCCTCTACAACGTGAAGCTGACCCTGCTGCTGATCGGCTTCGTGATTCCGATCGTGGTGCTCACCGTGCTGGTGACCCCGAAGATCAAGAACTACGCCCGCGAGTCGTTCTCCGCCGGTACCGAAGCCAAGTCCTTCCTGATGGAAGCGCTCGGTGCGGTCGAGACCGTCAAGGGCATGGGCATGGAGCGGCCGCTGCGGCTCAAGTGGGAGAAGAAGTACGCCAGCGCGCTCGAGGTGCAGCACCGCGCGCAGAGCTTCCACGTGCTGGTGACGCTGGCCAGCCAGGTGCTCAACGCCGCGACCACGATCGGCATCCTGTGGGTCGGTGCGAGCCTGGTGCTGGCGCAGGAACTGACGGTGGGCCAGCTGATCGCCTTCAATGCTCTGATGGGTTGCGTGCTCGCGCCGCTGATGGGTCTGGTGGGCCTGTGGAGCATGCTCAACGACGCCGGCGTGGCGATGGAGCGGCTGGGCGACGTGCTCGATGTCGCCCCGGAGCAAAAGCCCGAAGAGCTGGCCTCGCGCGTGGTGATCCCCGATCTGCAAGGTTCGATCAACCTCGAGGGTGCGTACTTCCGCTACACACCGGACAGCGCCTACGTGTTGCAGAACGTCAGCCTCGAGATCAAGCCGGGCGAACTGGTCGCGATCGTCGGCCAGAGCGGCTCGGGCAAGACCACGCTCGCCAAGCTGCTGGTGGGGCTTTACGGAGTGAACGAAGGCCGCATCACCGTCGACGGCTACGACATGGCGAGCATCGACAAGACCTACTACCGCGCCCAAGTCGGCTACGTGATGCAGAGCAATCTGCTGTTCTCGGGCACGATCGCCGAGAACATCGCCAGCGGCGACGAGCAGCCCGATCGCCGGCGCATCGAGGAAGTCGCCCGAATGGCCGATGCGCACGGCTTCATCAGCAAACTGCCGCTTGGCTACGAGCAGGTGGTCGGCGAGCGCGGCATGGGCCTCTCCGGCGGCCAGATCCAGCGGCTGTGCATTGCCCGCGCGCTCTATCGCGATCCGCGCCTGCTGGTGTTCGATGAGGCGACCTCGGCGCTCGACACCCAGTCGGAGAGCCACATCATCGCCAACATGAACGAGATCCTGAAGGGCCGCACCGCCGTGATCGTGGCCCACCGGCTCAGCACGATCATGCGCGCCAACAAGATCGTCGTGCTGCACAACGGCGCCATCGTCGAGCACGGTACGCACGACGAGCTAGTGAACCGGGACGGAGGTTTTTACAACCAATTGGTACAGAAGCAGCTGAGCGCGGCCTGACGCACGACAGTCCGTTTCGGCCAGCGAACCCGCCTCCCGCGTGGGGGCAATCAGAGGGGCCACACCAGCATGAAGATCCTCGACCAGGACACTCACGGAAGCTCGGTCGTCTC
>CADEDU010000035.1:51654-66604 GCA_902826155.1 uncultured beta proteobacterium
GGTGCGTTCGGCGACAACCCCAAGCTGCTCGAAGCGCTGGAGATCGCCGAGAAGGCCGCCCCGACGCATCTGCCGGTGCTGATCGACGGCGAAAGCGGCACGGGCAAGGAGCTGATGGCCAAGGTGATTCACGCCAACGGCTCGCGCGCCGACACGCCGTTCATCTCCGTCAACTGCGGCGCAATCCCCGAGAACCTGCTCGAGTCCGAACTGTTCGGCCACAAGAAGGGCGCGTTTACCGGCGCCACCGGCGATCGCAAAGGCAAGTTCGAAGCCGCGCACAAGGGCACGATTTTCCTGGACGAAATCGGCGAGCTGCCGCTTGCGGGTCAGGTCAAGCTGCTGCGCGTGCTGGAGTCGCGCCAGATCCAGCGCGTGGGCTCCGACGAGGCGATCACGGTCGACGTGCGCGTGGTGGCTGCGACCAACCGCGATCTGCGCAAGATGTGCGAAGAGGGCAAGTTCCGCGAAGACCTCTACTACCGGCTGAGCGTGATCCACGTGACGCTGCCGCCGCTGCGCGAGCGCAAGGACGAGATCCCGCTGCTGCTCTCGTACTTCGCCGATGAGTCGGCCGAATCGTTGAAGCGCCGCCCGGTCGCGCTCACGCGCCGACTGCAGGCGTTCCTGCTCGATTACGCGTATCCGGGCAACATCCGCGAGCTGCGCAACCTGATCTATCGCCTGTCGTGCCTCGCGGGTGACAGCGCCGATCTTGAGCATCTGCCGGCGGAAATCCAGCCCGCGACCTCGCCATCGTCGGATCGCTCGTCGTCGTCGGCCACGTCTGCTTCGGCCGATTCGAGTGGCGCCGCCACCACTGCTGCGTCTCTGAGCGAAGCGCGCCGCATCGCGATCGAACAAGCCGAGCGCGCTTTCCTGGAGCGCGGCTTGCAGCAGGTCGGCACGGTCTCAGAGCTTGCGCGCCAGTGCGACATGAACCGTTCGCACCTGCAGGTACTGTTGAAGAAGCACGGCATCCGTTCCAAGGATTTCCGCGGCTGGCATGCGCAGCAGCGCAGTGCGGTCGCGTCCTAGGCACCTGGCTCACGCATGATCACGCGGCGCGTGTTCCTGCAGTCGTGCGCATCGCTTACCGCGCTGCTGGCCGGTCTGCCGCGGGCGCTCGCCGCCGAGGCGGGGCGGCTGGCACTCGTCGTGGGCAACGACGCGTACAAGGAAGTGCCGCTCGGCAACGCCCGCAACGATGCGAAGGCGATGGCCGAGCTGCTGCGCCGCGCGCAGTTCGAGGTCGATCTGCAACTGGACACGACGCGCACCGCGCTGGCGCGCGCGATCGAGCGATTCGGCGTCGCGCTCAAGCGTACCGATGCCAGGCTGGGTTTGTTTTTCTACGCCGGCCACGGTGTGCAGGTCGACTGGCGCAACTACCTCGTGCCGGTCGATGCGAAAGTCGAGACGGCTGCCAGCCTGCTCACCGAATGCGTCGATCTGGGTGCGCTGCTCGCGTTGCTCGATCAGGCAAAGGGCCGCAACTTCATCATCATCCTCGATGCGTGCCGCGAGAACCCGTTCGGCCGCGTCTATCGTCCCGAGCAGACCGGACTGAGTCAGTTCGATGCCCCGCATGGATCGCTGCTCGCATTCGCCACCGCGCCGGGCAAGCTCGCCGCCGACGGCAACGACAAGCACAGCGTCTACACCGAGCACTTGCTCAAGGAGCTGGCGGTGCCCGGCCAGCGCATCGAGTCCGCGCTCAAGCGCGTGCGGCTCAACGTGCGCTTCGCCACCAATGGCACGCAGATTCCGTGGGAGTCGACCTCGCTCGAAGACGACATCGTCCTGGTTGCGGCACCGCAGGTGCCCACAGAGGCCGAGCAGCGTCTGCTCGCGCAGCAGGACGCGGCGCGCTGGAACGAAGTGAAGCAATCCGCCCGGGCCGAGGACGTCGCGGCGTATCTGAAGGAATTTCCCGCCGGCAGTTTCACCGAACTTGCCGAGGTGCGGCTGGAGAAGACAGTCGCCCGGCCGGCCGAATCGCGCCAGACCTCCGGCAGCACCGAGCTGCCGCAAGCCGTCTCGAACAACCCGTATTCGCAAGGGCGCTTCCCGCTGGCACGCGTGTTCAGCGTCGGCGACGAGGCCGAGTACGAACTGGCCGACGCGCTGAGCGGTGTACGCAGTGGCGGAGTGCACCGGCGCGTGACGAAGGTCGACATGCAGGCCGAGCGGATCGATATCAACGACGGCGAGCTGGTGCTCGATCCGATGGGCAATGTCATCAAGCTGGGCGGGGTCGTGTTCGACGTGCCCACGCAGTACTACCCGGCGCAGCTGCAGCTTGGCAAGAAATGGTTCGCGCGTTACGTGCGGCGTGAACCGATGCGTACGTTCCACGGCAGCTATCGCTTTCACATCGCCGCGCGCGAATGGCTGGAAGTGCGGAGCGGCACCTTTCACGCTTTCCGGATCGAGGGCGAGGGCCGCAACGACGCGGGAAGCAGTTTCGTGGAGCGCCTTTGGATCGTGCCTTCGCTCAATTTCGCCGTGAAGACCGAGGCCTTCACGTACAGCGGTGGTCGCATCACGCGCGCAGTGCGGCGCGAGCTGGTGCGCTACACGCAAAAGCAGTTCGGGAATCTCGTCTGACCGGCGACGAGGGTCCTTCAGCTGTTTTGTTTGCGGTCATAGAACCAAAGTCGTCCTGACCGCGATTCATCTGAAGTACTCCCCGCCATCAGCCGTGGGCGGGAGGGTATTGGCCGCGCGCGGGGCTTGCGCGGTGCCGTTGCTGTCATCGATCGCAAAGGAGCCTTCGTCATGCGCATCCGCCGACTCTCTCTGACATGCTCGCGACTGACCTGGTCGCTAATCGCGTTTCTTGTGATGGTGATTGCAGGTTGCGGCGGCGGAGGCGGTGGTGATGGTGGCGGCGCCCAGCCCGCGGCAGCGACGATCACCGACCTCGACATCAAAGTGCAGGGCGACACCGGCGGCGCCACACCCGATATCACCGTGACCGCGCCCGACGGCACGCCGACGAAACTGAGCGGCAGCAAGCGCCTGAGCGGACTCGCGCCGGGCAAGTACGCGATCTCGGCGGCGACGATCATGGTCGGCACAACGCCGTATTCGGCCAGCGTCATCCCTTCGGAGATGACCATCCCGACGTTCGATCCGAACGTCACCGTCACCTACGGTCCGTACCAATGCACGCAGAAGGTCACGCAGACCGTCTACGCCGATCATCGCAGCGCGAACAACGGGCTCGCATACGGTGATGCCGGCGGCGGTGACAGTGGCGGTGGCGATGCCGGCGGCGGCGACGGCGGTGGATCGGAGGGCAAGTTCAGCAACGCGTTGATCGAGATCTTCATTCCGTCGGGCGCCACTGCCTCGGGCCTGAAGATCGGCGAGGGCACCACCGATCCGACCGGCGGCCTGTTCAGCTTCACGTTGTGCGATCACGGTGGACCGGTGAAGTTCGTGCTGCGCGGCAAGCCCGGCGGGGTCACGAAATATTTCGACGAGGCGCGCAACAGCTATCAGGTGTTCACCGAGCAGGACGAGCTGATCGCGGTGATTCCGAAGTTCGAGAACAAGAACGTCGGCCTGTCGTTCCTCACCACCGGCGCGTATCGATTGCTGGAAGCGGAGCACGGCGCGAACGGCTGGATCGATCCGGTCAAGGTCGCCGATGCCAACAATCGCGTACGCGACGAGATCAACCGCTTCCTGCCTGCCGGGATGCAGATCGCCGACATCACGCGGCTGCCGTGGATCATCGGCGATGCTACCGAGACGCCCGCCAACAGCATTCCCGACACGTTGAACGGCATTCTGGGCACGGTGATCTCCGGCATCGTGGCCTCGTCGAGCAACTTTCGCGGCGAGGCGAGCGCGAGCACCGTGAGCGATCCGGGTTCGGTCGTGCCGAAAGCGTTCGCACCCACCACCGATGTCGATACGCGTCCGGCTCGTGCGATGAGCAGCCAGCTCGCGCTCGACCTGAGCGACGGCAAGATCGATCTGTTCTACAAGGATCCCGCCACCAAGGAGATCAAGCCGGTGCTCGAGCCGACTTCGGCCGGCGACACCAATCCGGCGGCGCGCGCGACCTACAACCCGACGCAGTTCGGCGAGTTCGTCAACGCCGGCATCAGCCGCATCAACGCCGAGAAGCGCATCGGCGGGGCGCAGAACCGCGCCTTGAAGTTTACGCAGGTCACGTTCGTGCAGGATTCACCCAGCTCGATCTACGACGCACGTACGCCGATGTTTCTGCTGCGGGAAGACGGTGCGGTGTACTTCTGGCCGGTGCGAACGGCGCCGATCGTGAAGGTTGAATCGGGATTCCGTACGTTCTTCCCGCGTGCCGGAGCCGACATCGATCCGATCGTCGGCGGCGATACCGGCGTGATCCTCGGCTCCAAGCTCGACGGCAAAGGGTTCTACGCGACCGTCGTGTTTCCCAGCCCCGACGAACAGCGCCTGGGCGTGCTGCCGCGTCTGCGCAGCATCGTCGAGCGCGCGGCGATGTTCCGCGTCACGCGCATCGATGGCGTGGGCACCGGCGCGGCGGCAACTTTCGGCGAAGGACACGTGCGGCGCTACGTCGATGCGCGTGCCGAGGCCACTGCCGCAAGCGGCATCACCAGCGTGCCCAACCTGCTCGATGTGCAGTTCGGTCGAGGCGAGCTGGCCAAGCCGATCCACTGGGGGCTGCAGGCCGACGGCTCGGTCGTAGTCGCAGGCAATGCGCGTGCGACGAACGTCGTGTCACGCATCGATCTCAGCGCGCTCGGCAACCCGCGCATCATGGCGATCGCCGGCGGGCTGAACGCGCGCCTGTACATGATCGACACCAGTAACAACGTGTCGGCTTGGGAAGACGTACAGAATCCGGCGCCGCCGCGCAAAGTCGATGCATGGACCGGCGCCACGCAGATCCAGTGCGCGAACTTCGGCGCCTGCGTCGCACTCATGCGCACAGGTGCTGCATTGACCGATACCGGCAAGGATCTGTTCGACACTTACCTCCCCGCCGGAACGGTTCCGCGCGGTACGAAGGTCATCTACCTGGGCGCCACGCTGTTCACGGTGTACGGCATCCTCTCCGATGGCCGCGTGTTCGTGCTGCATCAGGACGAGAAGCAGCAGACGGTGATCACACTGATCGATCTGTCGCAGGTGAAGGAGGCTGCGGGGTAGACGCCAATGGCATACCGAGCGGCCCTAGTGTGAAATGCGGGATGGCGCCCGTCTCGCCAATGGTGTGTCGCAGTGGCTGTCTTGCTGGTCGGTACTGCGAAAATCAAAGGGCTTGTAGCGCTCACGCCGCTGCGGGAGCTAAGTGCTCCTCCCGGATCGGTAGGTGAATCAACGCGGCCCCAACGGCTAGCACGATGTCCACGTACCAGATCCACTCGTATGCGCCGGTGGCTTCGAATACCCGCCCGCCCAGCCACGCGCCAAGGAAGCCGCCGATTTGATGCGACAGCATCACACTGCCGAACAGCATCGCCATGTTGCCGGTGCCGAAGAGCTTGGCGACCAGCCCGGCTGTGGGTGGCACGGTGGACAGGAAGGTGAGCCCCATCACGGCGGCAAACACCAGCATCACCACACCGGTCTTTGGTGAGAACAGGAATACCAGAACCGCCAGCGCGCGCGTCGCGTACACCAACGAAAGCAGCGACTTCATGCGCCAGCGCCCGACGGCCCAGCCCATGGCGACGCTGCCCACGATGTTGAACAGGCCGAGCATCGCCAGTGACCATGCGCCGTACTGCAACGGCAGCCCGCAGGCCTCGATCACGCCGGGCAAGTGGGTGGCAAGGAAAGCGACGTGGAAGCCGCATACGAAGAAGCCAGCGGTGAGCATCAGGTAGCTCGGGTCGCGCAGCGCCCGCGACAGCGCCTGGCGGGCAGGCAGCGCGCCGCTGCGGCTCGAACCCGTCGCGGACGCTGCGGCCGCGGGCGATGCACCACGCAGCACCCAGGCAGCGGGCAGCGCGAGCAGCACGAGCAGGCCGAGCACCTGCATGGCGGCCGACCAGCCGAGCCCGAGCATCAGCGCACCGGCGACCGGTGCCATCACGAACTGCCCGAACGAACCGCCGGCGTTGACGATGCCGGTGGCCAGGCCGCGCCGCGATGCCGGCAGGTGCCGCATTGTCGCGGCCATCAACACCGCAGGCCCCGCTATCCCAGCGCCGCCGGCGGCCAACACACCGATGGCAAGGATCAGCCCCGGCAGGCTCGTCATCCATGGTGTAAGGAAGGTCCCTATCGCCACCAACATGATGCCCATGGCCAGCACGCGGCCAGCGCCAAGGCGGTCGGCTAGCGCGCCGGCGAATGGCTGTGTCAACCCCCACCAGAGCTGTCCGAAGGCGAACGCCAGACTGATGCTGGCCAGCCCGAGCCCGCTCGCGCTGTTCAGGGGACCGAGGAACAGGCCCATGGTTTGGCGCGTACCCATGGTCAGCGCGAAGGTGCCGGCAGCGGCTACGAGCACGGCAAAGAACAGCCATCCCGTGCTGTGTGCGGCCACGACATGAGCAGCTGGTGATTTGACCATCGTGCTACTCCCCAATGTCGCCGGGCTCGAGCAGGGCGAGCGACTCATCGATCAGGGTATGCAATGCGAAGACCCGTCCGGTACCGAGCGCCGCGTTGAGGCCGTCCTGCGCGACGCGCCAGCGGCGGTGTGCTTCGGTACGCTTTTCACGACCGGTCTCGGTAATCGAGACACTGCGCGTGCGGCCGTCGCTGCCAGGCCTCACCTCGACCCAACCGGCGTCGAGCAGCGGCTTAAGGTTGCGCGTCAGCGTCGACGCGTCCATCGTCATGACACGCGCCAATGCCCCCGGTGCGAGCGGCCCGAGCTTTAGCACGTGCGACAGCAGTGAGTACTGCGAGGTCTTCAAACCTATGGCCGCCAACTCGGCGTCATAGTGCTGCGTAACCCTGCGCATCAGCTGACGCAGCTTGAAGTTGGTGCAGCCGCGCGGCAACTGGGGCCCGGTCTGGGGCGATCGTCTTGCATGCATGCATACAATTGTATATACAATAATTGTATTTACAACTATATCGATCGAGCTCACGATGAGTTCCGATGACACTCAGACCCAGTGGACCCGCGAGTACGAAGCGGTACGCGAGCGCATGCGTGCCGGCATGCGGACACCCGGCTTCGTCACGCCGACGCAGGCGGCCGGCCGGAGCGGCCTGGAGGTGTTGCAGGCGATGCTCGCTGGAGAACTGCCTTACCCGCACATCGCCGAAACGCTCGACTTCAGCCTCGTGTCGGTTGGGCACGGCAGTGCGGTGTTCCAGGGCACGCCGCAAGTCAAGCACCTCAACCCAATGGGCGCCGTACACGGCGGCTGGTACGCGACACTGCTCGACTCAGCGCTCGGCTGCGCCGTACACACGCTGGTGCCGGCAGGCCGTGGTTACACCACGGCCGAACTGAGCGTGAACATCGTGCGCGGGGCGACACCGAAGACCGGACCATTGCGCGCGTTCGGCAACGTGGTCCACCACGGGCGGCAGCTTGCGACCGCCGAGGCGCGCATCGTCGGACCAGACGGAAAGCTATACGCGCACGGCACGACGACTTGTCTGGTGTTCGAACTGCCCTCGAGCTGAACGCTCACGCCGCCTGGCGCTAGCAACTCAGGGCAAGCGACGCAGGCGTTTGAACGCCACCTTGACGACAGACTTCACGCCAATTGCGTCAGTCCGGACTGCTTGAGCCAGGTCTGTTAGGCGTCCCGAGTGGCCCGCGAAACCTCGAACCGCATCGGGCGCTGGGTTTCGTGCCGAGGCCACTGTCGCAAGCGGCATCACCAGCGTGCCCAACCTGCTCGATGTGCAGTTCGGTCGCGGCGAGCTGGCCAAGCCGATCCACTGGGGATTGCAGGCCGACGGCTCGGTCGTAGTCGCAGGCAATGCGCGTGCGACGAACGTCGTTTCACGCGTCGATCTCGCCGCGCGCGGCACGAGGGTCATCTACCTGGGCGCCACGCTGTTCACGGTGTACGGCACATCCTCTCCGATGGCCGCGTGATCGTGCTGCATCAGGACGAGAAGCAGCAGACCGTGATCACGCTGATCGATCCGTCGCAGGTGAAGGAGGCGCAGTGACTCGCGTCACTGTTGCGCCGTACTCGATGTCAGCACTGGTTTGGGCAGTCGCGGCGCGTGTCGGATGTGCGCCTTGCCAGGATAGGTGCGGCCCGCGTGCGCGATCAGCTCATCGAGGAACTGACGCGCGTACCGTGGCAGGTGCCGTTGTCGATCCCACGCCGCCATCGACCAGCGTCCCAGCGCCTTACCGTGTTGTACCAGTGGCACGACTTTCACACTCTCGCTGCGAATGACGACCGTCGAGGGGATCACCGCGATCCCATATCCGGCGGCTGCCAGTTCGATCAGCGTCTCGGGCGCAGCGCTTTCCAAGCGTACGCGGACCTTGATGTGCGCGATCTCGCACGCTGCATCGAACCATCTCCGTGAGCCGAACTCGCGGCGCAGCAGCAGAGTCGATTCGTCGGCGAACTGGGTGATGTCGATCACGCGCTGCCGACTCAGGGCATGCGACTTCGATAGCGCAGCCAGCGCATAGACCGGATACAACAATCGACCGTCGAACCGATCGTCGCCAACCGGCATGATCGCCAGTTGAGCGTCGCCACTGGCAAGCCGTTGCGGCTGCTGGGCCGCGCCGCCTTCCACGAGCTCGATTTCCACGGCCGGGTGACGGCGCCGATGGGCCGCCAGAAATGGCGCCAGCACGCCGGCGATCACGTGCGGCGTCGCGGCAACTCTCAGTGTCCCGGCGTCTCCGGCGCTCAGCGAACGCGCACGCTCGCGCAAGGCTTCGGCTGCACGCAGCAGCTGATGGCTCTGCCGAAGCAGATCAGCGCCTTCAGCGGTCAGTTGCAGCTTGCCCAGACCGCGATGAAAGAGCGGGACGCCGAGCTCGGCTTCCAATGCGTGCAACTGGCGCGACGCTGCAGGTTGGCTCAGGTGCAATCGCGTCGATGCACGGCCCAAGCCGCCCGCTTCCGCGGTCGCAACGAACATTCGCAGCGCCCGAAGATTCATGAGGGCCCTTTCATTTTTTGCATGAGTTTGGTTCCGATAAATGCATTAGACACATTGTAGAGGCGCAATCACACTGGCCTTTCCGTTACCTCTACCAGGGATTGCAATGAACAACGATCGACGTCGGTTTCTCGAGGGTGGCGCCGCCGCCGCGGTACTGGCTGCTATTTCCGGTGCTGGATGGCCCGCCGCAGTCCTGTCTCAGTCATATCCGATGCGTCCCGTACGCGTGATCATTCCCTTTGCAGCGGGCGGTCCTACTGACCTTGCCGGACGCCTCATCGCACAGCAACTCACCGAGCATTTCGGCAGGCAGTTCTACGTTGAAAATATCGGTGGTGCCGGCGGCAACATCGGTACTGGGCAGGTTGCGCGGTCAGCGCCCGATGGATACAGCGTGTTGGTCGCTGCGCCCAGCTACGCGGTAAACCCGAGCCTGTTCGAGAAGGTTCCCTACGATCCCGACAAGGACTTCACCGCGGTGACGTTCGCCGCGACCGCACCAACCGCCCTGACGGTTCACCCGTCCGTGCCGGCCCGGACGGTCAAGGAACTCGTGACATACATCAGGAATGACTCGGCCAAATTGAGCTTCGCCTCGCCAGGTCCCGGAACGCCGCCGCACCTTCTCGGTGAATTGTTCAAGCGCGCGTTCGAGCTCGATCTGGAACACGTACCTTTCAACAGCGGCGGCCAGGCGGTTGCCTCGACACTTGCTGGCCATACACCGATATCGTTCGGCGCGTTGCCGCCAGCCGTGCAGCATGTCAGACAAGGCAAGCTGAGAGCGATCGCCATCACCAGCAGTAACCGATCGACCGCTTTGCCCGACGTGCCAACGATTGCCGAAGCGGGGTACCCGGAGATCACCGCGGATATCTGGACGGCCATACTGGTGCCCAGTGGCACGCCGCGCGATATCGTCGGCCAACTCTACCGAGCGATTGCGGCGATCATCGTGCAACCGGAGATCAAGGAACGTCTGGGCGCGCTTGGCTACACGCCCGTGGGTAACCCGCCGGAAGAGTGCGACGCGCAGATCCGTGCCGAGATACGCAAGTGGTCGAAGGTCGTGCGCGATGCCCGGATCAAGATCTAGAGATTTTCCGCAGATCCTCGGCGCGAATCACCACCACGTTCACGATGCGACGGCGTTCGAGGTGCTCTGACTGGAATCGATCGAGCGTCAACGCTCGAGCATCAGCGGCCGTGCGGCCGTGACGAGGTGCTTGACCATGGCGGCAGCGGCGCGAGTGAGCGGCGTGTCGGCGCGGGAAAAGATGCCCACCGTCAGCGCGGGCGTCGCATCGCCGAGGACAATTTCCTCGAGCAGATTGCGCATCGAGGATTCGCGCAGGATGAGTCGCTGCAACAGACCGACCATATCGGTCTTCGCGAGCATGGTGATAACGCTATGGTAAGACTCGCAGCGGATAACCGGTTGCGGTGGCTCCAGACCCGCCGACCGAAACATCCGTTCTGCGGCACCATCGGCGAGCGCGAGCGATGAGGTGAAGAGCCAATCGGCGTCGATCAGTTCGGCGAGCGAGCGCGCATGCCGTAGCGGGTGACCTCTGCGTACGCAGACGGCAAGGGCACTGCGGTACAGCGGGCGGAATTTGAACGCGGCATCGAGCTCTTTGCCTGCCTTGAGTCCCACTGCGAAATCGAGCGTCTCGTCGCGCACAGAAGACAACAGTGCGTGCGCCAGGCCCTCTACTACCCGCACTCGCGCGAGCGGAAACTGGCGGCGGAAGCTGGCCATGGCGGCGGGCAGCAACAGGGCGATTGCCACGGGGCCGATCCCCAGTGCGACCGTGCCGCCACTTGCGCCGGTCGCTTGCGCGGCTTCTTCCTCGGCCTTGCGCAGCTCGGAGTGCGCGACGCGCGCGCGCGCGAAGAACGATCGTCCCGCGGGTGTGAGGACGATGCCGCGCGAGCTGCGGCCCAGCAGTTGCACGTGAAGCTCGGCTTCCAGGCTGCGCACGCTCTTGGTCACCGTGGGTTGCGAAATCCCGAGCTTGCGCGCCGCAGCCCGCACGCTGCCGCACTCCACGACCATCACGAAATCGCGAACTTGAGTGAGTCTCATGGTGATAGCTGCATGGCTATCAGTGCCGGACATCAGCCATCTTACGCCCGCCCCAAGCCCGTGCTCTACTGCAACGCATGAAGGTCGCTCTTATCTACTTCGTAGCAGTCAGTGTCGGTGCCGCTGCACCAGAGACGCTCGGCGCATCATCTGCGTACCCCGCGAAACCGGTCCGACTCATCGTGGCGGGAACACCAGGATCCCCACCTGATGCGCTGACCCGCATCGTGGCCGAGCCGCTTGGCGCGGCGCTGGGGCAGCCGGTATTGGTGGAGAACCGTCCAGGCGGCACCGGCACGATCGCAATGAGCACAGTTGCAAAGGCCGCGCCCGACGGCCATACCTTGGGCACCATCGGCCTTACGCACATGGTGGCTCCTGGTCTGGTTGCGCAGATGCCGTATGACACGCTTAAAGACCTCGCGCCGGTGAGCACGCTTGCATGGACGGGAAACGTGCTCGTGGTCCGAGCGGCCTCGCCGCTCGAGAGCATCACCGATTTCGTCGCGCAGGCAAAAGCGCGACCTGGCAGCTTGACTTACGCCTCGGCCGGCAACGGCACGCCTTCGCACTTGGTCAGCGAGCTATTCAAACGACACGCAAGGATCGAGGTCGTTCACATTCCGTACAAGGGGATCGGGCCGGGCCTGGTCGCCCTGCTGGGCGGACAAATCGATATCGCGTTCTCCGGTGTCGCGACCGCTGTGCCACACATCACTTCGGGAAAGCTGCGAGCGCTTGCGACGAGCGCGCCGCGTCGATTGCCTGCGTATCCGGAATTGGCCACCGCAGCGGAGCTGGGATTCAGCGGGTTCCAAGTCGACGAGTGGATGGGTGTCGTCGCGCCGGCGGGAACACCGCCTGATATCACCGCTAAGCTCGCTCGCGAATTGGCACGCGCAATGTCGATGCCGGAGACGCGGACGCGGCTAGCCGCGATCGGGTTCTATCCGACCGAGCAGATGGGCCCGGCATCGCTCGAGTCGCGTATTCGCGCGGAGCTCCCCCGTTGGACACAACTCGTTCGCGAGGCAGGGATCCGTGCCGACTAGTGATCCTTCCGGAGAAATCTATTCGCACGAGTCCAATCCGGCGTTCGAGGCCCAATTGGCGGTACGCAAGGCAAAGCGGGAGGCCGCTTTTTTACTACCGCACTTGCGGCCGGGGATGCGATTGCTCGACGTCGGTTGCGGTCCGGGCTCTATCACGCTGGGTTTGGCGCAGGCGGTCTTTCCCGGACAAGTCGTGGGGATCGATCGCCAGCCGGCGCAAATCGACAGCGCGCGTGCGCTAGCCGTGTCGCGCGGCATACACAACGTGCGCTTCGAGGTCGCAACGGTGTATGAGCTGCCGTTCGCGTCGGACTCGTTCGATGTGGCGTTCGCAAACGGGGTGATCATGCATCTGCGCGAGCCGCTGCGGGCGTTGTGCGAAATGCGGCGGATCTTGCGCCCTGGTGGGATCGCAGCGGTGCGCGATCCCGATTGGGGTACCTCAGTCCACGCACCCATGACGCCACGTCTGCAGCAATGGATCGAATTGGCGGCACGGGTGCGCGAATTCAATGGTGGCAATCCCTATCTTGCGCGTCACTATCGGCAACTCCTGTTGGATGCCGGTTTTGTGCGAACCGAGGCCAGTGGAACCGTGAATGTTGCAGGATCGCTCGATGAGACGCGCCGGCACGGTGCCTTCCTGCAGGCGCAACGTCTGGGGCTTGCGCCCACCGCGCTGGGACGAGGGTGGCTGGAGCGCGCGGAGCTGGAGGCGCTCAGCACCGAGATCGACGCCTGGGCCGTACGCCCCGATGCGTTCGCCGCTACAACCTGGTGCGAAGCGCTCGGGTGGTTGACCGGCCAAGCGTGGCAGCAGCCGTTTCCGTGACGGCAGCGGGAATGGACTGGCATGACGCCAGCGTCACTCACACAAACGGATTCATCACCGTCCGATCGCTGCTTTCCAGATCCTCGGCGCGGATCACGACCGCGGTGACGTTGTCACGCGCGCCGCGCTCGAGCGCCGTGCGCAGCAGCGTCGTCACGGCCTGCTGGCAATTGCCTGGCAGGAGCGCGTGGCCGATCTCCAGGTCGTGGACCTCGTTGCTCAGTCCGTCGCTGCAGATCAGGAACACGTCGCCGTCGAGCACCTCGATCGCGCCGGCTTCGAGTTCGAGCTTTTCGGTGACACCGACCGCGCGCGTGATCAGGTTAGCCGGCGGCCGATGCATCGTGTCATCGACGTCGGGGTCGCGCTGCGATCGCACCTCTTCGAGGTGGCTGTGATCGCGCGTGAGCAGTTTCAGTCGCCGGTTGCGGCATAGATAGATTCTGCTGTCGCCGGCCCACACGTAAGCGGCGTGACGGTCGTACGCGAACAGCGACGCGACGGTACTGCCGATGATCGCGACCGAGTTCGCCGCGGCTGCCTGCAACAGCTGTTCGTTGGCGCATTGCAGGCGTTCGCGAGCAGCGGCGACGAACTGACCCAGGCTTTTCGGCGCAGGCATTTCCTTCAGGCGTTCGACGACGGTGCGGCTGGCTAGCTCACCGAGAGAATGGCCGCCCATGCCATCGGCGACTGCCCAGATGCGGCGAACGGGCAGCTCGAGGCAGGCGTCTTCATTGGCCTTGCGGACCCGACCGGGATGGGAATACGAAGCCGAGGTCCAGTTGAACGGGCTGGCGGACTGATCGAACCCTCCCGCATCGATAGCAGCGCATTGCATGGCGTCGCCGTCTCCAATCTGGGGCCGGAACGCGTCACGCTCCGGGGGCGCCGATCGCCCGCGCGGGCGCGATCGGCAGAACTATTCTTTTCGCGGCGTCGCGTTGCAGGCCGCGTCGCAAGAGGGGCACGAGATCCCCTCGATGGACTATCGGAACAAGGGAGCTCACCCCCTCGCAACTTCCCGAAAAACGTGGAGCCTCCGCATCACTGATTCAGGCTATGCGGAGGCTCCTTGGACCGATTACGCGTTGGCGAAGCCCAGCGGTACGGCGGTGATCGGCGATGCGCTGCCGGAGTTGCTGATCTGGATCGTCTGGAATTGATTGACCAGCTTATCGACGTGAATGCTGTTGTCGATGTTGAAGAAGTTGTTCTCCACGAACGTCTGGTCGATCTGGAAGAAGTTCGTGACCGAGCCGAAGCTGGGGGTGGGCGCTACGAACGGCCGGAAAGAGCCGTGGACCCAGCCGCCGCCCGCACCGCGCACCAGGGACATCGCTTTGCGGTCGAGCACGGAATTTCTGGGGAGGTCGTTGATAGAGATGACTGCCATGATGCGTCTCCAGGTATTCGTTCAGCGGTCGAACCGCAAGTTCTGCTGCAGTGTGAATGACAAGAACCGCGGCCCGGAGGATGTGCTGCCCTTCGCTCCGCGGCTGCGGTTCTGGTGCCGGGTCGCCAGTTACGCGACTTTCGACTGGCCGATCGCGGTGTTCAGCGACGCGAGCACGCTCGTGAGGTCGACCAACGTGTCGGTCTGAACGACGGTCTGCGGCGCGACCTGGATGTTCGGGCTGGCGAAGTTGAAGCCGCCGTTGCCGGCCACTTGCGCCGGTCCGAACAGCAGAGCGGCGTTCGAGCCACCGCGCACTTCGGCGAGTTCTTCCGCGCCGAGTTCTTTCGACACTGCGAGATCTTTGATTTCCATGATTGCGTTCCGTTTGGTTGGTTGGTTGGTTGATTGGGTCGGGCGTGGAATTACAGCGCCTTGAACTGGCCGATCCCGGTGTTGGCCGACGCGATGACGGTGGCGATGTCAACCGTCGTGTCGGT
>CADEDU010000036.1:0-2833 GCA_902826155.1 uncultured beta proteobacterium
CGCCTCTTGTCGTGCCGCCTCTTGTCGTGCCGCTTCTTGCCGCGCCGCCTCCAACTGATCGGCGCGTTTCTGTTCCTCGCGATCGTCGGGAACCACTCGCTCCAGCACGACCTCACTGGCGCGTTGGGGCGGGGACGATGCCTCCGGCGCTGGCGGGGTCGTCGCTGCAACGGGAGGGATAGGTGGTACTGGTGCGGGCCGGGCTGCTGGCTCGGTCACATCGGCGTTTGCTGGCTGCGGCTTGACGGGCGCGGTTGGAGCGGACGGTTTTGCCACCGGCCGTTCGATCGCTCGCGGCGCCGCCTCCGGAACAGGCGCGGGCGCAGCTTTCGCAGGCTCAGCACGCGGCGGGCCGATCACAACGCGAAGATCGAGCACCGCACCGCGCCGTTCGCGCCAGGGAAAATCAAAACCGGGCAGACCACGCCCCACTCCACCCAGGGTCAAGCTGACCAGCATCGCGTGGAAGACGAGCGACGCCAGCAGCCCGTAGCCCAGCCGCTCGACGTCGCGACGCTCGAGTGCCTGCAGGCCCCATGATCTTGGCGGCGCCGGCTGCTTTGGCGCCGGATAGCGTGGTCTTGGCCGGTTCTTCGCCGCGTGCGCAGCGCCTTGACGCGAGTGCGCAGGCCGATTCTTGCGATCGGGGCGAGCCGGCGGCGATGCAGGATGCTTCAAGGCGGTGGTCTCGTAGCGGCACCCTTCTGTACATCGCGGGCACTCGATGCGTCCAATGCTTTCGACGCGAATTCATCGAGGACCGCACCTGCGTCCGGACGTGTCACGGCGAGGCAAACCTCACCGGGAGCTGGCCGATCGATTCCCCGACGCGTGACAGCATAGATTGGGATCCGATCGGCGCATCGACCGCGCGGCCGGGTGACGGCGACCGCTCATGTCGGCCGCAGGCCGCCTTCGATCCCGCGCGAAATATCGGGCCTTGAATCTACCGGGCGCCGCGAATCAGTTCCGACAAGCGCTGCCGCTGCCGCCCTGCCGCGTCGAAGTTGTCCGGGGCAAGCCAAGTCTCGTAGGCACGGCGCAGCGCCGGCCATTCCTCGTCGATGATCGAGAACCACGTGGTGTCGCGCGTGCGCCCTTTGACGATCACCGCGCGGCGGAAGTGCCCTTCGTAAGTGAAGCCGAATCGCAACGCGGCCGCGCGAGACGGCGCATTGAGCGCGTGGCACTTCCATTCGTAACGACGATAACCCAGATCGAACGCGTATTTCATGAACAGATACTGCGCCTCGGTCGATAGCCGCGATCGCGCCATCTCGGGGCCCCAATAGATGTTACCGATCTCGATGACGCGGTTGGACGGGTCGATGCGCATGAGCGTCTGCCGGCCGAGCGCGCGGCCGCTGGTCTTTTCGACGACGGCGAAGTACAGCGGGTCTTCGCTCTTGGCCTTGTCGGCGATCCAGGTGCGCATTTCATCGAGCGAGAGTGGTGGAGTCTCCGCCAGGTAAAGAAATCGCCCCGCGGAATCGGCGGGCGTCGAGGCGCGATGCAGATCATCGGCATGACGCGCGGCATCGAACGGCTCGAGGCGACAATAGCGACCTTCGAGCGTGATGCGCTGCGGCCGCGGTGCGGGCGTTGCGTGCACGACCTTGGGGCCGATCGGCAAACCACTCGCTGCATCGGTCTCCCGGGGGACTTGCGCATCGAAATCGGTCATGTTCGCGGTTTCTCATTCGGACGGATCGCCGATCTGTATCACGAAACGGCGGCGAGCGCGGTGCCAGCAACAATCGAGGCGCAATGGCCCTCGGCATGCATGCCCGCGCATTGCGCTCACCCAGATTGCCGCCGGTTCGCTAACCTCCGCAGCGTCAACACCGAGGAGACACCATGAAGGCACGCATCGTTTCAGCAGCCGCTGCGGCGAAGCTCGTTTCAGCAGCGGTTGCGGCGAGCGTATCGGCCCTTTGCGGCATCAGCTTCGCGCAGGCGCAGGAGCCGATCAAGGTTCAGGTCGCCACCGGGCACGCGCCGATCTTTCTGTGGGTGAAGCACATCCGCGAATCGTTCATGCCCACGGTCGATGCGGAATTGGCCAAAACCGGCAAGTACAAGATTCAATGGAACGAAGCCTATGGCGGCACGCTCGCCAAGATCGGCAGCGAGGTCGAGACGATGCAGCAGGGTATCTCCGATTTCGGCACCGTCAATCAGGTGTTCCAGAACGCCAAGCTGCCGCTCAACAACGTGACGTTCTTCGTGCCGTTCGGGCCAAGCGATGCGAGCGTGGTGCTCAAGGCGGCGGACTACGTCCAGACGATGCCCGAGCTCGCCGCCGAATGGACCAGGAACGGCGTGGTGTATCTCGCGCCGGTGGTGATCGACAACTACAACATCGTCACCAACTTTCCGTTCACCAGCTTCGATCAATTGAAGGGCCGCAAGATCAGCGGCGCAGGCCCCAACCTCGCCTGGTTGAAGGGCACCGGCGCGGTGGGCGTGCAGACCAACCTCGGCACGCTCTACAACGATCTCAAGACCGGAATCTTCGACGGCACGATCCTGTTCATCACCGCCGCGGTGCCGGCCAAGCTCTACGAGATCGCGCCGCACTACAACAAGGTCGACTTCGGCGCGATGTTCGTCGGCGCGCTCGGCGTCAACAAATCGCGTTGGGAGCGATTCCCCGAAGAGGTGCGGGCGGCGTTTCGCCGTGGCGCCAACGCCTACAAGGCCAACTTCATCCTCGAGCAGACCAATCGGATCAGCTCCTCGTACGACGCGTGGGCGAAGGCGGGCGGCAAGGTGTCGGAACTCTCGGCCGCAGAGCGTGCGAAGCTGATCAAGACGATGCCCAATCCGACCA
>CADEDU010000036.1:2933-5153 GCA_902826155.1 uncultured beta proteobacterium
GAACTCTCGGCCGCAGAGCGTGCGAAGCTGATCAAGACGATGCCCAATCCGACCAGGGACTGGATGAAGCAGGCCGGGCCGACGTCGAAGAAGGTGCTGGCCGGCTACATGGATGCGGTACGCGGTATGGGCTACAAGTTCCCGCGCGATTTCGACAAGGAGTAGGGACGGACAGCCTTCGCGTCAACCTCGAGGCCGCGAGATCGCGTACGCGCCCTCGAGCCTCGCCAATCCCTTGTCGAAAGTGCCTAGAGGAACGTGACCGGCCTTGCGCGCGACTTCCAGTATCAAGCAGTCGGAGAACCCGAGGGCAGGTCGGGCGCGGAAATGCGCCAGCGCGGCGACGACTACATCGGCGTCCTGTAGCGTCAGGGATTGGTGATTCAGCAGGAGATCAATCGCCGTCGCGAGTTGCGCGGGCGTGCGCTCGTAGACCGCATCCAGGACCCAAACCGCTTCAGCTAATACGAGATGCGACACCCAGGCGCCCGCCGCGACGAACGCCTCGGCCACCTCCACCTGCTCTGCGTCGTCTCGGACCAGCAAGCGCACCAGGATGTTGGTATCAACGGCGCGCATGCTTTCGCCGAATGTACTTGCGGATGCCTTCCTTCACGGTTGTCCGTACCTTCGGCCCGCCAGCACCGAAGAGCGCGGCGTGTATTTCGGCTGATGTGTGCCGGCCAGCGCGGCGCACTACGAATTCGTCGTCTCGCTCTTCCCACTCGAGTATGGAGCCCGGCCCTACCCCGAGTTTCCGTCGGACCTCGGCCGGGACCGAGATCTGCCCCTGCGCGGTGAGCTTGGATTGAGAGGTTGCCATGACGGTACCTTACCCTGGTAATGGAGTGCGGTCAAGCAGGTCACGGTTCCTTGGCACACTACCGCCTCACCCCCACAGCCGCTCGCTCGCCAGCCGCGCACCTTCGGCGAGCGAAGCGAGCTTGACCCACACCACGCTATCGGCGACCAGATCGGCGCCGGCGAAAGTGCCGAACCCGCAGTCCACCGAGGCGATCACGCGCGTGCGATCGCCCACCGCGTCGACCGCGCGCTCGATGCGGTCGGACACCACTTCGGGGTGTTCGACGTAATTGGTGGTGCTGTCGATCACGCCGGGCAGCAGCAGCATGTGCTCGGGAAAACCGACACGCTTGATCGCCTTGTACTCGTGTTCGTGGCGCGGATTGGCCATCTCGATCGACAGTGCACCGACCTTGGCGCGATACAGGATCGGCAGCAGCGGCTCGAGCGCGACGTCGTGCGTGTGCGGGCCGTCGTGGTTGCCCCAGCACACGTGCAGGCGGATGCGATCGGCCGGGATCGACGCGGTGGCCTCGTTGATCGCCTCGACGTGCAGCGCTGCGATCTCCAGGAACTTGTCGAGCGACTCGTTCTGGAACAGACGCGGGCGCTCCATCGCCAGATCCGGCGCATCGATCTGCAGCAGATGGCCGCTCGCGTGGATCAGCTCGTATTCCTTGCGCATCTCGCGGGCGAGCGCCGTCACGTACTCGGCGTGACTGGCGTAGTGCGCGTTGAGCAAGGTGCAGGCGATCACACCGGGCGAGGCGGTGCTCATGAACGTTTCAGTGAAGCGCTGCGGCTTCGCGCGCTGAGTCGCTGCATGCAGCCATTCGCATTCGCGGCGCGTCTGCTGCTCGCCGACGTAACGCACCGGGCCGATCGCCTGCGGCGGATTCTGGATGCGTGACGACATGCGTCGGCGCTGCACCAGCATCTGCGCGTAGTCGGGGTGATCGAGGATGTCGCGCGAGAGCGGCCGCTTGCCTTCGCCGCCGAAACCTTGCATGCGCTGCGCGACGTAGGTGGAGAACCCCACACGTGGCTGCTCGCCGTCGTTGCCGACATCGACGCCGGCCTCGATCTGCTTGTTCACCACCCGATCGACTGCCGCGAGCGTCTCGCGTTCGAGCTCTGCAGGATCGATCGCCTCGCCGCGCTCCTGCCTGATCAGCAGATCACGCAGCACCGGATTGCGCGGCAGGCTGCCGACATGCGTGGTGAGGATGCGTCGTTCGCTTCGTTGCATGGCGGGGCCTCAGGCGGCGATGTCCTGGTTACGACTTGATGTACTCGGCTCCGCCTGCCCCCGGTCGGGCAAAACTGTGCCCAACCCGGTCGCGCGGATTGGAGGCAGCGGCGCTACTTCAGGATCCGGAACAGATTGTGATGATAGTCGGTGAAGATCGGCAGATC
>CADEDU010000036.1:5253-7332 GCA_902826155.1 uncultured beta proteobacterium
GCTACTTCAGGATCCGGAACAGATTGTGATGATAGTCGGTGAAGATCGGCAGATCCTTGCGGTCTTCGATCTGCGTGACGCTCTCTGCGTCCTTGAAGCGCGGTGAATCGAACAGCGCCGCGTTGCGCGTGACCACGACCTGATCAGTCGAGGAGAGCCAGTACTCCGGCCCGTCGGTGTACGACGGTGAATCCGAGACCAACCGAGTATGCAGGCCGAACTCGTCGGCGAGCCGCTTGATGACCGGCATCAGGTCGATGTAGCGGTTGGTGGCCTGGAACACGATCACGCCGTTCTCGTTGATGTGCTTCACGTAAAGCGCCATCGCCTCGCGCGTCACCAGGTGCATCGGGATGGAATCGCCGGAGAACGCATCGATCCCCAGGATGTCGTAGCGCCGCGCGGGCTCGCGCTCCAGACTCAGTCGACCATCGCCCAGCACCAGTTCGGTTTTCGCGCCGGTGTCCTTGAGGAAGGTGAATTCGCGCTGCGCGTAGTCGATCACCTTCGGGCTGATCTCGTAGAACACGAACGTATCGCCCGGTCGCCCATAAGCCGCCACCACACCAGCGCCCAGGCCGATGATCCCGACGTTGCGCTTGTTGTCAGGCGGCAGGCTGGCGAACAGCCGCCCGTAACCGGAGTTGGGGCCGAAGTAGTCGCTCGGTGTGTTCTTGAATTTGTCGCCCAGCAATTGCCCGCCGTGGATGATGGTGCCGTGATACATCGCGCGATATGGCACCGGGTTGGGCGTGTCCTTGGTGCGAACCACGCCGTAGAAGTCGCGGCCCATGACGCGCACGCCTTCCATGTACTCCGAGAAGCCCATGCCCACCAGCACCACGGTGCCGACGAACGCCGCCAGGCCGACCAGCCGTGGCCAGCCTGCCATCTGCAGCAGCACCAGGAGCGAGAGCAGCGCCAGCACGATGCCGATCTCGAAGTAGCCGCGCAACGCGAGCGGCGCGACGATCGCCACGAGCACCGCACCGAGCGCGCCGCCCAACGACAGCATCAGGTAGAAGCGGGTGAGATAACGCGGATTGGGTTTGAGGCGCGCCAGTTCACCATGGCAGAACATGCACGCCACGAACAGTCCGGCGAAATACAGGATCGAGGCGGTGCGCAGATCGGTCGAGGGGATGTAGTGCGCCATCAGCGGCACGCCGGGAATGAGCAGCGCGATGTACAGCCAGCGCTTGTACCAGCGCGGATGATCGAAGCACAGAATGAACGTGATCAGGTACAGCGAGAGCGGCAGCACCCACAGGAACGGCACGCTGGAGATGTTCTGCGTGACGTGATTGGTCACCGCCAGCAGCATCACCGAGCCCATCGCCGAGAGCACCAGCCAGAAGATCTGCAGGCCCAGCGTGGGGCGCGTGGCGAGCGCGGCGTGATCGTCAGTGCTTGGCGCGGCATGTGCCCCATTGTCGCCGGCCGCAAGCGACGCCTTCATCGAGCGCCAGCCGGTGATCGCGCAGATGAGCACGAACAGCGCATACACCGCCGACCAGCCCCAGCCCAGTTCAGGCACGGTGAAGAACGGCTCGAGCAGCACCGGAAAGCCGAGCAAGGCAAGCAGCGAGGCGAAGTTCGACAGCGCGAACAGGCGGTATGGCACCGCGGTGCGAAAGCGCCGCCAGTACCACGCCTGCAACAGCGGCGTGGTGGTCGATAGCAGGAAGTACTGCATGCCGATCGTGACGCACAACAACAGCAGGATCCGCGCGATCGGCTCTTCGTTACCGGCGGGCTTCCAGCCGCTCGAGGCGAGGATCGGCAACGTCAGCAGCGAGAGCACCAGCAGCGCGATGTGCAGCATGGTCTGTCCGCGCAGGCCCAGTCGCGTGGTGATATCGGCATACGCGTAGCCAGCCAGCAGAATGCTCTGGAAGAACACCAGGCACGTGGTCCACACTGCGGCCGAGCCACCGAACCAAGGCAGGATCTGCTTGGCGATGATCGGCTGGACCAGGAACAGCAGGAACGCGGAGAGAAAAATGGTTCCTGCGTAGGGCAGGATGGCCGAACCGACGGGTTGGGTGTCCTGCGCAAGCGTTGTTGTCGACATGAAAA
>CADEDU010000036.1:7432-32327 GCA_902826155.1 uncultured beta proteobacterium
ATGGCCGAACCGACGGGTTGGGTGTCCTGCGCAAGCGTTGTTGTCGACATGAAAATTTGAGCCTATGAACGGGAAGGCGCACTGCTTGGATGCACGAGACAACGGGAGCCCGGAAGATCCTGGGTGTCAACGCGCAGCAGGCGCTTTGGTAGACCGCAACCGGCAAAGCGGCGCATTCTACCTGCGGGGCCGGTCGCGTCCGTCGGCCGCTACGAGGCATACACGCCCGGCGGCGCCCTGCCACTGCCGTGTGGAGATCAGCGCGCCAGCGACTGCGCCACCAGGGTCGCGGCGGTGAGATCTTCGAGCGCGGTGCCGACCGACTTGAACACCGTCACCTGTTCCGGCGCCGACCGACCGTTGTAACGCCCCGTCACCAGATCGGCCAGTTCCGCGACGACGTGTTCACGCTTGATCACGCCGCGCTCCAGCGGCTGTGTGATGTCGCCCGCTTCGGCCAGTGCGCCGGCAAAGGTATCGACGCACACCAGCGCGCGCTGGATCAGCGCATCGTCGGCTTCGCGCATGGTGCGGGTGAACGCGCCGACCAGATCGACGTGCGTGCCGGGCTGAACCTCAACGCCGCGCACGATCGGCTCGAGCGCGGTGGTGGCGCAGGTGATGACATCGGCGCGGCGTGTGGCGGCAGCGAGATCGTCGGTGGCGGTCGCGGGCAGTCCGTCAGTGGCGAGTTGTCGCGCCAGCGCCTGCGCGCGCGATGCGTTGCGACCCCACACCTCGATCCGCTCGTAGCGGCGCACGCTCGCGTGGGCGAGCGCCATATACGGGGCCAGAGCGCCGGTGCCGACGACGAGCAGCGAGCGCGCATCGGCGCGCGCCAGGTAGCGCGCCGCGAGCGCGGAAGCAGCGCCGGTGCGCCGCAGCGTGATGGACTCGCCGTCCATCAACGCCACCGGATGCCCGGTCACGCCATCGAGCAGCACGTAGAGCGCGCCCACCGTGGCGACGCCGCGTGCGCGATTGCCCGGAAACACGGTGACCAGCTTGATGCCGATCGCCTCGTCGGGCCGCCAAGCCGGCATCAGCAGCAGGCGCCCGTCTCCCGCGCCGTTGACGGTGTGCACGTGCCGCACCGGCGCTTGCGCGCCTTTGCGAAAGCCCTCGGCGAGCGCATCGATCAGCGCGGCGAACGGCAGCGCGCGATGAACTTCATCAGCCGACAGGAATGGCAGCGATGCGGACAAGTGCGTGCGAGCGTTGCGCGGCGTTACGGTACGCGGAGTTGCACCGTAGTCACGCCAGCGCGAGCTCGGGATGCCGCGCGCCCACGTCGGTGGCCTGCTCGAATGCGTGCGCCAGTTGCAGCACGCCCAGGTCGTCGCGGAACCGGCCGACGATCTGCAGCCCCACCGGCAATCCCTCGGGCGTGAAGCCGCAAGGCACCGAGGCGGCCGGATGACCAGTGACCGTGACGTAGAAGCACGAGCGCATCCAGTCGATGTAGTTCTGCATCGGCTGGCCGTCGATCTCCTTCACGTACGGCGTGTCGACCTCGAACGGCGGCACCTGGCTCACCGGCAGGATCAGGTACTCGTAGCGCGCGAAGAATTCGTGCATGCGCTGGATCAGCGCGGTGCGCTTGATCTCGGCAGCGCCCACGTCGAGCGCGGAAAGCTTGCGGCCTTCTTCTATGTTCCAGATCACCGTGTCTTTGAGCAGCGCGCGATGCTTGTCGAGCAGCGGCCCGAACGCATTGGCATACATGTAGGCGCGCATCGTCAGGAAGATCTCGGCTGCATCGCGGAAGTCGGGCAGCGCTTCGTCGAGCACGCAGCCGAGCGATTCAAACGTGGCGCGATGCGGAGCGATAGCCGCGACCACCCGCCGATCGACCGGGATCGTCCCGGCGAAATCCGGCGCCCAGGCGATGCGCGCGCCGCTGAAGTCGCGATCGAGCGACATCGCAAACGTGCTGCCCGGCGTCTCGAGCGAAATCGGCGAGCGCGGATCGGGCCCGGCGATCGCCGAGAGCATCAGGGCCACGTCCTGCGCGCTGCGCGCCATCGGCCCGAGCACGCTCAGCGGGGACCAGCCCAGATTCGCCGGCACCGACGGCACGCGTCCGGTCGATGGCCGAAAGCCCACCACGTTGCAGAAGTTGGCCGGATTGCGCAGCGACCCGCCCAGATCGCTGCCGTCGGCAAGCGGCACCATGCCGCAGGCGAGCGCCACCGCCGCGCCGCCGCTCGAACCACCGCAGGTCTTGGTGAGATCGTAGGGATTGCAGGTCGCGCCGAATACTGCGTTGAACGTCTGCGAGCCCGCGCCGAATTCGGGCGTGTTGGTCTTGCCGACGGTGATCGCGCCCGCTTCGCGCAGCCGCGTGACGAGCAGCTGATCGTGATCGGGAACGAAGTCTTTGTAGACCAGCGAGCCGAACGTGGTGCGGATGCCGCGCGTGTTGACCAGATCCTTGTGCGCAACCGGCAGTCCGTGCAACGGCCCTAGTGGATCGCCATGCGCGCGACGCGCATCGGCCTCGCGCGCCTGCGCGAGGGCCTGTTCGGCGACCAACGTCACGATCGCGTTGACGCGCGGATTGACCCGCTCGATCTGCGCGAGATGCGCGTGCATGACTTCCCACGCCGACAGCGAACCGTCGCGGATCAGTTGCGCGAGCTCGGTGGCGGTCTTGAAGCACAGGTTGTCGTCAGCGAGCGAGTCTTTCATGGCGCTGTTGGCCTCAATCGCACTGTTCGAGTCTCAGTTCGAGTTCGCGTTACTTTTTGTCGGCGCTCCAGCGCATCTCGGCGGTGTTGCCCGCGTGGAGCGCGCCCTCCATCTTGCCGGCGACTACGCGACCGACGAAGCGACGCTTCTTGCCGCTCGCATCGGCGAACACGAACGAAATGTTCTCACCGCGCACCCGCCCCTCGTCGATCTTGGCGGTGTGTCCGCCCTGGCGCACGGTGCCGCTCAACATCTGGAACTGTTGCGTGAGCGAGACTTCATACGGCGTCGAACCCGCCCCCGAGGGCGGGCGCAACGTCCAGCTGCCCTGCACTTTCGCCGGCACGAGCCACAGCATCGCGCTGCGGCCTTCGACTTCGGCACGCTCGTCGGGCTCCCACTCGCCCATGCTGAACGCGTGCGACACCAGCCGCGTGCCCGGCTTCATCTCCAGCAGTTTGGGCCGCAGACGCAGGTTGAGTTCGGGCAGCAGGTACATCGTGATCACCGATGCCTTCGAAAAATCAGTGGCGAAGATGTCCGCCTTCATGAAGGCCACCTTGTCGGCGATGCCGGCCTCCTGCGCGCGTCGCTTCGACAGCTCGACCATGTCGGGGTTGTACTCGATGCCTTGCGCCCGCGCACCGAACTTCTTCGCCGCGGTGATCACGGTGCGCCCGTCGCCCGAGCCGAGGTCCATGACGAAATCGTCGGCGGTTACCTTCGCCATCGTCAGCATCTTCTCGACCACGGCATCGGGCGTCGGCACCCAGATCACGTCCTTGCCGGCCTGGCCGACCTCGGGCTGATAGTTCTTGCGCGCGGGTTGCGCCTGTGCGAACGCGCTGCCGATCAGGATGACGCTGCTGCCGACTGCGATCCCGGCGCTCAATGCCCACCGTGCCCCTCGTTTGGATTCCATGCGTGCTCTCCTCGTGCCGATCAGGCGTTCACGTTGACAACGATGCGGCCGCGCACCTTGCCCGCGACGATGTCCTGCCCCGCGCTCAATGCCTGCTCCAGACCGACCTCGGTGGTCATCGCATCGAGCTTGGCGGCGTCGAGATCGCTCGCCAGCCGCGACCATGCCTCGAGCCGCTCGGCGCGCGGCGCCATGACGCTGTCGACGCCCGCCAGCGTGACGCCACGCAAAATGAACGGCGCGACCGTCGCCGGAAAATCCATGCCCTGCGCCAGTCCACAAGCCGTGACAGTGCCGCGGTACTTCGTGCTCGCGCAGGCGTTCACCAACGTGTGGCTGCCCACGGTGTCGACGACGCCGGCCCAGCGCTCGCGCGCGAGCGGCTTGCCCTGCGCCGACAGCGTGGCCGCATCGAGGATCTCGTGCGCGCCGAGTTGCTTGAGATAGTCGGACTCGTTCATGCGGCGCGTCGAGGCAACGACCTTGAAGCCGCGCTGAGCCAGCACCGCGATGGCCACCGAGCCGACGCCACCGGCCGCGCCGGTGACCAGCACTTCGCCATGTTCAGGCTTCACGCCGTGGCGCTCCAAGCCGAGCACGCACAACATCGCGGTATAGCCGGCCGTGCCGATCGCCATGGCGCGCCGCGGCGTGATCGACGCCGGAAGCGGAATCAGCCAATCGCCCTTCAAGCGGGCCTTCTGCGCCAGCCCACCCCAGTGGCCTTCGCCCACGCCCCAACCGTTGAGCACGACCCGATCGCCCACTTTCACGCCCGCATTGCTGCTCGCCTCGACCACGCCGACCAGATCGATGCCCGGCACCATCGGCCACTTGCGCACCACCGGCGATTTGTTGGTGATCGCCAGGCCGTCCTTGAAGTTGATGGTGGAGTACTCGACGCGCACGGTGACGTCGCCCTCGGGCAACTGCGCCTCGTCGACCTGCGCGACTTGCGCGCTGAATCCGGCGTCGGTCTTGTTGAGAAGGATCGCTTTGAACATGGGCTCTGAGGATCGATGAGTGATTGGGTTGGTCACGCGACCTTCGCATGCGCTCGGTCGGTGATTGGGTCGATCACGCGACCTTCGCATACGCTCGGTCGGTGATTTGGGGGCAACGAGAAAGGCAAGGTCGCGAACCCCCTTGTGCAGTCACTACTCAAATGGAGGCCAAGCCGCGTTCTAGCCGCGCCACGCCTTCGGTGAGCCGGTCAGGCGAAGCGGCGAAGCACCAGCGCAGGAACCCCTCACCTTCCGGACCGAATGCGATGCCCGGCGCAAGGCCGAGCTTGGCGTCGCGGACGAGGTGTTTGGCGAGGGTGAGCGAATCGGTCACGCCGCGCACGCGCAGATAGAGGTACATCGCCCCCGGCGGCAGCGACGCCTCGACCTGCGGCACTTCGCGCAGGAGCGCGAACAGGTGATTGCGAGCGCCAAGCATGCGATCGCGCATCGCCGGCACGATCTCGGCGGAGCGGCGGATCGCCTCGACGCCCGCCTGTTGCACGAACCCAGGAGCGCAGGAGGTGTTGTACTCGATCAACTTGGGCAGCACGTCGATGAACGGCACCGGCGCCGCGATCCAGCCCAGCCGCCAGCCGGTCATCAGCCATGACTTGGAGAAGCTGTTGGTCGAGATCACGCGATCTTCGGGCGTAGCGATGGCGAGAAACGACGGCGCAGCTGCACTCTCGCCGTAGAACACCCTCTCGTAGACGTCGTCGGCGACGATCCAGATGCCGTGCCGGCGGCAATGCTCGAGCAGCGCGCGCTGCTCGGCCGCATCGATGGTCCAACCCGTGGGATTGTTGGGCGAGTTGACGACCAGCACGCGCGTCTGCGGCGTGAGTGCCGCGAGGAGCCGATCGAGATCGAGCCGCCATTGCCCACCGCCGGGACGATTATCGTCCGGGCGAAACTCGAGCGGCATCGACACCACGTCGGCACCGAGAATGCGGGGCGCCTGAGTGAGATTGGGCCACACCGGGGTGACGAACACGGCGCGATCGCCCGGTCCGAGCAGCGCCTGATGCACGAGCATGAGCGCGTTCACGCCGGAGCTGGTGACTGCAATGTTGTCGACGCCGATCGGACGATGCAGCGACGAGACGTAGCCCGCGATCGCCTCGCGCAAGGCGGGAATGCCCAGATTGGCGTGATAGAACGTGTCGCCTGCATCGAGGGCGCGCGCCGCGGCCGCACGGATCGGTTCGGGCGTTACCTGATCGGGTTCACCGAACCAGAACGCGAGTACGTTCGGATCGCCCATTGCCGCATTGGCGACTTCGCGGATCTTCGAGGCTGCCAGCGCTTCGATGCGCGGATGCACGTACGGGCGCGTCGCCGCAGCGGAGTTCGAGTGCTGCATGATGACGGGACGGGAAAGGAGCAGCCGGAGCTTAGCAGGCTGCCGAGTTTCGCGGGCCGCCCGCGAAGCATCTGCTTACGCGTCCGCCACGCTTCATGCCGCCGGGCGCAGCAAGCGCGCCGCGGCTGTTGCACCCCCTAGCGCAGGAGCGTGCCCGAAGCGGCGCGTGCCGCCTTGTCGTGCGACGGATCGAGCGCGAAGAACTCGCGCACTGCCGCGTGGTACTGCTCGAAGCCGACGCCGGATGCATTGCTATGGTTGGCGCCTTCGACCAGCAGCATGCGCTTGGGCGCGCGGGTGCGCTCGTACAGGCGCTCGGCCATCCACGAGGGCACGTAGCCGTCGTTGGCGCCATGCACGAACAGGATCGGCGCGCTCACCCGTTCGACTTTCGAGAGCGAATCGTAGTGCTGGGTGAGGAACAGACTCACCGGCACGAAGCGCAGCCACTTGTGTGCGCCGGCCATGTCGCGGATCGACGTCAGCGTGGACTCGACGATCACGCCAGCCATGTCGTCGCGTCGCGCGGCGAGATCGATCGCGAGTGCCCCACCGAGCGAATGGCCGAACACGAACCGGCGGGCTTGCGCCGGCACGCGCGTGGCCAGGTACTCCCAGGCGATGGTGGCATCGGCGTTCACCTCATCCTCGCTCGGCAGATCGCCGCCGGACTTGCCGAAGCCGCGGTAGTCGATCGCCAGCACGCTGAACCCCATCTTGCGCAGGCGGGCGATGCGAAACGCATTGCCGTTCAGGTTCCAGCGTGCGCCGTGCAGATAGAGCAGCACCGGCGCGTCCGCGCGCTCAGCCGGCCACCACCAAGCGTGCAGGTGATCGCCGGGATTATCCGGCTCGGTGCCTTCGGCCACGTGAACGACCTCGCGCGGCTCGACATTGCGCGCGATCCACAACTCCTCGACGCCGTTGGCCTTGGGATCGAACGAGGTCCACCACGCCTGCGACGGACGCCAGATCAGCTCGCGCTGCTTGACGTCGATGTAGGCGCAGCCCGACGCGAACGCGGCGATCGCCAGCGCGACCACGAAGCCACGCGTGGCGACGGAATTCGATCGGATCATGCGCTGCACCTTCGTCACCTTCGGTTCTTCCCTTCGTTTGCTCGAGGCCCCGATCAGCTCTTCGGTTCCTTGCCGGTGATGCGCCAGAAATAGACGATGCGCGATCCTACGTTCAGTCGCTGTTCGGGCATCCAGTCGCCCATGTCGAAATCGTGCGATACGACACGCGTACCGGGCTTGAGTTCCTTCCACAGCTTCGGGCGCAGCTTGAGGTTGAGCGAAGGCAGCAGATAGAGCGTCACCACCGTCGCCTCGCGAAAATCGGTCTCGAACAGATCGGCCTGGATGAATTTGACCCGATCGGTGACCTTGGCGTTGCGCGCATTGGCGTTGGCGTCGCGAATTCGGTCCGGGTCGATATCGATGCCGATGGCCCGCGCGCCGTGTTTCTGCGCGGCGGTGATCACCAGACGGCCGTCGCCGCAGCCCAGGTCGTACAGCAGGTCCTTCGGTCCGACTTTGGCCACCGACATCATGGCGTCGACTACTTCCTGCGGCGTGGGCACGAACACCACGTCGGGCGTGCGGGCGGCCTGCGCAAGGACGGTCGGCGCGTCGGCGCGCACCTGAGCCAGCGCGGGGAGCGTGATCGGCGTGGCTGCGAGGGCGCCTGCACGGGCGAGGAATCGGCGTCGGTTCAAGATTCGGACTCCTTTCTTGTAATGGTCAAATCGCGGGACTAGTCACCGAACGATCTGCAGGGGGAGGATCGGGGCGGCGCGGGGCAACGAACCTCGTTCAGCAACGCTCGTTTAACTACGTGGACCCTCGCGCATCGGATGCAAACACTGCACGCCCTCGATGCATTCACGCGTCGTTCGCCGGTGGGTTGACACCGGCTGTCGAGGCGTCGCGCGCGCTCGTATCGCCCGCGCAGCCGGCGATCTTAGTGGGCGCGGACACGGCTGTCCACGCGCGGTCGTTGCACCGTCAAGCGCCGGATACGCGATCGAATCGATGATCGGAGCCCACAGGGGGTGAAACGGTTCCGGTTCAATCCATCGAATCATTCGGCCAGCCAGGCCGTGGCCGAGGCGGCGTGCCCGGCGCTCACGATGTCGCGCGCCAGATCCACGTGTTCTTCGCCGGGAATGCGGATCTTGGTGAACAGCAGCCCCGGGTATTCGAGTGGCCGGGTCGCATCGAGCCCCATCTTGGCGCTGACGCCGCGGTTGGACGACGGATCGAGAATCGAGCCCAGCGCGTTGGGCACCACCACCAGATCACGATCGGCCTGGAAGCGCGTGGCCACTGCCCACTCGACCTGCTCGGGGTCGTGCACATCGACATCGGTGTCGACCACGATCACGTGCTTCACGTCGTAGTGCGCGCCGAATGCGGCCATGATCACGTTCTTGGCCTCGCCCTCGCGCTGCTTGTGGAGCTGCACGTAGAGGTGATAGCGGCAGGTGCCGCCGGCGGCCAGATGCACATCGGTGATGTTCGGGAAGCTGCGCTGCAGATGGGCGAGGATCGTCGCCTCGCGCGGGATGCCGCCCAGCAGCAGATGCTCCATGCCGGCCGGCACGATCGTGTGATAGAGCGGATCGGTGCGATGCGTGACGCAGTCGATCTCGATCACCTCGCGCTGTTCCTGCGGGCTGTAGTAGCGCGGGAACTCGCCGAACGGCCCTTCGACCTCCCGCACGCCCGGTGGAATGCGCCCCTCGATCACGATCTCGGCGTGTGCCGGCACGCGCACATCACTGGTGAGGCATTTCACGACTTCGAGCGGTTCGCCATGCAGCGCGCCGGCAATCTCCAGCTCGTCGGTATCGATCGGCGCGATCGCCTGCGAGGCGAGCAGCGTGAGCGGGTCGACCCCGATCACGACCGCCACCGGCAGTGCTTCGTTGCGCTTCTCGGCCGCACGGTAGAACGCATGCAGATGGCGCGGCAGCATCAGCGTGGCCATGCGCTGCGGCGCGTTGACCTGGATGCGGTTGATCGACACGTTTTGCACGCCGGTGATCGGGTTGCGCGCGATCACCAGCCCGGCGGTGATGTACGGCGCCGAGTCGTGCTCGTTGTGCACCGGAATCGGCAGCAGCTTGCGGATGTCGAGCTCGCGATGTGCGACCTGCTGGCACGGCGCGGCGGCGCGCGCGACTTCGCGCCATTTCACCGGATGTTCGGCGGCGTTGCGGTACGTAGCGTGCAACTCGGCCTGCGCCACCCCGAGCGCCTCGGCGATCCATGCACGCTGCCCCACCAGCCCGGCGATGATCGGCATGGCCTGCCCACCCGGCCGTGGAAACAACACCGCCTGCTCGCCATCGAGCCGCTTGGCGATCGCCGCCAGCTCGAACTGCAGCGACACGTCAGGTCGCGCGATCGCAAGGCGGTTGGTGGATTGCAGCTGGCGCAGCCATGCGCGCAGCGTTCGGATCGGTTTCATCGCGTTGTTCGCACGTCGATCGTGGTGGTCCAGGCCGCAAATGTAGCCTGCTAGTGGCGATCACCGCAGTCGCAACCAGTCCACTCATCATCCGGCACACCATGGGCGGACGGCGATTCAATGCGCCCACCACGCCCGGGCGTCCCGTGTTCGCGCACGGTCGGGATCGAGCGGTTTGTCGCTATAATTCAGCGCTTTAGCCCACGCTTCCGCGGCCGGCCCGAAACGTTGCGACAGCGCCCGCCATCGCCGATCGATCGAGCGCTCGACCCCGAAGTCGCAACAACGCTACGGTCCGGCTGACCGCGAGTCTCGATCGAATGATCATCACGCACGGCTCCGAGCCGGGATCGCCACGTGCCACGCCGATGCGTCCGGTGGCGCTCACGATCGGCAATTTCGATGGAGTGCATCGCGGCCATCAGTTCATGATCGCCCGCACTATCGAAGTGGCGCGCGCGCGTGGCATCGAGTCGTGCGCGTTGACGTTCGAACCGCATCCGCGCGAGTTTTTCGCCGGCGACACCGCACCGACACGCCTGACTTCACTGCGCGAGAAGACCGAACTGCTCGCTGAACTGGGTATCGGCCGGGTGCATGTGCAACGCTTCACCCCGGAGTTCGCGCAGTTGCCGCCCGATGGCTTCATCCGACACGTGCTGCACGACACCCTGCAATCACGCTGGATCCTGGTCGGCGACGATTTCCGCTTCGGTGCCGGGCGAGCAGGCGACTACAGCCGGCTCAAGACGGCCGGCGAACAGTTCGAATTCGACGTCGAAGCCATTCCCACCGTGCAGCATGAGGGCGTACGCATTTCGAGTTCGGCGGTGCGCGCTGCGCTGCGGGCGGGTGAGCTCGACCGCGCCAGGATGCTGCTGGGCCGCGCTTACAGCATCAGCGGACGCGTCATTCACGGCGAGAAGCTGGGCCGCACGCTTGGCTTCGCCACCGCCAACATCGCACTCGAACACAATCGTCCGCCGCTGATGGGCATCTTCGTGGTGCGGGTGCGCGGCCTGGGCGAAAGCGTGCGCGACGCGGTCGCGAGCCTTGGTTACCGGCCCACGGTCACCGACGAGCGTCGCGCGCTGCTCGAGGTGCATCTGTTCGACTTCGACGCCGACGTCTACGGGCAGCTGATCCGCGTGGAGTTTCTGCACAAGCTGCGCGACGAAGAGAAATACCCCGATCTGGACACCCTGAAGGCGGCGATCGCGCGCGACTGCGTGAACGCTCGCGACTACTTCAAGCGCACAACGCATGGCTGACTACAAACCGACCCTGAATCTGCTGGAAACGCCGTTTCCGATGCGCGGCGACCTGGCCAAGCGCGAACCCGGCTGGATCAAGCAATGGACCGACCAAAAGCTCTATCAGCGCATCCGCGCGCTGTCGGCAGAACGGCCCAAGTGGGTGCTGCACGACGGCCCGCCGTTCGCCAACGGCGACATTCACATCGGCCATGCGGTCAACAAGATCCTCAAGGACATCATCGTCAAGTCGCGCAACATGGCCGGCTTCGACGCGCACTACGTGCCGGGTTGGGACTGCCACGGCATGCCGATCGAGCACCAGATCGAAAAGCAGTTCGGCAAAAACCTGCCGGTCGACGAGGTGCAGGCGAAGTGCCGCGCCTACGCGACCGAGCAGATCGCGCGTCAGAAGAAAGACTTCATGCGACTGGGCGTACTGGGCGATTGGGACAACCCCTACCGCACGATGGATCCCCGGAGCGAGGCGAACGAAATCCGCACGCTGGGCAGGATTCTCGACAAGGGCTACCTCTTCCGCGGCCTGAAGCCGGTGAACTGGTGCTTCGATTGCGGTTCTGCACTCGCTGAAGCCGAGGTCGAATACGAGGATCGCGTCGATTTCGCCATCGACGTGGGCTTCCCGTTCGCTGAAACCGAAAAACTCGCGCGCGCGTTCGGCTTGCCCGCGCTGCCGGCCAAGCCCGGCTGGATCGTCATCTGGACCACCACGCCGTGGACGATCCCGTCCAACCAGGCGCTCAACCTGCATCCGGATTTCGACTACGCGCTGGTCGACACCGATCGCGGTCTGCTGATCCTCGCTGCCGAACGGGTCAAGCCCTGCCTCGACACCTACAAGCTCACCGGCACCACGCTGGCCACCTGCAAAGGCAAGGCGCTGGAGCTGATCGACTTCAAGCACCCTTTCTACGAGCGGCGCTCACCGGTCTATCTGGGCCACTACGTGACGCTCGATACCGGCACCGGCATCGTCCACTCGGCGCCTGCTTATGGCGTGGAAGACTTTCTGTCGTGCAAGCACTACGGCATGAAGGACGACGCGATTCTCAATCCGGTGCAAGGCAACGGCGTCTATGCGGATAGCCTGCCGCTGTTCGGGGGCCTGAAGATCTGGGACGCCAATCCGAAGATCGTCGAGACCATCCGTACGGCGGGCGCGCTGCTCCACAGCGAGAAGCACTCGCACAGCTACATGCATTGCTGGCGCCATCGAACGCCGATCATCTACCGCGCTGCCACGCAGTGGTTCGCCGGCCTGGACGTCACGCCCAAGGATGGCGGCAAGACGCTGCGGCAGGTCGCGCTCGAAGAGATCGACAAGACCGATTTCTATCCGGCCTGGGGCAAAGCGCGGCTCTACGGGATGATCCAGCACCGGCCCGACTGGACGCTCTCGCGCCAGCGCCAGTGGGGCGTGCCGATGGCGTTCTTCGTGCATCGCGAGACCGGGCAGCTGCATCCACGCACGTCCGAGTTGCTCGAGCAGGTGGCGCAGCGCGTCGAGAAGGAAGGCATCGAAGCCTGGCAGCGGCTCGATCCGCGTGAGTTGCTGGGCGACGAGGCTGCGCAGTACGAAAAGAATCGCGACACGCTCGATGTCTGGTTCGACTCGGGCTCGACGCACCAGACGGTGCTGCGCGGCTCGCACGCCGACACCGAGCACTTTCCGGCGGAGATGTATCTCGAAGGCTCCGACCAGCACCGGGGCTGGTTCCACACGTCGCTGCTGGTGTCGACGATGCTCAACGGCTGCGCGCCGTACAAGTCGCTGCTCACCCACGGGTTCACCGTAGCGGGCGACGGTCGCAAGATGTCGAAGTCGCTCGGTAACGCCGTGGCACCGCAGAAAGTCTCCGAAACGCTCGGCGCGGAGATCCTGCGGCTGTGGGTCGGCTCGACCGACTATTCCGGCGAGATCGGCATCTCCGATGAAATCCTCAAGCGCGTGGTGGAGAGCTACCGGCGCATCCGCAACACGCTCAAGTTCCTGCTCTCCAACCTCGCCGACTTCGATGCGGCGCGCGACGCGGTGCCGCTCGAGCAGATGCTGGAGATCGATCGCTACGCACTGGCGCTCACCGCCAATTTCCAGAAGCGCGCGCTGGCGAGCTACGACAAGTTCGAGTTTCATCCGGCAATGGCGGGCCTGGCGGTGTTCTGCTCCGAAGACCTCGGCGCGTTCTACCTCGACATCCTCAAGGACCGTCTCTACACCGCGCAGAAAGCGGGTAGGCCGCGACGCTCGGCGCAGACCGCGCTGCATCACATCACGCACGCGCTGGTGCGGCTGATGGCGCCGATCCTCTCGTTCACCGCGGAGGAATGCTGGACGCATCTGGCGCCTGGCAAGGAAACCGTGTTCGCCGAGACGTACCACCAGATTCCGATGCCGCGGGACGCCGAGTCGTTGCTTGCGCGTTGGAACTCGCTGCGCGAATTTCGCGGCGAAGTGACGAAGAAGCTCGAGGAACTGCGCGTGGCGGGCAAGATCGGCTCGGCGCTCGACGCGGAAGTGTCGGTCGTGGCGGCCGGGCCGCAATACGATCTGCTGCTTTCGCTGGGCGAGGATCTGCGCTTCGTGTTCATCGTGTCGAAGGTGACACTGCAGCGCACCGATCGCCCCGATCAGGCGCGGATCGACGCGGTGCCGTCTGAGCACGTCAAATGCGAACGCTGCTGGCACCATCGCGTCGACGTGGGGTCGCATGCGGAGCATCCGACACTGTGCGGGCGCTGCGTGTCGAACCTGTTCGGCAGCGGTGAACCGCGCGGATTCGCCTGATCATGCACGGTGCTCGCCTGTGACTGACATCGCCACTCAGAGGCGCTCTGCGATCGGGCTGTGGATCGCGATCGCCTTGGGGGTCGTGATCCTCGATCAGATCACCAAGCACATCGTGCTGGGCCGCTTTCAGCCCGGCGAGTCGTTGCCGGTGACTCCTTTCTTCAATCTGGTGCTCGCCTTCAACACCGGCGCCGCGTTCAGCTTCCTCGCCAACGCGGGCGGATGGCAACGCGCGTTCTTCATCGTCATCGCGCTCGGGGCGGTGGTCGTGATCACCTGGCTGCTGCGCCGGCATCATCAGGAGCGGATGTTCTCGCTCGGTCTGGCGTTGATTCTCGGTGGTGCGATCGGCAACGTCATCGATCGCATCTGGCTGGGCAAGGTGGTCGACTTTCTGTTGTTCTACTACCGCGATTGGGCCTGGCCGGCATTCAATGTCGCCGACAGCGCGATCACCGTCGGCGCTGGGCTGCTGATTCTCGACAGCTTCGTCGGCGGGAAGCGCCGGCCCGTCAGTCAGAGCTCCTCGTGAGATCGGATACTGCAATGGAAGTCCTGCTAGCCAACCCTCGTGGCTTTTGCGCGGGCGTCGAACGAGCCATTGGAATCGTCGAGCGCGCGATCGAGTTGCACGGCGCGCCGATCTACGTGCGCCACGAGATCGTGCACAACCGATTCGTCGTTGACGATCTTCGCAAGAAGGGCGCGGTGTTCATCGAAGACCTGAGCGAAGTGCCCGCGGGCAGCACGGTGATCTTCAGCGCGCACGGGGTGCCCAAGTCGGTGCGCAGCGAGGCACAGCGGCGCGGGCTAAAGGTGTTCGACGCCACCTGCCCGCTGGTGACCAAAGTGCACGTCGAGGTGGCGAAGATGCTCAAGGCCGGCTTCGAGATCGTGATGATCGGTCATCGCGGACACCCCGAGGCCGAAGGTACGATGGGCCAGGAGAACAACGCCGAAGGCGGCAAGGCGAGTGCGCGCATGCATCTGGTCGAGACGGTCGACGACGTCGCGCAACTCGCGGTGGGCAGACCCGATCAACTCGCTTACGTCACGCAGACCACCCTGTCGGTCGACGATGCGGCGCAGATCGTCGAGGCACTGCGCCGGCGCTTCCCGAACATCGTGGGCCCCAAGAAAGACGACATCTGCTACGCCACGCAGAACCGCCAGGACGCAGTGAAGTTCATGGCGCCACGATGCGACGTCGTGATCGTCGTCGGCTCGCCTAACAGTTCGAACTCCAACCGTTTGCGCGAAGTGGCCGAGAACATGCAGGTGCCGGCATACATGGTCGACAAAGCCGAGGAGCTCCGACCCGAGTGGATCACCGGCAAGTTGCGAGTAGGCGTCACCGCCGGAGCTTCGGCGCCCGAAGTGCTGGTCAGCGAGGTCATCGAGAAGCTGCGCAGCCTCGGTGCGCGCGCCGTACGCAATCTCGATGGCGTGACCGAGAACGTCGCGTTTCCTCTGCCGAAGGGGTTGGGCAAGACGATCCGGTAGGCGCGCCGCGACGCGACAAGCAACAACGCATCGAGAATGCCGCCGGCAACACGTGGGCGGTTTGACTCCATCTGCGGATCGCGTTGCGTAGATCACGCTTTGTGCCGGGCAGATTGCTTACAGCGTGATCGCACCAAGCCGTCGACGGCACACATGCGGCCCTTCGTCGGTTGGTGCGGAGAGGCGATCATCCTGCGAACCGCATCGTGACCGAGTGCATTGAGTGCGTAGCGCTGCCATGCAACGCTCCCGAATTGACCGCCGCGCAGTCGGCGCACGTTACGGGGACTTGGACATGCAACGATCACTTGCTGCGCTCGCTGTGGCGCTCGCGTTTGCCACACCTTCGATCAGTCACGCTCAGACCGCGGCCGGACAGGAGTACGACACCTGCGCCAAAGGGCAGTCGGGCCGCTCAACCGCATCAGGCGTCGCCGCCGACTTCCGCACCGATTCACTCAAGCTTCTCGGTGATGTGGTTCCCGCGCTGGCGAAGTTGCGCGAGCCGGGAAAACCGGAACAGTTCGACACGAACCTGCTGCGCCGGATCGGCAAGGACATGTGCGAGTTCGGCAAGCGCTGGTCGTACGAGCACGAGGGCAGCAAGGCGGCGGTCGGCGATCAGATCGGTTGCCTGGCCGCCGTGTCGTCCGCCGCGTCTCAGATCCGCGAGGGCTATCGGTCGCAGTTCCGCGACCTGTCGACGCAAGGCCGGGAAAAACTGGCCCGCTCACTCGACGAGCGCACCGACCTCTGCAAACGCGGCGCCAAGCCGTAACAAGCGCACCCGATCAGCGCCGAGAAGCCGCGAGACCGCACCGCAAGCCTAGTCCTTGCGGGGGTGGTCTTCCTTGCGAGGACGGTCCAATAACTGGCGCGCGTTCGCCGACTGACTCAAAAGCGCGCCGAAGTCGGGTTCGATCTTGAGCTCGACCACCATCTGGCTCTTCACCGGAAAACCGTGCCGCATCGCCGGGTAGAAGCTCGCCCGCCCGAACGACTCCTTCGCGGCTTCGTCGAACACGCCCTCGGGCTCGCTGATCAATACGTCGACCTGGTCAACGTCGCCGCGCTCGCTGATGAGCAGGCGCAGCACGAGGTAGCCTGCATAGTCCTCGGTTCCCTCCGGCGCATCGGTGTGGATCGCGCCCTGCGGCGCGGCACGCGTGTCGACTTCGTGCGAGGCGAAGTAGTGGGTGCCGCTCGCCGCCTCGCGTGCGCCAGACACCGGCTCAGCGTGCGGGTTGGCGTCCTCCAACACCGCTGAGGTCTCGCTTGCCGCCGCGTGCTCCAGCGGTGGCACCTCCGGGGCGGTCATCAGCGAAGAGAGGGCGACACCTTGCGCAGGCCGCGGATCAGCCATTCGCGCAGTCCGTGCTGCAGGCCCCGCTACATCGGACGCCGGCTTTGAGACACGGGTTGACTCTTTCCTGCGGGATGAGTCCGCCGCCAACGGTTCCGCAGCCGGCCGCGCATGGGTGGACGGAGGTCCGACTCGAAACTGTACGGAGAGCGCCGCGCCGCGCCCCCCTTCGCCAAGCGGGCCACCCTTTCCACTCGGCAATCCGGCCCACAACGCGGCGTGGAACACCAGTGATCCGACTATGCCGAAGATCAGGCGCTGGATCTGGGGATCGGGGCGCAGCATTGGAGCTCGTTCACTTCGAAATGCCGATCGCCCGGCACAGCCGCGCTGCATCCGGGCGATCGATCGGGTTGGCGTATTGCTTCGCTACTGGCCGATCTCCCGCCAGGCAGCGCGGCGCCCTTGCGACACCGAGGATGGGCGCGGCTGGTCAAACGCTTCGTGCGTGTTGGTACTGCCGGTTCGCACACCGACGATGCGTCCGCTACCGCTACCGCCGCCAAGCCGCATCGACGTGATACCCACCGTCAGGCTGCCAGGGGCGTAGTAGCCGGCTTTCAGCACCGACGAAGGAATCTGCAGCCCGGTGCGGAAGTCGACGAAGTTCACCCAGCTGCTGCCGCCGAAGTCGCACGGCGAACTGGCCGGAATGTTGGAGGCGAACACCAGCGTACCCAGCACGATGCGCGGCTCGACGTTGATGCGCTCCTTGCTCACCGGCAGATCGATGAACCAGCCGTTCTGCGCGTTGCACGTGCCCGAGCAGGAGCCCCCCGTTGTGGTGCGAACGTTGAGTCCGGCCTGGATCTCGGTCGAGAACGTGATCTGCCGCAGCGAAGTACGGAAATCGGTCCACACAGGGCTGCCGACCGTACCGTTTGTGAGCGAGTCAACAAAGCCGTACATCGTTTGCAGCTGCGTGTTGCCGAGGTCGCTTGCACCCAGCAGCCGGCCGGTACCGACGAACACCATGGCATTGGAGCCGTTCTGCGCAAGTTCCACGCGCGTGGTGATCGGCTGGCGCGTACCACCGGCGTCCTTCGTCACACCAAGCAGCGCCGCTTCACGACCCGAGGCACCGAGCGTGTCATTGATGTCGAAACGCCATACGTTGCCCTGCATGTCGCCGCCATACACGCGCTCGATGGTCTTGTCGGCTTGCGACGTGATCCAGCCCACCAGCGGGCCGAGGTTGCTCGGATCGGTGGTCGAACCAACGGTCGTGCCGACTTTGTAGAGGATCTCGCCATTGGCAGCGTCGAGCACGTAGACGTAGCCCTTGCCATCACCCGGCCCGACGTTGTTGTAGCCCGAGTTCACCACGGCCACCCACTTGCCGGCGTTGGCTCCGGAGCCGCCGAGTTTGCCGACGATCGCAGGCGAATACGAATAGCCCAGATCGCAATCCTCGTACTGCCCGCCCAACCCTGCGGTGAAGCAAGCGCTGGTGGGCGTGTTCTTGAACTCCCACAGGGCTTTCGGCGCGGCCGGATCGGTAATGTCGAGCGCATAGTAGCCACGCCCGCCCTTGTTCATTCCACCGATCAGGACGGTCCGCCAGTTCGAGCCGTCGTAGATGTCCTCGACCACCGGACGCCCGTCGTTGAGAAAACGATGGCGAACTGGATACTCGTTGTCGGCGGTGCGATAGATCTCACCCAGATTGATGGTCGGGATGAAGGCCCAAGCTTCCTTGCCACCCAACGGATCGGAGGCATCCGCGCCCGCGTAGAACGCGTGCAGCATGCCGTCGTTGCCCGCGATGTAGACCATCCGCGTGCGTGCGGCCTTGGCGGTCTTGAACGATGCGTAACCAGAGTCCGCAAAAGCACCGTCCGGCTTGCCGACGAAGTGCGGCGCGCTGCCGACCAGATCACCGAGCACGCTTGCCCGTGCGCGGTAGAGCTTGGCCGCATCCCCTGGATAGAAGTTCTCCTTGCCACGCTGGCCGCGGATGAAATTGACCAGGTTCGAGCCGACGGCCGCGGTCTGCTGTGCCGCCGACATCAGCGGCCACTGGCTGAGCGTTGCCCCCTTGGTGGCATTGAAGTTGGTGAGCTCGCTCGTGTTGAGCGTCGACTTGGCTGTCCCTGTGGGCAGTCCGGACGAATCACACGCATAGGTGTCGGAGGCGAACTCGACCATGTTGTTGGTCACTCCGGACCGGTACACGTAGATCGTGCGGTTATCGCAAGCCTGGCCGACCATCGCGTCGAGCTTCGACTGTGCCGACCACACCGCGGTGTTACTGAGCGCCCCGGTGTTGAGGTCGATCGTGCGCGCCTGCAGGTCGCCCTTCCAGTCGCCGTTCACGTAGCTTGCGACGTACGCGAAGTTGTCGCCGGCCACGGGTTCGAGGTTCGACGGCGTTGCCGCGGCATTCGAACCCACCGTCTTGCCAACGTTGGTCAGGACCTCGGTCAGGCCGGTTGCGATCGCCAGCGGATCGGTCGCGCTGAACGCCTTGCCGCGTCCGTTGACGGCCGCGTGCCACAGGTCATCGGCCTTCGGTCCGTTCGCGCCCCATGCGCTTGCGGCCGGCCAGACCTTCGCGCCGGTGCGCAGATTGGTGAAGTCGCCGGTGCCCGACTTGTAGTCGGGCGCGAATTGCAGCGTGCCCGAGATGCCGAAACCGAGCGTGAACGTGGTCATGTGCTGATGCTGCGCGCGGTCGTCTTCCGCGCCGGTGCCCGATGGCGGAAGGGTATTCGCCAGATCGGTGCGCAGATCAGTCGCGTAAAAGTACTGCGCGGTGTCGGCCAGACAGCCGACGCAACCGCCCCCTGAAAAGGGCGTGCCAGTGGCCGGAGTGCCCACGAGCTGCGGATTGGGCGTAGGCAGCGTCGGCCACGGGTTCGAGCAGCTCGTCACCGTGTTCCAGCTCGACCAGCTCGAGCTCGACGTGCCGTTGGTCGACCACGATCCGTCGGCTGCCTGAATCTGCTCTTCGGTATTGGTGCGGGTACGGGATTGCAGCTTGCGCCTGCCCGATGTGCAACCGCTGCTGGAGAGACGGTACTCCTGCTCGTCCTGGGTGATGTTGCGTAACGTGGCCTCGCCGTCCCACATCGGCTTGACTTCCACATTGTCCTGCTGACCGATCGCAGTCGTGCCGTCGAGGCGGAACCCCGTGTCGGTCGATCCGTCCGGGGCGGAGTTCCAGTACCCGTCGCTGGTCAAAATGGTGTAGTTGCGCTGGCATTCATACTGAATCGGGCTGCCGTCCATGCCCGAGTTGATGTAGTCGGTCCTGCCCGCGAAGTAGCGTCCCGCCCGGGACAGCGCGCGATTGAGCGGCGTCGAATTGTTCGAACCCTGGTTATAGAACTTGTTGAACCAGCTGTGCTTGTGAGTGGCAGTGAAGTCGTCAACCTTCAGGTACTTGCTCGACGACACGCTGCTGCCACTGCCCTCCGCGTTGATCGTGAGGAAGCCAACGCGATAGCTGTCGGACAGCCCTGCGAACGCCGCTCCGGCCGCGCTCTTCATCGCGTTCATCCGTGTTCGGTAGTAGCTGTACCAGTTCGCGAAGTTCTGTTGCTGCGCGGCGCTCACCAGCACGCGGTTGAAATCCGTTGTGCTGGTCGGCGCAGCGCCGTTGCCCGTGAAGTTGGAAGAGCCCTGACACAAGGAATTCGTCGGCGTGCCGGTCCCCGTCCACTGGTAGTAGTAGGCGGCCTGCGCGCTCTCCCAGTTATACGCAGTGAAGCTCGTGGAGAGGTCGACGGTGCTGCCCGAAGAACTGAATCCGCTAGGCTTTGCGGCATAGAAGTTCGCGTTCGGGTAGTCGGTAACGGTCCCGCCGGAGTCGACTTGCTTGGGCGGCGGATAGGTGATGCTCGGATTGAAGTAGATCTTGTTGCAAAGGTGGTTCTTGAACATCGCGGTGTCCTCGCCGCCGGACATTTCGTCCGGCAGGAAGTTCCACCCCATGCTGCCGGAGTCGTCGAGCACGAACAGCACGTTCGGCCGCACTGTTGCGGTCGGCGTGGTAACGAGCGGCGAATCCGATAGATCGGCCACCGCGGCCACGGCGACGCGCACGTCCATGAGCACGAACGACATCGCGACCGTGTAGGCCACTGCACGCGCCCACGGACGTTCGATCCAACGTTTGCTGTTCCCCGAGTGTTCCATCGCCGAGTGTTCCATCGTTTTTCCCCGCTCCCTGATTACCTGCTGTCGACTGCTGTTTGTGCTGCCGCCCTCTGACTACCTGCCGATCCGCGATCGCTCCGCTCGATCGCTAGAACGTCGTCATCTGCGCGTAGGTGACCGTGTTCTTCGGCCCGACAACGCGCACGGTGATCCTGAAGTAGGTGCCCGCCGCGCCGGTGAGGTGGCGGCTGTTGGATTCGTCCTGCGTCTTCGAGGTCGAGTTCGATGTAGTCATCAGCGTCGCGCACGACTGGCCGACGTCGTCGAAACTCATGCCAGCCACCAGGCACATGCGATGGATCACGTAACGCACCTGATTGCCGGCCGGGTCGGCGCCAAGATTGATGCTGTTGCTGTCGGTCCAGGTGTGCTTGGTGGGATCGAACGATCCCCAGCTCGAGAAGTAGCCCTGCGAGGCCGCGTCGACATTGGTGTTCTGGCCGAGCATTAGCCATTCGCGTCCGCGCTCCAGCCCCCAGTCCGAAGCTGCCAGGGTGGCCTGCTTGAAGGCGATGTTGCCGGCGACCTGTGTGCCGGTGCCGACCGATCGCATCAACGCCACGCCTGCGAATGACATCGCCACCAGGACGATGAGCGCGATGAACAGAACAACGCCTCGTTGCGTGCGTCGTACGGTGGCGATCCGGCGCGCAGGTGAAGGCATGCGGCTCATAGCGCCTCTCCCCAGATCGCGTTGCGGAACGAAACCGTGGTCTGGAAGACGCGGTAGCGATAGTTGCGCCACTCCATCTCCGGATTGCTGTGCGTACTGGCGCCCGAAGTGCCATCGAGATGATTCATCGTGAACGCCCCGCCGTACCACGACGGCGCCGCCGGCGTGACGTGCGCGGTGCCCGACGTATTCGGTTTCTCCCACTCACCGCTTCGCACCAGTAGCGCGAAGCGAATCGCCTTGAGCCGCTGCCATTCGGCGTTGGTGGCGGGCGTGGTATCGGTCCACTCGGTGTCGTCGACGATGCCGTTGCTGTTGGCGTCGATGCCGTAGTTCGCCTTCAGGTTGACGATGTTGTCGGCAACGACCGTATCGGTCGACAGCGACAGCGCGTTGCGCTTGACCAGTTGCGGCTGGATGTAGGTAGAGCCCGACACGGCATTGATCGACCAGCTCGCCAGTTCGGGAATGCGACCGAGGTTGTAGACCCATCCGCTCGAGGCGTAGGTCACCATCGGACCCGATACGTCGTCGCGGTTGTACTTCGAGGGAACCGTCGCCGGCGGCGTCGAGGTGCTGTACGCCGAGGACAGATCGTAGTTCCCGCGCCGGTGCCCGATCGCCTGCGGATCGGGGTCGTTGTCGTGGGTCATCTCGAACACCGCGCATTGCGGCGTACCGCTCGGGTCGTTCACGCCGAGCAGGATGTCGCCCTTGCGAAAACCGGCGCGGTCACCCTTGTTCTTGATGCGTTTGGAGGTAAGCGTCGAGCCGTCGAACTCCACCGGCCCGAAGAACAATTCCGAGGAGCTGGACAGCGACTGGATCGTGTCCGGTGCGCCGCCAGAGCCTTTGGAGATCAGCACCGGAGCCAGTCGAAAGTTGAAGGTGTTGGGTACCAGGTCTTCGTTCCAGCCGTACACGGTGCATCCGACCGGTGAGATACCACCGTTCTTGGCAGAGATGCCGTAGCCGGCGCGTTTGAGGTCGCGCTCAATCATGTACATCGCGATCTGGCCGGAAATATGCGCGTCGCTACCCGAGGCCGTCGTGCGCTTCCTTGATTCGGCAGTGGCGAGCACCTGGAAGATCACCAGGGAGCTCACCATCGCGATCACCATGCCGACCATGATCTCGACGATGCCGATACCGCTCTGGCGGTCGCGGCTCGCGTTTCGGTTCTGGATATTCATCACGGCCTCAATTGAGGAAATTCACCAATTCGTAGCGATGCGGACTGGCATCGCGCGGACCTTGCCAGCACACGGTGATGCGCACGCGGTTGAAGGTGCCCACCGCGGTATCGACGACGACCTGATGGTGGGTATCCAAACCAGCCTTGGGCAACCCGGCGGCGGCGGTGGCGAGCCGCGCTTTCCAGGCCGCGACGGCCGGATGCACGGACACCGACCCGCTGAACGATCCGCAGTCGGTACCGGTGGCGTTGGTCTGGAACTGCCCCAGCGTGGCCAGGTCGACTTCATAGCCACTGGCCTGCGGCCGCGGCACGCTTGACCAGATCGTGCCCATCAATTCGTTCGCGTAGGCCGCTGCTTCAGCGCGGAACTGCGAGTCGGTCACGGTGCTGACCGCTGTGGAGTACATGCCGATCAATCCGAGCACGCCGAGCGAGAAGATCGCCATGGCGACGAGGGACTCGATCAGGCTGAAACCGCGCGAAGCCGCAGTTGTGGCGGATGAGGCGACGATGGATTTCATGGTGGCGATCCCAGATTCCTAGCAACGGCGCGTATCGCCGGAGGTGGTAATCGACGGATCGCACATCCGCGCCTGACCGCCCGGAACCAGCACGACACGCAGACAGCGGACCGAGCCACCACTGGCGACGCATTGACCCTGGGTCGAGGGGCTCGCGCTGGCGACGTCGAATGTGGTCGTGGCGGCTGCCATCTCGACCGTCCCAAGCGCCGAGAAGATCACGCTGCCGGTCGAGCCGGTGACCGCAATCAGCGAACCGGCCGTGGCGCTGCTCGTGCCTTCGGTACCGTCACGGCCTTCGACATACGTGTGGACGCCGGCCGAAGGCGTGTCCAGCGCCCGGGTCATCCAGTTGGCGCCGCTGGCCGACGACGCTGCTGACGACGCGTTGGACGGATCCACCTCCTCGTCGGTCAGAAGGAACTCCACGCGGCGGTTCTGCTTGACCGCCTCGGAGCGCGCGATCTGCAGACCGGAAACGATGCCTTCCGCAGCGACACGGATGCGCTGGTTCTGCATGAACGCGCTGTACATCGGCATTGCGAAGGTCATCAGGATCGACATCAGCGCGATCGCGATGATCAGCTCGATGAGGTTGAAGCCGTGGCTGCGAGCGGGCGTATTCATCAGCATGCTCCGCCCTTCTTGGTCACCCAGCAGGTGGCGTTGGTGGTCCAGCCGCTGGGCACTGCCGGCGTGGAACGGGCGCCCGATTCCACGATCTGATAGGTGAAACCCGCCATCGCGCCCTTGCCCTGTGCCTGAGCGGTGAACGCGGTCGCACTCAGACCGGAGCAACGGATATTGAATGACTGCAGCGCGGAATCACCCGGTGCGCTGTTGCCAGGACAGCCAGTCGTCGCGTTGACCGGATAGGCAACGGTCCCCGCGTAGGTGCGGTTGTCCTGAAAGTGCTGCTCGATCTTGACGCGCACCTCGCCCAACGTGCTGGTGGCCTCGGCGATCCGGCTGCGCGTGACGTAATCCGAATAGGAAGGAATCGCGATGGCGGCGATGATGGAAAGTATGGCCATCGTCACCAGCACTTCCATCAATGTGAATCCTGTGGCCCGGCCGTTCATCCTTCGCTCCAGTTGACGAGAAATCGCACCATTCCCGTATCGAGCTAGAGCAATCCCAGGGCCAGAGCAGCGGCGGAGACAGTCGGACCCGGCAGTTAGACGAGCGGCAAGCCGTGCGCCAAGCCGCGGCACAACCGCACGAACGGCTTGTTTGTCGGGTGACGCCCATCGTCAATGTCTCTACAGGCGCGGCGCCGTCAACGGATGGCTAGAGGTCCGGGCCGCGTGCACGATTGCCACTTTCGCGCCCCGAGCATCGTGTCGCCTCGTTCGACAAAGCGCAGGCGCTTCGCTACCATCCCCGCATGGTTCCCCAGATGCACACTCGGAAATCCGTCACGAAGTTGATGCGTGCCCACGGCATTACGCCGACACGCCAGCGGGTCGAGATCGCCTACGTGCTGTTCGAGCGGGCGCAGCATCTTTCAGCCGACCAGATTCTCGAGGCAGTGAACGCACGCCACGCCGAAGCGTCGAAGGCTACGGTCTACAACTCGCTCAAGCGATTCCTGGAGCGTGGTCTGATCCGCGAGTTGATCGTCGACGCGTCAAAGGTCTACTACGACCCGAATACGACGCCGCACCACCACTTCTACGACGTCGATTCGGGCGAGCTGACCGATTTCCCGGCCGAAGGCGTGCGCATCGAGGGCCTGCCGCCGCTGCCGCCGGGCGTGGTAGCTGACGGCATGAACGTCATCGTACGCACGCGCCGCGCCAAGTAGCGGCCGCGCAGCCTGCGGGCTGGGCTATACTTCGCGCCCGTTTTGGGCCAATGCGAACCGGCGCGAGCCAACGCAAATTCCGGCCCGGAACATTCCCCTGCTGGTGTAGCTCAGTTGGTAGAGCAATCGCTTCGTAAGCGATGGGTC
>CADEDU010000036.1:32427-48099 GCA_902826155.1 uncultured beta proteobacterium
TTCCCCTGCTGGTGTAGCTCAGTTGGTAGAGCAATCGCTTCGTAAGCGATGGGTCGGGGGTTCGAATCCCTCCACCAGCACCACTACCGCCTCGCGTTAGGGCGCGAGCACCCGCCCCAGCCACTGACCGATGCACTCGATCTCCTCGGGGCAGACCGAGTGCGGCATGGGGTATTCGTGCCATTGCACTGCATAGCCGAGCGCTTGTAACGCGTCGCGCGATTTGGCCGCGCGCGAAATCGGAATGACGGGGTCGAACTCCCCATGCACCTGCAGGATGGGCACCGCCTGGTTCGAGGCGCTGCGCTCGCCCTCGAGCTTGGCTAACGCCGGCATGTACGTGGACAGAGCCATGATCCCTGCCAGCGGTCGTGCGTGGCGCAAGCCGGTGAACAGCGCGATCGCGCCGCCTTGGGAAAACCCGGCCAGCACGATCCGCTGCTCGGCCACGCCACGCTCGAGCTCGCGTGCAATCAGCGCCTCGATGCTCGCCTGCGAGGCGCGCACGCCGCGCTCGTCCTCGCGCCGGTCGAAATCGCCGCTGACGATGTCGTACCACGCCCGCATCACGTGGCCGCCGTTGATCGTGACCGGCTGCATCGGCGCGTGCGGGAACACGAATCGGATCGGCATCGAGGGCAGCTCGAGCTCCTCGACGATCGGCACGAAGTCGTTGCCGTCGGCCCCCAGCCCGTGCATCCAGATGACGCTGGCGCTGGGCGCGCCACTGCCGTGCTTGATTTCAATGCATTCCAGCGGTTGGGTCATCGATCGACTCGCAGTTCAGATCATCACTTGTCGGCGGAAGCGCCGGGTTCGCGCGCGACCGGACTGCCACCGGCGCGAATTGCTGTCTTGGGCCTGAACGCCTTGACCATTCCCGGATCGGTTTCGATGTACGGCCCGCCGATCAGATCGATGCAATACGGCACCGCGGCGAAGATTCCGGCGACGATCGACTGTCCGGCGTCGTCCTTCAGTCCTTCGAGCGTCTCCCGGATCGATTTCGGCTGCCCCGGCAGATTGATGATCAGCGCGCGTTTGCGAATCACCGCAACCTGCCGCGACAGGATCGCGGTGGCAACGAACTTGAGGCTGATCTGACGCATCTGCTCGCCGAATCCGGGCATCACCTTGTCGGCGACAGCCAGCGTGGCTTCCGGCGTGACGTCGCGCGGCGATGGCCCGGTGCCACCGGTCGTCAACACCAGATCGCAGGCCGACTCGTCCACCAGCGCCCGCAGCGTCGCTTCGATGGTCGGCTGCTCGTCGGGAATCAGCCGCGTCTCGATGGCGATCGGCGTGGTGATCGCCGCGGCCAGCCATTGTTCCAGCGCGGGCAGCCCTTCGTCCTTGTAGACGCCGGCCGAGGCGCGATCGCTGATCGAAACCAGCCCGATGCGCAGCGCCCGGTCCAGGTCCTGGTTAGTCGTCATCATGATTCTCCGTTGCACCTGCGCCACCGACCGCGACGATGCCGCGGATCAGGCGATAAAGCTCCCGATAGTTGCGGGGCGGGCCGTCACTCGCCTGTTCCTTGCGCACCGCACGCAACAACGCGCGCAGCGGCTGCAGATCGTGGCCAGGATGGAGCGAACCGAACTCGACCAGGGCTCCGTCATCTTCGAGCAACCGCTCACGCCAGCGTTCGGCCCCGCGGTGCAGCGTCGCTTCCTCGCGGGACAAGCCCTTCCAGCCCAGCAGCTTGGCGCGGATCGCTTCGACCTGTTCGGCGTCGGCCTCCCGCATGAGACGCCCCAGATACTGCAGCTGCCGTCGTCGCCCTTCACGTGCGTTGATGCGCTTGGCATCGAGCACGGCATTGCGCAGCTCTTCGGGCAGCGGCACCTGCTCGATCTGATCGCGGCTCAACTCCACCAGTTCCTCGCCCAGCGATTGCAGTGCGTGCATCGCCTTCTTGCGTTGGGTTTTGGAGGGTTTATCGTCGTCGGACATGCGTATTGCGAAGTGACCGGTGCGCTTGCGCGGCCACGACGTTGTTCATCCCGGAATGAATCGAGGGCAGCGCGTATCGGACTGAGCGGTTTCCGGTTACCCGGGGCTCACTCACGCGCCGGTCGCGCGATGCTGCGCTGCTATGATACCGCCCCACTCCCAACGCTCCCCTGCACCGACATGGCGAAGTCGCGCTTCAGCTATTCCCTGGACGATCTGCGCAGCCTGGTTGGCGATGTGCTGCGCGAAGCGCAGGCTCGTGGCGCGACGGCGACCGATGCTCAGGTATCGGAAAGCTTCGGCCAGACGGTGACGGTGCGCAAAGGCGAGATCGAAACGCTGGAACATAACCGCGACAAGGAGATCAGCGTCGGCTGCTACGTCGGCAAGCGCCACGGCTACGCCAGCACGTCCGACTTCTCGGCGCAGGCGATTCGCGACACCGTGGACAAAGCGGTCACCATCGCACGCTTCACCGCCGAGGACGAAGCCAACGGACTGGCCGAGCCTGAGCTGCTCGCGCGCGAAGTCCGCGATCTCGATCTGTACCACCCATGGGATCTATCGGTGGATGAAGCCGTCGAGATGGCCCGCACGAGCGAAAGCGCCGCGTTCGCGCTCGACCGGCGCGTGACCAACTCCGAAGGCGCGTCGGTTTCTTGCCAGCAGTTCCAGTACGCCACCGCAAACTCGAACGGCTTCGCGGCGGCGATGCGTTCGTCGCGCCACTACATCTCCTGCAACATCATCGCCGCCGAGGGCGACGAAATGCAGCGCGACGACTGGTATTCGACCGCACGCGCGGCGAGCGACCTTGCCAGTCCGGCGGCGATCGGTGATTACGCCGGGCGCCGGGCGCTGGCGCGCCTCAACGGCCGCAAGATCAAGACCACCAAGGTGCCGGTGATCTTCGAGGCGCCGCTGGCCGGCGGCCTGATCGGACATTTCGTCTCGGCGGTGAGCGGCGGGAGCCTGTACCGCAAGTCGTCGTTCCTGCTCGATTCGCTCGGCAAGCAGATCTTCGCCCCGATCGTCACGCTGCGCGAGGAGCCGCATCTGAAACGTGCCATGGCCTCGAGCTACTACGACGAGGATGGCGTCGCGACCAAGCCGCGCAGGGTGATCGACAAGGGCGTGGTGGAGGGTTACTTCCTGGGCGTCTACTCGGCCCGGAAGTTAGGCATGCGCACCACCGCCAGCTCCGGCGGCAATCAGAACCTGATCCTCGAACCCGGGCGCGACAATCTCGAACGGCTGATCCGCAACGTCGGCAAGGGCCTGCTGGTCACCGAACTGATGGGCCAGGGCATCAACCTGGTCACCGGCGACTACTCGCGCGGCGCCGCCGGATACTGGATTGAAGGCGGCGAGATCCGCTATCCGGTGCAGGAGGTGACGATCGCGGGCAACCTCGCCCAGATGTACCGCAATATCGCAGCGATCGGCAGCGACGTTCTGGTCCGCGGTTCGCGCAGCTGCGGTTCGATCGTGGTGGATGGCATGACGGTGGCCGGCGCGTAGCGTTTCTCGCACACGCGCGATGAGTCGAGCCGCCACAGTCGCCGCGCCCGCTAGTTGAGCCGAGCCGCCGCGCTCTTGAGCGCTACCAGTCGCGCGCGAATATCCGGACCGTCGGGCGCACCGGGCCGTCGGCGCAGGTAATGCTCCAGATCGTGCGCCGCCGGACGAAAGCATTCGAGCTGCGCGTAGACCAGCCCCCGGTCGCGGAGTTCTTCGGCGGATTCCGGCGCCACCACCAGCATGCGATTGAGCACCGCGAGCAGCGCGTTGGGCTGGTTCGATTTCAGATGGATGCTTTTCAGATTGCGCAGCACGCGCGCCACGATCTCGCGATCGGACGCCGCCTCCAGATACGGCTCCACTTCCACCTGACCGGCCGCCCGCACCCCCGCCGGCAGCACCTCGACCAGTCGCTGCCGCAGTTGGTCGAGCGATTGGGGCACGCCGGCATGGAACGGATCGAGCACCATGACGCCGCCGCGCACCGGTACCTTCACCAGGAAGTGGCCGGGAAACGACACGCCGCGAAGCGCGATTCCCAGCAAGTTTCCAAGATGGCAATAGAGGATCGACATCGTGATCGGTATGCCGATGCGCCGATCGATCACCTCGTTCAGATAGCTGTTGCGCGGGTCGAAGAAATCGGCCGTGTTGCCGCGGATCTCGAGCTCGTCGAACAGGTACGCGTTGAGCAGGGCCAGTCTCTGCTCCACGAACGCATCGGCAGGAAGCCGCGCGCGCACGGTGGCGGCCATGTCGTCCAGGCGCGCGAGTTGCGCGTCGACGTCGAGCCCCGGATAGGCATCCTGCGCGATCATCAGGCACGCCTCGGCCACGTTGAAGCGCGTTCGCGCCACCAAGCCTGCAAATTCATCCAACCGCGTCATTGCTGCTCGCAGGTTAATCGTCGTGGTGCGCCGCGCGGCCGCGATGCCCCGCTAGCGGCGCACGTGCTGCACGAAGTCGCGGGTGCGAAATCCAAGCAGCAATAGTGCGCCGAAGTAGACCACCGCGCCAAGCAGCACCAGCCCAGCGAGCACGGCCACCCGATCGAGCGTCGCGTGTGCACTCCACCAACTGCTTCCGGGCGTGGCCAGCCAAAGCGCACCGCCCATTGCGGTAAGCGACGCGGCGACCTTCAGCGTGAACGAAGACCAGCCCGGTTGCGGCGTGTAGATGCCGCGCGCACGAAGCTTGCGGTAGAGCAGCAATGCATTGAGACAAGCCGCCAGCCCGATCGACAGCGCCAGCCCGACATGCTTCAGCGGCAGGATGAACAGCAGGTTCATGACCTGGGTGGCAAGCAGCGAAATGATCGCGATCCGCACCGGCGTGCGGATGTCCTGGCGCGCGTAGAACCCCGGTGCGAGCACCTTCACCAGAATGAGTCCCACCAGGCCGATGCTGTAGGCGATCAGTGCCGCGCTGGTCTGTGCAAGATCGTTCGATGAGAACGCACCGTGCATGAACAGCGTGGCCACCATCGCATTGGCCAGCAGCATCAACGCAAGCGCCGCCGGTGCCGCGAGCATGATCGTCAGGCGCAACCCCCAGTCGAGCAACGAGGCATAGCCCGCCGCGTCCGCGTCAGCGTGACGTCGCACCAGACTGGGCAGCAGCACGGTCCCCAACGCCACGCCAAGCAGTGCGGTCGGAAACTCCATGAGCCGGTCGGCGTAGTACAGCCACGACACGCTGCCGGTAAGCAGGAACGAGGCGAAGATCGTGTTGAGCAGCAGACTGATCTGGCTGACCGACACACCAAGCAGCGCCGGCACCATGTTGCGCAGAACATGGCGCACGCCTTCGTCGCGCCAAGCTGTGCGCAGTCCGGCGCCGGCGGCGCCGACCGAACGCCACCACGGCAACATGCCGATACGCGCAAGGTAAGGAATCTGCCACGCCAGTTGCAGCGCTCCGCCGGCGAACACGGCCCAGGCGAGCACCTTGATGGGCGGATCGAAGTACGGCGCGAAGAACAACGCGCCGACGATGAACGAGAGATTGAGCAGCGTGGGCGTGAACGCCGGAATCGCGAAGCGGCCCCAGGTGTTGAGGATGCCTGCAGCCAATGCCACCAGCGAGATGAACAGGATGTAAGGGAACGTGATGCGCAGCAGCTCGACGGTCAGCTGGAATTTCTCCGGGCGCGCGCTGAAGCCGGGTGCGCCGACGATCACGATGGCCGGCGCGATCAGCACGCCGAGCACGGTGACGAGCAGCAGGCTCGCAGCCAACACCGTCGCCACCCGGTCCACCAGAACCTTGGTTGCGGCCTCACCCTGACGGTTCTTGTGTTCGGCCAGAATCGGCACGAACGCCTGTGAAAACGCGCCCTCGGCGAACAGCCGGCGCAGCAGATTCGGAATGCGGAACGCCACGAAGAACGCGTCGGTCGCGGCACCGGCGCCGAACATCCTGGCGATGATCACGTCGCGTACGAACCCGAGCACGCGCGATACGAACGTCCAGCCGCTCACGGTTGCCATTGCACGCAGCAGGTTCATCCGCTTGCCCCCGCGGGCATCGCAACGGCTTGCCCCTGGCCGCACATCAGTGGGCCGGAACAGCGGCTTCCAAGTCCCGCCACGTGCTCGCACACCCAAGCCCGGCTGAAGCCGTCCTCGACTTGCTTTTCCCCTGTCGAGTCAGTAACATCGCGCCCCTTCGCAGCGGCACGCCGCCCGTTCTGGAGCGCCACTCCGCCAGCGGTACTTCGCCTGTCCACCCCATCGATCGAGATTTCCCGCTTATGGCCAACACCGAACAGGCTCGCAAGCGTGCGCGCCAAGCCGAAATACGGCGCCAGCAGAACACGAGTCAGCTCTCCAGCATGCGCACCGCGATCAAGAAGGTGCGCAAAGCGATCGAGGCCGGCGACAAAGCCGCCGCCGAGAAGGTGTTCCAGGAAGCACAGGCAGTGATCGATCGCGTCGCCGACAAGCGGGTCGTCCACAAGAACGCCGCGTCGCGCCACAAGAGCCGCCTGGTTCACCGCATTCGCGCGCTGACGTAGGCGTTCCAGGGCCGAGCCCGGCGCCCCCGGGCTAGTTGCCCTCATCGCGTTCGGTCCGCCGTCCAGGACGCGTCTCCAGTTCGTTGTCGCGCGCGAAGTTGAGCAGGAACCGATAGGCCATCGGCTCGAGCTCCTCGAGGCGCGCATCGACGACCACGCAGTTCACACCGTCGGACATCACCTGACGCACATACGGCGAGTACTGCATGCGCCGGTCGGCGCCGAACTGCGCCATCACACCACACAAGCGGTCGGCCCAATCGCTTGGACGAAACGGTTTGCCCGCGAGCGTTACGCCGCGAATCACGATCTCGTTGATCTCTGACGGCATCGACGGTGCCTGGGGGAAGCGCCTCGGGAACCGAAAGGGAGACGGCGCGCGAGCGGCACGGAATTGAAGGGCGGGCGGATTATAGCTGCGGCTTCTCTTGAATCCGGCCGGCTTTTGCCGCATAAAGCCGGCTTTTCGCCAACGGCTGCGCGCCGCCCCGTCCGGAGCGTCACAGTCGCATCCTGGCAGATTCCCTCCCACACGAAATCATGCGCAAGCCGCTCAGTCGCGTGCTCGTCGTCAACGATGAGCCGCTCGTCCTGAAGGAATTCGTCAAGGGCCTGAACGCCGCGGCGCGCTCCCTCGACAATCCGCTGGGCATCACCTTCACCGGCGTCACCACCGCGCTGGAGGCTCTGGCCCAGATCGAACGCGACGGTGACGTACAGACCGTGGTTGTCGATGACCGGCTCTACACGCTCAATCAGAACGGCGCCGGGGGCGGACGCAAGAAGAAGCTGCAGATGAGCGCGCTGGAGCTGGTCCAACGCATCACGCGTACCCGCCCCGAGCTGGACATCTACATCCTGATCGCCCAGGAGCAGGAAGACGAAGTGGTCGACTCGCTGTTTACCGAGGCGGTCGACGGCTACTTCTATCGCGAGGAGCGCGACTACCGCGGCATCTACCGCATCCTCAATGCGCAGATCCAGGAGAAGGCGCGCACGCCGTTCTACGACCAGCTGAAGAACTACGTATGGATGGCCAAGGACTCGTGGCACACCCCGGGCCATTCCTCGGGTGAATCGCTGCGCGGCAGTCCGTGGGCGAACGATTTCTACGAGTTCATGGGCGAGCACATCTTCGACGTCGACCTGTCGGTGTCGGTGCCGATGCTCGACTCGCTGATGGAACCGCGCGGCGTGATCGCCGAGGCGCAGGCGATGGCCGCGAAGGCGTTCGGGGCACGACGCACGTTCTTCGCCACCAACGGCACGTCCACCGCCAACAAGGTGATCTTCCAGACCTTGCTTGCCCCCGGCGAGAAGCTGCTGCTCGATCGCAATTGCCACAAGTCGGTGCACCATGGCGTGGTGCTCTCCGGCGCGCATCCGGTCTATCTCAATTCTTCGGTCAACAGGAAATTCAGCCTGTATGGCCCGGTACCGCAGAAAACGATCCTGCGCTCGATCGAGGAACATCCCGACGCGCAGGCGCTGATTCTCACGTCGTGCACCTACGATGGCCTGCGCTACGACCTAGCGCCGATCGTCGAGGCGGCGCACGCCAAGGGCATCAAGGTGATCGTCGACGAAGCCTGGTTCGGGTTCGCACGGTTCCATCCGGCGTTTCGCCCCACCGCGCTGGAAGCCGGCGCCGATTACGCCACGCAGAGCACGCACAAGGTCATGAGCGCGTTCTCGCAGGCCTCGATGATTCACGTCAACGACGCGACGTTCAACGAGCACCTGTTTCGCGAGAACTTCAACATGCACACGTCGACCTCGCCGCAGTACGCGATGATCGCCAGCCTCGACGTGGCCCGCAAACAGATGGAGCTGGAAGGCTACAAGCTGTTGTCGCGCACGCTGGAGCTGGCCAAGGAACTGCGCGAGCAGATCAATTCCACCGGGGTGTTCCGCGTGCTCGAGTTGAACGAGCTGCTGCCCGACGAGGTCAAGCACGACGGCATCAAACTCGATCCGACCAAGGTCACCGTCGATATCTCGCGGTGCGGCTATACCGTCGAGGATCTGCAGCGCGAATTGTTCGAGCGATTCAACATTCAGGTGGAGAAGTCCACCTTCAATACGCTGACCCTGCTGCTCACCATCGGCACCACGCGCAGCAAAGTCTCGCGGCTGTACGACGCGATGATGCGTATCGCGCGCGAGGGGCGTTCACCGCGGCGGCTGTACCAGTTTCCGGACATCCCCGCGTTCACCAAACTGCGATACCTGCCGCGCGATGCCTACTACTGCGGCGGCGAACTGTTGCCGCTGCTCGACGAGAAGGACGAGGTCAACAAGGCGCTGTCCGACCGGGTGTGTTGCGACCAGATCGTGCCTTATCCGCCCGGGATCCCGGTGCTGGTGCCCGGGCAGCTGATCACGCGCGAAGTCATCGACTATCTGGTCGGCCTGCTGCGTTCGCAGAAACGCGTGGAGATGCACGGAATCGTGTACGACGGCTACCTGCCGTGCCTGCGCGTACTGACCGCGGCCGAAGACAAGGCGTTGAATCGGATCGGTTGAAGCAATCCTGTCCGCGGCGGTGCATCACGTCGCCTCGCGAGCGTGTCGCCCATTCGACCGCCAAAATCGACCGTTCCTCCCCGAACGGGTTGTCAGCGATTCAGTCCAGGACTACACCGATCCCACTAGCGGGGGATCACCAGCGCTACTGTTGGCAGCGAAAGTAAGACTTTCCCTTACGCGGCCCGCATCGCGCGCGCATCCCGCCTGCAGGTAGCCCGAAAGAGTCCCTCAACCGAGTTCGCCAACCCGTCGCACGATTAGCCGCCGGCACGCAACGACGCTCGGCGACACGCCGCCACCAATCCGAACCGTGCCAAAGCGGTCGGAACGAGATGATACAAAGAGAGGCCGTCAATGACGGATATGTCCGGCCCGATCAGCTGGGGCTCCCAAACCATTCGATTTCGCTTCCAGATCCGGACGCTGCGCGGCCTCACCATCGACCGCCTGGTGATCCACGGCCGCGACCAGGCCGATGCCGAGCGCAAGCTGCGGCAGATGTATCCCCGCTGCCAGGTGCAATCGTGCGTCGCGCTCGAAGACACGCCGCCGCAACCGCGAGCGGGTCGTCGTTCCGCTGCCGGCAATCGACTCGCGTAGCGCGCATCGAAGTCGCGCAAATCGGTCGTTGCTCGCTGCGCTGAGCTCGGGTACGCACCCGGCCGGTAACACGACGCGTGCTATCATTTTGCGAGTGATCAAAACGGCGGCGCAGGTCGCCGTTCGCGTTTTGCGCCGCCCCAGAACAACGCCCGCTTAGCCTGCTTCCGCCTGCGGCAAGCCTTGCGCGACGACGCGCAGCAACGGCGCGCGGGCGTTGGCGGCGATCGCCGCCCCCGAAAGGAGCCTCGATGTCCACCTCGCACCTGATGAACACCTACGCCCGGCTGCCGGTGACGTTCGAGCGTGGCGAGGGCGTGTGGCTATGGGACGAATCCGGCCGCAAGTATCTCGACGCGCTGGCGGGCATTGCGGTGTCGGGGCTGGGCCACGGCCACCGCCGCCTCGCCACGGCGATCGGCGATCAGGCGGCGAAACTGATCCACACCTCCAACATCTACGGCATCCGCTTGCAGGAAACACTCGCCGACCGACTGTGCGCGCTGTCGGGCATGGACGAGGTGTTCTTCTGCAGTTCCGGCTCAGAAGCCAACGAGACCGCGATCAAGCTGGCGCGCTACTTCGCGCATCAGAACGGCAACAACAACGCCGCGATCATCGTCATGGAGCGCGCGTGGCATGGCCGCACGATGGCAACGCTGTCGGCCACGGGCAATCGCAAGGCGCAGGCCGGGTTCGAGCCACTGGTCTCGGGGTTCGTGCGCGTGCCCTACAACGACCGTCAGGCCATCACACAGGCGGCGGCCACCAACCGCAACATCGTCGCGGTGCTGGTGGAAGTGCTGCAAGGCGAAGGCGGCATTCATGTGGCCGACATCGAGTACGTTCGATTCCTGCGTCAGGTGTGCGATGAACGCGGCTGGCTCCTGATGATCGACGAGGTGCAAAGCGGCATTGGTCGTACCGGCACCTGGTTCGGCTATCAGCACGCGGGCATCAAATGCGATGTGATGACCCTCGCCAAGGGCTTGGGATCGGGTGTACCGATCGGCGCCTGCGTCGCAGCCGGCAAGGCCGCGCACGTGCTCAAACCCGGCACCCACGGCGCCACGTTCGGCGGTGGACCGCTCGCCTGTCGTGCGGCGGTGGAGACACTGCAGATCATGGAAGACGAAGGACTGCTGCAGAACGCATCCCGGATGGGCGAGTTGCTCCGAAGCGGTTTTCGTGAAGCGCTCAAGGGCACCGCCGGTGTCGCCGAGGTGCGTGGCATGGGGCTGATGATCGGCATCGAGCTCGATCGGCCGTGCGGCGATCTGGCACGTCTGGCGCTGGACGCCGGCCTGCTCATAAACGTGACCGCCGACAAAGTCGTGCGGCTGCTGCCGCCGCTGGTGATCAACGAGGCGGAATCGCGCGAACTGGTATCGCGCCTGTCGGCCCTGATCAAACAATTTCTTGCGCAGCCTGTGCCCGCAGCCGTCAAGTGAATCCGATCAAGCATTTCCTGCAGTTGCGCGAATGGAGCCGCGAGGAGCTGGAGTATCTGTTCACGCGCACGCGCTGGATCAAGCAACGCTTCAAGGCGTTCGAGAAGTACTGGCCGCTCGAGGACCGCACACTGGTGATGATCTTCGAGAAGCAATCCACGCGCACCCGTCTCTCGTTTGAAGCCGGCATGCATCAACTCGGCGGTGCGGCGATCTACCTCAACACGCGCGACTCGCAGCTCGGTCGCGGCGAACCGGTGGAAGATGCCGCCCAGGTGATCTCGCGCATGTGCGACGTGGTGATGATCCGCACGTTCGAGCAGGACATCATCGAGCGCTTCGCGCGCAATTCGCGCGTGCCGGTGATCAACGGCCTGACCAACGAGTATCACCCCTGCCAGATCCTGGCCGACATCTACACCTTCATCGAGCATCGCGGCCCGATCGCCGGCAAGACGGTGGCCTGGATCGGCGACTCGAACAACGTGTGCAACACCTGGCTGCAGGCGGCCGAAGTGTTCGACTTCAACGTTCACGTGTCGACGCCGCCGGGCTATGAGGTCGAGCCCGAGCGAGCGGGTCTGTACGGCACCGATCACTACGAGCAGTTTGCCGATCCGATGGATGCGGTCCGCGGCGCCGATCTCGTCACCACCGACGTGTGGACCAGCATGGGCTTCGAAGGCGAGACCGAAAGCCGCAAGCGCGCCTTCGCCGACTGGATGGTGGATGCCGACATGATGCGCGCGGCGCGCGCTGGTGCACTGTTCATGCATTGCCTGCCGGCACACCGCGGCGAGGAAGTCGCCGCCGAGGTGATTGACGGTGCGCAAAGCGTGGTCTGGGACGAGGCCGAGAACCGCCTGCACACGCAGAAGGCGCTGCTCGAGTACCTGGTGCTGGGCCGCCAAGAGCCTTGAGAACGAGCGGCTCACTGCCGCGCACCGCAGATCATCCCGAATCGAGAAGCAGATCGCGCCGATCGAATCAGCTGACCTGCGGCAATCACCCCTCGATAATCCTCACCATCCGCAGCAATCCTCCGCCCGTTCTTTCCCGCATACGACAATGAAGCAAGGTCAAGTCAAGAAGGTTGTGCTCGCCTACTCCGGCGGGCTGGACACATCGGTCATTCTCAAGTGGTTGCAAGACGTCTACGACTGCGAAGTGGTGACGTTCACCGCCGACATCGGTCAGGGCGAGGAGCTGGAACCGGCCCGCAAGAAGGCGCGCATGGCCGGGGTGAAGGAGATCTTCATCGACGATCTGCGCGAGGAGTTCGTGCGCGATTTCGTGTTCCCGATGTTCCGCGCCAACGCGGTCTACGAGGGCGAGTACCTGCTCGGCACCTCGATCGCGCGGCCACTCATCGCCAAGCGCCAGATCGAGATCGCCCGCAAAGTGAAAGCCGATGCGGTGTCGCACGGCGCGACCGGCAAGGGCAACGATCAAGTGCGCTTCGAGCTGGGCTATTACGCGCTCGAGCCGAACATCCGCGTGATCGCGCCGTGGCGCGAATGGGATCTCACCTCGCGCGAGAAACTGCTCAAGTACGCCGAGCAGCACGGCATTCCGATCGAAGGTAAGAAGAAGAAAGGTGGCGCCCCCTATTCGATGGACGCCAACCTGCTGCACATCTCCTACGAGGGCGGCATCCTCGAGGATCCGGGCTACGAGCCCGAGGAGTCGATGTGGCGACTTACCGTCTCGCCGGAGCGGGCACCAGCGCGGCCGCAGACCGTCGAGATCGGGTACGCCAACGGTGATCCGGTATCGATCGACGGCAAGAAGCTCTCGCCGGCTGCGATGCTCACGACGCTCAACCAGCTCGGCGGTAAGCACGGCATCGGGCGCCTTGACATGGTCGAGAACCGCTACGTCGGCATGAAGTCGCGCGGCTGCTACGAAACGCCCGGTGGCACGATCATGCTGCGGGCGCACCGCGCGATGGAATCGATCACCCTCGATCGCGAAGTGCTCGCGCTGAAGGACGATCTGATGTCGCGCTACGCGCGGCTCATCTACAACGGCTACTGGTGGAGCCCGGAACGCCGCCTGCTGCAGACGCTGATCGACGAGTCGCAACGCCCGGTCAACGGCACGGTGCGCGTCAAGCTCTACAAGGGCACGGTCACCACCGTCGGCCGCGCGTCGAAGTCCGATTCGCTGTTCGATCAGGCGATCTCGACGTTCGAGGAAGACCGCGGCGCCTACAACCAGGCCGATGCGGCCGGGTTCATCAAGCTGAACGCTTTGCGCATGAGAATCGCGGAGAACATCCGTCGCAAACGGTCGCGCTGAATCGCAGGGCGATCAGACCTCGTCGAGCACGCGCATGACGACCCTCGTTACGCATCCGCTGTTGCCGTACACGATCGGCAAACTCGCGGGCATGCCGGGCCGGGTGATCGCGTGCGGCGCGGTGCTGTCGTTGCTGCCCGATGCCGATGTCATCGTCGAGGCGCTGATTCCGAATCTGCCGCACGCGCTGGCACATCGCGGCGCGACGCACTCGATCGCATTCGCGGTCCTGATGGCGCTCGTGGCGATGCGCTTCGCCGCACCGCAGGAAGCCCGGTTCAGCCGCCCTTGGTGGGGCATCCTGCTCTACTTGGTACTGTGCGGAGTCTCGCACGGCCTGCTCGATGCGCTCACCCATTTCGGCGATGGCGTCGCGTTCTTCTGGCCGGTTGTCGATGTGCGCTACCTGTTCATGTTTCAGCCGATGCAGGCCTCACCGTTCCTGAACGACTTCTTTTCGATCTGGGGTCTGCGTGTCCTGATGGCCGAGGCCCAGTGGATCTGGTTGCCCTGCTTCGCGGTGTTGCTGGTACAAGCAACGCTGCGACGCACACGCCGCGAACCTGCCAGAGCCGAGGCGACACAATGATGCCGAAGGGACCGAATGCGCGGCTCGACCGCGCCGCGCGCCTGCTGATCGAGGCACGGCGCGACCGACGCGCCATCGACGGACTGCCGCTCGATGCGCTGCCGCAGACGGCCGACGAAGCGCTCTCCGTTCAGGCGCGGGTGCTCGCTCAGATCGGCGGTCACGGTGGATGGAAAGTGGGCGCCGCCGCACCCGACGCGACCCCCGCCGCATCGATGCTGCCCGCGCAGCGCATCTACCCGAGCCCGGCGCAACTGGCTCCGGTCGATTTCAACTTCATCGGCATCGAAGCCGAGATCGCATTCAAATTCGCACGCACGCTGGACCGAACGAGCGCGAACTACACCGAGCGCGAGGTGCTCGAAGCAGTCGCCAGCGTGCATCCGGCGGTCGAAATCGCCGATTCGCGCTTCACTCGCTGGCGCGAGCGCTCGGCCCTCGAGCAACTTGCCGATTGCGGCAACAACGGCGCGCTGATCGTCGGCGCGGCCGCCACCGCCGTACCGAGCATCGATCAGACCCGCGTCGAAGCGACCGTCTGGATCGACGACGCGCAGCGCGTGAGCAAAACCGGCGGCAACACCGCCGGCCGCGTCCAACGACTGCTTACCTGGCTCGCCAATCGCTGCGTCGAATTGGGGGTTCCGATCCGCGCCGGCGATGTCGTCACCACCGGCTCATGCACCGGGCTCGAAATCATCCCAGGTGGTCGAGTGCGCGCGGCGCTCCAGGGCGTGGGCGAGGTCAGCGTCTCGCTTTGAGTTCGAGGGCCGGGCAACGACGCCCGCACGGCGCCCACGTCACGCCGGCGGATGCACCTTGCGCCAATGCCGCGCGATATCGATGCGCCGGCATACCCACACCCGGTCGTGCTGCTCGATATGGTCGAGAAATCGTTGCAGCGCGCGAATGCGCCCCGGGCGGCCGAGCAGCCGGCAGTGCATGCCCACCGACAGCATCTTCGGCGTGTCCGCGCCTTCGGCGTAGAGCACATCGAAACTGTCGCGCAGGTAGGTGAAGAACTGGTCGCTCGAATTGAAGCCCTGCGGCGTCGCGAAGCGCATGTCGTTGGCGTCGAGCGTGTACGGCACGATGAGCTGCTTGTGCACGCCGGTTCTGGTCGCCACGTCGGTGTAGAAGGGCAGATCGTCGCCGTAGTAGTCGGCGTCGTACTCGAAGCCGCCGTGTTCGACCACCAGCCGGCGCGTGTTGGGGCTGTCGCGGCCTGTGTACCAGCCAAGTGGCCACTTGCCGTGGGTCATGCGCCGGATGATCTCGGTGCCGATGCGCATGTGTTCGCGCTCGAGTCTTTCCGGCGCGCTTTGATAGTGGATCCAGCGCCAGCCGTGACAGGCAATCTCGTGATCGAGTTCGACGAACGCTTGCGTGAGTTCGGGATGCCGCTCCAGTGCCATCGAGATGCCGAACACGGTGAACGGCAGCTTGCGCCGCTCGAATTCACGCACGATGCGCCACGCCCCCGCGCGCGATCCGTACTCGTAGATCGACTCCATGCTCAGGTGCCGTGACGGATAGGCCTGCGCGCCGATGATCTCCGAGAGGAAGATCTCGGAGGCCGGGTCGCCGTGCAGCACGCAGTTCTCGCCGCCTTCCTCGTAGTTGAGGACGAACTGCACGGCGATGCGCGCGTTACCCGGCCAATTCGCCTGGGGAGGATTGCGACCGTAGCCGACGAGGTCGCGCGGATA
>CADEDU010000036.1:48199-59301 GCA_902826155.1 uncultured beta proteobacterium
CCCTTGATGCACGACAAACATGCGTGACTCCTACGACGTGATCGTCATTGGGCTGGGCGCCATGGGGGCGTCGACCGCGATGCACCTGGCGCAGCGGGGCGTGGCGGTGCTCGGCATCGATGCGCACCAGCCGCCGCACACGCTGGGCTCGCACCATGGCGAGTCGCGCATCATCCGCAAGGCGTACTACGAGCATCCGGGCTACGTGCCGATGCTTGCGCGCGCCTTCGAGTCGTGGCGCGAACTGGAGCGACGTACCGGGCGGTCGTTGCTGAAGATCACCGGTGGATTGATGATTGGCGCACCCGATGGCGAACTCGTGAGCGGCGTGCTGGCGAGCGCCCGCACCCACGATCTGCCGCATGAGCTGTTGAGCGCCGCGGCGATGCAATTGCGTTATCCGTCGTATCGACTCGATCCATCGATGCTGGCGGTGTGGGAGCCGGAGGCGGGCATCCTATTCCCGGAGCGATGCGTGGCGACCATGCTCGACCTGGCGCGCGAACAAGGCGCAACGATCCGTTGCAATGAACCGGTGCGCGAATGGCAGGAGACGGGCGCCGGCGTTCAAGTCGCGACGAGTGCAGGTACGTACACCGCCACCGCAATCGTGCTCTGCGCCGGTGCTGGTCTGGCGCAGCTGCTTCGGCCGATCGCCCGGTCCCTGCAGATCGAGCGGCAAGTGGTCGCGCATTTCGCGCCGTCCGGTTCAGCGGCCGCGCTGATGACGCCTGATCGGTTCCCGATCTTCGCGTTCGAGCAGTTGGACGGTGGGTTCTTCTACGGTTTCGCCGATCTGGGCAACGGCATCAAGGTCGCCCGGCACCACGGCGGGGCGAGCACTCGCGTCGAGCCGCTCGATCGCACCGTCAACGCGGCCGACATCGACGAAATTCGTGCGTTCTGCGCGAAGCATCTGCCCGACGCCAATGGCACTTTGCTCGCCAGTGCCACCTGCCTCTATACCAACACGCCGGACTTTCACTTCGTGCTCGATCGCATTCCCGCGAGCGATCGTGTATTCATCGCCAGTCCGTGCTCCGGTCACGGCTTCAAGTTCGCGAGCGTGGTGGGCGAGATCATGGCCGACCTGGTGCAGGGTCGGTCTGCGGGCTTCGATCTGTCGCTGTTCAACGCGCAGCGGATCACCTGAGCGGGCAATCAACCGACACACCGTCGGGCCGATCACGAGGCACGCGGCCGAAACCCTTCGATGAATCGCAGCAGCACCCGCGCGCCGGCCTGCGCGTCGTCGACAGTGATCGACTCGGCAGGATTGTGGCTGATGCCGCCCTTGCATCGCACGAACAACATGCACACATCGGTGAGCGTGATCATCGCCTGCGCATCGTGCCCGGCGCCGCTCGGCAAGCGAAACACGCGATGCCCCTCGACACCCACCGCCGCGTCCATCTGCTGCATCAGCCACGGCGCACAGCGCGCCACCGGATTCGACTGGATCTCCTCGATCGAGACGCGCAGGCCACGCGTCTGAGCGGCAACGCGTACCGCTTGCTCGATGCCTTTCACCGCCTGCAAGCGCAGCGCATCGTCGGGCGCGCGGATATCGATGGTGAAGCGCACTTCGCCGGGAATCACGTTGATTGCGCCCGGCAACGGTTCGAGTCTGCCCACCGTGGCGACGAGGTCAGGGTGCGTTCGGCCGATCCTCTCGATTGCCAGCACGCACTCGGCAGCACCGGCGAGAGCATCGCGACGCAGCCGCATCGGCACCGTACCGGCGTGTCCGGCCATACCTTCGAGTACCACGCGTTTGCGGGTGAAACCGTTGATGGCGGTCACCACGCCGACCGGAAGCGACTCGGCTTCGAGCACCGGCCCTTGCTCGATATGCAGTTCGGCGTAAGCCAGCACCTGTTCCTTGCCGTACGCGCAAGCCGGAATCGCGTCCGGATCGAGGCCGAACGCCCTAAGCGCATCCTGCATGCTCACGCCATCGCGATCGCGCGACTGCAATACGGCGGCATCGAACGTGCCAGCAATGGCGCGACTGCCGAGGAACGTGGAGGCGAATCGCACGCCCTCCTCGTCGGCAAACCCGACGATCTCGATCGCATGCGGCAGACGCCGATTCACGGCATGCAGTGCGCGCACGCATTCGATCGGTGTCACCACGCCGAGCATGCCGTCGTACTTGCCGGCGTTGCGCACCGTATCCAGGTGCGATCCGAGCATCAGACAGGGCGCGCCAGCGCGCTCGCCCTCGTAGCGGCCGACGATATTGCCGATCGCATCCATGCGTGTGCTCATACCGGCCTCTCGCATCCACTGCTCGACCAGCTTGTTGGCCGCACCAGCCTGGTCGCTCAGATAGACACGCGTGAGCCCGTCGGGCTGCTCGGAGCAGCGCGCGAGTTCTTCGATGTGCTGCAGGATGCGCGATGCGTCGGTCATGGGCCGAGTCCGGATGAATTGGATGAAACGTCGCGAACGAGTGTGTCCGCGGCATTATAGAGATGCGATGGCGCGAACCTCGTTGGGAGAGCGAGGCGCGTCGATGGTGCGCGGCTCGTCGGGGGTGCGACGCCCGATCGCGCTGGCTTCGTGCGAATTTACTTTGCCCGGTCCGCTGGCTACACTGCCCCGATGAAGTACGCGTCCATTCACGCTTCATTCGGGCGACGGCGCCTGCTGCAGGCACTGGCTGCCTCGGCGCTGCTTCCCGCCTGCCGCAGCACGCCGATCGGCCGGCCCGAGCGGGGTCCGTTCGCGGCGGCGCTGGCCGGCGAGCCGAGCGACTTCAACGCGACGCAATCGGTCCTGCAGGGCCTGCAACGCCTGCGCGACACGCTGCAGGTCGAACTGACGCACACGGCGGCGCTCGATGCCAACGAGCGGCAAGCGTTCGGCGTGATGCGCGAATGGGCGCAGGCGCGCGTCGGCATGATCGTCGTGCACGGTCATGCGCTGGAGCCGATCGCCCATCGCGTCGCATGGGAGTTCCCGCAGCAACGGTTCACCGTACTGCAGGGGCAGGCGCGACGTCCGAACGTCGCGGCCTATGTCGCGCGCCACGAGCACGGTAGCTGGCTGGCCGGCATCGCGGCCGGATTGCTCACCCGCTCGAACGTGGTGGCCCATCTCAGTGCCGACGGCGACGCCGAGGGGTTGCGCGCCCGTGCCGCATTCGCCGACGGCGTGGCGCGCGTCAATGCGAAAGCAAGGCTCCTCACCTCGACGCGCGCACGACACGATCAACCCGAGCTCGCCGAGCGCGTGGCCACGGCGCAGATCGGCGCGGGCGCCGACATCGTCTACGCCATGCTCGATCGCGCGCGCGAAGGCGTGAGCCGCGCGTGCGCGCAGCGCAACGTGCGACAGATCGGCACCGGCGCCGACTGGGTGGTGGCCGATCCCCAATTGTTCGCTGCGTCGGTGCGCGTCGATCTGGCGGCGATGGTGATGAGCATGGCGCGCGACATCGTCGACTCAGTGTGGCGCGGCGATTACGTGCGTCAGTTCGATATCCGCCACCCGGAGATCGTGACGCTGCATCTGTCGCCTTCGGCGCCGGCATCGGTTGCGTCTGCGGTTGACGAATGGCGCCAGCAACTGGCGACCGGGCGTGTCGTCATTCCCCGGGAGTATCGCGGCCCGACGTTCGAGCTGCCCGCTTGAGTCGCGCGCTCGAAACGGCCCTCTCCTATCCGCACCGGGCTGCCCATCCACTCTCGTCGAGGATGACGGCAGGCGTTACGACCGCGCCGTCGCGGGTTGCGCATGCCGCGTGAAGCGCTGAGCGCGGCGGCAATCCTGAACTTCGTCATGCTCGCCTGCTCGGCGAGCCTGTTCAGCGTGCCGGTGATGGCACCTGAGATCGCCGCCGACCTCGGATTGAGCACGAACTATGTCGGCGTCTACTCGGGGTTGCTGTGGACTTGCGCATTGCTCACTTCATACGGATCGGGTCCATTGATCGCCCGATTCGGTCCGATGGGTGTCTCGCAGTTGTGCCTGCTGTGGTGCGCGCTTGGACTGTTCGTCGCCGCGCTGGGCACCTGGCCGGCCTTCGTGCTCGCGTCGATGTTCATCGGATTGGCGCACGGCGTTGAGACGCCCGCCAGTTCGCAACTGCTGGCACGGCTGACCCCGGCGCCACAGCAGCCGCTGGTGTTCTCGCTCAAGCAGACGGGCGTGCAACTGGGCGGCATGCTGAGCGGCGTGCTGTTTCCGTTTCTGCTGCTGCGCTTCGGCTGGCGCGGTGCGCTGCTCGCGATGGCCGTGGCGATGTTGCTGAGCGCCTGGGCGCTGCAAACCGCGCGCCGCCGGTTCGACCGTGATTTTCACGCTGCGCACGCGTCGATTCCCGCCAAGCCGATGACCCAGGCGCTGCGCGCGGTGTGGGTGGATCCGAACCTGTTTCGAATCACGATCGCCGCGCTCGCCTACGTCGGCGCGCAGGTGTGCTTCAACGCATTCCTGGTGAGTTATCTCGTGCACGAGCGTGGGCTGTCGCTGGCAGTCGCCGGATCGGTGCTGACCGTGGGACAGTTCGGCGGATTGCTCGGTCGGGTGATCTGGGGCGCCATCTCCGGCCGGATATTGCCCGCGACGGTGTTGTTGATCGCCCTGGGCACGGTGATGACAGCAGGGTTCGCGCTGCTCGGTGGAATCGGACATCATCTGCCGCTGCTGCTGCTCTACTTGGTGTGCTTCGTCGTCGGGCTCACCGTGAGCGGCTGGAACGGCGTGTTTCTGGCCGAAATCGCGCGGCTTGCGCCACGCAACGAGGTCGGTCGCATCACCGGCGCAAGCTTCGTGATCTCGGGCACCGGGTTGGTGGTAGGTCCGCTCATCTTCAGCGCGCTGGCGGGCGCCTCCAGCGCAGCGATGGCGTACATGCTCTGTGCAGCGTCGACGTTGGCCGGCGTCGCCTGTCTCGCCTGGCGCCGTTCAGCATAGCCGGCTCGCTATAATTCGCGTTGTTCGACTCCTCTCAGGCGGCCACCATGCCCTCCTTCGACATCACCTCCGAAGTCAACAAGGTCGAGCTTCACAACGCGATCGATCAGTCGAACAAGGAGATCACCAACCGGTTCGACTTCAAGGGGACCGATGCTCGTATCGAGGAGAAGGAGCTCGAGCTTACGCTGTACGCCGACGACGACTTCAAACTCAAGCAGGTGATGGACGTGCTGATCGGCAAGTGCGCCAAACGCAATGTCGACGTCCGCGCGCTCGATGCGCAGGCGATCGAGCGGATCGGCAACAAGATGAAGCAGACCATCAAGGTCAAGAACGGCCTCGAGTCCGACATGGCCAAACGCATCGTCAAGACCATCAAGGACGCAAAGCTCAAGGTCACCGCGAGCATCCAGGGGCCGGCCGTGCGCGTGGTCGGCACCAAGAAGGATGACCTGCAGTCGGCGATCCAGACCGTGCGCGGTGCCATCACCGAGATTCCGGTGCAGTTCGGCAACTTCCGCGACTGAGCATTTCCGCACGAACGCGCGGCGGTAACAGCGCCTGCGCCGGGGTCAGCGCAGTGCCGATGCCATAGCATCACGGGTCGCCGCTTTCGACTGCCGGGCCAACCCCGTCTGCTCCGCCCCGCGGCATAGGCCGCAGCCTCTCCCCGCAATGCATGCCCCGAGCGAACCCTGATGTCCTCACTTGATCGCGCGCTCGTTCGCAGCGTCGCCTGGAGCGGGATCGTCAAGTGGACCGGGCAGATCATCTCCTGGGTCGCGACGATCATCGTCGCACGCCTGCTCACACCGGCCGATTACGGTCTGGTCGCGATGGGCACGACGTTCCTGGGCATCCTGCTGCTCCTGAACGAATTCGGCCTGGGCGCAACCGTTACCGCACGGCGTGATCTGAACGCGCGGCAACTCGCACAGTTGAACACGGTCGCGGTGCTGATCAGTCTGATCGCGATGCTGGTCATGACGGCGGCGGCCTATCCGCTGGCGCGATTCTACGATGCTCCGAGTCTGCCCAATATCATGATCGTATTGGGCCTGGGCTTCCTGATCACGGCGCTGCGTACCGTGCCACGCGCGATCATGGAGCGCGAACTGCAGTTCAAGACCGTGGTGCTGATCGACGGGCTGCAGGTGATCGTCACCGTGCTCGTCACGCTGGCTCTCGCCTACTTGGGTCACGGGTACTGGTCGCTGGTGTTCGGTCCGCTTGCAGGCAGCATCTTCTCGACCGCCGTGCTGCTGAGCATTCGCCGTTGCGGATTCTCCTGGCCGCGGCGCGCTGATCTGGGCGACGTGTTGGGCATGTCGTGGCATCTGGTCGGCAGTCAGGTGAGCTGGTACGTCGCCTCGACTTCCGATCAGTTCATCATCGGCCGCGTGCTCGGTACTTCGGCGATGGGCGCCTACCAGCTCGCTTTCACGCTCGCCTATCTGCCGATCGACAAGATCGTTTCGACGGTGAACCGCGTCATGCCCGCGATCTACTCCGCGGTGCAGACCGACATGGTGGCGATACGCCGTTACCTGCTGGGCAGCGCCGAAGTCGTGTCGCTTGCGGTCTTTCCCGTGTCTGTTGGCTTCGCGCTCGTGGCCGAGGAAACCGTACTGCTGCTGCTGGGCGACAAGTGGATCGAGGCGGTGCCGCCGCTCGTGTTGCTGTCGTTCTACACCGCGGTGCGTTCGGTCATCAGCATGACCTCGAGCACGCTGGTGTCGCTACGCGAAACGAGTCTGGCGTTCTGGAACGGCATCTGGTGTCTGGTGCTGTTTCCGCCGTTGTTCTACGTCGGCAGCCGCTGGGGGCTGTTCGGTGTGGCTGCGGCATGGCTCGTCGCCCACCCGCTGGTATCGATCCCGATCTACATGCGCGTGTTCAAGCGCATCGGCATGTCACGCCGGGAGTTCGTCGAGGCACTCTGGCCGGCATCGAGCGCCTGCATCGCCATGGCCGTCGCCGTGATCATGGTCAAGAAGTTCACGATCGCACTGCCGATCGCGATCCAATTGCTGATCCACATTTCGGTCGGCGCGATCGTCTACGCTGCCATCCTCCTGATCTTCCACCGCAGAGCCATCAAGCGGATCGTCAGCCTGCTCAAGCTGACGAAGGGTTAGCATCAGCATCCGGCACCAGGGCCTCCTCCGCGGGGCTTGCCAGTGTCGCGAATTGTTCGGGGCCGCGTCCGGCTCCCGGCCAGAAAAACCGCTGCTACGCGCCCTTTTGCGCTTCCGATTCGCGTCTTGAGCCACGAGCCCACCGAGCGCCACGGCATCGCCGGCGTGACGATCAACCCCACCAGATTCCCGGTTCTGTTCAAGCGGTTCGCGACGCTGCTTGCGAACGATTTCGGCTTGCATGGTCGCGGGGTGATCGAATTTGCACCGATGACCGTGATCGTGCATCCACCCGGCAGCGTGGACGGCACGCACGCACTCTCATTCACGCGCGATTCGATCTTCGATGCCACGGCATCCGGTCGGCGGGTTTCGTTCCTCGTTGAAGGCGGACGTGGCGCCAAAACGCGGCGGATGGTGATCCACGCCGCAACCGATACTCAGGCCGAGGCGATTCTGGCGGCCCTGCCCACGCGGCTTTCGGCGCAACGTGAACGCGCAACCGTCGAGATCGAAGACTTCGCCTCGAGGATGGTGGCCAACACGCCGCGGATCTGGGTGACGCGGTCGCTGGTGTGGATCAACCTCGGCATATTCGTCGCGATGATCGCGGCAGGCGCGGGCGTCTTCACGCCCGATCCGCAGGTGCTCGTGCGCTGGGGTGCGAACTACGGACCGTTGACCGCCTCGGGCGAGTGGTGGCGGCTGTTCACGTCCACCTTCCTGCACTTCGGGGTGCTGCATGTGGGCCTCAACATGTGGGCGTTGCGCGACGGCGGCAGCGTCGCCGAGCGTCTGCTCGGCAATTGGACCCTGCTGTTCGTGTACATCCTGGCCGGCATCGCGGGCAGCGCAACCAGTCTGGCGTGGAACCCCAACGCCAACAGCGCCGGTGCATCGGGTGCGGTGTTCGGCGTCTACGGCGCGCTGCTCGCCTACGTGCTCAACCGGCGCAATGGTGTGCCGTTCACCGTGATGCGCGAAATCCGTTTCGCACTGGTGTTGTTCCTGGGCTACTCGATCGTCGTCGGACTGACGGCTTCGATGATCGACAACGCCGCGCACTTCGGCGGGCTCGTGGCCGGAGTCATCGGCGCGCTTACCCTGGGACGCCCGCTGGATGCGCGCGCGCGAGCGGCAACGCCTCGGTGGCGCATGGCGCTGATCGCGCTGACGCTCACGGCGCTACTGATCGCGGGGGCTCGTATCGCCATCAGCGTGGCGCACGAGGCGCACGAGGCCAAGCGGTTCGAACTGCTCGTGCCCGGCTTTCTCGCAAGCGCCGTGCAGCTCAACGCTGCGCAACACCACTCACTGAGTGCCCTCACCCGCCCCGGATACGACCGGGACCAGCTCAAAGAGCAGTTCACGGAGCAGGCGTTGCGCTGGCACCAGATGGAGCAATCGATCGCTGCCATCGAACTGGGCGAGCGCTCGCCCCATCAATCGCTTCGGGACCGCCTGGCCCGTCTAGCGGGCGCACGCGCGCGCGCTGCAGAATTGCTGACCGAAGCCATCGATCAGAACGACGCGCACAAGGCACGCGATGCGATGGAACTGCTGCGCAACGGACAGGCGCTCGAGGCCGAGATCGCACAGACCACGGCCAAACAGTTCGCAGCGCCTCGCAAGAAGGGCGCGAACCCGCCCTGATACGTTGCGAGACCCTACGGTCGCAGGCCGACAACCCAGCGATCGTAGAGCCGGTCAGTGACTCTGTGCAGCACGGTCACGCGCTCTGCGACTCCGGCGAGTATGCCCTCGGGTGTTTGCACAGCCTGGCCGCCGCTCGCGGCGATCTCCTGCGCACTGTGCTCGCACCAGGATCGGACAGTTGCCTCATCGACCTCGACGTGGCACTGCATCGCCAGATGCGGACCACAGACGAACGCCTGATTGGCGCACCAGGCGCTCGCCGCGATGCGGATCGCCGCAGGCGGCAGCGTGAACGTCTCGCCGTGCCAGTGGAAGGAATCGAACCGCCGCGTCGCGCCCAACCATTCGCGCGCAACCGCGTGCTGTTCGATGTGGACCGTACCCCAGCCGATCTCCTTGTTCGCGTTCTTCGTGACGATGCCGCCCATCGCCTTGGCCATCAGCTGACCGCCCAGGCAATGGCCGATGACGGGCACATCCGTAACCACGGCCAAGCGCAGCAGGCTGAGGATCGGCGCGATCCACGGTAGCGGATCGTTGGCACTCATCGGCCCGCCGAGTAACGCCAAGCCTGCGAACGTCGATGGATCGGCCGGCACCGGCTCGCCGCGATCGAGTCGGATCAATCGATACGGGATCGACCGCGCGGCCAGATACGTGACGAAATACGCGGGGCGATCGTCGGGAGCGAACTGGAAGATTGCAACCGGCTTCATGGCGCGCCGATATGGTTGAGAAGCGGGTTGAGAAACCGGTTGAGAGGGCCTGCGTGATAGCTGTCGAGGGAATTCTATGCCGCGCCTGATCGCACACTCGATCGTAGTTTCGCTCCTGTCGATGAGCTCGTTCGCGCATGCACTCGATCTGCGGGTGGTGGGCGTCTCCCCGACTCGCGCGGTGATCTCGATCAACGGTGCCGCCCCGCGCGCCATCGCCATCGGGTACAAGACCGAGGAAGGCGTGCGGTTGATCGCGATCGAGGGCGATGGCGCGACGTTCGACATCGACGGCAAGCGTCGCACCCTGCGCATCGGCCAGTACGTCGGCACAGCCCCGGCGGATCAGGCGCAGAAGGTCGTGCTGGCCGCATCGGGCGGCGGGCACTTCATCGCCGAAGGCCGGATCAATGGCGGGACGGTACGCATGCTCGTCGACACCGGCGCCACCGCGATTGCGCTATCCACCGACGATGCGCGACGCCTCGGCGTGCGCTACCACGACGCCCCGCGCGGCATGGTGAACACCGCCAACGGCGCGCGCGGCGTCTGGAAGGTGAAGCTCGATTCGGTCGCGATCGGCGCGATCACGATCAGCAACGTCGAGGCGATGATCCTCGATGGTGGCCTGACCATGCCGCTGCTGGGCATGAGCTTCCTGTCGCGCACCAACATGCAGCGCGAAGGCGAAACGCTGACGCTGATCAAGCGCTTCTAGAGCAAGGCTGCTGCGCGAATCCGGCTCAATGGGTGCCGCTCAGGCCGGGCCGAGCGACTTGTCACGCTCGATCTGCGCGTAGGCCGAGTGGTTGTGGATCGACTCGAAGTTCTCGGCTTCGACGCGATACCAATCGATGCGCGCATCGCGGTTGAGCGCCGCGGCGACGTCGCGTACCAGGTCTTCGACGAACTTCGGATTGTCGTACGCGCGCTCGGTCACGAATTTCTCGTCGGGACGCTTGAGCAGGCCATAGAGCTCGCTCGAAGCCTCCGACTCGGCGATACCGATGATCTCCTCGATCCACACGAACTCGCGCGTGCGCGCGCTGATCGTCACGTGCGATCGCTGATTGTGCGCGCCGTATTCGGAGATTTCCTTGGAGCACGGGCACAGGCTGGTAACCGGCACGACCACGCGCATTGTCGTGTGCACGCGTCCGTTGGCGATCTCGCCGACGAACGTGACTTCGTAGTCCATCAGGCTGCGTACGCCCGACACCGGCGCGGCCTTGCTCACGAAGTACGGGAACGTCATCTCGATGTGGCCCGCTTCGGCATCGAGCCGGGCCACCATCTCCTGCAGCATCGCCCGGAACGATTCCACCGAGATTTCGCGCTCGTGCGCATTGAGTATCTCGACGAATCGCGACATGTGCGTGCCCTTGAACTGATGCGGCAGGGCGACATACATGTTGAACGTGGCGATCGTGTGCTGCACACCGCCGCCGCGCTCGGCCACGCGCACCGGATGGCGGATCGACTTGATGCCGACACGGTCGATGGCGATGCGGCGCCGATCGGCCAGCCCCTGCACGTCTGGGATGGCCGTGGCTACCGCGGCCTTGGGATCACGGGTGTTCATTCGGAACTTCTCGGCGCCGGCGGATGCGCGCGGCGAATCTGGGGTGCAAACGCGAAGTGCTGGCTCAACCGTCGAATCACTGAA
>CADEDU010000036.1:59401-62700 GCA_902826155.1 uncultured beta proteobacterium
GCGTGCAGCGCTTCGGCGCAGGCGCTGCCGGCTCCGCCCATCACCACATTCTCTTCGATCGTCACCAGCAGTTCGTGCTCCGCGGCCAATTGCGCCAGCAGTTCGGTATCGAGCGGTTTGACGTAGCGCATGTTGACCACGGTCGCGTCGAGCCGCTCGCCGACTTCCAGCGCCTGCTTGAGCAAAGTGCCGAACGCCAGGATCGCCGCACGCTTACCGCTGCGACGCACCACGCCTTTGCCGATCGGCAGCGCGGTCATCTGTTTCTGGACCGGCACCCCCAACCCGCCGCCGCGCGGATAGCGCACCGCCGTCGGCGCGTTCATGGTGAACGCGGTGTAGAGCATCTGCCGGCATTCGTCTTCATCGGCCGGCACGAACACCGTGATGTTCGGCAGGCAGCGCAGGTACGACAGATCGAACGCGCCGTGATGCGTTGCCCCGTCGGCACCCACCAGCCCGGCCCGATCGAGCGCGAACATCACCGGCAGGTTCTGGATGCACACGTCGTGGATCAGCTGGTCGTAGCCACGCTGCAGGAACGTCGAATAGATCGCCACCACCGGTTTGAGGCCTTCGCACGCAAGGCCGGCGGCGAACGTGACTGCGTGCTGCTCGGCGATGCCCACGTCGAAGTAGCGGTCGGGAAACATCTTCTCGAACTTGACCAGCCCGGAGCCTTCGCGCATGGCCGGCGTGATGCCCACCAGCCGGATGTCGCGCGTGGCCATGTCGCACAGCCACTCGCCGAAGATCTGCGTGAAGGTTGGTCCTGACCCGCCGCCTTTGCCCGAGACGATACCGGCCTCCGGCTCGAACTTCGAGACTCCGTGATAGAGCACCGGATCGGCTTCGGCGAGCTTGTACCCCTGGCCTTTCTTGGTGATGACGTGCAGGAATCGCGGTCCGCGCTGGTTGCGGATGTTGCGCAGGGTGGGAATCAGCGAATCGAGGTCGTGACCATCGATCGGGCCGAAATAGGTGAAGCCGAATTCCTCGAACATGGTCGAGGGCACCATCATGCCCTTCACATGCTCCTCGGCGCGCCGCGCGAGCTCGGAGAGTTGTGGCATGCCGCCCAACAATCGCTTCCCGGCTCGGCGCGCCGCGGTGTAGGGCCCGGTCATGAGCCGCGCCAGATAACGATTGAGCGCGCCGACCGCGGGCGAGATCGACATCTCGTTGTCGTTGAGGATCACCAGCAGATCGGCATCCATCACGCCGCCGTTGTTCATCGCTTCGAACGCCATGCCCGCGGACATCGCGCCGTCGCCGATCACCGCTATCGCCTGGCGATTCTCGCCCTTCAACTTCGCGGCTTGCGCCATGCCCAGCGCGGCGCTGATCGAGGTGCTCGAATGCGCGGTGCCGAAGGTGTCGAACTCGCTTTCGCTGCGTCGTGGGAAGCCCGAGATGCCGCCGAGCATGCGCAGACGGTCCATCGACTCGCGCCGGCCGGTGAGGATCTTGTGCGGATAGGTCTGATGACCCACGTCCCACACGATGCGGTCCTCCGGCGTGTTGAAGATGTAGTGCATCGCGATCGTCAGCTCGACCGTGCCCAGGTTCGACGACAGATGGCCGCCGGTGCGCGACACCGACTCGAGCAGATAGCCGCGCAGTTCCTGTGCGAGCTGGCCGAGCTGGCGCCGATCGAGCTTGCGCAGATCGGCCGGCGCGTTGATGGTCTGCAGCAGTTCGTGCTCCGGCGCAGCCGGCTCGTTGGCCGTACGTGGCGAGTGCTGGTCGGAAGCGGCTCCTTGCGGGCGCATCCCGTCGTCGTAATCGAGCGGTAGATCAGGCATCTTGTCTTTGGTTGTCAGTGGCTTCGGCGCACGATGAAATCGGCAAGTGCCGCCAGTCGTGCAGCACGCTCGTCGAAGCGAGCGAGCGCCTGGTGTGCTTCATCGCGCAGCGATTCGGCCATCGCCTTGGCGCGCGGCAGGCCGAGAATCGATACGTAAGTCGGTTTGCCCTGCGCGGCGTCCTTTCCGGCCGTCTTGCCCAACGCTTCCGTGGGCGCCTCGGCATCGAGGCAATCGTCGACGACCTGAAACGCCAGTCCGATCGCACGCGCATAGCGATCGAGCGCTTCCAGTTCGTCGACACGCAGCGGCTCACCGCATAGTGCCCCCAATCTGACCGACGCACTGATCAACGCGCCGGTTTTCAAGCGATGCATCGTTTCCAGCTCCGCCTGCGACAGCTGCCGGCCTACAGCGGCCAGATCGATCGCCTGACCACCCGCCATCCCGCGCGAGCCGCTCGCAGTGGCCAGCACGTGGATCATCTCCAACTGCTGCGCGGCGCTCGCGGCACCCCCGGGGCGCGTCACGACTTCGAACGCCAGCGACTGCAAAGCATCGCCCACCAGCAGCGCCGTGGCTTCGTCGTACTGCACATGCACAGTCGGCTTGCCGCGGCGGAGCACGTCGTCGTCCATGCACGGCATGTCGTCGTGGACGAGCGAGTACGCATGGATACATTCGAGCGCGCAGGCTACGCGTTCAAGACGTTCGTCGGGTGCGGCGCTGATCTCGCCCGCCGCGAATGCGAGCAACGGGCGCACCCGCTTGCCGCCGTCCAAGGAGGCGTAGCGCATCGCCTGATGCAGTCGCGCCGGCTCGGCATCGACAGGCGGCAGCATGCGCTGCAAGGCGCGCTCTACCTGCCGTTGCACCCGCACCGTCCAGTCCTGCAGATCACTCGCTCTCGTCGCTGTCTTCATCGTCTTCGGCCGGGAGCGTCTTCAGCAGTTCGCCTTCCAGCACTTTCACTTCGGCTTCGGCCCGCGCCAGGGTCTCGCTGCAGTATTTCGCCAGTTCCAGGCCGCGGCGATGGGCGGTCAGCGCCTGCTCGAGCGGCAACTCGCCCGATTCGAGGCTGTCGACCAGACCTTCGAGTTCCTTGATGGCGCCCTCGAAACTTTTCGGCGCCTCGCTCGAGACAGTTTTAGCGGGGGACTTGGCCATTCCCGAGGGGAAAAAGGGAGAAGAAATGGAAAACCGGGGCAGGAGCCGGGCAGATGAAAGACTGAAGCAAGCACGGGGGACGATAGCGGCCGCCTGCAGAACGGTCAATTTTAATGCGAATCCGGGGCGCAATCCGGACGCTCTCCCTCCCCCCGCCCTCGCCTCTCTCGCGCCACTCACGTGGCTAGAAAGGGCGGGGGCCAAGTTTGCGGCGCAACCCCAACGTGTGCGCCGATCGCGGTCGTGCTGCCAGGGTCAACCGGTGCGGCGCTAGCGCGTTCACGTGTGGGCGGATTTCCGGCTGCGGGTCCGCAGTCGCGGGGTAGA
>CADEDU010000037.1:0-12078 GCA_902826155.1 uncultured beta proteobacterium
GCGATCGATCCGGCACGATCGATCACGATCACACCGCCCGATCCACCCATCGCCACCAACTCACGCATCACGACGTGATGCGCGGCGGCGCGCACCGTCTCGCCGCGATGGCGCACGCGCGCGACGATCTCATGCGCCACTGCGGCGCGGATGAAGAACTCGCCATGTCCGGTCGCCGAAACCGCACAGGCGCGATCGTCGGCGTAGGTGCCGGCGCCGATGACGGGCGAATCGCCGATCCTGCCGGGCCATTTATTGGTACGCCCGCCGGTCGAGGTCGCTGCAGCGAGATTACCGTGCGCATCGAGCGCGACCGCGCCCACAGTGCCGCCATCGTGCTGCGACCTGCGCTTGGCGAGGCTGGGATGCACGTGCGAATGCGAAGGTTCCGTCTGTGAACGTGCGGCGCTCGCGCGCCGGCGTTCCAATCGCTGCTCGAGTTCCAAGGCCCGCACGCGCTCAGGCGTCTTGAAGTAGTCCGCGGGCATCGTTTCCAGTCCGATCTCGCGCGCGTACGCCTCGGCCGCTGCGAATCCCAGCATCACGTTCGGCGTGCGATCCATCAACGCACGCGCCAGCAGCACCGGATTCTTCACGCTGCTCAAACCGGTCACCGCTCCAGCATGTCGATCGCTGCCACGCATGATCGACGCTTCGAGTTCGACCTCACCACGCGCGTTGAGCACCGATCCGCGACCGGCGTTCAAACACGCCGCGTCCTCAAGCACGACGACTGCGGCCTGCACTGCATCAAGCGCACTGCCACCGTGCGCGAGCACGCTGTGTCCTTCGCGCACCGCGTGTTCGAGCGCATCGCAAACGATGTCGCGATGCGTCTGCGCGCGCTCCGGTGCGAGCAGTGGTGCGGCGCCACCATGCACCACGATCGCGAAGCGATGAGCGTCGGCGCGCTGCGTACGATTCGCACGAGGCACACGGTTCGTTCGTTGCGTTCGATCAGTACTTTTCATGGTGCGTTTCAACGCGCATTTCATCGACCCAATCCTGCCGTTCGTCGTCGCGACCACTTGTCGGAGCAGGTGCGCCGTCGGATGAGATACGCGCGGTCCGCTGGAGGATGCGGTGAATCGCGATGTTAGGATCGTTCATCCCCGTCTTGCATCTGCGCCGCATTGCGCCGCGCGCACATTCTCACTCGCCGCATTCACGATCGTCTCGATGAAAGCTCGTTCGTTCATTCCGGTGTTGTTGTCGCTTGCATTGTCCGCGTGTCTGGGCGGCGGTGGCGGCGGCGACTCGACCACAGCGGTCGCTGCACCGACTACGAACACCGGCGCGAGCACGACGGCTACGCCTGCACCGAATGGACAAACCGCCGTCACCAACGGCTCCACGCCATCGGGCTCGACCAGTCTGTCCTCGTCGAGCGGCTTGTACGATCGCACACCCATCATCGATAGCTGCGACGCCGGCCTGCTGAAGATGAGCGACAAGCAGGCGGTGCTCACCGAATTCAACGCGGTGCGAGCGCTGCATCGGCTACCGCCGGTGATCTACGACTCGAGTGCCGACATCTACACGCAGAAATCCGCGCTCATCGGTGTGGCCAATGCGCAGCTCACGCACACGCCGGCAACCAGCATGTTCTGCTACTCCGATGAAGGCGCGCAGGGCAGCGGACAGAGCAATCTGTTTCTCGCCGGCGGCTACACGCCCACTTCGACGGAGAGCATCGCCCGCTTCCTGATCGATGACAACGTCGCCTCGCTCGGCCATCGCCGCTGGGTACTGCATCCGTTCCTGTCGCAGACCTCGTTCGGCCGCGTCGACGGGCAGCCGCGCACGGGCAGCACGCTGCGCCATACCGCGACGTCGTTGCGGGTGCTTGGTTACCCAGATGCGAACCTGTCCGGCAACGACATCAACTACATCGCCTATCCGGAAGGCAACTATCCGGCGAAGTACTTCAAGCACGGCTGGTTCATGTCGTTCTCGGTGCTGGCCGACAAGGGCAGCACGTTCGCCAACGGACAGAGCGCGGTGAGCTTCAACGGCGCGACGATCCAGGTGACCAACGCGGGCGGCACGGCTCTCGCCGTCAGCGAGCAAAGCGCGAACTACGCGGGCTTCGGCTTGCCGAACGTCGTGCAGTGGAAAGTGGCTGGCACGCAGAGCAACGTCGACTACACCGTGCGTATCGGCAACGTCACCGTTGGCGGCCAGGCGCGCAACTACCAGTACACGTTCAAGGTCGTTCCTTAAACGTTCCCGTCGCCGCGCGCCGGCGCCGCGTCGCCTCGACGTCCACCATGCCGTCGGCATCAAGCACCGCGCCGTATACATCGCGCGCCTGCGCCGCACTCACGTAGCCCTGCTTCACGTCATGCGCGAGGCTCGCCGGATCGCGTTTCTCCGGCGCCCCAAAGCCACCGCCGCCGCCGGTGCGGATGATGTACGCATCGCCCGGTTTGATCCGCCGCAGCAGCACCTTCGCATTCGGAAAATCGTTCTGCTCGACACCATCGGTGCGCAGCGCCACCTGATTGCCCAAACCGCTGTGTCCGCCGGCCAGCCCCCACGGTGCGCAGTGCACGCGATCGACCTGGATGTTGAAGTTGACCGCTGAGCGCGCGCGCATCACTTGCTCGGTGCCTAATCCGCCGCGATAAGTACCAGCGCCGCCCGAATCCGGCCTGAGCGCGTGCCGTTCGAACATGATCGGAAACTTGGCTTCCACCTGCTCGACCGGGCTGTTGTGCGTATCGCCGTCATTCAACGCCACGACCGCGCTCATGCCGTCTTCGTTGTACTTCGCACCCCAGCCGCCACCCGAAGGGCCGGAGCTGGCGATGAACAGGCGTCCGTCCTTGGGCGAGATGCCGTTCACCATCGCCACGCCCAAGTCGGCGAAGTGCGCGGCGATGGTCCGTTCCGGGATGGCTTTCTCCATCGCGCGGAACACGGTGTCGATGATCGTCATCGGGTAGGTCATCCACCAGCGCATCGCCGCAGGCTTGATGGCCGACACGATCGTGCCCGGCGGGACGATCACCTTGAGCGCACGCAGACTGCCGTCGTTGATCGGGTAGTCCGTCGGTGAGGTGAGGCACTTGTAGGCGACCTGCGCGCACGAGATGCCGGTGCTGGGTCCGGAGTTGTAGAAGCCGCGCACCTGCGCGCTCACATCGGAAAGATCGACGGTCATCTCGTCGCCTTGCTTGATGACTTTGACTTTGATCGGTATGCGCTTGCCGATCTCGACGCCGTCGTCGTCCATGAACGACTCGGCCTCGTACACGCCGTCCGGAATCGTGCGGGTGCGCGCGCGTGCCGCGGCCTCGGACTGATCCATGATGTTGCGGATGGCATCGAGCACCGGCTCGCGACCGTAGCGATCGAGCAGTTCGGTGAAGCGCCGCTCACCGGTGGTGACCGCGATGATCTGCGCGCGCAGATCGCCCATCGCGCGCTCCGGGATGCGCACGTTGTTGCGGATGATGTCGACCAGATCCTGGTTGATCACGCCGGCCTTGCGGTACTTCACGATCGGCACCTGGATGCCTTCGGCGTAGATGTCGGTGGTGATGCCGCCCAACGTGCCGCCGACGTCGGGCCAATGCGCCATGCAACACGCAAAGGCCGTGAGCTTGCGGTCGTGGAAGATCGGGATGCTGAAGGTGAAGTGGTGCAGATGGCTGCCGGTGATGTACGCGTCGTTGGTGACCAGGATGTCGCCCGGCTCGATGCCATCGGGCCCGAATTTGTCGAGCTTGGCGCGAATCGTGTTCGACATGCCGCGGATGAAGCTGGGCAGCCCCAGGCCGATCGAGACCGTCTCGCCCTTCGCGGTGAACAACCCCACGGTGAAATCGAGCGCCTCGTAGATGATCATGTTGTAGGCGGTGCGCATGAGGTTCGACTTCATCTCCTCGGTCACCGCGAGCACGCCGTTGCGCACGATCTCGGTGAGCACCGCATCGGCTTTGTTGGAAGCGCGCTTCGTACTCTTGCCGTTGCGCTTGTTCGATCCTCGCTTGGTGCTCACGCTCGCCTCCGTCCAACTTCGATGATCAAATTGCCGAATGCATCGACCCGACCGTGATCACCGGGCAGCAATACCGTGGTCGACGCGTATTCCTCGATCAGCGCCGGTCCGTCGATGCGGTTGCCGGCTCGCAACGCATCACGCGCGTAGGTCGGTGTGGCCACCGCTCGCCCGGCTTCGCTGAAGTACACCTTGCGCGTACCGCGCTGCGCGCTGCGCACCACCGCGCGACCGCCGCTGTCGATGCGTTCGAGCGCGGGCTTGTTCAGCACGCCGGTCACCGCAACGCGCAGACTCACGATCTCGGCCGGCTCGTCGGGTGCGCAGGTGCCGTAGCGCACCTGATGCACTTCGTCGAAGTGATGCTTGATCGCATCGCGATCGCGCCGCTTGAACACTTCGGGCGAGAGATCCACCGTCACCGGATGCTCCTGGCCGACGTAGCGCATGTCGGCGGCATAACCGATGGTCACGCGCCGTGCCTTGACGCGGCTGCGCGCCAGCGCCTGTTTGCCCTCGGCGATGAGCGTGCGGTACACCGCCTCGAGATCCTTGAACGACACTTCAGCCAGTCGGCAAAACCACGTTCGCACATAGTCGTAGCGCAGATCGGCATGCAGCATGCCGAATGCGCAGAAGTGTCCGGGCGCACGGGGCACGATGAGTTGGCTCATGCCGATCTCGCGCGCGATGGCCGAGGCGTGCAACGGCCCGGCGCCGCCGTAGGCGATCAACGGAAAGGCAGCCGCATCGAGTCCACGTTCGGTCGACACACCTTTGACCGCGTACGACATCGTCGTCGCGGCGATGCGCAGGACGCCCTCGGCGGCGCGCGTGATGTCCATCCCGAGTGGTTTGGCGATGCGATCGTGGATTGCCCGTTGCGCGCGCGACAGATCGAGCTGCATCTCGCCACCGAGAAAACGATCGACGCCAAGCCGGCCCAGCACGAGGTTCGCGTCCGTCACCGTGGGCTGATCGCCGCCTAACCCGTAGCACGCCGGGCCCGGATCAGCGCCCGCGCTTTGCGGCCCCACGCGCAACGCGCCGCTGGCATCGACGCTGGCGATGCTGCCGCCGCCGGTACCGACTTCGAACACATCCACCATCGGGATCTGCACCGGCAGCGCCTGGTTGTACCCGCCCACCAGTGCGAGATTGGTAGTGAGCACGTGACCGCGATAGATCACGCCGGCTTTCGCCGTGGTGCCGCCCATGTCGAACGCGACCGCATTCTCCAGTTGCAGCTCGCGGCATAGCGCCTGCGCGCCGACCACACCTGCCGCCGGCCCTGATTCGAGCATGCGCACGCATTCGGATTGCGCCTGATGCGACTCGTACAGCCCGCCGGTCGATTGCACCAGCAGGAACGATCCACCGAAGCCGGCGTTCTTCAGGTGCGCATCGATGCCGCCGACGTAGCGGCTGACCTTGGGGCCGATGAACGCGTTGGCCACCACGGTAGAGCAGCGCTCGAACTCGCGGTATTCCTGCGAGAGTTCGTGCGAGGCGGTGACGAACGCGTGCGGCAGACGCGCCCGCACGATCGCCTTCACGCGCTGCTCGTGCGCCGGATTCACATAGCAGTGCAACAGCAGGATAGCCACGGCCTCGATGCGTTCGGCGACCAGCCGATCGCACGCTGCGTGCACGCTGGCTTCATCGAGCGGAATGTGCACGTCGCCCTCGGCGGTGAGCCGTTCGCGCACTTCGAACCGCAGCGCACGCTCGACCAGCGGCACGTGCTTTCGGAAAAACAGGTTGTACGCGTCGGGCCGGTTGATGCGGCCGATCTCGTAGATGTCGCGAAAGCCCTCGGTGATCAGCAGCGCGGTGCGCGCGCCGGTGCGCTCCAGCATCGTGTTGATGGCGATCGTCGAGCCATGCAGGAACAGCCGCGCCTGGTCGTAGCGGGTACCGGCGCGGTCCACGCCGTGCGAGATGCCGTCGACCAGATTGGTGGGCGTCGACAGCGCCTTGCCCAGCAGCAACCGGCCGGTCTTCTCTTCGAACGCGGCGACGTCGGTGAAGGTACCGCCGATGTCGGCGGCGAGGCGGGTCGACGTCGGTGCGCGGGCACGCGATCGGTTTGTTGCAGCGCGTTGAACAGTCATTGTGATTGCTGATCGAGCAGAACAGGCGGCGAAGGAGGATCGGCGAAGGGAGATCGGCAAAGCGGGATCGGCGAGGCGGGGCGAATCTAACCGAGTTCAGCGCCGGCGCGCGGACACCACGGGGATCGCCGCAATCGGGGATCGCCGGAATCGCTTCGTCCTGCTACAGTCAAAGCGTTACTACGTCTTTAGATGTACGAGCTTTTCGTACACGCCAAGTGGCCACGAGTGCCAAAGGAGGAAGCATGCGCAGCACGCACCGCCGTCACGGGGGAATCGGCGCCCTCGTTCGCTCAACGCTCGCCGCTATCGTCGGCACGATTGCAGTCTCCGGGGTTGCGCTGGCCCAGACCTCGGGCGCGCCGATCAAAGTCGGTGGCAGCCTCGCGCTGACCGGGCCGCTGGCGCAGACGTCGATGATCCACAAAATCGCCGCCGAGGTCTTCGTCGACCAGGCCAACAAGCGCGGCGGTTGGCTCGGGCGGCCGATCGAATATGTCGTGTACGACGATCAGTCCAAACCCGATCAGACCCGCACTCTGTACGACAAGCTGGTGACGGTCGACAAGGTGGACTTGCTCATCGGACCGTACGCGACCAACGCCATCCTCGCTGCCATGCCGGTGGCCGAGCGCTACAGCAAGATGATCTTCCACATGAGTTTCGGCATTCCGAGACTCGCGAAGTACGAGCGCCAGATTCCAGTGGGCCCGATGGGCTACACGCCCGAGGAGTCGTTTCCCGGCTTGGTGCTGGACGCTCTGGCCTCGGTGGGCAAGACGCCCAAGACCATCGCCATCGCGACGAGCAAGTTCTCTTCCGTGCACTTCGTTGCGGTCGGCGCCCGCGAGATCGCCAAGAAGCGCGGCATCAAGGAAGCCCTGTTCGTCGAATACGAGTTCGGCGCGAAGGACTACGGTCCGATCGCTGCGCGCATTCGCGACGCCAACCCCGACCTGCTCTTTGTCGGCGCGATCGGCCTGGAAGGCAACATGATTCTGGAGGCGTTGAAGAAGCTCAACTACTCGCCGCGCAATCACTTCTATCTGTATCCGGCTCCCGGACCGATGGTGGCCTCGCCAGATGGCAAGAACGCCCTCTCGATAGGAGCGTTCGAAGATCACCCGCCGTTCACCAACGATCCGACCGCTGCCGCATACGCGAAGGAGTACCGCGAGCGCGCGACGAAGGCGGGGCTGCCCTATCCGATTCCGGAGATGCAGGGTGCGACCCAATACGCGGGTTGGCAAGTGGTCGAGGCGGCGGTGAAGGCAACGAAGAGCCTCGACGACAAGGTGTTGAGCGACTGGATTCGCAAGAACCCGGTCGACACCATCATCGGTAAATTGCAGCACGATGGCCCGAACAACTACGGCAAGTTCATCTACAAGCTCAAACAGGTCCAAGACGGCAAATGGGTCGTCGTGTACCCGAAAGAGTTTGCCGCGCCCGGCGCCAGCCTGATCGCGAACTAGCGCGCTGCATCGACAAGCTGCATGAATCGCCCTCCTCGCTTCGGCAGGAGGCAGAGCGAGGGAGGCGCGCGTCGCCGCGTCGAAACGCGCGCCCCCTGACCCTCGGCCGCATCGCGAGGGAGTGAAACGACTAGTGAGATCAACAAGGGGGCCGCTCGCATGCCGAGCGCTACGCTACTTGCCCAGTCGCTGCTCTCGGGCATTCTGATCGGCGGGCTCTATACGCTGCTCGGCCTGGGCGTGAGTCTGTCGTGGCGGTTTCTGCGCGTGCTCAACCTCGCGCACTTCGCGTTCGTCTTTCTCGCCGCGTATCTCACCTATCAGCTCATCGGCGTCACCAAGTGGCATCCGGTGCTGGTGGTGCTGGTGCTGATCCCGGCGTTCTTCGTGCTGGGTCTGGCGTTGCAGTGGATCTTCACGCGCTTCGCCGTGACCGAGTTCGGTTCGGTGCTGGTCACCTTCGGCGTGATGGTGATCTTCGAGGCGCTGATCCAGTGGATCTGGACCGCCGACTTCCGCAAGCTCGAGACGCACTACGCCACCGCCTCCTGGCAGATCGGGCCGATCTTCGTGCCGGTGGTGGAAAGCGTCATGTTCATCATCGCCGTGGTGCTCGCGTACGCAACCTGGGCGTGGCTCAGATTCACCTATGTCGGCAAAGCGCTGCGTGCGAGCGTGGACAACCCGAGCATCGCCGCGGCGTTCGGTGTCGACCATCGCCGGCTCGCCTATCTGCTCGCCGGCGTCAGCGCGGCCACCGGTGCGGTCGCCGGCATTTTCATCGCGCTGGTCTCCACGCTCGCGCCTGCGCAGATTCAAGTGTGGCTGGGCGTGGTGTTCGCGGTGGTGATCATGGGCGGGCTGGGCAATCCGCTGGGCGTGCTGGCGGCGAGCCTGGTCATCGGCGTGAGCGAAGCGATGACGATGGCACTGATCGCGCCGACCTGGGCACCGCTGGTGTCGTTCACGTTGCTGATCCTGATTCTCGTGTTCCGTCCGGATCGCCTGTGATGCCCGCGCGCGCCAAAGGTAGTCTGTTCGCGGTTGTGGCGATTGCGTTCGCGCTGCTGCCGCTTGCGCACTTTCCCGCGTTCGTCGAATCGTTCCTGTACCTGGTGTTCTTCTGGATCGCGCTCGCCACCTCGTGGACGATCCTGTCGGGCTTCTCCGGTTACTTCTCGTTCGGCCACGGTGCGTTCTTCGGCGCCGGCATCTACACCAGCGCGAATCTCGCCACCAAGCTGGAGATGCCATTCGTATGGACGCTGCTGTTCGCCGGACTGGTCTCGACCGTGCTCGGTCTGGCGATCGGCGCGGTGGTGTTCCGTGTGCGCCGGTTGCGCGGCGAGTTGTTCGCCCTGCTCACCTTGGCGGTCACGTTCGTGGTCGCGACGGTCGTACTCAATACCTCGATCGACGGCGGGCCGGGCGTGTTCCTGAGCGGCGTGAAACTGCCGGCGATCTACGCCAACAGCGCCTCGACGATCTATCTGTTCGGTCTGGCGATTGCGGTGGCAAGCATGCTCACCGCCTGGTACGTACAGACCTCGCGCTTCGGCCGCGGCCTGTTCGCGATCCACGACGACGAAGACGTCGCCGAAGTGATGGGCGTGCCGACGTTCTGGTTCAAGATGATCGCGCTCGCCATCTCGTGTTTCCTGGCGGGCGTGGCCGGCGGCATCCACGCGATCTTCGTGTCGTACGTGACGGTCGCCGAGACCTTCGCGGTGACGGTGCCGCTGTTCGTGCTGCTGATGAGCCTGATCGGTGGTGCGCGCCACTGGCTCGGGCCGGCGATCGGCGCGATCTTCATCACCGCGCTCAACTACGCCTTCATCGGCGGTGATTGGGCGCTGATCGGACGCGTGATCATCGGCCTGGTGCTGATCCTGGCGATCCTGTACCTGCCCGAAGGATTGATGGGGCTCGTGGAAGCGCGCCGGCACAAGCGGGCGATCGCGCGAGCGGGCGCATCGTCACAATCCGGTGCGGTCGCTTCGTCGCAGAGTGCCGGCGGGCACGGCACTGGTTCAGCGGTGGCGGCGACGGCGGTATCGAGCGCAGCACGCGCCCCGATCCTGCGCTGCGAAGACGTGCAACTTTCGTTCCGCGGCGTGCGCGCACTCGCTGGTGTCAATTTGCAGATCCGCGAGGGCGAGATCCTCGGTCTGGTCGGGCCGAACGGCTCGGGCAAATCGACGTTGGTGAACGTGATCTCGGGCTTCTATCGGCCCGATGCGGGGCGACTGCTGTTCGGCGAGCACGATCTGGCGCAGTGCACCGGCCATCAGATCGCACAGCTGGGCGTGGCGCGCACCTATCAGATCCCGCGGCCGTTCGTGAAGCTGCCGGTGCGCGAGAACGTGGCGCTCGCCGGCATGTTCGGCTCGGGCCAGCTCGATCGCGCTACCGCTGAGCGCGAGGCGACGCGCTGGCTGGAATTCATCGGCCTGGCTGACCGCACACAGGCACTACCCACCGAACTCAATCTGCACCAGCGCAAGTTCCTCGAACTGGCGCGTGCGCTGGCGTCGCGGCCGAAACTGGTGATGCTCGACGAGGTGCTCGCCGGCCTCACGCCTACCGAGATCGCCAATGCGGTGGCGATGGTGCGCCGCATCCGCGATCAGGGAGCCACCATCCTGTTCATCGAACACAACATGCGCGCGGTGATCGAGCTGACCGATCGTGTGGTCGTGCTCAACTACGGCGAAGTGATCGCCGAAGGGCTACCACGCGAGGTGATGAAGGATCCCAACGTGATCACCGCGTATCTCGGAAAAGCCCATGCTTGAAGCGCGCGCGATCGGCGTGGCGTACGGCGATGCACCGGCGCTGTGGGATATTTCGTTGCGCGTCGGGGCGGGCGAGCTGGTCGCGGTGGTAGGGCCCAATGGTGCGGGCAAGACCACGCTCATCAACGCGATCGCGCGGCTGCTGCCGATCCGCGCCGGCGCGTTGCTGCTCGACGGCCAGGACGTCACTACGCTGGCACCGCAGGAGATGTGCGGGCGCGGCGTGGCACTGATTCCGGAAGGCCGGCGACTGTTCACCGGCATGAGCGTGGAAGAGAACCTGGAGATGGGTGGCTTTCGCCGTGAGGTGCGCGGCTATCGCGACGAGGGGCTGGAACGCATCTACGCGATGTTTCCGATCCTGCGCGAACGCCGCGAGCAACTCGCCGGCACGCTCTCGGGCGGACAGCAGCAGATGGTCGCGATCGGCCGGGCGCTGATGGCGCGCCCCAAGGTGCTGCTGATCGACGAGCCCTCGCTCGGTCTGGCGCCGGCGATCGTCCAGCAGGTGTTCGATACGATCCGCCAGATCCACGCGAGCGGCGTGTCGATCCTGCTGATCGAACAGAACGTGGCGCAGGCGCTCGAAGTGGCGCAGCGTGCCTACGTGCTCGAAGGCGGGCGCCTGGTGACCGAGGGCAAGCCCGCCGATCTGCTCGCGCAACCGCAGATTCGCGCGGCGTATCTCGGTGAGGAACACTGAGGCCCGTTCGATCCGGCGGATCACGGACGATCACCAATTTGCGGCGTTCGTGGGGCAGTCCGGCCAAGACTCGGGAACATCCCTCCCTTACACCGGCGCCTTTTCATCGGAAGCCGCCAGGAACTTGTAGATCGCAGTGAAGTCGTCGCGCGCCAAACCCTGCGATGACGCGAGCCGCAGCAGCTGTTGCGCCACCGGGCTCACGAAAACCGGAACGCGCAGCTCGCGCGCGGCGTTTACTGCGAGCGCCAGGTCCTTGGCCATCAGATCGGTCATGAACCCCGGCGCGTAGCCGTGGCTCGATGGGGCCTTGGCGACGATACCCGGCACCGGATGGGCGTTCTGCATGATCCAGGTGTTGCCCGACGATTTGGAGATCACGTCAGTAAGAATTTTCGGATCGACCCCAAAACCGGCACCGATGCGAAAGGCTTCGGCGACCGCAACCGCAGCTACCCCGGCGATCAGGTTGTTGCACAGCTTGGCCGCTTCGCCCGCACCGACATCGCCCACGTGGATGATGTTGGCGCCCATCGCAGTGAGCGCCGGGCGCGCTTCATCGAGATCGGCCGCAGCGCCGCCGACCATGATCGCGAGTGTTGCGGCTTCGGCGCCCACCGAGCCGCCCGAGACCGGTGCATCGATGAAGCGACCGCGCTTGGTTGCGAGCGCGGCGGCGACGCGGCGAGAAACGCTCGGATCGATCGTGGACATGTCCACGCACAGTTGCCCCGGTTTGATCCCTTCGAGCACGCCGCTTGCGGCGAGATAGACGCTCTCGACATGCGAGGAGGACGGCAGCATCGTGATGACGAGCTCTGTTTGTCTCGCTGCGTCGGCGACCGAAGCCGCCTTCATCGCGCCGCGTTCGACCGCGGCGCTCAAGGCCGCAGCGACGACGTCGTAGGCGACGACGCTGTGGCCCTTCTTCATGAGGTTGGTGAGCATGGGCAGGCCCATGGTGCCGGTGCCGATGAAGCCGATG
>CADEDU010000037.1:12178-16014 GCA_902826155.1 uncultured beta proteobacterium
CGCATCGACGGCAAGCCGATCGGCAAGGTCAACTTCGTGCTGCGCGATTCGAAGGACCGCGTCTGGATCACCGTCTCGACCATGGTCAACCCGTGGGCCGATGCGGTCCGGCCGGATCTCGCCGATGGCTACCTCGCGCTGGTCGATGCGAAGGGCACCCGGGTCGTGGCCGAAGGATTCGCATTCACCAACGAAGTGCGCATGGATGCGAACGAAGAGTGGCTCTACATCGTCGAGACCACCGGCAAACACATCAGCCGCATGCGGGTGCAGCCCGACGGATCACTCACCGATCGGCAGATCTACGGCCCGGCGAATCTGGGCACCGGCTTTCCCGACGGCATCGCGTTCGACGCGTACGGCAACCTGTGGTGCACGATGATCATGGCCGAGCGGTTGATCGCGATCACGCCGCGAGGCGACGTGCTCGAGTTGCTCGATGACGGCGTGCCCGCCGCCACCGCCGCGCTCGAAGCGGCGTTCAAAGCCGGGAAGGTCCCGACTGAGGTGCTGGTTGCCGCCAAGGGCTCGATCGCGCCGTGGATGGCGAGCGTGACCTTCGGTGGCCCCGATCTGCATACGGTGTATCTGGGCAGCCTGATGGGAACGACGATTCCGTACTTCCGCGCACCGGTGGCCGGGTTGCCGATGGTGCACTGGTAGGGCAGCCCGCGTATGCCAGGCAGCCTCATTCTCTACGGGCACGGCTCGCGCGATCCGCAGTGGTGCAAACCGCTCGAGATCATCCGCGAGCAGATCGAGCGGTCCACGCCAGGGTTGCACGTGAACGTGGCCTATCTCGAATTTCAACCGCCGTCGCTCGAGGACGCTGTCAGCCGACTCGCCGCCGGCGCTGCCGGAGCATCCACGCGCGTGCGCATCATGCCGATGTTCGTCGGCCAGGGCGGTCACCTGCGGCGCGACGTAGCCGAGCGAGTTGCCCAAGCCGCGGCGGCACATCCGACGTTGCAGCTGGAGCTGCTGCCGAGTCTGGGCGAATCCGATCAGCTGCTAGAGGCGATGGCGCGCTGGATCGCCGCGCGCGCGACCGAGGACTGATCGGGCAGCGCAGCGGGCGGATGTGAAGGCGGCGCGACCGGTCGCAATTCCGCAGCCGAACTGCGCGGCTCAGCGCGAGCGCCTGGGATCGAGCACGCGGCCGCACCGGCAAGCCGCACCACTTCGCCGATGACGATGATCGCCGGGCTGCCGATGCGATGCTCGATGATCGCCGCGTGCATCGTATCGAGCGTACAGACGGCGCTACGCTCATCGGCGGTCGACGCGCTCTGGATCGCCGCGACCGGAGTCGCGCCACTCATGCCGGCATCTAGTAGCGCGCGCCGAATGTCCGCAGCATTGGCCACCCCCATATAGATCACCAGCGTCAGCTTGCTCGCCACCAATGCAGCCCAGTCCGGCGGCTCGTTCTGGGTGTGTCCGGTGATGAACGCCACGCCGCGTCCCGCGTTGCGATGCGTGACCGGGATACCCAGCCGCGCCGGTGCAGCGATGCCCGAGGTGATGCCTTGCACGACTTCGACCTCGATACCCGCCGCGCACAACGCCGCGAGTTCCTCGCCGCCGCGACCGAACACGAACGGATCGCCGCCCTTCACGCGCGCGACGATTTGACCGGCACGCGCTTCGCGCAGCATGAGCTGCTCGATGAATGATTGCGGCGTCGACGCGCAGCCACCACGCTTGCCGACCGGCACGATGCGAGCGTGGGCACCGGCGTGTTCCAGCACCGCCGGATTGACCAGGTCGTCGACGAGCACGACGTGGGCTTCGCCGAGCGCGCGCACCGCCTTCATCGTGAGCAACTCCGGATCCCCCGGTCCGGCGCCAATCAGATACACCTTGCCCGGCTTCATGCGGCGGACTCCGCGGTGCGAGTGCCGGATGACGCATCCGTGCGCGCCTCGATCATCCGACGCAGTTCGGGCAGACACGATCCGCAGTTGGTGCCGCAGTTGAGCCTGGCTTGCAATGCGCTCAGCCGCGATCCGGGTGGTCCTTGCAGCGCGGCGAGCGTGGCATCGATGGTGCTGGCGGCGACGTTCCAGCAGGTGCACACCGTCTTGCCACGTGCGACGAAGCCTTGCGGCGGCGTGGCGTTGGGCGCGAGCAGCAGACGGCGGATCGCTTCCACCGGTTCACCGCGAGTGAGCCAGTCGCGCAGCCACGGTTCGGCAGCACTGGCCATCAACTCGCCGCTCAATCGCACGGCGCGCAGTTTGCCCTCGTGTACGACGATGCGCCGGCTCACCCACTTGCGGGAGTCGTCGTAGCGGACAACCTGCGACCCGTCGAGCGCGAACGACCGGTCGATCTCCGCGATCAGCTCGGGCGAGGCGGGCGTGGCACTCGCCAGCCGCAGCAGCACGCCTTCCTGCTCATGGCCAATGAGGCTGAGCGAACCAAACGCGAAACGCGGCAACAGCGGGCCGAGCGCATCGACAATCTCTATTGCCGCGGGCGAAGCGTCCGTCGTGCACGCAGAACCGCCCTCGGCCGTGGTACTCGACGTGCCCGCGCCCGGCCAACCAAACGCGACCAGCCGCCAAGGCAACTCGGCCTTGTCGATGCGCACCGCGCTGTGTTTCAACTCGGGCTGCTTCGAGTCCGGGTCGAACGAGCTGATGGTGAGCGTATTGACCCCGTGCACCGCGTTCCCGCCGAGAAAACGCGCGCCCCAGTGCATCGGCAAGAACGCCTGCCCGCTGCGCACGTCCTCGTCGGCAACCGCAGTGAGGTAAATGCTGCCGCGTCGCGAGCTCACCTTCACCAGCTCACCCGCGCGCACACCGCGCTGCGCCAGATCGCGCGGATGCAGTCCGATCGTCGGCTCGGGCGCGTGATTGAACAACCGCCCCACCGTACCGGTGCGACTCATCGCGTGCCACTGATCGCGTAGCCGTCCGGTGTTGAGCTGCAGCGGCAAGCGCGCGTCGATCTTGTCGGCGACCGGCTTGTACGCCGTCGCAACGAAACGCGCCTTGCTATTGGGCGTGGCAAAGCGCTGGTCTTCATAGAGCCGCGCCGTGCCGGTCGTAGCGCCCTCTGGCATCGGCCATTGCTGCGGGCCGATCGAATCGAGCAAGGGGTACGTCAGGCCGGAGATGTCGAGGTCGCGCCCGGCTGTGCTCGCTCGATGTTCAAGCCAGACCGAGGCCGCATCGGTGTAGGGGAACAGCGAAGGCTTACCCGGGCGCAGCCGCGTCTCTAGCCGTCTTGCGAACGCGCAGGCGATCTCCCAGTCGGCGCGTGCCTCGCCAGGCCCATCGATGGCTTTGCGCACGCGCGAGATCCGCCGCTCCGAGTTGGTGACCGTACCGTCCTTCTCGCCCCAACTCGTCGCCGGCAGCAGCACATCGGCGTAGTGCGCCGTCTCGGTGTGGCGATACGCCTCCTGCACCACCACCAACTCGGCCACTTCGAGCGCCGCGTGGATCGAACGCTGGTCGGGCATCGACTGCGCTGGATTGGTACAGGCGATCCAGATCGCTTTGATCGACCCGGTGCGCACCGCCTCGAACATCTCGACCGCGGTCTTGCCTGGTTGCGCGGGAACATCATCGACGCCCCAGAGTCCGGCGACCTCGGCGCGGTGTTCCGCATTGGACAGATCGCGATGCGCCGACAACAAATTGGCCATACCACCCACTTCCCGCCCGCCCATGGCGTTGGGTTGGCCGGTAAGACTGAACGGACCAGCGCCGGGCTTGCCTATCTGTCCGGTGGCCAGATGCAGATTGATCAGCGCGGCGTTCTTCGCTGTGCCCGATGTGGACTGATTCAAGCCCTGGCAATAGAGCGAGAGCGCTGTGCGT
>CADEDU010000037.1:16057-26741 GCA_902826155.1 uncultured beta proteobacterium
CTCGACACCGGCGAACCAGCGTGCCGCCTGCACGATCTCGGCCTCGCTCACCCCGCAGGTATGCGCCACGTTGCCGGGCGAGTATTCGCGCACCGCGGCCTTGAGTGCACCGAACCCCTCGGTGTGCTGCGCGATGAATGAATCATCGAGCATGTCTTCCCAACACAGCACGTGCAGCATCGCGTTGAACAGCGCCACATCGGTCCCGGGCAGGATCGGCAGATGCAGATCGGCATCGCGCGCGGTGGCGGTGCGCCGCGGATCGATGACGATGGTCTTCATCGAAGGATTGCGCCGGCGGGCCGCTTCCAGACGCCGGTACAGGATCGGGTGCGCGTAGGCGGCGTTCGAACCGGCGATCAGCACCAGCTCGGCGTGATCGATATCTTCGTACGAGCACGGCGGTGCGTCGGCGCCTAACGTCTGCTTGTACCCGGCTACGGCGGAGGACATGCATAGCCGCGAGTTGGTGTCGAGGTTGTTGGTGCCGATCAGTCCTTTGACGAGTTTGTTGAAGACGTAGTAGTCCTCCGTAAGCAGCTGGCCGGAGATGTAGAACGCCACCGCGTCCGGGCCATGTACCCGGATGATCCGCGCGAACCGGTCGGCAAGGACATCGAGCGCGGTGTCCCAGCTGACCCGTTCGCGCGCGATGTTGCGGTCACGCCGCAGTTCGGGGAACTGTGCGCGCGACGGACGCAGCTCGGCGCGCGCCGTCAGATGCAGGGCCGCGCCCTTGCTGCACAACTGGCCGAAGTTGGCGGGATGATCAGGATCGCCGCGCACCCCGGTGATCTGCGCGCCGTCGGTCTCGATCACCACGCCGCAACCGACGCCGCAGTAACAGCAGGTGGAGCGAACTTCGTGGGCGTTGGGCACGAGCGGCGCGGTCATGGGAACGGGGACGACCGCGGCAATGGGCACAGCCGCGAAGACAGGTCGGGGCAGCTCAAGCGGCCCACCCGGTGCTCACCACCAGCGCGCGCGCGGCCAGCCATACCCGCCCCGCATCCACCTTCACATCGAACCGGGTGGCGCAGCCTTGATCCGGCGCTACCGCTTCACCGCTGGCGAGTTCGATGGTCCAGTTGTGCAGCGGGCAGGCGACGCGCTCACCGAACACGATGCCCTGCGACAGCGGTCCGCTCTTGTGCGGACAACGATCGAGCAGCGCGAAGACCGCATCGCTCGCGGTGCGGAACAGCGCGATGTCGATGCCGTCGGCACGGCGCACGCGGCGCGCGCCGAGCGGCGGAATATCGCCCAGGGCACACACGTCGATCCAGTTGCCCGCGTCGTGATGACTCGATTCATGACCGCCGGCAATCGGCAGATTGGTATCCATGGCGTGAGGGCGATGGTGATTGTCAGACTGCGATCGGTTCGAACTGGCGCTCGTCGACCCGCGCTTTCACCAGCTCCTTCCACGGATCAGGCTCGCCCTGCAACGCGAACTGCAAGCGCTCCCACAGGGCTTTGCGACCGGCCGCGTCGTTCAACACGCGCGTTTTCACGTACTCCAGACCGACGCGCTTGACGAAGTGCACCGTGCGTTCGAGATACCAGCCTTCCTCTCGATAGAGCTGCAGGAACGCGCCCGCGTACTCGAGCACCTCGGTGTCGGTCTTGACCTTCACCAGGAACTGCGCGACTTCGGTCTTGATGCCGCCGTTGCCGGCGACGTAGATCTCCCAACCGGATTCCACGCCGATCACACCGACGTCCTTGATGCCCGACTCGGCGCAATTGCGCGGGCAGCCCGACACCGCCAGCTTGACCTTGTGCGGCGCGTACATGCGCCACAGCGCACGTTCGAGGTCCTTGCCCATCTGCGTGGAGTCCTGCGTGCCGAAGCGGCACCATTCGCTGCCCACGCAGGTCTTCACCGTGCGCAGCGCCTTGGCGTACGCGTGGCCAGATGGCATATCGAGATCGCGCCAGACGTCGCGCAGATCCTCCTTCCTCACGCCGAGCAGATCGAGCCGCTGGCCGCCCGTGACCTTCACGGTGGGAATCCGGTACTTGTCGACCACGTCGGCGATGCGTCGGAGCTCGGCTGCATTGGTCTCGCCGGCCCACATGCGCGGCACCACCGAGTAGGTGCCGTCCTTCTGGATGTTGGCGTGCGCGCGCTCGTTGATGAAACGCGACTGCGGATCGTCCTGCGCCTCGTGCGGCCAGGTCGACAGCAGGTAGTAGTTGAGCGCGGGTCGGCAGCTCGCGCAGCCGTTGGGCGTGCGCCATTCGAGAAACTCGTAGGTCGTCGAAATCGACAGTAGCTTGTACCTGCGGATTGCTTCGCGCACTTCGGCGTGGGTGCGGTCGGAGCAGCCGCACATCGGCTTGGCCGTGGGTGCAGCCGAGTAGTCGCTGCCCAGCACGTTCATCAGGATCTGCTCGACCAGGCCCGTGCATGAACCGCACGAACTGGAGGCCTTGGTGTGCTTGCGCACCTCGTCGAGCGTGAACAGCCCGTTGTTCTTGATCGCGCTCACGATCGTGCCCTTGCACACGCCATTGCAGCCGCACACTTCAGCATCGTCGGCCATCGCCACGGCCTTGTTCTGGCCGAGGTGGCCGGTATCGCCAAGGTTCGACTCGCCGAACATGAGCCGGTCTCGCAACGCCGAGATATCGGTGCCTTCGCGCATCAGCTTGAAGTACCACGCGCCGTCGGCGGCGTCGCCGATCATCACGCTGCCCACCAGTTTGTCGTCCTTGAGGACGAGCTTCTTGTAGACCCCGGCACCGGGGTCGGACAGCACGAGCTCCTCGAACTGTTCGCCGCCCTGGAAGTCGCCCGCGGAGAACAGGTCGACACCGGTGACCTTGAGCTTGGTCGACGTGACCGAGCCCACATAGCGGCCGATGCCGAACTGGGCCAGGTGGCTCGCACACACCTTCGCCATCTCGAATAGCGGCGCAACCAGTCCGTACGCCGTACCCCGATGGTTCACACACTCGCCGACCGCGTAGACGCGCGGGTCGTAGGTCTGCATCGTGTCATTGACGACGATGCCGCGATTGCAATGGATTCCAGCCGCTTCGGCCAGCTTGGTGTTCGGGCGAATACCGACCGCCATCACCACCAGATCGGCGGGTAGCCGCTCCGCGGTGCCGTCGGCGAGCTTGATGCACACGCCGGCAACACGACCGTCGGTGCTCGCTTCGATCGCTTGCGTGTTGGCGTTCAATCGAAACGCGATGCCACGCTCGTGCAGCGAGTGCTGCAGCAATGCGCCCGCCGTGGCATCGAGCTGGCGCTCCATCAGCCACTGGCAAAGATGCACCACGGTTACGTCCATGCCGCGAACGCGCAGGCCGTTGGCGGCCTCCAGACCAAGCAGGCCGCCGCCGATCACTACCGCGCGCTTGCCGTGCCGCGACGCTTCGATCATGCGCTCGGTGTCGCCGATGTCTCGATAGGTGAGCACGCCGGCGCGATCGGCACCAGGTACCGGCAGCACGATCGGATTGGAGCCGGTCGCCAGCAGCAGCCGGTCGTACTCGGCGCGCGTGCCGTCGGCGGCTTCGACGAAGCGCGCGCGCCGATCGATGCGCGTGACGAGCTTGCCCAGATGCAGGGTGATGCCGTGGTCGCGATACCACTGCACATCGTTTAGGACAATCTCCTGCAGTGTCTGCTCGCCCGCCAGCACCGGCGAGAGCAGGATGCGGTTGTAGTTCGGATGAGGCTCGGCGCCGAACACAGTGATCTCGTACAGATCGGGCGCGATCCGCAGCAGTTCTTCCAGTGCGCGAACGCCCGCCATGCCATTGCCGACCATCACCAGCTTCATCTTGCGCATGAGACCGATCTCGAAGCGATGCCAAGGGGACCGAAAACGGTGGTGCGCACGTCGCATCAGGCGAGCAGGGTCGCACCAGCAAAGGTGGCCCTGGCAAGTTCGATGCCAAGCCGAAACAGCTGTTAATTGAAGAACTTAGAGGCGGACAGCCAAGCCGCCCGCGCGCGATCCCAGTGCACGCGGGATCGTGTGCTGCACTGCAGGAGTGCGCGGATCAGATGAGCGTGCAAGCTAGCTGCAGGCCGGCACGCGCCGCGCGAACGTGGCGGCCCGTGGACGCGCGCGCGAGTCCAGGCGGATCGAGAAGACGCCGGATTGCGGCGCCTGCGCGACTACACCAGCACCATCTTCAGCAGTTCGTTCTGGCTCGAAATACCCAGCCGCGCGTAGGCACGCTTGCGGTAGGTAAGCACGGTGTTCAGGCTGATGCCGAGCTTGAGCGCGATGGCCTCGGAGCTCATGCCATCGGCAATGGCCACGCACACGTCGGTTTCGCGCTGTGACAACGTCGGCGCCAGCACGCGCAGGCGGCGCGCGAACAACTCGGTGGTCGATCCGCTGTCGGTCGGCGCGGACATCGCGTCGTGCTTGGCCAGGAGCGAGATCAGGCAATCGGCCGACTCCACCACTGACTGCATCTCGGCGGCGGCGAATCGTCCCGCGGTGCGGCTGCGGTAGAAATTGACGCGCAGCGTTTCGCCGCCGCGGTCGCGTTGAATCGAGAAGCGTTCGTTCAGACCGTTGATCACGTAGCAGTCGCGCCGATATGCGCTGTCTTCGATCTCGTCGGCGCACACGCGCACCGCCACGCCTTCGCCGTTGACCTCACGCGGCCCAAGACGATTGATCGGATCGTGCGGCCAGAACTGCGCGGCGTATTTCGCCGAGGCCACGCGCGCGATCGGCACCGAACCAACACTGTCGGCGAGCAACACGCGCGGGGGCTTCGCCGCCGGCATCGCAAATGCCGTGACGTGCTCGCACTTCGTGGCTTCACGCGCCGCGGCCATGAGACTCGACCCGAAGCGATGGGTGCCGACCGTTTCGATCAGCCCGCCAAGATGGCGGCGCATTGGATGCGCGGTGGGTTGGAGCTTCGGTAGGGGTAGTACGTCCATTGCAGCCTCGATTCCGGTTTCTTTGGGGTGATGGATGGCTTTGGATCGGGCCGGCAGCGTTGTCTCCTCGTGCCGGACCGGCTGCCGTCGTGTTGAAGTGGAGTGATTCGAATCGGGCCGAAGGACGCCGCATTGGCAGCCCAGAACGACCCGATCGCGTCACAAGAACCATGTCACACGCAGCAGGGGTCAACGGTATCAGATCGGCTTTGTTAGCGGCAAGCACGATGTATACGATCTGAATACGCGGGTGCAGAGCACGCGGCGCGCCTGCTACCATCCTCACCCCGCAGTTCACTCAATGAACGATGCCGGAGCAGGCCGGTGTCTTCACGCATGGATGCTTGCGCTCGACGAACCGCGCGCTTGTATCGCGGATGTAAAGATTGATCGACAAAGACCGTATGCGAATCAATGGCTCCACCGGCCGCGCGGCGACCAGACCCGCGCGCGGCGAACCACCCGCGCCGAAAGCGACGGGTTCCCAGATGGTCTACGAGGCATTGCGCCACGCGATCATGTCGCTCGAACTGGCGCCCGGCACCAGCCTCGACGAAGGCTCACTCTGCCGCCAGTTCAAGGTGTCGCGCACACCGGTGCGCGAGGCGCTGATCCGGTTGTCGGCCGATGGCCTGGTCGAGGTGTATCCGAACCGCGGTGCGAAAGTGGCATCGCTCGAGTTCGCCGACGTCGTCGATCACTACGAGGCGATGGACGTGTTCATGCCGATCACCTGCCACTTCGCCGCCTCGCGACGCACGCCCACCAACGTCGAGGAGATCAAGCACAAGCTCCAGGCCGTGAAGGAGGCGATGGCGCGCAAGCATGCCGAGCAGATCGTGCGCACCAGCTATGAGTTCCACACGGCGGTGGCGGCGGCCTGCCACAACCGCTGCATCGAGCGCGGCTATCGGCAGATGCTGACCGACAAGCTGCGCATTCAGCAGCACGGTCTGTCGGGTACCGGATTCGGCAAGGGCTATGCGATCGCCGATCGCTTTGTCGGCACCGTTCCCTATCTGGAGAAAATCGCCCGCGCGATCGAGAAGGGCGATACCGCGGCCGCCGAGCGCAGTGCGCGCGAGCTGAACGGATTCGTGCGCGGTCAGGTCGTCGAGTTGCTGACCGCGAGCCTGGGCCAGAAGATCCGATTGCCGCTCGCGACGCAGGTGGTCTGAGAGTCGTGGATCGCGAGCAGTCTTGGAGTCGAATTCGGTCTTGGTGGATACCTCCCCCAAGCTAACTATCCATGCCGTCGAACGGTAGTTCTGCCAAGCGCTCCAAGCTGGCGGGCGCTCGGCGTTCGGCGCGGGATTCGGCAGCTGCGCTCGAAGCACTGCGGCTCCTGGGCGCCTGGACCCGGTTGGTGCAGGGGCACATCTCGCTCGACAGCGGCTGCTCGTGCGGCGGCAGTCTGGGCAGCATGCCGGTGGCCGAGTTCGAAATCGACATCGTCGATTTTCTGCGTGGCAAGCATCCGGCGTTCGCCGCACAACTCGCAGTGCCTGCACAGCCGATCGCCGCACTGCTGCGCGAACTGGCGCGGCCGTCGATCGCGCATAGCTGGTCGATTGAAGCGCAACACACGCTGCTGGCCGACTTGTCGCGTACCATCGAATCGTTCGAGCGGGCGCACGCAAGCGCGTGACCGCAACCCTGGAGTTCACACATGACCACCACCATCGCGCTGCTTCATCCGGGCGACATGGGCGCCGCGGTTGGCGCATGCATTGCCGGCAACGGCCATACCGTCACCTGGGCTTCGCAGGGGCGCAGCGCGTCGACGCGCGCGCGTGCAAAAGCGGCCAGCCTGCGCGATCGTGAAACGATGGCACAGTGCCTGCGCGATGCCGAGATCGTGCTCTCGGTCTGTCCGCCGCATGGCGCGCTGGCACTTGCGCGCGAAGTTGCCGCACTCGGCTTTCGCGGCGTGTACGTCGATGCCAACGCGATCGCACCCGGCACCGCGCGTGAGATCGCCGCGGCAATCGAAGCGGCGGGTGGCACGTTCGTCGATGGCGGGATCATCGGCCCGCCGCCAAAACCTGGCGTGCGCTCGAGCATGTATCTGTCGGGAGCGCAGGCCGCACGCATCGCCGCGTTGTTTGCCGACAGCCCGATGCGCACCGACATCGTCGAAGGTCCGGTCGGCGCCGCCTCGGCCGTGAAAGCGTGCTACGCCGCATGGACCAAAGGCGCTGCCGCGCTGCTCGCCTCGATCCGCACGCTGGCCGCGCGCGAAGGTGTCGAGGCGACGTTGCTCGCCGAATGGGAAGCTTCACAGCCCGGCGTGATCAAGCGCTCCGAGGGCATGCTCGGCAACGCGCGCAAGGCGTGGCGCTGGGTGGGTGAGATGGAGGAGATCGCCAAAGCGTACGAAGCGAGCGGCCTGCCCGGCGGTTTTCATCTGGCTGCGGCGGAATTGTTCCGGCGGCTGGAATCGTTCAAGGACGGTGCCGAGCCGCCCACCTATCCGCAGCTGCAGGACGCCCTGACCGGCCAGCCGCGCCGGTAGACCCTGCGCCTCCCTGGCGAGAGGCCTGAGCGTCAGGCTTCAATTGGCCTGATTGATCGACTGAATCGATCGATTCGACCGAAATGTCTCGTTGGACCGATCGATGACGGCTCACCACAATGCGCTCCGTGCATGACGTGATGTCCCTCGATCAACGCAACCGGAGACGCCGATGAAACCCGAATCGATCACCATCAAGAACCTCGAAGCCGCCTTCGCGGGCGAGAGCATGGCCCATATCAAGTACCGCTACTTCGCCAAGCTCGCACGTGAAGCCGGTGATGAAGCCACTGCGAAGATCTTCGAAGAAACCGCCAACCAGGAAGTCGCGCACGCGTTCGGCCACCTCGACCTGCTCTACCCGAAAGCCAAGCTGAGCCCGGCCAAGGCGCTGCAGATCGCGATCGAAGGCGAGACCTACGAGTACACCGAGATGTATCCGCAGTTCCGCCACCTCGCAGTGCAAGAAGGCAACGAGGCCGCAGTGCGAGAATTCGACGAGCAGATCGCCGAATCGAAGGAGCATGCCGTCGCGTTCCGCGCAGTGCTGGAGAAAGCAGCCAAGCGATTCGCGGCCCTGGCAAAGGTTGAAGAGCGGCACGCCAACCACTATCGCGAACAACTCGAACGCGTGAACGGCAAGTAACCGGCCGCATATCGATCGATCTCTTTAGCAATCGAAAGGAATGAACATGCAAGTGTGGGAATGCGTGGTGTGCGGCTTCATCTACGACGAAGCCAAGGGTCTGCCCGAAGACGGCATTGCGCCGGGCACCAAGTGGGAAGACGTTCCGGCCGATTGGGCGTGCCCGGATTGCGGCGTGGCCAAGGCGGACTTCTCGATGCAACTGTTGGCCGCCTGAGGTACAGAGAAAAGTCGGGGGCTCCGCGCGAATGAGCAAGTGCAGCACGGAGCGCCCCTCCAGGCACGCAGACAGACTCCGGAGGCAATGTGACAGACGCGACAGACCCGATCGTGATCATCGGCAGCGGCCTGGCCGGCTACACCGTCGCCCGCGAAGTACGCAAGCTCGATGCGCAACGCGCGCTGGTGCTGGTGACCGGCGACGGCGGCGACTTCTATTCCAAGCCGATGCTCTCCAACGCATTGGCGCAGAACAAGAACGCCGCGCAGTTGGTGAACACGCCTGCCGCGACCATGGCGGCGCAGATCGGCCTCGCGCTACGCAACGGCACGAAGGCGACGCGTATCGATCGCGCCGCGCACCGTATCGAGACCAGTGACGGTGCGATCGGTTACTCGCAGCTGGTGCTGGCGATCGGTGCCGACCCGATCCGCTTACCGCTCGGCGGCGATGCGGCCGACCGGGTGCGCTCGGTGAACGATCTACGCGACTACGCAGCCTTTCGCACGGAACTTGGCGGCACGCGACGCGTGGCCATTATCGGTGCCGGGTTGATCGGCTGCGAGTTCGCCAACGATCTGGCCGGCGCGGGCTTCAGCGTCGTCGTGATCGATCCGATGGCGCGGCCGCTCGCAAGCCTGCTGCCACCAGCCGCTGGCGACGCGGTGCGTCTGGCCCTTGCCGATGCTGGCATCGAGTGGCGGCTGGGTACGGGAGTGGAATCGGTCAACGCCACGGCTGCTGGTATGCGTCTTTCGCTCGCGGACGGATCCACCCTGGATGCCGACGTGGTGCTCTCTGCGGTCGGGCTGCGTCCGCGCACGCAACTCGCGCGCGAGGCCGGGTTGACCATCGAGCGCGGGATTGTCGTCGACGCGCACGGGCGCACCAGCGACCCCGACATCATGGCGATCGGCGACTGCGCACAGTACGGCAGTGCGGTGCTCCCCTACGTGCTGCCGATCATGAACGCCGCGCGCAGCCTGGCACGCACGCTGACCGGCAATCCGACGCCGATCGCGTTTCCGACGATGCCGGTGATCGTGAAGACGCCCGCGTGTCCAGTGGTGGTTGCACCCGCGCCGAAGGACGTGCAAGGCGAGTGGTCGACCGAAGGCGACGGTCGCGATCTGAAGCTGGTGTTCAGCGACGGTGCGCAACGCGTGCGCGGTTTCGCGTTGACTGGTGCGCGCACCGGCGAGCGGGCTGCATTGGTGAAGATGGTTACGACTTAGATCGCTACACCACCGCAGCACGCCTTCTCCCCACCACCCCCGACCCCGCGATCACTTCGGGCACCGCCGAATGAAACGTCGGCGCCATCACGTGCGCGCCGGCAACGCCGGGAATCTCGGCCAGCTGCTGCAGCAATTCGATGCAGATGTTCTTGCCTTCGGCCTTGGCGTCGGGTGCACGATCGAGGCGATCGACGATCGCATCGGGAATGATCGTGCCGTAGAGTTTCTCGCGCATCCAGCGCGCCGAGCGCGCCGACGGAAGCGGCGCGATGCCGATAAGAATCGGCAGGCGTTGCGCGATGCCAAGTTCCAGCAGCCGCGCGGCGTAGCGACGCACCACGCCCATGTCCATGCAGAACTGCGTCTGCGCGAAGTCGGCGCCGGCATCGACCTTGGCGCGCAGTCCGGCCGGATTCCAGTCAGCAGGCGGATCGATCGGTGAGTCGGCCGCGCCGATGAACAACTCGGTCGGTCCGCTGATCGCGGTGCCCGGCGGCAGTTGATGTTCACCACGCATGCGCTGGGCCATCTCGAGCAGCGCGCGCGTATCGAGATCGAACACCGGCTTGGTGTCGGGCTGGTCGCCCACCTTCGGATCGTCGCCGCGCAACAGCAGCAGATTGCGGATACCGAGCGCCAGCGCACCGAGCAGATCACCCTGGATCGCGATGCGATTGCGATCGCGGCAGGTGATCTGCAGGATCGGCTCGATGCCGTTCTGCAGCAGGAAATGGCACGCCACCAAGGTCGACAGATGCGCCTTGGCGCCGGCGCCATCAGTGACGTTCACCGCAGTCGCCACACCACGCAGCGGCAGCGCGTGTTCAATGAACGCTTGCGGGTCGGAGGCCACCGGCGGCGACACTTCGGTGGTCACCACGAACTCGCCGCGAGCAAGCGCCTGGGCGAGTTGGCTGGAAGGAGCGGGTGAGGATGCGGCGTTCATGACGTCTCGTCTGGATGGCGCCCGAACACGCGAAGCGCGGGCGATGCGGGAAAAGCATGATGCCATCGCGGGCGAATGGGATGCATCCCTGACCGCTGCCGGCCCGATATTGCGACTGCGCGATAGGCGGGACCAGCGAGCCAGGTGCGTCAGGACTGCGCTCCGCCGCGCAGAGACGAAGCCGGCCGCGCC
>CADEDU010000037.1:26841-37639 GCA_902826155.1 uncultured beta proteobacterium
GCGCCACCGAGGAAGTGAATGGTCCAGTTCAGGTCCGAGCGCCACGGCGTGCGCATCGAGACTTGATGGGCGAGCAATACGAGGATCGGCGCCCATGCGGCGGCACGCAGCAGTTGCACGATTCGGCTGAGCATCGGATTTCGACCGGAGAAGAAGCGGACCGGCGATGGTCCCGGCCGAACATGGCACAAACGAGGCGCGGCGCTGGCGGATCGAAGTCTGCGACTCAAACAAATGTCACCGGGTCGGATCGACCGACGCCAGGCAAGGATGCATGCCCGGCACGCGGCTTTGATCTAGCTCAAATCGCCGGGTGTGTGCGCACACAGGATCGAAGTCTTTCGCCTGTCATATTTTTTGAAGGAGGCCAGGACATGGCAAAGGATCGTCCCCCCGCCATCGACCAGAAAGGCGCGCGGCAGGAGGCGCGGCGCGCAATTGCCCGCGCTCGGCGTGCAAGCAACAGCGTGCGCTCGGTAGAGGCGGGCGATGTCACGCCTCGTCCGGGAGCGGCCGGCGCGCAAGCCGATCGCGTGGCGCGCGGTACGAGCGAGGCACTTACGATCCAGGAGATGGCCATCTCCGATCTGCTTGCGCACGCCGACAATGGGCAGCCCACGCAGGTGCTGCAGCGATTGCAGGCACTCATCGACGGCGCATCGCCCGACGAGGTGCGCGTGTTGCGTCGGACACTATTCGGCAAGCGGATCAGTGAGAACGATAACGGCGCCGATCCCGACGCTGAACTGCGAGCCGACTGGCGCGAGGGGGTGTACCCGTACAAGAACCTGCTGTCGCGCAAGAGCTACGAGCGGCACAAATACCGGCTGCAGGTCGAACTACTCAAGCTGCAGGCGTGGGTGAAGGACACCGGACAGCGCGTGGTGATCCTGTTCGAAGGGCGCGACGCAGCGGGTAAGGGCGGCACCATCAAGCGCTTCATGGAGCATCTCAATCCTCGCGGCGCGCGGGTCGTTGCGTTGGAGAAACCCAGCGATGTCGAGCGTGGTCAGTGGTACTTCCAGCGCTACATCGAGCATCTGCCCACGCGCGGCGAGATCGTGCTGTTCGACCGCAGCTGGTACAACCGCTCCGGCGTCGAACACGTGATGGGATTCTGCACGCCTCAGGAGTACGACGAGTTCCTGCGGCAGGCACCGGAGTTCGAGCGCCATCTGGTGCGCAGCGGCGTGCATCTGTTCAAGTTCTGGTTCTCGGTGAGCCGCGACGAACAGCGACGGCGCTTCAAGGAGCGCCAGGCCCATCCGCTCAAGCAGTGGAAACTCAGCCCGGTCGACATGGCGTCGCTCGACAAGTGGCATGAATACACGCGCGCCAAGGAAAACATGTTCGTGCATTGCGATACGTCGGACGCGCCGTGGACGGTCATCAAGTCCGACTGCAAGAAGCGCGCGCGCCTGAACGCGATGCGCTACCTGCTGCATCGCATGCCCTACGCGAAGAAGGATCTGGATACGCTCGGTGCGGTCGACCCGCTCATCGTCGGCCGGCCTTCGCTGGTACCCAGCCGCGGCGACGATCAGCTCGCGACCGTGGGCAACGGGTAAGGCGCTTTAAGCGGTCGGCAGCGCTGCCGTGGTGGCGCGACACGCCCGGTCGTGCAGCGCAATCACCCCCTGCACCTTGGCGTCGACACTCGGGTTGCCCAGCGCCGCAACGAAGTTGCACGCCGCGTAGCGCGCAGCCTCACGTTCGTAGTGTTCGATCCAGGCGTTGCGTTTCGCCATCGCCTCGGGGCGCACCGGCCACACGCCCGGGCGCGGCTTGAGAGGTGCGGCGATGCCGATGCGCCAGGGCTTGGCGCTTACTCGCGCGCGAAAGCAGCGCTGATTGCTGCACATGCGCACATAGAGCGGATCAGCGCCGATCGCGCTGAAGAGCGCGGCGACCTCCGGATCGTCGGTCGCAAACCGCCGATGCGTCGCCACCGTGCGCCAGCCGTTGGGCGTGCGATACAGGCGCAGTCCCCACGCCGGATGCGCTGCCACGAATCTTTCGATGCGGGTGCGCGTGCGATGCGCTTCGCCACCGGTGAGCGTCATCCAGACGCGATACAGCGCCCCGGCCAGCAACTGGCCGACGATCAGCGCGGCCATCAGTCCGCCGAGCCCGATCCAGAACGACCGGGCTTGCCACGCATAGGCCCATGCGATCGCTACCAGCACGAGCGACAGTGCAATGCGCAGACGGGACGGCGCACCGCTGCTGAAATCGACGTCGGCGAACAGCACGTCGGATGTGTTCAGGCAGCGTGCGCCATACGCGTTGCGCGTGATCACCACGTCGTCGTGGCGTTCGACGATCTGCTCGCGGATCGGCACGCCGTGCGCACCGTTGTATGGGACCTTCGGCTCGCGTCGCGGCAGTTGTTCACCGGCAACCAGACGGCGCAGCGCCTCGGTCGCGCGCGTTTCGGCCATCGCGTGCGCCTGCGCTTCGCTGTCATCGGACCAGCCGAAGCGCCGCACCGTGATCTGGCGGCCGTCGGCTCGGTACTGTTTGCGGGCTTCGGCCCAGTATTGCGGGACGATCATTGGCCGCAAGGACTGCTTATTGCGGCCCCACGTCGGCTTTGAGTCCTGCCGCTTCGATGCCGGCGATCGCGCAGATTTCGTCGTTGTCGCCGGTGTCGCCGCTGATGCCGACCGCACCCACCAGCGTGCCGCCCGAGTCGCGGATCAGCACACCACCGGGGCTTGCCAGCATCTTGCCGTCGGCGAGATCGGACACCGCGTTGAAGAACCCCGGGTTGTCCTTCACGCGCTTGACCAATACGCGCGTGGCGAAGCCCATGCCGAGCGATCCCCACGCTTTGCCGTGCGCGACCTGATAGCGCAGGATGCCGGAGTTGTCCTCGCGCTTGGCGGCAACGATATGCCCACCGGTGTCGAGCACCACCACGGTCAAAGGCGCCAGATCGAGCGCGCGGCCTTTCTCGAGCGCCTTGTCGACGATGATCGAAGCTTGCGCCAGGCTGATGTTGCTCATCGGCTTTCCTTTCGTTTCGAGTGCAGTCCGGCGCCGACCTTAAGAGGTAAGCTCGCGGCTCGTCAAATCGGTCGCGCGATCGAGGGAGTCCGGCATGAAGATTCAAGGCATCAACGGCGCCGAAGCGATTCTGCGCGTGCTGCGCAGCATGGGTATCGAGCGCATCTTCGCTTCGCCCGGTTCGGAGTGGGCCCCGCTGTGGGAAGCGCTGGCCAAGCCCTACGGTCCCGACGAAGTGCCGCAGTACCTGTCCACACGCCACGAAGAGACCGCAGTGGCGATGGCCACCGGCTACGCCAAGGCCACCGGCAAGCTGCCCGCGGTGGTGATCCACACCACGGTCGGTGCGCTGCACGCGACGATGGCGCTGCGCGCCGCGTTACACGAGCGCGTGCCGATGGTGGTGCTCACCGGCGAGTCGATCGGCTTCGGCGACATGGACGCCCCCGATCCGGGCCAGCAATGGCTGCGAGTGCTTGCCGACAACGGCGGGCCGGCCAAGCTGGTGCGCGACGTCGTGAAGTGGAGCTACGCCCTCACCAATTCGGCAATCCTGCCCGCGACGATTCAACGTGCCTGCCAGCTGGCGATGACGGCCCCGCGTGGTCCGACGTTCGTCTCGATCTCGATGGAGCACATGTTCGAGACGATGATTATCGAGCCACGGCCGGCCGATGGCGTCCCGGCGCAACCGGTCGTTAGTACAACGGCGATCGAGCGCGCGGCGCAGATGCTGGCCGGTGCGGCCAGTCCGTTGATCATCACCGACGAGGTCGGGCGTTCCACCCGCGCCGTCGAGCACCTCGTGGCGCTGGCCGAAGTGCTCGGCGCACCGGTGGTCGAGAGCAGTCATCTCGGTTATCTCAACTTTCCACGCAACCACCCGCTGCATGGCGGCGTTGGGGGTGGCGATCTGGTCAAGGGCTATCTGAAGGAGGCCGATTGCGCGCTGCTGGTCGACGCGGTGGCGCCGTGGCATCCGCCGTCATCGGCACCGGGTCCGAATACGAAGACCATCGTGCTGTCTGACGATCCGCTGCACGAGCACGTGCCGCACTGGGGCTTCCGTTCCGATCTGGTGATGCAGGGCGAAACTGAGGCCTCGCTCGCGGCGCTGGTCGAGCAGGTACGCAAGCACGTCAAGCCGGGCGCGCGTGCGGCGAAGATCGAGCAGTGGCGCGCGCAGCATGAACAGCGCCGCGCCGCACTCCGCCAGGAAGGTCGCGCCGCCGGCGAGAAGGATGTCATCGACACCGCTTGGGTCGCGCACGAGCTGAATCAGGTGCTGCCCGACAACGCGATCGTGGTGGACGAGACGATCACGCACCGCGTGGCCATCCTGCGCCAGCTCGATCGACTGACGCCCGGTCGCTATTTCGAAGCCGCCTACGGCGGCCTGGGCATGGGCACCGGCTATGCACTGGGCATCAAGGCGGCACTACCCGATCGACCAGTGATCAACGTCGTCGGCGATGGTTCGTTCAACTACAACCCGGTGCTCGGCTCATTCGGCGTCGCGCAGGAACACAAGCTGCCGGTGATGGTGGTGATCTTCAACAACGCCGGTTATCTGTCGCAGAAAGGCGGTGTGCCGCAGTACTACCCCGACGGCTGGGCGGTGAAGGCGCAGCGCTTCGGCGATACATCGATCGAGCCGGTGCCCGAGTACGCGATGCTCGCGCGCGCGTACGGCGGCTACGGCGAGACCGTCACCAAGCCCGGCGAGGTGCGAGCGGCGCTGCAGCGCGGGCTCGAAGCGATCGCAGGGGGCAAGCTCGCGCTGATCGACATGCGCCTGTTGCCGGTGAGCAAGACGGCACGGCGCGCGTAACCGCGCAAACCATCGAGGTTCGAGCGGACCGCACACGGTGGAGTGGATCGTCGTTCTCGCGATCGGCCTGATCGCGGGCACCCTTGGCGGCATCGTCGGATTCGGCACCGGCATTTTGCTGCTGCCGGTGCTGGTGGTCACGTTCGGGCCGCTCGAAGCGGTGCCGATCATGTCGATCACCGCACTCATGGCGAATCTGTCGCGGATCACGGCGTGGTGGCGCGACGTCGATTGGAAAGTGAGCGCGGTCTACGGCATTACCGCCGTCCCCGCTGCGGCGCTGGGCGCCACGACGCTGGTGCACATGAGTTCGCGCGCCGTCGAGATCGTGCTGGGCGTGTTCTTCCTGCTGATGATCCCGGTGCGGCGCTGGCTGCAGGCGCGCGGCTTCAAGATGCGGCTGTGGCAGATGCCGATCATCGGCGCGGTGATCGGCTTTCTGTCGGGCATCGTCGTGTCGACCGGTCCGATCAACACGCCGTTCTTTCTCGCCTACGGATTGGTGAAGGGTGCGTATCTGGCCACCGAGGCGACCGGATCGGTGTTGATCTCGCTCACCAAAGCGATCGTGTTCAACCGCTTCGGCGCGCTGCCCTGGGAGCTCGCACTCAAGGGACTGATCATCGGTGCCTCGGTCACGGCCGGCTCGTACATCGCCAAGGGCTTCGTCCTGCGGATGGACCCGGCGCAGTTCCGCTTGCTGATGGACGGCTTGATGCTCGTGGCCGGCCTGACGATGATCGGCACCGCGCTGCGCTGAGCGCGGCTGCGATTCTTACTTCGCCGCCACGACGGCGATCCTTACTTCGCCGCGACGACGGCGATCTCCACCAGGATACGCGGGTTGGCCAGCGCTGCCTGCACGCACGCACGCGCCGGCGGGTTGGTCGGATCCATCCACGCGAGCCACGCTTCATTCATCGCGTCGCGATCGCGGATATCTGGCACCCAGATCGTCGCATTGAGGATCTTCGATTTGTTGGTGCCCGCCTTGGCGAGCAGCGCGTCGATCTTGCGCAGTACCTCGGCGGTCTGCTCCTTCACGCCCGCGTTGAGGTTGTCGGGCACGGTACCGGCGACGAACACCAGATTGCCGTACTCGACCGCACCGGAGAGGATCTTGCCGGGCTCGTGACGAATGATCTGCATCAGACGCTCCTTTGTGAGAGAGGGTTTCGAGTTGTCGATACTGCCAGCGATGCGGTTCGCGCTTTGCGCGTTGCCGCGAAAAACAGCGGCACTTTTTTTGCCGCTTAGGTGGCCGCTCAGGCGCGGCCGCGAAATTCGGAGAAGATGCCCAGTTCGAGAAAGCGATCGACCTCGCCGAAGCCGGCATCGCGCATCGTTGCCAACACGCGCTCGGGTGGCGCGCACGCTTCGATGGTGTCCCAGTAGTAGCGGTACAGGCGCGGCGTATCGGGATGTCGCGCCACGGTGCGCGAGATCATCGGCACCATCGAGCGCATGTAGAAGCGCATCAGCGCGCCCGACATGCGCCCTTCGGGCCGCGTGATTTCAAGCAGCAGCACCCGCCCGCCCGGCTTGAGCACGCGGCGAAACTCGCGGAACACGCCGAGCAGGTCTTCCATGTGACGCAGCGCAAAGCCAAGCGACAGGAAGTCGAACGACCGCGATGCGAACGGCAGACGCTCGGCTTGACCCTGGATCAGCCGTAGCGGCAACGGCTCGCTCGCGGCGCCCATCATGCCGGGGCTCGGGTCCAGACCGAGCACATCGTCGGAGTTGCCGAGCACGCGGATGATCTCGCGCGCGACCAGGCCCGTGCCGGTGGCAACGTCGAGCACCTTCATGCCAGGCTCCAGACCGGCACGACGCAAGGCGCGACGCCGATACCAGGAGCCCGATCCGAACGCGAGCAGCCGGTCGACACGGTCGTAGTCACCGGCCGTCTCATCGAAGATCTTGCGAATGAAACGGCGCTTCTGGACTTCGTCGGCGTAGTAGGCGTCGAGCACCGGATGGGGTGCGTTGACGGCGCTCGGAACGGGATCGGGACGAGTCATGTGCCGCATGCTAGCCCGGCAGCCGATGTGTCACAAGGCGCGAGGCGATTCGGCGCTGTTTCGAGCGAGCTGCGGCTTAGTTGCCGGCAACGGCTGCCGATGTGACGTGGCCGATGTGCCGGCCGGCTCAATACGCCAGCGCGGGTGCGAGCCAGCGTTCGGCCGGCTGCAGTTCCATATTCTTGCGCCGCGCGTAGTCCTCGGTCTGATCGCGCTCGATCTTGCCCACCGAAAAATAACGGGCCTGCGGATGCGCGAGGTAGAACCCGCACACGCTGGCAGCCGGGGTCATCGCGAAGCTCTCGGTCAGCGCCATGTCGATCTCGTCGGCACCGAGCAGGGCAAACAGCGGACCCTTTTCGGTGTGGTCCGGACAGGCGGGATAACCCGGTGCCGGGCGGATGCCGCGATAGCGCTCGGCGATCAGCTCCTCGTTGTTCAACTGCTCGGCGGCGGCGTAGCCCCACAGTTCCCGACGTACCTTCGCGTGCAGACACTCGGCGAACGCTTCGGCCAATCGATCGGCCAGCGCTTTGACCATGATCGCGCTGTAGTCGTCGTGCTTCGCTTCGAACTCGCGCACCCGTTCTTCGACGCCGATCCCGGCCGTGACAGCGAACGCGCCGACGTAATCGCGCACGCCGCTTTGCCTGGGCGCCACGTAGTCGGCCAGACAGAGGTTAAAACGGTCAGCCGCCTTCTCGCTTTGCTGGCGCAGGTTGTGCCAGGTCATCGCCACTTCAGCGCGCGATTCATCGGCATAGATTTCGATGTCGTCACCGACACTCGCTGCGGGCTTGAGCACGACGACGCCGTGAGCCTGCAGCCAACGCTCTTCGATGATCCGCTCGAGCATGCGCTGGCCATCGGCGAATACGTTACGCGCCGCCTCGCCTACCTTTTCATCGTTCAGGATCTTCGGATAGGAACCCGCCAGATCCCAGGTCTGGAAGAACGGCGACCAGTCGATATACCGCGCGATCTGCGCCAGATCGAAGTCGCGGAACACCAGTCGGCCCAACTGACGCGGCGCCGCTGGCTGATACCCCGTCCAGTCGACACGCAAAGCATTGGCGCGTGCGGCTTCGAGCGCAACCAGCGGCTGTGCCTTCTTGGCCGCGTGCTGCGTGCGAATGCGCTCGTAATCGGCGAGCAGCGCGTCCACGTACTCGCGTTGCTGGGTGCTCGATAGCAGACTGGTGCACACGCCGACACTGCGCGAAGCGTCGGGCACGTAGACGATCGGATGCTGATAGTGCGGCGCGATTTTCACTGCGGTGTGCACCCGCGACGTGGTGGCCCCGCCGATCAGCAACGGCACGTTGAAGCCCTGGCGCTGCATTTCGGCGGCGACGTGCGACATCTCTTCCAGCGACGGCGTGATCAGACCCGACAGCCCGATGATGTCGGCGTTCTCCTGGCGGGCCACATCGAGGATCTTCTGCGCCGGCACCATCACGCCGAGATTGACCACGTCGAAGTTGTTGCACTGGAGCACCACCGCGACGATGTTCTTGCCGATGTCGTGCACGTCGCCTTTGACGGTCGCCAGCACGATCTTGCCCTTGGAGCTCGTGTCGCCCGATCGCGCCTTCTCGGCTTCGATGAACGGCACCAGATGCGCCACTGCCTGCTTCATCACGCGCGCCGATTTCACCACCTGCGGCAGGAACATCTTGCCCGAGCCGAACAGATCGCCGACGACGTTCATGCCCTCCATCAGCGCGCCCTCGATCACGTGGATCGGACGCTCGGCTTTCTGCCGCGCTTCCTCGGTGTCGGCCACCACCCATGTGGTGATGCCGTGCACGAGCGCGTGCGCCAGACGCTGCTCGACCGAGGCGTTGCGCCAGGACAGATCTTCGGTCTGCGCCTTGGCCTGGCCCTTGATGCCGTCGGCGACGGCGAGCAGCCGCTCGGTGGCGTCGGCGCGGCGGTTGAGCACGACATCCTCGACGCGTTCCAGCAGTTCTCGCGGGATGTCTTCATACACTGCGAGCTGGCCGGCATTGACGATTCCCATCGTCATGCCCGCCTTGATGGCATGGAACAGGAACGCCGAATGCATCGCCTCGCGCATCGGATCGTTGCCGCGGAACGAGAACGACAGGTTCGACACGCCGCCGGAGATCTTCGCGTAGGGCAGATTGGCCTTGATCCAGCGCGCGGCATCGATGAAATCGACGCCGTAGTTGTTGTGCTCCTCGATGCCGGTGGCCACTGCGAAGACGTTCGGATCGAAGATGATGTCTTCAGCGGGGAAACCGATCTCCTCGGTGAGCATCCGGTAGCTGCGGGTGCAGATGTCGATGCGCCGCTGCAGCGAGTCGGCCTGGCCCTGCTCGTCGAACGCCATCACGATCACGGCCGCGCCATAGCGTCGTGCCGCGGTGGCGTGTTTGCGAAACTCGGCATCGCCCTCCTTGAGCGAGATCGAGTTGACGATGCACTTGCCCTGCAGGCACTTGAGCCCGGCCTCGATCACCGACCACTTCGATGAATCGATCATCACCGGCACACGGGCGATGTCGGGCTCGGCTGCCACCAGATTGAGGAACGTCACCATGGCCTGCTCGGAGTCGAGCATCGCTTCGTCCATGTTGACGTCGATGATCTGCGCGCCGTTCTCCACCTGCTGGCGCGCCACCGACAGCGCCTCGCTGTAGTTGTTGTTGAGGATCAGGCGGGCGAATGCCTTCGAGCCGGTGACGTTGGTGCGCTCGCCGACATTGACGAACAGCGCATCGTCGCCGATCGACACCGGCTCCAGGCCCGAGAGCCGCAGCTTGGGCTCGAGCAGCGGCGGCTTGCGCGGCGCGCAACGCGTGACCGCTTCGAGCGTGGCGCGGATGTGTGCCGGGGTGGTGCCGCAGCAGCCGCCGACGATATTGACGAAGCCGGCCTGCGCGAATTCCCCGAGCATGCTGGCGGTGTAAGCGGGCGATTCGTCGTAGCCGGTTTCCGACAGCGGATTGGGCAAGCCTGCGTTCGGGTGTGCGCTGGTGAATACCTCGGCGACCTTCGACAGCTCCTCGATGTACGGACGCATCAGCTTGGCGCCCAACGCACAGTTCAAGCCGACCGATATCGGCTCGGCGTGGCGCACCGAGTGCCAGAAGGCTTCGGATGTCTGCCCGGTGAGCGTGCGTCCGGACTGATCGGTGATCGTGCCCGAGATCATGATCGGCAGCCGCTGGCCGCGACGCCCGAACTCCTCCAGCAACGCGAAGATCGCCGCCTTGGCGTTGAGCGTGTCGAACACCGTCTCGATCAGGATGAGATCGGCGCCGCCCTCGATCAGACCGCGTGCCGCCTCGGTGTAGGTGGCAACCAGTGCGTCGAACGTGATGTTGCGAAAGCCCGGATCGTTCACATCGGGCGAGATCGACGCGGTGCGGTTGGTGGGGCCGAGCACACCGGCCACGAAGCGCGGTCGGGTCGCGTCGCGCCCGTTGAACTCGTCGGCCAGGCTGCGGGCGATGCGAGCGGCGGCGTGGTTGATCTCGAACACCAGCGGTTCGAGGCCGTAATCGGCCATCGACGGGGCGTTGGCGTTGAAGGTGTTCGTCTCGATGATGTCGGCACCAGCATCGAGATACGCCCGATGGATGTCCGCGATGATTGCCGGCTGGGTCAGCACCAGCAGATCGTTGTTGCCCTTGAGATCGTGGCTGTGCTCGGCAAAGCGCGCGCCGCGATAGTCGGCCTCGCTCAAGCGATGATTCTGGATCATCGTGCCCATGGCCCCGTCGAGCACGAGGATGCGCTCGGCGAGCAGTTGCCGGAGCTGACTGGTTCGATCCTGCTGCATGCTGTGGTCAGTGATGAGGCCGCGGTCGCCCGGCTGGCCATGTAAAAAGAAAAACCCGTTCGGCTTGCGCGCTAAACGGGTTGCCCTCGCTTTAGCGGATTTGTTTGACCTGGAAGCCAGTGC
>CADEDU010000037.1:37739-47849 GCA_902826155.1 uncultured beta proteobacterium
CGAAAGCCTAGACGGCCACCGTCCGTGGTGTCAATCAACGCGCCGGGCCGATTGCGGTTGAATGCCCCAACGGTGCGCGAAGGCGGTGCGGGCGGGACCGTACTAGCGGTGCGAACGCCTTCGGTGACCCGTGAGCGCGGGTGCTCAGCGCCGCAGCCCGAGCGAGTGCGCCAGCCCTTCGTAGAGCAGATATTGCTCACGCGCGAACTTCTCGGTCTCCTCCGGCGAGCGGACAGCGGGGATCCCACCGATCTTCACATTCCCGGCCAGCCAATCCGGGTCCTGTGCGATGCGCTGCATCGCCTCGGTCCAGCGCGCCACGACGTCTTTGGACAGGCCGGGTGGCCCATACAGCGCGCTCCATCCGGTTATCGCTTCCAGCCGCGGATATCCCAGTTCGCGCGCGGTCGGCACATCGGGAAGCTCCTTGAGGCGCTGTGTCGTGGTGATCATCAACGCCCGGAACGCGCCATTCCTGATGTGCGAGAGGATCGTCGTGAGGTTGTTGCAGATGAACTGCACCTGACCCGCGATCAGCGCCGTCGTGGCCTCACCCCCACCCTTGTACGGCACGTGCACGGCCGTGTCCTTGGGCAGACCGATGATGTTGAACAGCAGTTGCGGCCCCAGATGCTGGATCGTGCCTTCGCCGGCGCTGGCGTAATTGAGCTTGCCGGGATTGCGCTTCCATTCCTCGATCAGTTCCGTGAGCGACTTCCACGGCGCATCGGCCTTGACCACGCACACGAACGGATTGAGCTCTAGCACGGTGAGGAACGTGAAATCGCTCCATTGATAGGGCGTCTTCGGATCGAGGGCAGGCGTGATCGCCTGCGAGCCGATGCGCGCGAGCAGTAGCGTGTAGCCGTCGGCCGGGCTGGTGCGAACCTGCTGCGAGCCGATCACGCCGCTTGCGCCGGGCCGGTTCACCACCACCAGCGGCTGACCGAGATGCTTCGGCACGACATTGGCGAGATTGCGCGCCGACAGGTCGCTGTCGCCGCCAGCCGCGAACGGTGCGATCACCGTGATCGGCTTGTTGGGATATACGCCCTGTGCCTGCGCGAACGGCGCATGACCAAGCAAGACCGCGGCAAGCACGCCTGCGCGCAATAGAGCCTTCATTCGCAGATCCTCCTGAGCTGGCCAGACGGCGCACGATAACATCCAAGGCAATGCCAACCGGAGTCCGCGAACATGCACCCGACCACCCCTGCTCTGCCGCGAGGCCCGATCGATGGTCCGGCCGCCTGGTACGGCGCGGAGCAGTCTCAGCGCAGCGACTGGATCGTACGACTGGAGCCGGCGCACATCGCTGAGCTCGACGCGGCGATTGCCGCGTTCCGAGCGCGCGGGGCGTCGCTGGACACGTTGACGCCAGCCAGCTTCGTGCTGCCCACGCTCTCGGAGAAACTGGCCCGTATCGGTACGGAGCTGTTGCACGGCCGTGGTTTCGTCATGTTGCGCGGACTACCGCTCGAACGCTATGACACTGAGGCCGCAGCCATCGCCTACATGGGCATCGGCGCGTATTTCGGTTCATTCCGTTCGCAAAACGCCAAAGGCCATCTGCTCGGTCATGTGAAGGACCTTGGCCTGGATATCACCGACCCGAACGTGCGCTACTACCAGACCAACCGCGCGCTCGAATACCACACCGACTCGGTCGACATCGTCGGGCTGCTTTGCCTGAAGACCGCGCGCGAGGGAGGCGCTTCGAGCATCGTCAGCTCGATCACGATCTATAACGAACTGCTACGGCGGACACCGGAGCTCGTGCCGGCGCTGTTCGAGCCGTTTCCCACCGACCGGCGCGGCGAGATTCCGGTGGGCATGAAACCGTGGTTCGACATGCCGGTGTTCCACTGGCACCAGGAAACGCTCACTGCGATCTACGTGCGGCAGTACATCGAATCGGCGCAGCGCAACTTCCCCGAAGCAAGACGGCTCAGCCCTGTACAGCGCGCGGCGCTCGATGCCATTGACGCGTTGGCGAACGATCCACGCCTTCACCTGCGCATGAGCTTCGAGCCTGGTGACATGCAGTTCCTGCACAACCATCAGATCCTGCATGCACGCACCGATTTCGTGAACTGGCCCCAGCCCGAGCGCCATCGGCATCTGTTGCGGCTGTGGCTGAGCCCGGCAAGCGGCAGACCACTGCCCGATGTGTTTGCCACGCGCTATGGCAGCGTCAGCCCGGGCGATCGCGGCGGGATCGTCGTGCCCGGTACTCGCTTGTCCGTCTCGTTAGCCCCGTCCTAGCCCGTCGGACGACCGCGCTTCACCACGCAGTCGTGGCCGCACGTCGATGCATATGCATATTCCGATTTCTGATTTGGGCATATCAGTAACGACTCATATACTCGCCGCCTCTTCGAATCGGCACGTGTATGAAGCATCTCAATCCGCGCGAAGCCTTCGCGTTCGTGCAGCACAACCCGCATGCGGCATTCATCGATTGCCGCAGTGAGATGGAGTATCTGTTCGTCGGCCATGCGGTCGGCTCGGTCCACGTGGGCTGGAACGATGGGCCGGACTGGGCGATCAACCCCGACTTTGTCGACCAGGTGCGAAGACTCGCCAAAGCAGATCAACCCGTCGTCCTGATCTGTCGCAGCGGGCACCGCTCGGTCGACGCGGGCGAACTGTTGGAGCGCGCCGGGTTCACAGACGTCTACAACGTCCTGCACGGTTTCGAGGGCGATCTCGACGACGACCACCACCGCAATACCCAGAACGGCTGGCGCGTCGATGGATTGCCGTGGGAACAGATTTGAATCCGCCCACCTCCTGATCGTTCGCGCTTGGTCCAGACTCGACATAGACGCAGAACGTCTCAGATTCGTGTTTTGCAACCTGGGCGGGATTGTCACCGATGGTCACATCGAGTCGGATGTTCCCTGAGCGGATGCCGAGAGCCGGGACTGTCTGACATCCGCGGGTAGATGATCGACGACGGTCGTAGGTGCAGCACTGCACCGACCGGTCCGATCAAACAACCACTCGAGAGGATGGCTCACATGTACAGACTTGCCGCCGCCGTAGGCGCCGCGGTCGCGCTTGCAGCACCCCTTTCCGCGAATGCGTCGCTCATCGGTGACACGATTACGTGTGCTCAAACCGGCGCCGGCTCGACGTTCGCCTGCAGTTCGAGCACCGCCGTGGTCGGAGCGGGTCCGGAGTTCAATGTCGGCATCGCCCCGGAACGCGACGAGATGGTCATCAATGCCGATGCCAGCACGATCACTTTGACTTCGCTGCGTAGCCTGACGCTGTCGCAGACGGTGCTGACCATCGGCGATCTGGACTGGGTCGGCTCGCCAGGCACCTACATCACGGGGGTCAGCCTGCTCGACAGCGTATCCGGACTGAGTTTGGCCGATCTCAGTTTCACCGCCGACTCGGTGACGTTCGATCTGCGCGGAACGCAGTGGGATCGCGCCGATTTCGCAACGGTCTCGTTCACGACCGGCAATCGAATTCCCGAGCCTGCCACGCTTTCCCTTTTGGGTCTCGCTCTGGCGGGAGTTGGAGTCGCAGTGCGTCGTCGCAAGAGCTGATCGGTCATTCGGCTTGAACAGAAAACGGCCCGCACAGGGCCGTTTTCATTTGGTACGTCTTCCCGATTCGTTCCCCCGTCCCCTCGTTCCTCTCCTCGTCTATCTCGCCGTTAGAACGACAGCAGTCGCGCTGGTCGAGGCGGAGTGCGCCGTTCAACCGGCCCGCGATCCGATTCCTACGCGTGTATCCAGCGGTCTGAGCGCGCGGCCGGCCGAGGTCTTGCGGTGCGCCACCAAGAACGGACCGATCGCATCGGCCAGTTGCCCTGGCCGTTCCCAGTGCACCATGTGACCGGCGCGAGCAATCACAACTCGCTCGAGCCGCGCGATAGCGCCACGGCGGCGCGCCAATGCCGCCGAGGAAATGCCATGCCGGGCTAGATTTCTGGTTTCGTGCGCTTCGATCCACAACACCGGCGCCTGGATCGCGCGCCACATCGCCAGCGCTTCGTCGAGCCGGAACATAGGCTGCGTTGCACGTCGATGGCCGGGATCGGCGCGTAGCTGATAGCCACCCCCTCGCTGCCGTTCGGACCAGTGCGACGCCACGAACGCCGCGTGCGACGCATCGATGTAAGGTGCCAGTTCGCGAACTCGCGCGATCACTTCATCGAGCGTCGCATACGGTCGACGCCTTGGCGTATGCGCCACATCGTCGAGCCAGGTGCGCAGGTAAGCGGGGGCATCCCCGGCCGACCGCGCCCGCAGCCCAAAGCCTTCGATGTTGATGACCGCTCGCACCCGTTCGGGACGCACCGCCGCATACCAGGCGCCGATATTCGCGCCCAGGCTGTGCCCAACGATGAACACTGGCGCCTTTGGCGACAACACGCGCGTGAGTGCATCCAGATCGGCGAAGTAGTCGGCGTACGGATACACGCCGCCGCCGGCCCATTGCGTTCGCCCGAAGCCGCGCCAATCAGGTGCGACCCAGCAAAAGCGCGCACGAACGGCCGGATCGAGTGCATCGACGAGGAATTGAAAGGAGAACGCGGTATCCATCCAGCCGTGCAGCATGAGTACCAGCGGCCGGTTCGCCTCTCCCCATTGGCGCAGGTGATGGCGCAGTCCGCGAATCGGCACGAGGCGTGAGATGCCCGGCGCTTGCGGGCGATAGCGAGGCAGTGACGAGCGGGTCATTGTTCTGGCGAACGGACGAATTGCGTTACGCTGGCATACGCTGCGATGGGCGTCGCGCGCCTGCTCTGCGATGAGGTGCGAACGGTAAGGACGAAGCCCATCTCGCGAATCTACCGGTTTTTGCCAGGCATCCAACTCCCGAGGCCAACGACGATGAAGCGCAGCACCGATCGCATCCTGACCACCCACGCCGGCAGCCTGCCGCGTCCAAACGATCTGCTGCAGCTGGTGTGGGCACGCGATCGCGGTCAGTCGTTCGATGCGCGCACGCTCGACGAGACGCTGCGCAGGACGGTGAGCGACGTAGTGAAACGGCAGGTCGAGGCGGGTATCGACGTGGTCGACGACGGCGAGTTCAGCAAGGCGAGCTTCATTCACTACGTCAACGATCGCCTGACCGGTTTCGAGCCGGCGCAGGGCGCTCCCGGCAATCCGTTCTCCGGATCGCGCGAGTTCACCTCCTTTCCGGCGTTCTACAAAGCGCTGCCGCCCTCGGCCGTGTCCTCCAGCGCCAAGCACATGGTGTGCACCGGACCGATCCGCTACGTGGGCCAGCATCAGGTGCATGCCGACATCGCCGCCCTCAAGGCCGCTTTGCCCGGCAGCGGTGCGAGCGAAGCGTTCGTGCCGGCGATCGCACCGTCGGACATCGAGTACTGGCAGCACAACAAGTTCTACAAAACCGAAGAGGAATACCTCTATGCCATCGCCGATGCGATGCATGAGGAGTATCGAGCCATCGTCGATGCCGGACTGGTGGTGCAGATCGACGATCCGCGTCTGGTCACGCATTACAACCGCAAGCCGGAGTGGTCGATCGACGAATGCCGCAAGTGGGCCATCGTGCGGGTGGAAGCGCTCAATCACGCGCTGCGCGGCATCCCCACCGAGATGATCCGCTTCCACACCTGCTATGGCATCAACATGGGGCCGCGCATCCACGACATGGAACTGAAGGACGTGGTGGACATCATCCTGCACATTCGCGCCGGGGCGTACTCGTTCGAGGCGGCCAACCCGCGCCACGAACACGAATGGAGCGTGTGGAAGAACGTGAAGTTGCCCGATGGCGCCATCCTGATTCCGGGCGTGATCACGCAATCGAGTGTGCTGGTGGAACATCCGGATCTCGTCGCTGAACGCATCGCACGCTTTGCGAGCGTCGTGGGTCGCGAAAACGTGATCGCCGGAGCCGACTGCGGCTTCGGCACGTTCGCCGGATCCGACGAGATCGACGCCAGCATCGCCTGGGCCAAGCTCACCGCGCTCGGCGAGGGTGCGCGCCGCGCTTCGAAGCTGCTGTGGGCTCGCAGCTGACTCGGGTCGTCGCCGCTTGCCGCCCCTGGCTTGCCGACCCTATTTAGATCTGCACGCGCGCCCATGTTCCCACGTCAGGTGATGGCGAACGCTGCGATCAGCGTGGCGATGGTGCTAACTGCCTGCTCAAGCAGGCTGGACTGGCGCGAGCTGCAATGGGCAGAAGGCGGCTTTGCGGTGCTGCTCCCGACCCGTCCGTCGAAGGAATCGCGGCCGGTGCACATCGGCGAACATACGTTGCAACTCACGGTGTTGCCGGCGCGCGTCGAGCCGTTCGTGTACGGCGTGGGCTACGCCGATCTTCCCGGGGTGTTCGATGCAGCGGCGCGCGAACGATTCACGGCAGCAGCGCGCGACAGCCTGCTCAACAACATTTCAGGAAAAGCGAGCAACGAGCGTGTCTCGCGACTGGGTGAATTCCCCTGTCAGGAATTCGAAGCGGAAGGAACAGTCGAGCAGCGCACGCTGGTGATGGCAGCGCGCGTGTGCACCTCCGACAAGCGCTACTATCAGTTGGTGGCGATCGCACCCAAAGCGCGCGCTGGCGACATGGACGCCGCGCTGTTCCTGGGCTCGCTCAAGCTGCTGCAGAACTGAGTCTGCGCCCCAGCGCAATCGCGTTGAACGCGCGATCGTCGTCGACCGAGTCGACCAACGCGATGACGTTCGAGAACCAAGGGTCGGAAAACATCCGCTGGACCTGCTCGAGATGATCGGACGCCCCCAACTCGACGATCAATCCATCGGGATGCGAATCGCGGATCAGCCGCGTCAGCGCAACGCGAAACGGCACGTTGCCCACGCAGCAGGCACAACCCGGCGGCGTGCTTTGTATCGACACATCGCTCGAGTCCGGTTCGATCGGCATCAGCCTGGGCTGCAGCAACACCGCCCAACGCGCGCCGGCGGGCCGATGCTGCAACAACGCCGTGATCGCCTCGGTGCGGGATCGCAGCGCCCGACGCGCGATGATCAGAGTCGGCACGGATCGAATCGACACGCTTACTGCCGCCAGAATCCGGGCGTTAGCACCACCAGCAGCGTGAATAGTTCCAGCCGTCCAAGCAGCATCGCGATCGTGCACACCCAGGTCTGGAAATCGCTGAGCACGGAATAGTTGGTTGCCGGGCCGACTTTATCCAGACCCGGGCCGGTGTTGTTGATGCACGCAATGATCGCGCTGAAGGCCGAGACCACATCCAGCCCGCTCACCAACAGCAGCATCGTGCCAGTCACCATCACCGCGCCGTAGATCAGCATGAACGCCAGCACCGCGAAGATGATGTTGTTCTCCACCGGGCGACCGCCAAGATTGACGGGCAAATGCGCGCGCGGATGGACGATGCGCATCATCTCGCGCAATGCCTGGCGATACATCAGCTGGGCACGCACCATCTTGATGCCGCCGCCGGTCGAACCGGAGCAGGTGGCGAAACAGCACAGGAACAGCATCCAGATCGGCGCGAAGATCGGCCAGGTGTTGTAGTCGGTGTTGGCGAAGCCGGTGGTGGTGGCGATCGACACGACGTTGAACAGGGCATAACGCAGCGCCGACCAGATGTTGTCGTAGACCGCATTGCCCCACAGAAACGCTGCGATGCCCAGAACACTCAACAGCAGGACCGTCAGATAGCTCATCACCTCCGGATCGCCGCGGTAGGGCATCAGGCTGCGTCCGCGCAATGCAATGAAGTGGGTGGCGAAGCTGATGCCGGCGATCAGCATGAACACGATCGCGACCGCCTCGATCGCAGGCGAGTTGAAGTACCCGTAGCTGTCGTCATGCGAGGAGAAGCCACCCAGGCCCATGGTGCTGAACGCATGGATCACCGCGTCGAGCCAAGTCATCCCGGCAACGCGATATCCGATCACGCAAAGCACGGTGGTTGCCGCATACACGGCCCACAGTCCCTTGGCGGTCTGGGTGATGCGCGGCGTGAGCTTGGTGTCCTTCATCGGGCCCGGCGTTTCGGCCTTGAACACTTGGCTGCCGCCTACGCCCAGCAACGGCAGGATGGCGACGGCGAGCACAATGATGCCCATGCCGCCGATCCACACCAGCAGGGTGCGCCAGATGTTGATCGAAGGCGGCAGCTGGTCCAGCCCCGAGAGCACGGTAGCGCCGGTGGTGGTCAATCCGGACACTGCCTCGAAATACGCATCGGTGAACGACAGCTGAGGCAGTTGGATGAGCAGGGGCAGCGTTGCGAACGCGGGCAACGTGGTCCAGACCAGCGACACCAGCAGAAAGCCGTCGCGCGCACGCAGCTCGGCGCGCCCGCGTTTGCGCGTAATCAGCCACAGCACGACCCCGCAGGCCAGCGTGATCAGGAACGCCTCGTCGTAGGCGGTGGTCGCGCCGTCGGCCAGCGCGTAGGACACGGCCAGCGGCACCAGCATCGTCATCGAGAACAGCGCGATGACGACGGCGAGCGTGTGCAAGACCGGAACGAAGCGAACCATGTTCGGATCCGACTCAGAAGAAGCCCACGCCGACCTGGAACAGCTTCTCGACCTGCGGCAGGGTCTTCTTGTTGGTGACGAACACGATGACGTGATCTTCGGTCTGCACCACCAGATCGTGGTGCGGCATGAGCACCTGGTCGCCGCGCACGATGGCGCCGATCGTGGCACCGCGAGGCAGCTGGATCTGATCGATGCGCCGGCCCACGCATTGGCAGCTGTTCTGATCGCCGTGCACTACCGCTTCGAGCGCCTCGGCCGCTCCGCGGCGCAGGCTATGCACCTGGGTCACGTCGCCGCGGCGCACGCGCGAGAGCACGCTGCCGATGGTGATCTGCGCCGGCGCGATCGCCACGTCGATCTGTCCCGATTGCAGCAGATCGACATAGGCGCGGCGGTTGATGAGCGTGATCACGCGGCGCGCGCCCAAGCGTTTGGCCAGCAGCGAGGCCATGATGTTGTTCTCGTCGTCGTTGGTGACGGCGATGAACAGATCCATCTCGTCGACGTTCTCGGTCTCGAGCAGTTCCTCGTCGGTGACGTCGCCCTGCAGCACCAGGGTCTTCTTCAGCTCGGCGGCGAGCAGATCGCAGCGCCCCTTGTTGAACTCGATGATCTTGACGATGTACTCGCGCTCCAGCGCGCGCGCCAGGCGCAGGCCGATATTGCCGCCGCCGGCGATCATCACGCGGCGAACGGGTTTGTCCATGCGCCGCAGCTCGCGCATGACCTGGCGGATGTCTTCGGTGGCCGCCAGACAGAACACCTCGTCGTCGGCTTCGACGATGGTGTCGCCGTCGGGGGCGATCGGCCGGTCGCCGCGGAAGATCGCTGCGATGCGCGCTTCCAGGTTGGGCAGGTGCTTCTTCATGTCGGCCACCTGATGCCCCACCAGCGGCCCGCCCTCGAACGCGCGCACCGCGACCAGACTCACCTTGCCCTTGGCGAACTCGAGCACCTGCAGTGCTTCGGGGAAGTGCACCAGCTGCACGATGTACTCGGTGAGCAGCTGTTCCGGACAGATGCTGAAATCGACCGCGAACCCCTCGGGCGAGAACACCTTGTCGTTGAGCTGATACTCCGTCTCGCGGATGCGCGCGATGCGGGTCGGGACGTTGAACAACTGCGCGGCGAGCTTGCATGCCACCAGGTTGGTCTCATCGGATTGCGTGACCGCAATCACCATATCGGCGTCTTCGATGCCGGCCGAGACCAGCACCGAGGGATGAGCGGCGTTGCCGAGCACCGTGCGCAGATCGAGCCGATCCTGCAACGCCTTGAGCAGCGCTGGGTTGCGATCGATCACGGTGATGTCGTTGTCTTCGGACACCAGATTCTCTGCAACCGTGGAACCGACCTGTCCGGCGCCCAGGATGACGATCTTCAAGCGTGCCACTCCCATCCGGAAAAGGCGCGATTGTATGCCCGGCGTATCGAGGTGCCGACCAGCAATCGGTCAGCGCGAGGAACACGCAACAGTCGGGTCACGACCGGCACGTTCTGGGGAGATGGCTCAGCCGCTTTCGTCGCGCCGGCCGACGATGATGCCGAGCTGTCGCAGCTTGCGATACAGGTGCGTGCGCTCCATGCCGCTGCGCTCGGCGACCCGGCTGATCGAGCCGCGTTC
>CADEDU010000037.1:47949-61407 GCA_902826155.1 uncultured beta proteobacterium
CGCAGCGGTGGTAGCGGTGCGATGACGCCGCTCAGCCGCGTCAGGCAGTCGCGGTCGAGCGTTCCCTCCTGCACCAATCGCTGCGGATCGGCGGACGCGAAGCACACCATCCGCACCGCCGCGCGCTCTGCACGCGGCACCAGCCAGGCCAGTCCCTTGAGCTGCGCGCGGGTGAGTCCGAACAGGTCATCGACGTACAAAACGCCGCCGGTCGCGCGTTGCAGCAACTCCTGCGGATTGTCGGCGAGCTGCGACGCGGCGGCGACGAAGCTGCTTCCGGTCAGCTGCAGCGCGCGTGCGAACACCTCGGCCATCATGCCGGCCTCGCCACGCAGCAACACAGGGCCACTGGCCTGCGCCAACTGCTGCAAGCGGCGGCGGCAATCGTGCATCGCGGCCGAACGCCCAAGCGCAGCGACGGTAAGCGCCTGGTTCGCGATTGCCTCGCCGCTGTTCAGCGCGCGCTTGACAGTCGCCAGGAGCTTTTGCAACGTGATCGGCTTCTCGAGGAAATCGAGGGCGCCGATGCGCATTGCCTCCACGGCACTATCGATGCTGGCATGGCCGGACATCATCACCACCGGCATCGTCAACTGTCCGTTGGCCGCCCACTCCTTGAGCAGCGAAATGCCATCGGTATCGGGCATCCAGATGTCGAGCAGCACCAGCTCGGGGCGCGCCTGACGGCGCGACTCACGTGCCGCCTCGGCGCTGGCGGCGGTGCGGATCGTGTAGCCCTCGTCGACGAGGATCTCCGAGAGCAACTCGCGGATGCCGATTTCATCGTCGACGACAAGGATGGTTGCCACGGTCGTTGCGGGGTGCGGGGGGAAGGGAGTAGGAGAGTGCGCGGCTCGACGTTCAGGCGGGTTGCGCGACAGCGGCCTCGGCCACCGGCAAGCTTATGGTGATGATCGCGCCGCGCTCCGCGGCGTTGGCAACCTGCACCGTGCCGTGGTGCTCATCGATGATCTTCTTCACGATGGCCAGCCCCAGGCCGGTGCCTTTGGGTTTGGTCGTCACGTACGGCTCCAGCGCGCGGCGCAGTACCTGTTCGGGAAACCCGCTGCCCTGGTCGCGCACGGTCATTACGACTTTGTTTTCACGCGCTTCGGTAGCGACTTCGATGAACGCGTCGGGCTGTCCGCTGCTCGCGTCCTGCGCGTTCTGCAGCAGGTTGTGGATCACCTGACGCAGCAGGCTCGCATCGCCCATCACCACCGGCAGTTCGCGCGCCAGATGCGTGCGCACGCCGGGGGTGCCGTGCTCGTACAACGTGAGCACGTCGGCGATCACGGCGTTCACATCGGTGGCCACCAGTTTGGGCGTGGGCAAGCGCGCGTATTCGCGGAACTCATCGACCATGCGCTTCATCTCCCCCACCTGTGCGACGATCGTATCGGTGGAGCGCACCAGCACCTGATTGTCTTCCGCCGACAGGCGCGTGCTCAGCTTCGCGCGCAATCGTTCGGCCGCCAGCTGGATCGGCGTGAGCGGGTTCTTGATTTCGTGCGCCAGGCGCTGCGCCACCTCTGCCCACGCGGTGGCGCGCTGCGCCTGCAGGATTGCAGTGACTTCGTCGAACACCACCACGAAGTCGCCGCCGCGTTCCTTGGGCAGACGGGATCCACGCAACACCAACACACGTGTTCCGTCGGCCAACTTCATCTCGCGCTGCCAGCTTGTTTCCTTGGATTCGTTGAACGCCTGTCTGGCCACATCGATGACCGGCTGCAGCCGTGCTTCGAGCGACTCGTCGATGATCCCGCTGGGGTGTGCATCGGAACGCTCGTCGATGAGCTGACCGGCGCTGGCGTTGGCGATGCGCAGCTTCAGGTCCTGATCGAGCACGAGCACGCCGGCGGACAGATTCGCCAGCACGCTCTCCAGGTGCGCCTTGGCGCTTTCGACCTGCACGCGGTTGCGCTCGGCCACGCGCCGCGCGTCATCGAGCTGCTCGGTCATGCTGTTGAACGAGCGGGTGAGCGTGCCCAGTTCGTCGGCGCTGGAAGCTCGGGCGCGTTGCGAGAAATCACCGCGTGCCACCGCCTGGGTGGCCGCCGCCAGCGTCGCCAGCGGATCGGACAGCCGCCGGCTGAGCAGCAGCGCAAGCGCCAGCGCTGAGAACAGGGCGAGCAACAACGCCAGGGTCAGGACCAGGATGTAGATCTTCTTCAGACCCTGGCGTGCGAGCGACAACTCCTTGTAGGAGCGGTACACGCCCTGCACGGCCTCGGCGCTGGCCGACAGATTCACCGGCACCGCCTGGGTGAGTTGCAGCAGGCGCTGTTCCTCGCCCAGGCTCACCCGCCCGACGGGCACGATGACCCGCAGGCTCATGCCGCGATCGCCGCTCGACTCGATTGCACGAAACCCGCGGTGCTGGCGCGCCTGGCGCAAGATAGCTGGGCTAGGAGCAGCGGGCATCAGCGTCGTCAGGTCGCGCGAGGCCATGGCCACTACGCTGGTGCCGCTGATGATCAGCGCCTCGTCGGCGCCGGCGCGCTCCCGCAGGCGATCGAGCATGGTCGATTGCTGACCGGCGCCGATCTCGGACAGCTCCACCGCCATGTCGAGTCCGCGCGTGTTGAGATCCTCCAGGCGGCTGTCGAGCGCGGCTCGGCCCAGGTTCAGCCCGCCCTCGAGCGCATTGTCGACGCGCACATCGAACCACGACTCGATGCTCTTGGCCAGGAACTGCACCGACACCGTGTAGACGAGTGCCCCTGGGATCACGGCCATCAGCGCGAACAGAATCAGGAACCGCAGCGTCAGGCGTGAGCCGAATACGCGACGGCGCACTGCGCGGATCAGCTGCCATAGCTGATAGGCGACGATGCACACCAGCGCGAACGCGACGATCGAATTGAGCTCGACCAGCAATGGATAGTGGCGCGCGAACAGCGCCGTGTTGGCGCTGGCAGCCGCAAGCAGGAACAGCAGGATCGCCGCAATCGCGCTGCTCACGATCAGCACATAGGTCATTGCGTGCCTCGCTTGGGCGGGATCTCGAAACGCCATCGCTGCCACGGCGAACCCAGGCTCATCTCGCGGTTGGTGATCGCCGCGACCTGAAACGGCTTGGGCAACAGCGCCGTGTCGAGTCGCATGCGCAGCCAGGCATCGTATCCGGTCTGGGCACGCAACTGCTCGGGCTCGGCAATGATCCAGCCGCGCAGGCGCTGCATCACCGCGATCGCCTCCATCAAGCTGCCGAAGTTCTGATGCAAGGCACCGCTGGAGAGCCGGTACTGCCGCGTGAGCGCATGAAAACTGAGCCGATGCTGCACGCGCTGCGACACCAGACGCTCGTCGAGCCAGTACCAGCGCGGTCGGCTGACTTCACACTCGACCACGAAGTAGAGCGGAATACCGCCGTGCAGCGCATCCTCCAGCCGCGCGGGCAGCTCGAAGCGAAAGTCGGCCGATATCGTCGGCCCTTCGTCGGTGATCTCCAGGAGCGCATGCTCGATCTGAATCTCGCTCGCGAGTGCAGGCGCCGGTGCGCACAGCCACAAGGCGAACATGATCGACACGAGCGCGCGCACGGTCATCGCTTTTCGAGCAGGGCGTAGAAGAACCCGTCATGGAACGCATCGGGCAGCAACTGCCCTGCATGGCCGTCGGGCAGTTCGAGCCGCCTAGCCTGGGGTTGTTCGCGCAGGAACACGTCGATTCGTTCGTCGTTCTCTACCGGAAACACCGAGCACGTGGCGTAGAGCAATTTACCACCCGGTTTGAGAACCGGCCAAAGCGCTCGCAGCAGATCGGTTTGCACCCGCGCATACTGCCCCAGATCTGCGGAGCGGCGATGCCATTTGATGTCGGGATGGCGGCGTGCGATGCCCGAAGCGCTGCACGGTGCATCGAGCAACACCCGATCGAAGAGTTGCCCATCCCACCACTGCTGCGGCTGCGTCGCATCGCCACAACGAACCAGCGCGTGCAGCCCGAGACGATCGAGGTTCTCGGCGACGCGTGCACAGCGCGCCGCGTCGTTGTCGAGGGCGAGCAGGTCGCACTCCGTGCGCTCGAGTATGTGACCGGTCTTGCCGCCGGGTGCGGCGCACGCGTCGAGCACCCGCTGACCCGGTCGAACGTCGAGCCAGGTCGCGGCAAACTGGGCGCCCAAGTCCTGGACCGACATCAGGCCCGCGCCGAAGCCCGGGATCTGACTGATCGGCAGCGGCTTGACCAATCGGATCGCGCTTGGTCCGATCTGCTCGTGTGCGATGCCGGCGGCATCGAGGCTGTTGCGCGCCTCGTCCATCGACGTGCGACGCATGTTGATGCGCAGCGTCAGCGGCGGATGGGTATTGCCTGCCTCGCAGATCTCCTGCCATTGACGCGGATGGCTCGCACGCAGCAAATCGATCCACCACTGCGGATGGCACCATCGGCCTCGATCGGTCGAAGTGGCGCGTGCTTCCACGTCGTCGGCCCTGCGCACGTAGTTGCGCAACACCGCATTGACCAGACCGGTCGCCGGATGCAAATCGAGCAATCGTGTCGCGCGCACGGCCTGGTCGACCGCGACGAACGCCTTCGCGCGCCGATGACGCAGGTCGGCGAGACACACGTACAGCAGCGCGAGCAGCAGCGGATCGGACGGCGGCCGATGCGCCAATGCAGCGACCAATTCGTGCACCAGACCGTAGCCGCGCAAGGCCACGTGGGCAAGATCGCGGACCGCGGCGCGCTCGGGAGCCCCCGAAAGCGATCGGTCCACTTTGATCAGAGCGTCGTTCAGACGGTCTCCGCGCTGGACCGCATCGACCACGCGCGCCGCGCCCGCGTAGGCCTCGCACAGCGTTGCGGACGATGCGACCTCGGCCACGGTCAGGGCAGATCGAAGCGCTCGCCCACCTCGATGGGAAAGCCTCGCATCAGTTCGCCAGCGTTCATGCGTCTGGCGCCGGCGCGTTGCAGCACTTCCAGACGCACGCAACCGGTGCCGCACGCGATGATCGGTCCGTGCTCGTCGACTTCGACCACGGCGCCCGGCGCAGCATCGAAGGCTCGCTCCAACGCCACTGCCGCCCACACTTTGAGCTCCTGATCACGCAGCCGTGCGATTGTCCCCGGCGCGGGGTTGAACGCTCGAACGCGTCGAGCCAGATCGCCGGCCGGTTCGCGCCAGTCGAGCGCCCCTTCGGACTTGGAGATCTTCCGCGCGTACGTGACCCCTTCGCTCGGCTGCGCTCGTGCGATGGCCGTGCCCTCAGCGATCTGACGCAGGCACTCCACGACGAGCTGCGCGCCAAGCGGCATGAGCCGGTCATGCACCGCCCCGGCGGTGTCGAGGTCCGCGATCGGGATCGACTGCGCGAGATAGGTCGGCCCGGTGTCCAGCCCCTCGTCGAGTTGCATGATGGTGATCCCGGTCTGCGTGTCGCCAGCCTCGACCGCACGTTGGATCGGGGCCGCACCGCGCCAGCGCGGCAGCAGTGAAGCATGGATGTTGATTGCTCCTTTGCGGGTGGCCTGCAGCACGGCACGCGGCAACAACAGCCCGTATGCCACGACCACCATGATGTCGGCTTGCACGTCTCGGAGCTGCTGTTGCACCGCCTCCGACTTGAGCGAGACGGGCTGCTCGATACGCAGGTTATGACGGAACGCGAGCTGCTTGACCGGACTGGGTGTCAGCGTTAGACCGCGGCCCGATGGGCGATCGGGTTGGGTAAGCACCAATGCAACGTCGTGCCCGGCATCGATGATTGCTTGCAGCGGCGGAACCCCGAAGGCGGGCGTGCCGGCGAAGATGACCCGCATGACTGGCGCGGTGCCCGCACGGCCTGAGGGCTAGGCCGCCTCGCGCTGACGTTTGCGCATCTTGGCGCGGATGCGGGCCTGCTTGAGTCGTGAGAGGTAGTCCACGAACACCTTGCCCTCGAGATGATCCATCTCGTGCTGAATGCACACGGCGAGCAATCCTTGCGCTTCGGTTTCGAATTTCCGCCCGTCCAGGCCGAGTGCGCGGACCTTGATGCGTTCGGCCCGCTCGACCATCTCGTAGATGCCCGGCACCGACAGGCAACCTTCTTCGCATTCCTTGGTACCGCTGCGCTCGATGATCGTTGGATTGATCAGCACTAGCAGCTGGTCGCGCGATTCCGATACGTCGATGACGATGACACGCTTGTGCACGTCGACCTGCGTCGCAGCCAGCCCCACGCCGGGTGCCGCGTACATCGTCTCTGCCATGTCCGACACGAGCGTGCGTATTTCCTCGCCGACCTGGTCGACGACTTTTGCACGTGTGTACAAACGCTCATCCGGATACTGCAGGATCGGCCGGATTGCCATGGATGGATGACGATTTAACGGATCGAAATCGAGGGCACGACTCGCTGCGTCAGAGCTTTGTTACAGTGATTCCTCTGACTCGAGCGCGCGGGGAAACAGGACTGCGGGGGTTCGCGCTCTGAGCACACGGACCAAATAGTGCCCGAGGTCAAAATGTTCAAGAAGTCTAGCATAGCGATTGCAGCCGCCCTGGTGCTGAGCACCACCTTTCCGGTCTCTTCGCAGCAGCAATCCGAGCCCAGATCTGCCGCCATCGAGCTGCGCGAGACCGCGCCGGATCGGTACGTGGTTCAACGCGGCGACACGCTGTGGAGCATCGCCAGCAAGTTCCTGAAGGAGCCCTGGCGCTGGCCGGAGTTCTGGCGCTTCAACCACGAGCAGATCCGCAATCCGCACGTGATTTATCCAGGTCAGGCCCTGGTGCTCGATCGTGCAGGCATGCGCCTGGCTGCGTCGCCCGACGGCCGAATGACTCCGCGCGTGCGCAACGAGCCGTTGCCCTCTGATGCGATTCCCAGCATTCCTTCGGCGGTCATCGAGCCGTGGCTGTCTCGCCCGCTGATCGTCGAGCCGGGACAACTCGACAGCGCGCCGCAGATCGTGGCCAACGAGGAAGGCCGTTACCACCTTGGCGCTGGCGGGCGAGCGTACGTCACCGGTCTGCCTGCCGATACCAAGGAACAGCAATGGCAGATCTACCGTGCCGGCCGTCCGCTGTTCGATCCCGACACCAAAGTCGTGCTTGCATATGAGGCGGTGTTCGTCGGCTCGGCTAAGCTGGTCAAGAACGGCAACCCGGCTACGCTGCAGATCCAGGCAGCGCAGATCGAAGTCGCCGTCGGTGATCGTCTGATTCCCGAAGAGCGCGCCCGGCTCGTCAACTATATGCCCCAGGCACCCAAGACCGACGTACAGGCTCGCGTGCTGAGCATCTACGGCGGCCGTGGCGACTCGAACTACCTTGGCGCCGCCTACGGTGACAACCGTGTCGACGTCGCCGACTACGACTCGCGCCGTGAAGCCGGGCCTTTGCAGATCGTCTCGATCAACAAGGGGACGCGTGACGGGATCGACATCGGTCACGTACTGGCGTTGCACCGCGGCGCCAACTTGAAGTTCGATCGCAGCGTCGGTCGCTACTACATGGGCGGCGTCAAACCCGCGGACGTGCAACTGCCCGAAGAGCGATTCGGACTCGTGTTCGTATTTCGTACCTTCGACAAGGTTTCCTACGGACTGATCGTGCAAGCAGAGCGCACCGTTTCTCCGGGCGATCACGCACGCACGCCGTAGTTGCCCGCGTCGCCGCGGCCCGGTACATGGCTTCAGGCCTCGCCGCGTGGCTGCGGCTGTCGCTGACACCCGGCGTTGGTGGCGCCGCGATTCGTGCATTGCTCGACGCGTACACCACGCTCGAGCAATCGCTGGCCGCGTCGCAAAGTGATCTGGCGGCCGTCGTAGGCCCTGCGCTCGCCAAGGCCGTCCGCGAAGGACCCGACGTGCAACTCCTCGATCAGGCCATTGCTTGGAGTAGCGAGGATCACTGCGCAGTGCTTACGCTCGACGATGAGCGCTATCCACATCGACTGCGCGCGATCGCCGATGCGCCGCCTGTGCTGTATGTACGTGGTGACCCGGCCCTTCTGGCTGCACCGAGCGTGGCGGTGGTCGGTGCACGCAATCCCACTCCTCAAGGGGTCGAGAACGCGCGGCAATTCGGCCGTGCGCTGAGCGATGCTGGCCTTACCGTGTGCAGCGGACTGGCGCTAGGCATAGACACCGCAGCTCATGAAGGCGCCCTCGCAGGCGCGTCCGGAACCATCGCAGTACTGGGCACCGGCGCCGATCGTTGCTACCCGCGGCGCAATTTGAAGCTGGCTCAGCGCATCGTTGAGCACGGTGCGGTGATCTCCGAATTTCCTCTCGGCACGCTGCCGTTGCCGGGCAACTTTCCCAGGCGCAACCGCATCATCAGCGGCTTGTCGCTGGGTTGCCTCGTGGTCGAGGCAAGCCTGGAGAGCGGCTCGTTGATCACTGCTCGGCTGGCCGCCGATCAGGGGCGCGAGGTATTTGCGATTCCCGGCTCGATCCACTCACCGACCTCCAAGGGGTGCCACGCGCTGATCAAGCAGGGTGCCAAGCTGGTGGAGTCGGTGAACGATGTTCTGGAGGAACTACCGATCCGGCAAGCGACGAAAAGGGCGGAGACGAAGCCAGATAGACCGTCCAGCCCCCTGGAGGACGCGATGGGCTTCGAGCCCGTGCACCTCGATACGTTGTGTGCGAGAGTCGGCTTGACGCCAGATGTTGTATCGGCGATGCTGCTCCAGCTGGAACTGGAGGGACGGGTAGCAACGCTTCCGGGGGGACAGTACCAGCGCATCTGCTAGCGCCGACAACAGCCAAGATGATCGAAGTCCTCGTTTATCTGTTCGAGCAGTACTACCAGACGGACACTACCCCCGATCAGGATGCGCTCGCCCAGAAGCTGAGCGCTGCAGGATTCGGACACGAGGACATCAGCGAGGCGCTCACCTGGCTGCGTTCGCTCGCCGAGCGCGAAAAGTCCGTGTATCCAACAGAACTCGCAGGCGGCGATTCGTTTCGCGCGTTCTCCAGTGTGGAGCGGGATCGAATCTCGCCGGACGCCTTGGGATTCGTGACATTTCTCGAAGCCGCCGGCGTGCTCACGGCAAAGACCCGCGAACTGGTGCTCGATCAAGCGATCGCGGTGCAAGAAGACATCGTCGAGCTGGCGAAAATGAAGGTCATCGTGCTGATCGTGCTTTGGACCCAGCAGGGCAACGTCGATGCGATCGTGCTCGATGAGTTGCTCCCCGACGGCGCTCCTCGAGTCTTGCATTAGATCGGTACTGTCCGGAAGACGACCGCAGCAAAAGCGGTCCATACCCACTGACCGCGAGCCACGGCAGCGCGGGATGAACGGGTCTCGGTTGACCCTGCTGACGGCCTCGCACGACTGGCTTGCGTACGTATGAGCCGGGCCGTTCCGGGTAGCTGCTGACCAACGCTTTCTTGCTCCGATTTCACGGTTGCTCGTATTATTCGCGGCTTTGCATACCCGGGCAGCCGCGATCGTTCCCCGCGCTCGCCCGACAACAAAGAATAAATTCCTTCAGGAACAGTGAGTTACGTCCCTCTTCACAGTGGTTGTTAGTGCTTACTCAATGACGAAAAAGCTGATCATTGCGGAAAAGCCCTCGGTCGCGACTGACCTGACGCGCGCGCTCGGTGGCTTCACGCGGCACGGCGACTACTTCGAGAGCGACCAGTTCGTGGTGTGCTCGGCGATTGGGCACCTGCTCGAACTGGCGGCGCCCGAGGCCTTTGAGGTCAAGAGAGGTAAGTGGTCACTGACGAATCTTCCAGTGATTCCTCCGCACTTCGATCTCAAGCCGCTGGAGCGAACCGAAGATCGGCTGAAGGTCCTGACCAAGTTAATCAAGCGCAAGGATGTTGTCGGGCTGATCAACGCGTGCGACGCGGGTCGTGAAGGTGAACTGATCTTTCGCCACATCGTCCGCCATGCCGAGAGCAGCAAGCCGATCGAGCGGCTATGGCTGCAGTCGATGACGCCCGCGGCGATCCGCGAAGGCTTCAAATCGCTACGACCGGGGCGAACGATGGAGCCGCTGGCTGATGCCGCGATCTGCCGCTCGGAGTCCGATTGGCTGGTAGGCATCAACGGCACGCGGGCGATGACCGCGTTCAATTCGAAGGACGGCGGGTTCTACAAGACCACCGTCGGGCGAGTGCAGACGCCGACGCTCGCGGTCCTGGTTGAGCGCGAGCGCACGATCAAGGCGTTCGTGTCGCGCGACTACTTCGAGCTGCACGCGACGTTTTCCGGCACGAACGGCGACTACCTCGGACGCTGGTTCGACGAGTCGTTCGGGCGCGCTCAGAAGAGCGACGACCCAGACGCGCGCGCCGAACGTCTCTGGGACAAGGCGCGCGCCGAAGGTATTCGCGCAAAGTGCGTTGGTCAGCCAGGCTTCGCCACCGAAGAGAGCAAGCCTGCTACCCAGACCGCGCCTTTGCTCTACGACCTGACCAGTCTGCAGCGCGAGGCCAACGGCCGATTCGGCTTCTCGGCGCGCGGCACGCTCGGCATCGCCCAGGCTCTGTACGAGAAACACAAAGTCCTCACCTACCCGCGGACCGATTCCCGCGCGCTGCCCGAGGACTACATCGGAACGGTCCAGCAAACGCTGAACATGCTGCGTGGCGACGAGATCACCAGCAGCGCCGCCAAGCGCGGCAAGAAGGTCATTCCCGCCAGCCCCGATCACCCCTACGCGCAGTTTGCCGCGACGATTCTGGAATCGGGATGGGTGCGCCCCAACAAGCGCATCTTCAACAACGAGAAGATCTCCGATCACTTCGCGATCATCCCGACACTGGAACGGCCCAAGCATCTGTCCGAACCAGAGCAGAAGATCTACGACCTGGTCACCAAGCGGTTTCTGGCGGTTTTCTATCCGGCCGCGGAGTTCCTGAACACCACCCGCATCACGCGCGTGCGCGATGAATCGTTCAAGACCGAAGGTCGGGTGATGGTGAACGCTGGCTGGATGACCGTGTACGGCAAAGATGCCGACTCGGGCGAAACGCCGACGCTCACGCCGATCGGTGACGGCAAGGTGAAAACCACTGAAATCGAGCTGCGCGAGAACAAGACCAAACCACCGCCGCGCTATTCCGAAGCCACGCTACTCTCGGCCATGGAAGGCGCGGGCAAGATGGTCGAGGACGAGGAACTGCGCGAGGCTATGCGCGAGAAGGGGCTGGGAACGCCAGCCACGCGCGCTGCGATCATTGAAAACCTGATCCAGGAAGATTACGTCCATCGCGACGGCCGTGAACTGATCCCGACGGCCAAGGCGTTCGATCTGTTCTACGCGCTCGATCGTTTCGGCATTGCCGAGTTGCGTTCTCCCGAGCTCACCGGCACCTGGGAGTTCAAGCTCAAGCAGATGGAACAAGGCCAGCTCCCGCGCGGCGAGTTCATGCAGCACATCGAGGAGACCACGCGCGATCTGGTCGAGCGCATCAAGCGCGGCACGCGCCTGGACGAGCCGATCGCCACGCTCGATGCGCCGTGCCCGAAGTGCAAAGGCAAGCTGGTCGAGAACTACCGCAAGTTCCAATGCACCAAGTGCGAATTCTCGTTCTGGAAAGTCATCGCCAGTCGACGCATCGAGAATGAGGAAGCCGAGGCCTTGCTCGTCACGCGTTCGATCGGTCCGCTGCAGGGGTTCCGCAGCCGGCTGGGACGACCGTTCGCGGCAATGCTCAAGCTCAAGGACGACTTCGCCGTCGAGCTCGACTTCGGTCAGTCGGACGCAGACGGCGGCGCGAACGCCGAGCCGGTGGATTTCTCCGGTCAAGATCCGCTCGGCAAATGTCCGAAGTGCGCCTCGAACGTCTACGAGCAGGATCTCGCTTACGTTTGCGAGAAGGCAGTGGGTCCGGCGCGCTCGTGCACGTTTCGAAGCGGCAAGATCATCCTGCAGCGGCCGATCGAGCGCGATCAGATGGTGAAGCTGCTCAGCACCGGCAAGACCGACCTGCTGCAGCGCTTCATCTCGAACAAGAAGCGGCGCCCGTTTTCCGCGTTTCTGGTGGTCAAACCCGATGGTGGGGTGGGGTTCGAATTTGCGCCCCGCCCAGCCAAGGATGGTGCGGCCAAGAAGAGCGAGGGCGCCGGCGGCCGTGCATCGCAATCCGGGGCACAGCCGACCCAGGAGCCGGCAGAAACCGCGCCTGACGCGGCCGGCGCAAGAAGCACTGCAAGGCCAGCGGCCGCCACGAAGGCCGCCGCCAAGCGTGCGGGCAAGCGCACTATTGAGGAAGAAGCACCCGCGGAAGCACCTAAACCCGCCAAGCGTGCCACCAAGGTCGAAGCCGCCAGCAAGCCCTCTGCCGCGGCAAAAAAGAAGAGCGTTCGCAAGAGCGCCGGCAAGAAAGCCTAGCGTCGCACTCGATCAAGGGGGGCTAGCCCCCTTGTTCAGAGATTTCCCTAAACGTCGATGCGCGCGATCAGCGCGTACTTCTCGATGAACTCGCGGCGAGGTTCGACTTCGTCGCCCATGAGCTTGGAGAAGATCTCGTCGGCAGCGATGCCGTCCTCGATCTGCACCTTGAGCAACCTGCGCGTTTGCGGGTCCATGGTGGTCTCCCACAACTGCTCGGGATTCATCTCCCCCAGTCCCTTATAGCGCTGGATCGCGGCGTTGCGCTCGACTTCGTTGCGCAGCCAGCCGATCGCCTGCGTGAAGCTGGTCACCGCTTGCGTATGCTCACCGCGACGCACCAGCGCACCCGCGCCGATCAACCCTTGCAGCAGCTTGGAAGTCGTGACGATCTGCGTGCAATCCCCGGAGATGAGGAAGTCCTCGTCGATCATGGTCACCTTGCGGTTGCCATGTCGCACCCGTTCGATGATCAGTTGCTGGCGTTCCTGTTTCTCGTCGTAGCGCACCGATACGTGCGTACTTTCCCTGGGCAACGCCTCGGTCAGGCGATTGGCCGATTCCTGCGCCTGCACCGCTGAAGAAAGATCGATGACCGTGCCGTTCAGCAGCGCGTGCAGCACGTCGGGATCGTAGAGCCGGGACAGGCGCGTGATCACCGCCTCCGAGAGCAGATGGGACTGCGCCAGTTGCGCCAGTGCCTCGCTATCGATCGGCGCCGCACCATCACGTGGAACAAGCGAAGCACCCACCAGCGCCTGACGCAACATGAACTGGTCGCGTTCCTGATCGTCTTTGAGATAGCGCTCGTCGCGGCCGAGCTTGACCTTGTAGAGCGGTGGCTGGGCGATGTAGACGTAACCGCGCTCGACCAGTTCGGGCATCTGCCGATAGAAGAACGTCAGCAGCAGCGTGCGGATGTGCGCGCCGTCGACGTCGGCATCGGTCATGATGATGATGCGGTGATAGCGCAGCTTGTCGATGGCGTACTCTTCCTTCGTGATGCCGGTGCCCAGCGTCTGGATCAGCGTCACGATCTCCTGCGAGGAGATGAGCTTGTCGAAGCGCGCCCGCTCGACGTTGAGGATCTTGCCCTTGAGCGGCAGGATCGCCTGGAACTTGCGGTCACGCCCCTGTTTGGCCGAGCCGCCGG
>CADEDU010000038.1 GCA_902826155.1 uncultured beta proteobacterium
AGGAGCTCAACACCAAGAAGGATCTGCGCTCGGTGGTGCTGTTTCTGATCATGTACCGCATCACTTACGACATGTACTTGTCGGCACGCGATCTGCGCAAGGTGGTGCTGATCGATGAAGCCTGGGATCTGTTGGGGACCGTCTCGGGGGATGCGTCCGACAACGAGTCCTCGGCCTCGGCCAAGTTCATCGACGCCGGTTATCGGCGCGCACGCAAGTACGGCGGCGCGTTCATCACCGCTACACAGAACATCACCGACTACGACCTGTCGCCGGCGGCACGCTCGGCGCAGAAGAACTCCGACTGGCGCTGCTACCTGCGCCAGAAGGCCGAGGCGCTGGAGGAGTTGAAGAACAAAGGCACGTATGAGAACGAGCCCGGTTTCCTGCGCGCGCTCGAAGGATTGCGCACCGAGGAGGGCGTGTACGCCGAAGTGTTGCTGTCGGGCCCGGGGGTGCGCGTGGTGTGCCGCAACTACATCGACGCCTACAACCTGCTGATGTGGTCTTCCAAGCCGGAGGACTTCATGGCGGTCCAGCATCGCCGGCAGGCCGGCATGAGCCTCGATGCGGCGATCCGCGATGTGCTCGCCACGCGCGGGGTGGACGGATGAGCTTGCGCGAAGCGCTCGTGATCGCGCTGGCGGTGCTGTGCGCACTGGCCGCCACCATCGGTTATCAATGGCTGAACGGTGCGGGCGGACGCGTTGTGCCGCCGGTCTTCGCGGTGGTCGATGTATTGGCGATCGCCGACGGTGCGCAACGCGGCTTCGAGAACGTCGGCTTCGATCCCAAAGCGGGCGAGTCCGAGCGCACCGCCGCGATCGTGGCCGCGCGCACCTTCGGCCTGCGTCTGGAGCAATCCGTTGCCGAGCTCGCTGCGCATTGTCGCTGCGTGCTGCTCAATCGCGCCGCGGTGGTCGCCGCGCACGGCGCGACCGCGACCCTGCCCGACTACACCGCCGAGTTGCGCACGCGCTTGGCCCAGCGTGCCCAGCCGGATGCGCCGCAGACCGGAGCGATGCGATGACGCGTACTCGCCCTGTGCGCATCGTTTGGGTCCTCGCGGCGACATTGGGCGTGGCGGTGCTGCTCGGCACTTGGCGCCTGTCCCAGCGCTATCTGCTGGGCGTGAACGCCAGCTTCAGCATGCCCGAACCGGCGTTGTTCCTGGTCGACCGGGCGGGCTGGCCGGCTGGACGCGCGCCGGTGCGCGGCCAGATCGTGGCGGTGCATTGGCACGGCGGCGGACCATGGCCGGCGGGTGCGCTCTTTGTCAAACGCATCGAGGGCGTGCCCGGCGACGTGCTGCGGGTGAGCGACCGAACTATCAACATCAATGGCAAGCCGCTCGCGTTCGCGAAGACCCATGCGCGCAGCGGCCACCCGCTCGCACCGATCGCCGCGCAGGTGATTCCGCCCGATCACTATTACCTGCACAACGACGGACCGGACAGCCTCGATTCACGTTACGCGCTCGCCGGCTTGTTCGCGCGCCATGCGCTGATCGGTCCGGTCACGGTATGGCGCTTCTGACGAAACTGACGATGCGCGCGCGACATCGAACCCTGTGGGCTGCGCTGCGAGGCGTTTTTTGCCTCGCGGCGCTCGCCGCTGCGCCGGCCGGTGCCACCCATCTGGGCACCATCGCCGAAGTGTTTCCGATCGCCGAAGACGATGCGCTGGCTTACATCGAGCAGCAATTGCGCCGACGTGCCGCCTCCGGCCAGCTCGCGCGCGACCAAGCCGCCCTGCGTGCGCGCACTACGCAGCGCGCGCTTCACCCCGCGCCGGTTGCGACGGTACGGCGCACCACCACGGCGACGGTCCGTCACTACGACCCGAGCGTACGGGTTCACGCCGACATTCGCGATCACGAAGGCAAGATCGTTCTGGCTCGCGGCACCCGTGCCAACCCGTTCGACCAGGTTTCGCTGAGCAAGCACGTGCTGTTTTTCGATGGGGCGGATCCCGAGCAGGTGGCGTGGGCCGCACGTGAGCGCGCGCAAGGCGCCGTGCTGCTGGTGCTGGTCGGCGGATCGCCGATCACGCTCGAGCGGCGTTGGAACACCCCGGTCTATTTCGATCAGGGCGGGGCGATGGTGCGTCAACTGGGTATCGAGCAGGTGCCCGCGCGTATTTCCCAGGACGGCAAGCGCCTGCGGATCGAGGAGGTTCGACCATGAGCCGCGCGCTGTGCATCGCCCTCGCACTGGTGTCGGTCCTGTTGATGCATGAGGGGGCGGCACAAAGCGGCACCAATGCGACCAATACGTCGTGTGTCGGCCGGTTTCCCGATCCGATCACCGACATCTGCTGGAGCTGCATCTTCCCGATGTCGATCGGTGACTCACCCATTCTCACCATGAACCAGGACGACATGGACGCGCAGGGGGTCTCGCCGATCTGCGTGTGCGAGAACACCGAGATCCCCGCCTACGGCCTGTCGGTCGGCTTCTTCGAGCCCGCCATCATGGCTGAAGTGGTGCGCAAGCCGTTCTGTTTTCCCGGACTGGGCGGGGTGCAGCTGAGCGGCAGCGACACGCGACCCGCGCATGGCCGCAATCGCCGCGACAACAGCGCGCGCACTGTGTTCTACCAGGCGCACTGGTACGGCGCCCCGCTCATGGATCTGTTGCAAAGCCTGTTCGATGCCGAGTGCTACGTGCACGGCTCGGTCGATGCCACCTTCATTACCGAGATCGACCCGACCTGGAACGACGACGAGTGGAACTGGATCCTCGCCTTCGACGCAGCGTTGTTCGCCAATCCGATCGCGCAGGCGGCGTGTGCCGCCGATTGCATCGCCGCCAGTGTTCGCATGCCGCTGCCGCTGTTGTTCTGGTGCGCCGGCTGCCAGGGCGGCTTGTACCCGCTGAACGGGTGGGTGCATACCCATCAGGGCTTGGCGGGCTCGAGCGCGCTGGTGGTGCAGAAACTCGCCACCAAGCTGCATCGCCAATCGTTGCAGGCGTCCTACTACGGCAGCAACGGCTGGTGCTCGCCCTGGACCGACCCGATTCCCAATCGGCAGCAATACAAGATGCAGATGGTCTACCCGGTCCCCAACACCAACCAGATCGGTAACCAGTGCTGCCAGCCATTCGGCCGCACCACCTGGCTATGGGGCTTGGGCAAGGAGTTCCCGATCCAAGGCGAGGACGCGGTGTACCAGCTGTTTCGCAAACGCGATTGCTGCATCACCTACGAGTAACGGGCGAGGAAACGCGATGGATCGACCGAAGCCGGTGAAACCGTTGCAATGCATGCACCTGTGCCTGCTGCCGCGCGCGCGGCTGACCGCGTGGGCGCATGCGATCGCGCTGGTCTGTCTGGGCGCGGCGGCGCACGCGCAACCGCCGGCCCTACCCAGTGAGGAGCGCCTGCGCAACATCGAGCGTCCGCCGCTGCCCAGCGATGCGCGCCTGCGCGCGGTCCCGCTGCCGGCGTTTCCAAGCGATGCGGATTTGCTCAATCACGGCGTGCCGCGTCTGGCCCTGCCTGCGCCGCACGCCTCGCCCGCCCTCGATGTCGGAGCGATCGCCGATCAGTATCGCCAGCTTCGCTCGCCGGCCCCGGGCGCGCTCGCGCAAGGCGACCTGCTGATCTTCATCTCGTTCTCGTTGCCCGATGCGGTCCTGAACGCGCTGATCGATCAGGCGGCGCGGGCCGGCGCGGTGCTGGTGATGCGCGGCTTGCACAACAATTCGATCAAGCAGACCTTGCCGCGTGTGCGCGCGGCGTTGGGTGCGCGTCGGGTCGCCTGGCAGATCGACCCGCGCTTGTTTCGCGCTTTCGAAGTGCGTGCGGTGCCCAGTTTTGTGCTCACCGCGCCGCACGCACTCGCCGCCAGTTGTACGCGCGAGGCCTGCGAGCGCCCGGCGCGCTGGGCCAGCGTCGCCGGCAACGTCAGCCTGCACGCCGCGCTCGAACAGCTCGGCCAGGGCGCCCCGGCGCTCGCCCCGTCGGTCGCGGCGTTCAAGACACGATTGGAGCGTGCGCGGTGAGCGCAGCCAAACGCATCGCGGTGTTGTGCGTCGTGCTGCTCGCCGCGCTCGGATGCGGGAACGCCTTGGCGCAATCGGGCGCCGGCAGCAGCGCCCCGGTATTTGAGCTGCCGGCAATCGCGCCCGAGAAACGCGGCGCGTTCGATGAGGGCAGCCAATTCGGTCGCGATCAAAACGGCCGGGTCGTCCCCAATACCGCCACACCGGCGGTGGTCGGCGCTGGCCCGATCAATGGCGCGGCGAACAACGGTTCGACTGCGCCGGCCCAACCCGCCGATACGCGCGCGGCGAGCGAGGCTGCCATCGCCACCTGTCGCGATGCCCGCGCCCGGGGCGACACCACCACCACCTATGACGGCCAATCTTGCGAAGCGATCCTGGCGACCACCACGAGCGCGCAGGAACGCCAGCGCATCACCCATGATCGCAACGACCCGATGTTTACCCGCTCCGCGGCGATCAGCGATGACCCGCGTGCAACCGTCGGCGGCCTCACTACGAACACCACCGCCTGTACGACGCGCACCGTTACCACCCAGTACGCGCGCAGCGAACCGCAATCGTGTGATCGGACCTATACGAAATCGTTCGGCACCTGCACCAAGACCTTGGACGTATCGGTGCACTACCGTTGCAGCCCGCCCACGACCGGACCGCAAACCGGTCCATCCGGTGAGCAGCTCTGCAAGAGTGAGCTTGCCAGCTGCCCGCCGGGGACGGTGGGCCCGAACCCGCCGCGCGCTGACGATCCGAGCGCAAGCGGCCCCACCTGTCGTGTGCCGGCCAGTGGCGCCGAGCTGCCCGCAACGGTCGTCTCGAGTTTCGTGCCCGCCGAGGCGCAGGTGAGCGAGCGCTGGGTCGGCGATTGCGCAACGTTCGATGCGCGCGTGCCCAGCGGCCTGTTGCCCGCCGATGGCGACAACGCGTTGACCTATCCGGTGAGCGAGTCGGCGCTGGTGTCCAACGAATCGTGCTTCAGGACCGGTAGTAACAATCTCAGCGGTGCGCAGACCCGCATCATCGACGGCGTGGCGGTGACACGGCCGGCGTGGGGCTACGCCAACGAGTACGTGTGTCTGGCCCCCAGCGGGGTCGATGAATGTACCGGTACGCAGCTCTCGCGCTGCACCGCGACCAGCGCCGAGACCTGTATCGACCGCGATACGCAAACCGGGCTGTGTCTGGAGTGGCGCACCGCGTTGTCGTGTCCGTTGCAGGGCACCGCGAGCGGCACGATCGCCGATTGCTCGGGCAAACAGGTCTGCACCCAGGGGGTGTGCTTCGATGCCGGCCATCCGCCCGATAGCGATTTCGCGCGCGCGGTGACGATGAGCGAAGTCGCGCGGCAAGCCGGCCGTTACACCAACGGCAATTTCACGGTGTTCGATGGCGTGGCCTCGCGCTGTAGTCGTCGCTCGTTCGGCTTGAACAACTGCTGCTCGGGCCAGGACCGCTTCGCCAATCTGTCGAACAACGCGCTGGCCGGTGGTGCGATGGGCGGGGCCATGACAGGGGGCGGCGCCATGGCCGGTGGCGGTGCGGCCGGTACGGGCGGTGGCGGCGCGAGCGGAGCAAGTAGTGGAATTGGCGCCGGACAGGGCCAGTCCTCGCTGTATGCGTTCGACGGTTTGTTCACCGACAGCAAGGGCAGCATCGCCGGCGCGGTGTTGCCCGGTGCGGCCGGCGTGCTCGGTGGCGGCAACCTCGCGGTGCCCGATTTTCTGCAGGCGTACGCCCCCGATCCGGCCAAGGCGTTCCAGGCGATGGTCGAATCGATGGGGCTGGAGAGTTGTTCCACCGAAGACAAGACCACGGTGCTGCGCACCTCACAACGGGTGTGCGTTGATCTGGGCGAGTACTGCGAGCGCCGCCGCTTCGGCGTGTGCCAACGCCGCACCCGCAGCTACTGCTGCTTCAACTCGATCCTGGCACGCATCCTGAACGAACAGGGTCGCCCGCAACTGGGCAAGGCCTGGGGCGATGCACGCAATCCGGATTGCTCGGGCTTCACCGTCGAGCAGATTCAATCGCTCGATTTCTCCAGGATCGATTTCACCGAGTTCTACGAGACCATCCAGGCGCGCACCGTCACGGCGGCCGATCTGCGTCCGGCGGTCGAACCCAGGGTCGATTGCATCGCGGCCGGCACCTGCGCGAATGGGGCAAGTGATGCGCCGCCGCCGCGCGATAGCGGCGCGAACACGCAAGGCGCACCGGCCACCCCGCCGCCAACATCATCGAACCGGGTGAACTGATGCGACCCCGGACCAATTCATTCCTTCGGAGCGGGCCACCCGGCGGCGCGCGCTGCGCACCCGGAGGCGATGGCGCGTCGTCCTCGCCACGCTGGTGCCGCGCAACGTTCCACGTCCTCATCATCGGTGGCTTCGCCTTGTCGATCGCCTCGGGTGCGGCGCCGCTTGGGGCCCAAACCCCCACGGCCACCAGGTCGCCCGCACCTGAGGCGACCACGCCCCATGCGACCACCGCCCAGGCGACCGCGTCGCAGGACGCGCCCCCGGCGCTCACCTATCAACACGGCACCCCGGAAGGCTTCTACTGGTATCGCGACCGCGAACCGGTGCTGGTCGTACCCGCGCCCCCGGTGCCACCGACATCACCGCCCGCATCCGCCGCAACGGTCCCCCCGACCAAGCGCCCCGAACTGATCGAGTTCGAAGCGATGCAAGCGCAGCTCGAGGAACTCAAGAAGGTCGCCATCATGAACCCGAGCATCGCCAACATGCGCGCGTTCATGCGCTATCAGGGCATGGTGCTGGACAAGGCCGGCACCTTCGCCGAGCAGTGGCAGCGCACCCTGGCACTCACACCGGATCTGGACACCTCTGATCGGATCCGCCCCACCAACACTGCCGCGGCGCGCGCCTTCGATGAGCGTCAGGGGGATGCCGATCGCGCGGTGCTCGCGCGCTTCGCCCAGACCTACGGGCTGTTCTTCTACTTCCGCTCCGACTGCCCGTACTGCCACGCGTTCGCACCGACCCTGAAACGGTTCGCGCAGGCCACCGGTTTCAACGTGATGGCGATCTCGCTCGATGGCGGCACCTTGCCGGATTTCCCGGAGGCGAGGCGCGACAACGGCTCGGCCGCACGCGTGATTGAGGGCGGCATCACGACCGTGCCGGCGCTGGTGCTGATGGACCCGCGCACCGGTACGCGCACCCCGGTGGGTTTCGGGGTCATGTCGGATAGCGAACTGGCCGAGCGGCTGCGACTGTTGCTGCGCAGTGCCGAATCCGCGGCCGATGCGGCCGTGCAAGCGGCCAGATGAGGAGGGCAGGGCGATGCGATGCAAACAATGGATGGCCGCGTGCGCGGCGGCACTCGGACTGCTTTGGCCGGTGGCCACCACCGCCGACCTGCAACGCAACATGCAGGACATGTTCAATGCGATGGGGGCGATCGGCAATGTCACCGCGCCCGGCGCGTTTCATTCGCAGGCCGGTAACGTCATCACCGGCGGCTCACTCTATGTGCGCGCCCCGCAGCGCGGTCACCCGATCCTGAACGTGCAGCTCCCCAACCTGCGCGCCGGGTGCGGCGGTATTGACCTGTTCGCCGGATCCTTCTCGTTCATCGACCGGCGTCAGTTCACCGCGGTGCTGCAAGGCATCGCGCGCAACGCCCTGGGTTATGCGTTTCAGCTCGCCCTGTCCTCGATCACGCCGCAGATCTCCGGTGAGATCAAGGACCTCATGGACAAGATCCAGAAGATGAACAACCTGGCGATCGACACCTGCCGCACCGCGCAGATGATGGTCGATGGCGCCGCCGGAATGATGCGCAGCAGCCAGACCCAGGCCTGCCAGAACCGGCAACTGGAGGAGGGCGAGGCCTCGGACTTTGCCGATGCGATGGATCGGTGCAACTACACCAATGACGGCAACGACGGGGTGAATGCGTCAGTCCAGGCCAACCGCGATGCGGCCAACCCGGCGCGGCGCGACCAGGTGCCGGCGCGAGGCAATGTGATCTGGCGAGCGCTCAAGCGCATCACCAGTCTCTCCGATGCCGAGCGCGAACTGGCGATGAGTTTCATCGGCACGGTGGTGTTCGTGCCCGCCGCCGACGATGGCAACGGCGCGCGTATCCAGACCTATGCGGCCACCATCGAGACCATGGACCAGTTGATGTACGGCAACAGCGTGAGTGGTGCGGCCACCATCCAGGTACCGGTGCTCTCCTGTGGCGGCGACCTGGAGGAGTGCATGAATCCGCACGAGACGCTCACCGCCGTGACGCCGTTTCGCGAGCTGGTGCGGGCACGGCTGGCGCAGCTGTCGCAGAACATCGTCAGCGGCACGCCGCCCTCGGTGGCCGATATCGGCTTCGTCAACAACACCAGCGTGCCGGTCTACAAGATGCTGGCGGTGGCCAACATGCGGCGCAACTTCGGCGTGGCCGACACGTTGATCGAGCGCTACCGCGACGTCATTGCGTTCGATTATGTCGACGTATTCGTGAGTACGGTGCTGCGCAGCGTCTCGGCAGCGGTGGCGCAATCGCACTTCCCCTCGACGCTGGAGCAGGAGCAGATGCGCGAGTTCCAGGCGCGGCTGGGCCGCAACCGCGCCTCGTTTCACGCTGAGAAGCTCAAGGTCAATGCACAGGTGGCCAATGTGCGGGTGGTGGAAGAGCACATCCGCGAGATCGAGCGCAACCTGATGGCTGAAGCACCAGCCGCGCTCAAGCTCACCATCGATTACGCCCGCGCGCACTCCGTTCATTCCCGGCGCTAGCGTCCGGACTCTCTACGCGCGCCGGCGATGGAGCTCTACGCGTTCCACAACTACGAGGCGTTGTACGGCCTGTTCAACGCCATCGCCGCGATCATGGGCGGGGCGAACTACGCCGGGGCGATCGCGGTGTGCGCGCTGCTTGGGTTTGTCACCGTGCTGGTGGGACAGTTGCTGCGCCCGGGCCACCCGGCGGCCGCCGGCTGGCTGATCGCCATTGCCTTGGTGTACGGCCTGGTGTTCGTGCCCAAGGTCAGTGTCACCCTGGTCGACCGGCTGGGCGTGCAACCCAACGTCGTCGTCGCCAACGTGCCGATCGGCCTGGCGTTCTTCGGCTCGCTCACCTCCTCCTTGGGAGAAAAACTCACCCGCTACTACGAGACCGCGCTCGCAGGCTTGCCCGGCGCCTTCGGCATCGATCCGGACTTCGCTTATCAGGACAACGGGTTGTTGTTCGGCACCAAGCTCATCACCCGCAGCCAGACGCTCGCCATCACCGATCCGGTGCTGCTCACCGATCTCACCAATTTCATTACCCATTGCACCGTGTACGACCTGAGCGATGGACGCATCGCCCCCGACGCGCTGCAAAACACACCGAACCTGTGGCAGGTGATGGCCGCCACCAACCCGGCGCGCTTCACGATGGTCGGCGAGCCGCCTGCCTTGAGCGGCTGCGACGGGGCGCATGCACTGTTGACTCTGGGGCTGAGCGCCGAGCTTCCGGTCTTGCGTAACCACCTGGCGCGCGAGCTCTACCCGCAATTGCCGCCGGCACTGGCGCAAACCCGCATCGATAACGCATTGCTCGCGGCTTACGCCAAGGCGCAGATCGGTGGTGCGGCGCTCAGCGTCGCCGAGATTATTCGCCAGAACGCGCTGATCAACGCGTTTCGCGATGCCGGCAAGAGCCTGGGGGCACGCATCCGAAGTCCCGAGCAGACCATCATGGGCATGGCCACCGCGCAGGGCACCGCCGCCATGAATGCGCAGTACGCGGTGCAGCTCAGCCTGGCCGAAGAAGCGCTGCCGATGGTGCGCAACGTTCTCCAGGGCGCGCTCTACATGTGTTTCCCGCTGGTGCTGCTGCTGGCTTTCGCCATGGATGCGGGGCGCATGCTGGGCGTGCTCGCCAGCTATCTGCTCGCATTGGTGTGGATCGAACTGTGGCCGCCGCTTTATGCCGTGCTCAATCACTATGGGACGCTGCGCAGCCTGTCGGTGTTGAACGCTGCGGCGTGGACGCAGTCCGCGGGTGGTGCAAGCGGGGCCGAGCTCACCCTCGGGACCGCGCGCGGCATCTACGAAGCGGGCATCTCGGAGATGGCCGTGATCGGCTATCTGGTCTTGGCGGTGCCGATGTTCGCCTCCGCCTTGGTTTTCGGCGTGAACAAGCTTGGCTCGATCGGTGTCGCCTCGTTGGTCGGTGCCGGTGCGCATCGCGCCGGCGACACCGCATTGGGCAACGTCAGCTCCGGCATGGTGAACATGGACAAGGCGGATCTGGCGCATGCCGTCACCGACCCGGCGATGCTGCGCACCGCCACCGCGTTAGGCACGCGCGTCGGACAGCTCGCCGGTGCGGGGGCCGGGTCGATGCTCGCGCAGGTGGAAGCGGGCAGGGGAGCAGAATCGATCGCATTCGAGCAACAACAGAGCCGGCTATCGAGCAGCTTCACCGTTTCAGGCGAACAGGTCGAGCAGTACTCGCGGCAAGCGGACCGTGCCACCAGCCTGTCGCGCTCGATGCAGGAAGGGGCGAGCCGCGCGCAAAGTGCAGCGCTGGTCAATGCATTCAGTCTGGCCAATGAAGCGACACGCGCAGGGAGCGTACAGGGCGAGGCCGGTCAGGCGACCTTGGGTGGCACGCGCAACGCCTTCACTCAGTTGCAGGAGCTGGCCGACGGCGTGCAGCGCACGCTGGGCAAGGAGAACGGCGCGCGCGTCATGAATCAGGCGCTGGCTGGTGGCGGGTTGAATCTGAATGTGCTGCGTGCCGGCATCGAAGGCTCGAACAGCTCGCACGAGGCGATGGCAGCGGCCAACCAACTGGTCGATCGGTTCCAGCGCTCGTCACAAGGTGTGCAGTCCACCGAGTTGATGCGCCAGTGGCGCGAATCCAGCAGCTACCAGTGGGCGCGCAGCCACAACCAGCGCGGGGTGGAGGCGATCGAGTCGAACTGGCGCGAGGGCGAAGAGTTGAATCAACGTGCCGAGCGAACGTTGCAGCACGCCGAGGTGTATCGGCGTGCCGCCGAGAACGCGCAGCGCCTGGTGCAGCAGGGGCGCACCGATCTCACCACCGGCATCGCGCAGTTTGCCTATGCCACCGGGCGCGGTGCGATGGTCGAGACGCTCGACCCGATCGCGCAGCGGCGCAACCTGAGCGCGTTGCGGCTGGAGTATCTGGGGCGCGGCGGGTTCCTCGCCGATGGCGCATTCGTACCCTCGATCGATGCACTCGGGGCGGGGATGCCGCGGAGCGGGCGCGATCTGCTTGGCGCTGCGGAGAGCAGGCTGGGGACGGAGCCGAGCGCTACGGCTACGTTCGGCGAGGCGAAGACCGAGGCGATCGCCGACCCGCTGGCGCAGCGCTCGCGTGCGGAAGGATCGGTGCGGGCAGCCCAGGCCCGCGCGGGCGTCGAACCACGACGCGGTTCAGGAACGGGCGAGGGCGCCTCCGCTACGCGCGAGCTGCGTGCGATCGAACAGCGACTCGACGCTGGCCAACGCGACACCGGCGATCGCGCCGAGCGGTTGCAAAGCGGGGTGCGCCAATCAACTGACCACGTGCACGAGGCGTTGCGCGATGCGGAAGTGCGCGGGGCGGCCGGTCAGACCGAGGAGCGTCCCAGCGTGTTTCGACAGTTGCTCGCGCCGTTGCAGCGCTGGTCGCGTGGCGGGTGGTTTGGGGAGGGGAAGTAGGGCGCTTGCACTTGCTTAATACTCGGCGCGTTGCCGCGGCGCAGACTGCTTCGCGTAGACGGGAGTGCGATTCGGGCAGGCCGGCGAGCGATCTGCGCTGTGCGAGACATGGTTTCCGCGTGCGTAGCGTCCCCTGCCCATTAACGATCACGCTCGTCGTCGTTGTTATGTCTTCTTAGTTCCGTACGGCGATTGATTCGTCGGCTTGAGCGAGATCCCCTCCTCACTCGCTTTTGTTGCCACCGCTGCAGGTGTCCGGCCCATCTTGATGCCGATCACGCGCGTTGGTGTATTGCCCCGTGCAAGCGTTCCGAGTTGCTGCAGATCGGAGGAGCTCCAGGTTTTTCCGTGGTTTGTTGGTGCCTTAGCCATCGTCGAGGTTCCTTCAAGAAAGAGATTGAGTAACATGACCGCGTAGTTTACATTACGTACGCCATAATACGAACGTAAACTTACAAACGAGGGGTACTTATGATCGCGGACCGCCTGAAGCTGGCACGGGCGAAGGCAGGGCTGTCTCTACGCGGCCTGGCGACCGCTATGGACAATCGCGTTACCGCGCAGGCCATCGGCAAGTACGAGCGCGGCGAGGACATTCCCTCTTCCGGGGTGTTGATCGCCCTTTCCAAAGCGCTGGGTGTTTCCCTTGGGTATTTGATGGACACCCAAGGCGTGGAGCTTGCTGGCGTGGACTTTCGCGCCACAGCAGCCGCACGCGTGCGTGATCGGGCGCATGTACAAACCGAAGTGCTCGAATCAATCGAGCGCTATTTGCAGATCGAGACCATTCTTGAACTCGATAGCGCGAAGTGGCACGCCCCGGTCGAAAAGCCGCACAGACTGAGCGTTCCCGACGAAGCGGAGCAACTGGCTGATAAGGTGCGCCAAGCCTGGAAACTGGGCAACGACCCGATTCCGAACATGACCGAGCTGCTCGAAGAGAAGGGGCTGAAAGTCCTTATCCTCGAATTGCCGGACAGGATTTCCGGGTTCACCTGCATGGTGCAACGCCCCAATGGCCTTCCTGCACTGCCTGTCGTGGTCGTGAATCGGGTCCATTCGCTCGAGCGCCGGCGGCTAAGCCTCGCCCATGAACTTGCCCATCGGTTGATCGATGGATCGAAGCTTGGCGAGAAAGCGGTCGAGAAGGCTGCGAACGTATTCGCCGGTGCTTTTCTGATGCCGGCCAGTCATTTGCTCGCCGAAGTTGGGAAACCGCGGCGTGCATTGGGGTACAGCGAGCTGATTACCCTCAAGCATCTGTATCGCGTAAGCGGAGCTGCCCTGCTGGTCCGCTTGCGACAAGTTGGGGTGATTTCTGAGGCGGTTCTGGTCTACGCTTTTCAGAGCGTTGCACGCAGTTGGCGCACTGAAGAGCAAGAGCCCATTGAACCGAAGAATGATCGGGGTCAATACGAAAACGCAAATCGATTCGAGCGCCTTTGCTATCGGGCGCTCGCCGAAGGCATGATCTCGCTGGTCAAAGGTAGTGAGCTTTTGCGCCGTCCAATCGATCAGGTTGAGGCTGGGTTAAAAGGACCGCAGCGGGCGCATGCGACTCATCATCTCTGATAGCTCATGCCTGATCGATCTTAGAAACGGCAGTTTGATCGAAGCATTGCTTCGCCTACCTTACGAGATCGCGATTCCCGACGTCCTGTTCGAGGACGAGCTGCTCAGTTTGAGCAGTCGCGAGAAAAGCGCCATGCGCCGCGGCGGATTGAAGATCTTGGAAGTTTCCGGATTAGGCGTCCTGCGTGCGCGCGAGATCGCCGGTAATCCAAAGCTCAGCCTGAATGACGGCTTTGCCTTTGCTTTGGCCGAGCAGCACCCCGGCTGCGTTCTCCTCACGGGCGACAACGCGTTACGCCGACTTGCCGAAGCCAGCGAGATCGAGGTGCATGGTGTGCTTTGGGCCATCGACGAGATTCATCGTCATCAAAAAGCAAGTACGCAGACCCTGCTGGATGCATTGCTCCAATTCGAAGCAGATCCAGCCGTGCATCTTCCGAGCCGCACACTGACAGCCTACATCCGCCGGTATCGGGAATTGAGCTAAGACCGGCGCCCACGGATTTCCGCAGCATCGTGCCGCGGCCTAGCCTCTAGCCGGATCGAAGGCTCCAACAGCTCGCAGTTTGCGCATGCCACCGGGCGCGGTGCGGGAACGGGCGAGGGTGCTTCCGCCACGCAAGAGCTGCGCACGATCGAACAGCGACTCGACGCTGGCCAACGCGATACGGTCGATCGCGCCGAGCGCCTGCAAAGCAGCGTGCGCCAATCGACCGACCACGTGCACGAGGCGTTGCGTGATGCCGAGGTTCGCGGTGCGGCCGGTCAGACCGAGGAGCGTCCCAGCGTGTTTCGACAGTTGCTTGCGCCGCTGCAGCGTTGGTCGCGTGGCGGGTGGTTCGGCGAGGGGAAGTAGGGCGCTTGGTCTAGCCCAGCCCATAGGCGCGGGCGATCCGCTCGCAGGTCTCGTCAAGTGACGCGACCCCCAACGCCTTGCCGTCGATGCTCGTGCTGCTGCGAGCGGCCTCTAGAAAACGCTGCAAGTCGGCCTGGGCAACGGCGACCAAGCCCACTGCGCTCAGTTCCCGGATGACCCGGGTGACGGTCATGTTGCTGTACCCGAGCCGCCTTGCGTCTTCGCTTGGGTCCCATGTCCCCCGCACTTTGCCAAGCAAGAGCGCGGCGAACAGCGACGCCTGCGTTGCTGGACTGAGCAATTTTTTTCGGTGCGACGTTGCTTGAAGTGCTCGCGTAGGTCTACGGCCAGCTCCGGAATGTAGAGCTGCTTGCCCGGGACTACAAAGGCGACTTGTTGCTCGATCAGCGCGCGTCGTTCGAACGACCTGAGCGTCGGCAACATGAGGACGGGAACCTCACGAAAACGCAAGTCCTGCCCAAGAGCTCCGCTCGCGTGAGCGTGTATCGGTCGCTTAGAAAGTAGGGCAGCGTAGGTCGGCCTTCACGGATCGGTCGCTCGGACATCTCGATCGATCCTTATACGCTGGAGCGGTTCGAGTAGCCTGCGTCGTCTTAGCGCGACTGCTACTGATGCGCGATGAGCAGAATCGAAACCGGACCCGTGCCCTGGTTGTCGACGACCACGACGCCCGTCGCCGCCTTGCCCGGTCGCCACCGGCACAACAGGCGGCCATGCGACTTCGCATCGACGCAGATATGCGCGCTGGATTCATCGACGACACGCAGCACGACGCTCTCGCCCCCGGAGACCTCGACCAGAACGAACAACGTGCGTTCGGCGGCTACCGGTGCGCGCAGCGTCAGGGATGCACGCGACGCGATGCGATAGAAAGCGCCGGCTGGCCCGTCCCGCGGCGTAGGAATCGACGGGCCAACCAGCTGCGGCGGCGTTTTGCCCCCAATCGCACCAGAGAGGCCTTCCAGTGGCAGCCGGCCGCCGAGCAAGCCCGGCGCGGCCGCGGCTTCCAGCCGGGAGATCGCAGCATGCAACGCGGGGTCATCGCCGGCGGCGGCGTGCGCAGCGGCGAACATGCGCGCTGCCGTCATCACCGGGATTTCCGGCCCGAGTTCACCGAGTGCCAGCGGAATGCGATCGAGCGGCGCGCGCAGGCGTGCCGCCCGCGCCATGCCGAGCGCATCGCTCGCGGCGTGCGCCTGAGCGAATTCAACGCCCGCCCGATGGATCTGTTCGACCACGTTCGTAGCCGCCTGACGAATCTCCTCGGAGCTGTCCGTGGATGCCGGTGCATTCGTTTGCGGCGTACTGGTGCAAGCGCAAAGAGACAAGATCGCGCCCGCGAGGCAGCCCGCCGAGGCTCGCCGGCGGTGGGAGGACGCCCCAGGCAATCCAAGCCACCGTTGCGCCACCCGATCGTTGCGACCGGTCACGAGCGGCCGCATCAACGCCGCCAAAAGCGCGTGATTCAGGAGAAATCCATGCATGAGTTCTCGCAATAGGAAGGGCGGTGGTCCCGTGCTTCCGCGCAGTGACAGGGTGTCGTATGCCGCTTGCCCGAACATCGTCCGATCTAACCGACGATGTTAGCGGCGTTCCAACGGCACCCGGACATATCGAGCAGATATAGTGTCACGCGCGACGAGCGCGAAGGATGACATCCCATGGCAACGCACGGAGCCGGTGCCGCGAGCGGCACGGCACTGAAGGTTCTGGTAGTGGAAGATGATGCGGAGCTGGCTGCCGCGGTGGCCGCCGATGTGCGTGCGTTGGGCTGGTCTTCGACACAGGTCGATACGGTCGCGGAGGCGCGCCGCGTGCTCGGCAGCGAGGCGATCGATCTCATCTATCTGGATCGAATGCTGGCCGATGGCGCCGACGGGCTCGATCTGCTCGAATGGTTTCGCGACATCGAAGCTCCAGCACCGGGAACGTTGGTGGCGAGCAGGCTTTCCAGCGCCGATGACCACATCGCCGGACTCGATCGTGGCGCGGACGACTATATCGACAAGCCCTTCGACAGCGGCGAACTGCGCGCACGCCTGCGCGCGCTCTCGCGCCGGATTTCGGCCGTGCGTACCCCAGTGTCGGTGCTGGTGTGGGGACCGCTCGAGCTGCGCACGTTGAACCAGGTGGCGCTATGGGCGGGAACGCCGCTGACCATCAAGCCGCAGACCTTCGATCTGCTTCGGGTGCTGGCCATGCATCGCGGTGAATGGGTCAGCCGTCAGGCGCTATGGCGCGCGACCTGGCCCAACCAGGCGCGGGTCACGCCACGCGACTACGTGATCAACGTTGCGATCAGCCGGCTGCGCGAAACGCTCGCGGCCTGCAACGCGGGTCCACTGGTCGAAACCAGAGACCGCCTGGGCTATCGGCTCGTCCTGCCCGAGGCATGAAGCCAGAGCACCCCGCGGTCGCGGACACGCAGCCGTTGTTCGGCCGGTTGTATCTCGCCAGCGTCGCGCTTGCGCTGATGCTCGCCGCCGGATTGACGGCCGTCATCGCGCTCACGATCGCCAATGTCGCCGAAGACTCGGCGCGCAGCGACATCGAAGCCGAGCTGCGGCTGCTGGAACGGCGCTATCGCGACCTCAAGGCGGTCGCGTTCGCCGACGAGATCGAATACCGCGTGGCGCCGCAAACGTCTTCAGCCAGCGTCTATCTGCTCACTCGCAGCGACGGCTCGCATGTCGCGGGCAACCTCGCGCACTGGCCGAAGGGGCACGCGATCACCGCCGGTTGGCTACGGTTCGACGGCGCAGCAGCAGGCGGATCACCCGGCCGCGTGCTGGCAAAGGCGAGCGTTGTCGATGAGGTGTTTCCGTTGCTCGTCGGCCGCAGACTCACGCCAGTCGACGCCCTGATCGAAAGCACCCTGCCGGCGGGGTCGGTCGTTTTCGCCGCTTTCCTGAGCCTTGCCTTGTTCGCGACCTGGCGCACCGAACGCACCTACCGCCAACGCATCGCCGCGATCAACGCCGTGTTCGACCGGCTACGCACGGGCGCCCTGGATGCACGCGTGGCGCCGGCAGGTGCCGGCCACGCGGGCGAACTCGCCGAGCTCGCCGACAACATCAATCGCGGGCTCGCCGAGTTGCAGCGGCTGATCCGTGGCCTGGATGCCTTCAGCCAAACCGCCGCGCACGAACTCAATCGCGAGCTCACTCGCCTGCGCGATGCGGCACGCGAAGGCACGCGGCTGGACTTTGCCGGCGCTGCGGACGATCTGATCGAGCTGCTCAGGCAGATCCTGACGCTCGCGCGCATCGGGTCCGCACCGACCTTCCACTTCGATGCCGTCGACATCGCCGCGCTCTCGGTAGAAGTGGCCGAGCTTTATGCCGACGCTGCCGAGTCGGCGAAGGTGAAACTGAAGCTGGACCTCGCCGCAAATGCCGAGGCGCGCGTGCGCGGCGCCGGCGACCTGCTGCGCGGCGTAATGCTGAATCTGGTCGAGAACGCCATCAAGCACACCCCGGCCGGCGGAGAGGTCCGGGTCGAAGTGCGAGCCGAAGTCGACAACGTCGTGCTGCGCGTGATCGATCAGGGCCCTGGCACGACAACCGAAGACCTCGGCACGTTGATCGTCCAGCGCCGGCCCGACACACCCCCTGGCCACGGGTTCGGGCTGCGATTCGTGCAGGCCGTCGCCATCCGCCACGGCATCCGCGTTACGCTGCGCAATCTGCATCCCGGGCTGATGGTGTCGCTCGTGATGCCTCGCTCGCAGTAGCCGGCAGGGTGAGCCCGGCAGCGCAGCGTTCGGGCCTCGGCGTTCGTACTTCACTTCATTTCCCACGCTGATCAAAAGCGCCCACGGAACGCTCCGCGCGGAACTCTTGGGGGATCCGCCAGATGCGCCAGCGGCTATCAGTCCAAGTCCGCGCCTGGCCGAGCGAGGCGATCCAGCCGTTGCCCAGGTCACGCAGCGCCACAACCTCGTTCGTGTGCGTGCCGGATACGAGCAAGCGAACCTCCCCATCCCAGAAGATGACCCGCCGGTCGTACGCGTACTGCCCGACGCAAAACGCGACGCCGCAGGCGAGCGGCTGCACGGTCTCGCACCCTGGCCCCCATTCGGCGGGATCTCGCAGCTCGACCCGCGGCGACAGGTCGGCCGCATGCCAACTGCGTAGTGTCGCTCGGCCCCAGGTAAGCAGCGTGCCGTCGGTCAATTCGATGATGCCGCGGTTGCCGATGCCATGACCGGCAGGCAGACGTCCTAGCACCTTCATCGAACTACGCTCGAACAGCGTCACGCCATCTCCCTGGTTCGCGGCAATGCGATCGCCGGCGCACCAGCGCGCCCAAGTGATGCGCTCGCGAAACGCGGGCAATACCGTGACCGGCGTACGCCGGCCAGGGCACGCAAGCGCCTCCAGTGTGTCATCGCGCAACACGTGCACGACCCCGGTGGGCGAAACCAGGGGCGCGTGCGCAAACCAGCTGAACGATCGCTGCTCGTCCTGCAGAGCGATGACTTCGACGCGAGCGCGGTCTTCCGATGCATCGAGCCACCAGGCAGCGGGCGGGTCTTCGCGCCAGGCGAAGATGGCGCCCCCTGGCGCCGGCACGAAGCAACGGCGGATATCGAGCCGCTGCGCCCGTTGCAGGGCCTCCAGCGCGGTCGCAACCAGCGCCGCGTCGACGCCCAGATAGTGCTGCATGCGCGGTGCGAACTGATCGCTGGAGATCTCCAGGCAGGCGCTATCCAGATAGCGGCAAAACAGCTCCCGATCGACCGCGTGCAACGCACCAGTCGATAGCGTTTCGAGGCTCCGGTCGTAGGGATCGAATAACTGGAAAGCGTCGCCGAGACGCAATAACTGGCGCCCATCTGCTGCGCTGACGCCGCTGATCTCGGTTCGCGCGGTCAGCTCGAACGCATCGACCTCGGCAGGACTCAGCCACTCGGCCCGCAATGTCGGGGACTGCTCCCCGAGGCCGCCGATGACACACTGGCGCGCCGCCTGCGGTGTGAAGCTCGCGATGCCGCCACTGTCCACGGCCTGCAGCGGCATTTCACCAAGCACCTCGAGCGGTTGCGTACTAATGCGGAAACGCCGGTAGTCTTGCAGCGCGACCAGCACCTCGCCGCTGTCCTCTTCGCAAAAACTCTCGACGTCCTCTCCCTCCAGATAAACGGTGTGGAGAAGCTTCGCGGGCAACGGCTGACACAAGTCGACTACGTGGCGCTTGCTCGCCGCACTCCAATGCATTGCCAGGATCCGGCCGCTGCGCAACACCAGAATCCGTGAGGGGTAGCCGCGCAGCTCGAACCCTTCCACCTCGCGCCCGTCGCTCAGCGCGTGCACGGCGATCCAATCATCGGTGCGCAGGAGAAAATACTCGAACCCCAGACAGTCCGCGTCCGCCCTTCGAGCGGACGCATCGTAGCGGGCCACGATGGCGAGGTCGGTGAGATCGACGAGAGACGCGCTCTTCTCGCGCAGCACCACCAGCCGCTGCGGACTCGCGATGAGCACGCCGCGAATGTCGTCGCGCTGCGTATGGTCGAGGTCTTTACCGTCCGGCTCCACCAGGGAACCGAGGACCATGCCGTCGAGTGCTCGCCACATTTGGATGGTGTTCTCGCCATCCCAGGACAACACCACGCCCGGCTGGATCTCCATCGCGTTGTAGACACTGGCGCGATGCCCCCTGAAGACGACTTCGCAGGCACCGTCATGCATGCGCCAGACGCGTAAGGTGGTGTCATTCGACCAGGTGAGCAGGCGGCCGTCAGCGAGCTCAAAGGCGGCGCGTACGTAGTCGGTGTGCCCGATCAACACACAGATTTCACGGTTGTCGGCAACGGCGATGATGCGCGGACTGACATCCCCGTGCAGGAAGTCGTCCCAATTCCAGACCAGACGTCTACCCTGGCTGAGTTCGATGGACATGGCATGGCTGGGAAAAGCGGTGCCATACCCTAGCATCCATTCATCGCTGCGAAGCTAACAAGTACTGTTAGCGCCACTCATCGTCAACGAGCTCGAGCGACCGTCGTTGCGATTCATATCCTCTGGATTACCGCGATTGTTAGCGCGGCAGCATGACCGGTCGGGTTACGCTTGAATCGTGTTGCAGAGGCGCCATTGCTGCAGACTTGTTTTGCTCAAGGATTCGTCGCACATCATGAATGACAGGTTCCGCATCGTCCCGGCTTTCGTCGGCATCCTGGTGACTGCCTGCGCGATCGACTCGGGGTCAGGTGGCGATCGCGCATGCACCTCACCGATGCCGGGGATGAGTCCGCCTTTCGCCTGCTGGAATCTGAAGGGAGAAAGCCCTTCGCATACGACTTCCCGCGGTGGTCGCGCTATGCACGAGCCGGGCAGATTGCATGTTGAGTCGGTGACCAGCGGGGGATGCTTTCGGATCCAGTTCGACCCGGACGAGCGCGACGGTTTGCGCATCCCCCCGCAGGTCGTTTGTCCTGTCGCAGCCATGCGGCCGCGTGATGGGCGCTGAATCTCGAGATGCCCTGATGATCCCGAGTCTCGAGTCCCCGCTGCCGGTGCTCGTCGCGACACACGAGGCGCTCAGCGAAGAAGCGCCCGTGTGGATTCCCCTTCGCACGCCGTTCGCGGCGATTTGCAAAGTTGCGTTTCACCCCGCGGGCTTTCAGCCGGAGGGCCGCGGGCATTCAAAGCTCGCACCCGCCCAAGATGGGACGCTCGCCAATATCGTGTCCGCCATGAAGAACGCCGGCGTCGATCCGCGCCGTCTGGCCCGATCGGACGACGCCGGGTTTCGCATCGCGCGATGGCTGAAGGATAGGGGCGAGCTCGTGGCGAAGAACGAACCGATCGCGCTCGTCGACGCTGCGCGCACCCGCAGCATTGCGCTGTTCGCCGGACTCGACTTGCGGGACCCTGTGATCTACGCGCCGGAGTCCGGTGAGCTGGTCTGGCAGGAACGTTCGGATCAACCGCACCGAATATTCGGGCTGATCCGCAGCACGAACGGACTCATCGATGCGAATCTGGATCATCCGATCCGCAGCAATCTGGTGCCCTTCATCGACGCTGCCACGCAGCGCCTGCTGCAACGGTCGGTCGTGTGGCGCGGCAAACTCAGGCTCCTCGACCGAGCGGACCTCGACTACCTCACCGAGCTCGGCGCCTTTGGCGGCAGGCGAGCGCTCGAGTTGACTCGTCGCAACTTATTCCCGTGGTGCCATGGCCTGTCGTGGCCTACACCGCCTGCGAACTACCGGGCGTCCGGGTGGGGCAAGGCCACCGCCCATGAACGGCGGCAACTGCTCAAAGTGCATACCGGGCCGGCGAGCGCGCAGTACGACCAAGCCTGGGCCCGCACCATCGAGAGCTTGCGATGGGAAGGTTTCGACATCGAACGGATGGGCCTTGGCTTCGCGCTGCCGCCCGTCGTCCCAGATTCAATCCATGCATCCGCTCAAGAGGGAAACCAATGAAGAACTGTTTCGCGCTGTTGGCAGCATGCCTGCTCCTGTCGGCGTGCTTCTCGTCGTCGACGCCATTGATTCCGGAAACAGCGCTCGTGCTGCCGCTTCCGAAGGAAGCTCAAATCGTTCTATTCAACCAGGACAGCAAGGATCCAACGCGATGGAACGCCGAGGAGGAAATGGTCAAGAACCGCCCTTATCGCGTGCTGGCGCACGGCAACCGCTACGCCGTCTCGCCGCCAGCGGGCGGGCAACTAGCCAATATGGCGTTCGCACCATTGAATGCGGAACGAGGGTGGTTCGTCATCCAATTCAGATTCCTCTCCAAGGACGACGGAAAAAAAGACAAAGAGATCTACTACCACTACGGCATTGCGAGCCTCAGCGGCGACAAGCTGTTTCTGAGCTTTCCGCGGATGGAGGACATGCCCGAGGCGCTGCGCGCGAAGTACGAGTGCAAGCCGGCCTCCGGGGCCATCCCGAGTTCCTGCCGGGCCTTGCGCAGTTACGCGGAGGTGACCGAGGTGCTCGGGTCGGTCGCCAGTCCTCGGTTCAACTCCTACCTGCAGCTGCGCGCTGAAGCACCAGCGGCGGGATCCTTCGAAGAGGGCAAGGCGGCCCTGCAGCGCGGTGACTATCAGCGGGCAATTGCGCTGTTGCAACCACTGGCCGACCGTGGCCACGCTGATGCGCAGACTGTCTTGGCGATGATGTACTGGGATGGTCGGGGCGTCGGCAAGAGTCCCTCGGAGGCGGCCAGATGGTTCCGTAGAGCGGCCGAGCAGGGCAACGCCGACGCGCAGACCATGTTGGGCAGTCTGTATCTGAACGGGCAAGGCGTCGAACGCAACTACGCCGAATCGCTGAAGTGGTACCGCAAGGCGGCCGACCAGGGCAACCTGCTCGCCTTCACCGGATTGGGCGGCATGTACTTGCAAGGCAACGGCGTGACGCGGGATCACGACGAAGCGGTCAAGTGGTATCGCCGGGCAGCCGACCGAGGCTACGCCCCCGCCCAATTCGCGCTCGGCCTCGCCTATCGGTTGAAGAGCGCCAAGCGCGCCTCGGGCCCACTGGGTTTGAACCGGCTCGCGCCCAGCGAGGACGATGAGCAGGCGGCCGGATGGTTCCGCAAAGCCGCCGAGCAGAATCATGCGGGCGCTCAGTATGAGTTGGGGGACATGTACGCAATGGGCGAAGGCGTCGCCAAGAACCGCGACGAAGCGCTGAAGTGGCTGCGTCTTGCCGCAACCCAGGGAAATCCGAACGCACGCAAGAGACTGGAGGAACTCGGCGTCAGGTAGATGCCCGCGTACCGTGAGCCTTCCGGCGTGATGCACGAAACGCTCAGAGCGGGATTGCCATTTCGTGCGTGTGAGGCTCACACCGCCTGGCACCTGCCGTTCTGACATCACCAAGCATCATGTCGAATTCGACACCAAAGGGGGCGCCGGCACGGCGTAGTGTTTCATCGTCAAGAACTCCATTCCGCGACGTAGATCCTACTAGCCACGTCGATCGAGGGCTCGAGTAGTTACCAATGAACGCGCAGTCACAACCAGCGCGGGGTGGAGGTAATCGAGTCGAACTGGCGCGAGGCCGAAGAGTTGCACCAGCGCGCCGAGCACACGTTGCAGCATGCCGAGGTCTATCGGCGCGCCGCCGAGAACGCACAGTGCCTGGTGCAGCAGGGGCGTACCGACCTCACCACCGGCATCGCGCAGGTTGTGGGAGGTGCGCTCAACCCTTCCGAGCCATCGGATTGCGCGATTGATCCTGTGTTTTCACGATGAAATGCTCGTGGTGCTGCACGCCTTCATCAAGAAGAGCCAGAAAACGCCCCTCGAAGAGCTGAAGATTGCAAGGCAACGATTGAAAGAGGTGATGTCATGAAAAAACGCAACAAGCACGTCGGATCGTCTTTGGACGAATTTCTGCAGGAAGAGGGCACGCTCGAGGAAGCCCGCGCCATCGCGCTCAAGGAAACGCTCGCGTGGCAGGTGCGCCAGGCAATGACCAAGAAACGCATCGCGTGCCGCCCACGCCGTCGGGCGCGGTCTTCGCATTGAGCTTGTGTAGGGGTCTTCCAGGCGGGTACTTTTCCCACAACCGGCGACACCAGTTTAGACGCGCGAAAGAGCTTTGAAGGCGATAGCTTAATCGTTCGAATGGGGAAACTCGCCATCCCCCGTGGTGGATTGGTGAGCATGAACGGGGTTCAACGTTCTGCGAACCCTTGTGCTGCGGTTCGAACGCGCGAGTACTGACCTGAGATCGGCAATCTTTTCGGTCAACTGCGCGAGTTCCGAAGCAAGCTCACTTGGGTTCGCCGGGTTCGAGTGCGACTTCCCCCACGCCTTCACCAACGCCTCCGGCGAAGCACTTGCAGCAGCGGCGACGCTTGCCAGTTCCTTGGCGCAAGTCCAGAACGCTCGACCGTCACACCAGCAGAGCTGGCTTGGCTGCGTGGTTTGGCAGACTTGCAGCGACTCAGCTTGAACGCAAAATTGTCAACGGCCAGATAGGCGATCGTTGACGCGAGGGCGTTCGGATCGCTGCTTCGTTGGGGAAGATGCCGACAACGTCGGTGCGCCGCTTCACCTCGGCGTTCAAGCGTTCCAGCGGATTGGTGCTGTGAATCTGCAGCCGGTGCGCCTTGGGGAAGCCCATGAAGGCCAGCACGGCCGAGGAGGAGGGCGGCGGGCCGGGCGACCAAAACCCGTCAGTCACGAACGCCCGCTCCCGGGCGAACTGAACAACTCGACCCGTTTGCGACGTTTGGTATCGATCGGGATCAGCCAAGCATGGCAAGCGAGTAGAATTGTGATTTGCTCGATCTACCGGACTGGCCGACATGTTCGATCGAATTACGCACAACTCGAGCGTCCTGGCAGGACGCGCTACCGTGCGCGGCCTTCGCGTGTCCGTAGCCCATATCGTCAACCTCGTGGCGAACGGAATGACTGCCGAGGAAATCATCAAGGATGTCCCTGAGCTTGAGATCGAGGACGTTCGCCAAGCTCTGGCGTATGCCGCCTCGATTGCCGACGATCGGGTATATCCAATAACTGCGACGCAGTAAGTTGCGATTCCTCGGTGACACTGGGATCTCGCCTCGAACAATCGATCACTTGCGTCAAACGGGCCACGATGCACTTCATGTGCGAGAGCGCGGCCTAGAGCGCGCGTCGGATTCCGAGATCTGCGAATTCGCGCGGACCGAGGATCGAGTAGTCTTGGCCTTCGATCTCGACTTCGGTGCGATCCTCGCCCTCAATCTTTTGGCCCGACCTAGCGTCGTCATTTTCCGACTCTCTGACGAAACAGCTTCCTCGGTCAACGCGAGGCTTGACCTGGTAATTCGCGACCAATCGGCGGCTCTTCAATCCGGTGCTTTGGTTCTCGTCGAGGATTCGCGATATCGCGTCCGAATGCTTCCTATCACCGGATAGCGGCGATCTCAGATTCCCAAAGTGCAACGGTGCGCCGATTTTGGGAAACGGTGCTCACGTCGCTACCACGCTGACTGCGCCGCCCTGCACGATCGTCCGGTTTCCCTCCACGCCCAACACCACGCCGGCCGGGAGTCGATCGGCACGCCCGAGCGTCAAGCTCTCCAGCGCCACGCGCACGTTTGCGGCCAATGAGACGGTGACCAGCCTGGCGCAGTCCCGCGGACTTTGGAGATCGAAGCCCACCTTCACCACGGGTGCGGCCAGCGTACGCCCAACCCAGCACAAGGACCGGCGCCGGAGCAATCCAGATCAGAATGAGTTTTCGGCAGTACCGAAGGAACTTCCCGATGGTGGCCACTGCCGGTCAACCTCGCTGGCACGATCGCTTGGCGCCACAGAGGCTACACCCGCTGGCCGGATGCTAACCCCGCAACCACCACCTGCACCCCCTTGCACCAGGCGCTCGCAAAGGGGGTTTGGATTTTCCTATCCCCTCTTTAGTCATGAAGCTGCCGAGCTCGCCCGGCCTCGCGTGCGGAAGATGCTACTTTGCGACCTGACTCCCGCACCGCGCAACGCCGCCTCTCAACTCCACCGGGCCACGGACCTTGCGTCACCCGACCGCTTCATCGCCCATACGACGCGTCAAGACGGTCGTTCTGCGCTCGATGTGGGTTGGGCCGCTCTCTTGGGCGGCCGCAGGGAGCGCAGCCGAACCACCGACCGCCGATCCGGTGGCCTACGCGGTCGCGCAGCTCGCCCGGGAATGGGATCCGCGCTTCGATCTGATCCTGCTTGGACCGCCGCTGCTCGCCGCGATCGTGATCGTCGTGATGGCCCTCACGCACGTCATGCGCCGGCGCCCCTCGGATGCGAAGGTCGTTCGATCCCGGCGTGTCACTGCGGTGAATGCGCTCGTCGGAATCTGCGCCGTCCTCGCGGTGATCGGCGCCAAGCGACACCAGCATTGCTGCGGGTACGGCGCGGGCGTCTCGCGCGAGCAGCACCTCGCCGACACGCTGCGCGGGGGCGGGTTGTATCCCAACATCGACGTGCCCATCTTCACGCCCGGCCGCGACGTCAACCGATCCGGCAAGCTGCTGTTCGTGTACCCCGGAGACGAACTCGCCTACTACGTGAGCCACGTCAGCGCACAGGAATTCAGCGTGCAATTCGTCCCGTCGGGCGCGCCGGGTGCGCCCGCGCGAGAGTGGCAGGAGAGCTTCACGAAGACCGTGCGTCCCGGCGGGAAGTCGCAGTTCACCTGTGATTACTTCCTGGTGAGCCTCGTCACCAAGACCAAGACGGGCACCGGCCCGTGCCCGGACGACAGCCCGCTCAGCGTCCTCGGCTTCCGCGTGCGTAGCGACTCCGCGCTCGCCGGGCGGCAGGTCGCGCTCCGCATCACGTCGGGGGAGACGAGCCGCGACATCTCGTTCTGGATCAGTGACCCCGCCCGGGCGAAAGCCACCGTCTCGGCAATCGAGGACATCCAGTTCGCGGGCAGCCTCGCTGTGATGAATCTTCTCGGCGGCGCGGCGATGTTGTACGCATTCCTTTCGCTGATCGGGCTCGCCGGGACCTTCGGCAAGCCCAAACCTCCAGCGCCGTCCTGAGAGCACCGTCGGACGACAAATACGCCGAGCGATTCCGGCGGGAAAGGTGTAGCAGGCCCGAGAGGGCCCTAGAACGACGCGCGCTAAGCTGCTAAGTGCTGCGGAACGCCCGCCAGCACAGTTCAGTACCCGATGCTTGGCTGTCCGGCAGCTGTAGCCTACGTGGGCGAGCACCTCGTCAGCTTCGATCGGGATTTCAGGAAGTTGCTTGCTCGCGGCCATTTCACGTTGCTCGCGCCTGCACGATAGATCAGCGAGTGATCTTGCCGACGGACCCCGTGCACGAGGCGTTGCGGGATACCGAGGTCCGCGGTGCGGCTGGCCAGACCGAAGCGCACGCCGACTTCGTTCATCCGCTGATTGGCGGCCAGACTGAACTTACTCAGACCGGCATCGGTGTGCCCCTCGCAGCCGTCCCCGAGCCGGGGACATTGAGCGGTGGTCAACGGCCGAGAATGTGTGCGCCCCCAACCTTTCCGGCACGCTTGTCGAAGGTCCACAACGGCAGCTCCCGCGCTTGAGCAGCCAGTGCGATGTGCACGCAATCCGCGAAGTCGGCGGATCCCTCCCGATAGAGATGTAAGGCCACTTCGAGCGCCCGCTCGGACTCGAATGTCAACTCCGCCGCCGAGAACAAGGTCGACAGCGCGTCGATCGTTTCGACTTTCGAGAATCCGAAGTTCGAACGAAGCACCCACTCGAGTTCGAGAGTGACCGTGATCGGCACGAACAGTGTTTGTCCCCGGCTGACACAGCTTCGAATGAGCCGCCTCGCAGCGCTGAGTTGGGCTTCATCGTCTCGCACGACGTAGCGCACGAGAACGTTCGTGTCGAGCGCCGGCATTCGACTAGCGCCAGGCGTTCATGTCTTCGACCTTGACGCGCTTGCCCCGCGCGGGCTTCAGCATCCCTGCCATGTCCAAGATGGATTTCGTCTTCGCCCGAACGATGATCGTGCCATCGGGCGTAACTGCCCACACGAGCTTCGTGCCGGGCTTGGCGCTAACGAGCGCTCGCACATCAGCCGGCACGGTAGTCTGGCCCTTGGCTGTAATCGTAGATTCCGTCATCGCACCATTCCTTACAAAGACCATAATTGTAATGCGTACGGCGAACCTGGGCAACCCGGCGCCCGCTCCGGGTCGAAAGTTCATGTTCGCGCGTGCCTGACCGGCCGCACCCCGTCTATTTCGATCGCTCGGGTCGCTCATCACGAGGACTCCTCCCTGCCGTGACGCACCGAAACCTTCTCAGACTGGACAACGTGTAGGAGCCGGTCCGATCGTACAAATGCCCGCCGAGCCAGGCGCCGCCGAGCTGGTGGCTGAAGAATGCGATGCCCGACAGCGTCGTGAGGTACGCCGTGCCGAACATCTATCGCCGGCGCTCACGGTCGCTGCGGCTTTCACTTCGATGCCCACGACTTTGCCGTCCGAGCCTTCCACAACGATGTCGACTTCATCCTGGTCCTTGTCCCTGAAACGATGGAGCGCGCACGTTTCGTCTGCTCACCCTACAAAGTCTCTCGACTCGAACCAAGACCGCTTCGCCCGACCTGTGTGCCAAGGCGCAGGGCTTCAGCCTGAATGCCGGGCTGCGCTGTGCCGCCCATCAGCGTCGCGAGCTCGAACCCGCGATGGATCACCACGAGAGCGCGAAAGACGCCGGGAGCTTTCCGAATCGGACGTATCGCGTGCGATGCCGAAGGTGAAGTGAGTTTGCTCCGGCTCGACGTCCCCATGGATACCCGAGGCGCCGGATTCGACGCGGAACCCGGCGCTCAGTCGTCGTGCATCACGCGTTCGGCCCGCTTCGGATAGATGATGGCCTCGGCGTAGCGATACATGGACTGGATCTCGTCGGCGCTGCGATAGTGGGGCTTGCTGCCGGCAAGCAGCGCCAGCAGCTCGGCCGCAATATTGCGTTGCACCTCCGCGATGAGCGATATCAGGCGGTGGCAGTCGGTTTGCCGAGGACGAACGGCAGATCCAGTGAGATCGTCTTGACCTCACAGTACGCACCCGAACCGAAGAAAGACAGCAGCGCGTTGTCGTGCACGTGGATCGTCGCGTGGATGTCGGGGCGCAGCCGCAGAATTTCCCGCGACAGGTTGTCGCCGATGATGGTCATGCTCTTGCCGGCCAGGATTCGTGAAGTCGGAATGTCGGTGATGACGTTGTTTTCGATCTCCTTCTGCAAGCTCGTCAGTCGAGTCCGTCGAACGCTACGAGGTGGGTCGAGCGCCTGATGATGTCGTTCGGTCATCTGGATTGCGCATTCAACAATAATGCCGGCATCGCGGCGTACCAGGTGGATGCGGCCGGCAAGTGCACGCACGAGTGGTCGGAGCAGTCGTTCGACCGGATGATCGCGGTCAATCTGAAGGGGGTCTGGCTCGCGATGAAGGCCGAACTGGAAATCATGTCGAAGCAAAAAAGCGGGGCGATTGTCAACACCGCATCGATCGCCGGACGGATCGGCCTGCCCACTTCCTCAGGCTACGTCGCGGCCAAGCACGGCGTGGTCGGCCTCACGGACCGCCGCGATCGAATACGCCGATATCGGCATCCGCGTGAATTCCGTGTGCCCCGGTTTCATCGAGACCGACATGACGCGCGAGACGATGTCGCGCCGCGGCAAGGAGATCATGGCGATGGTGCCTTTTCATCGTATGGGCACCGCGAACGAGATCGCCGAGATGGTCTGCTGGCTGTGCTCCGACCGGGCTTCGTTCGTGAGCGGCGCCAACTACAACGTCGACGGCAGCAAGACGAGCAAGCAGGCGGCGTCAGTACTGCACGCGCTGCGTGAGCGCTCCGTCGACGATGAGGTTGGCCCCGGTGATGAAACTCGCGCGCGGACTGGCCAGGAACACCACCGCGTTGGCGATTTCCTGCGGCGTGCCCATGCGACCGGTCGGGTTGCGCGCGAGCATCGACTGGAACATCTCGGGTTGCTTCTCTTCGACGGTGCCCCAGACGCCGCCCTTGAAATACACGTTGCCCGGCGACACGACGTTCGCGCGGATGTTCTTCGACGCGAGGTTGCGCGCGAGTCCCTTCACGTAGGGGATTGTCATCGCCTTCACAGCCGCGTACGCGCGAGTCGGACCATAGATTTCCGCCATCGCCGTGCTGCTGATCACGACGATCGCGCCGGCCGACGACTTCTCGAGATGCGGCACCGCGGCCTCCGTCCCGAAGACGGTCGCCATCACGTCGATCTCGAACCCGCGTCGCCAGGATGCTTCATCCATCCCCTGGGCGAGTGCACTCACGTTGGCGACGAAGATGTCGACGCCACCCAGCGCCGCGGCCGAACCATCCACCCATGCGCGCAGTTGCGCAAGATCGGCGACGTCGACCGCGCCGCCGACCGCCTTCACGCCTTTCTTCGCGACATCCGCGACGGTCGCATCGACTCCCGCGGCGTTACGCGCGCACAGCGCAACATTGCAGCCTTCATCGGCCAGCAGGTCCACGATCGCGCGACCGATGCCACGCGTTGCGCCGGTGACCAGCGCGTTCCTGCCACGAATGCCGAGGTCCATCGGGATCTTCCTTTCGAGAGTGATGCGTGATGATGGCGTTGCCGGCTACTCGCGTCCAGCGAGCTTGCGTCCCTTGTCGAGCGCGGCGTAGCTGCGCACCGGGGCCGGCATCAGGAAGCGATACCCTTCGTTCAGGATCTGCTCGATGTTGTTGCCGTCCACATGCGGATGTCCCACCGGCACGCCGTGCGCCTTGCAGATGTGCACGATCTCGTTCTTGTGCTGCATCACCACCGGATGTTCGTACCGTCGCGGAAAGCCCAGCTCCTGGCTGAGGTCGCCCTCGCCGATCAGGATCGTGCCGATGCCGGGGACTTCAGCAAGCATCCGATCGAGGTTGGCGACGCCTTCGGTGTCCTCGATCATAAGGATCACGAGCACTTCGCCTTGCGGGTCGAGCGGCCAGGTGTCGGCGCGCGCGTAGTACTCCTGCTGCGTCACGCCCCAGTAGCGCACCGCTTGCGTGGGCCCATCGCCGCGCACGCCAGCAGGTTCGTAGCGTGGCGCGGTCTTGAGGCGCGGATAGCGACACGCCGCCACAGCATTCCGCGCCTGATCGACCGTGCTTATGTGCGGCCATACGATGCCGTAGACCCCGATATCGAGCGCCTGCTTCGCCAGCCACTGGCTGTGCTCGCCGCCATTAGGCGGAATACGCACCATCGGTGTCACGGCGGGCGCGAGCGAGCCGCACTGCGTAATTTGGCGACGGTTCAACATGTATTGCAGGCAGTCGCGCAGGGCTCGGGCGTCCCACGGATTGTGTTCCATCTCGAAGACGACACCGTCGTACTTGGAGGTGCTGATCGCGATCGCCGATTCGATGTCGGCGTTGGCGAAGGTGACGAACGCCGGCTTGCCTTGATCGAGCACGCCGATGACGTTGTTCAGGCGGGGTAGTTCGCCCATTGATGGGCCTCCTTCAGAGCGGTTTGACGACGGGCCATCAATCCTTCGACCACGGGCAAAGGCGTGGTCGTCGGTGGATCTCGCCTACACAGTGTGTTGGATATGGTCCGACGAGCCACCGCATGCCTGTTGGATGCCGCCCACCACATGATATCCGCTGGCACTTCGCCATCGCTCGTCGAGTGCACGGGTGCGATGCGGTTCGCGGTGTTTGGAAGAGATTGGCACGCGCTGTGCCTTAGGCCCTTCGGAGCGCGCACGCCAGCTGCTCACCAACCAAAAGACCCAGACCATGAGCAGCCTGGTGATTCATGACCTCGACCAATGCGACCCTCGGTAGCCGGCGCAGCCTGCCGGTCACGGCGGGGTTTCCTCCGGATTGAACTAGACCTGCCAGTCCGGGTACGTTGCCTTGACCCGCTTCGACACCTTGAAATACGTCCACCCGACGATGAAGCCGATCACTCCGACGATAAGGCCCTTGATGGCACCGGGCAATGCGTCGGCTGGCTTGAGTCCGGGAAGCGACCAGCCGACGATCAGGAGCGGTGCGGCAATCACCGCCCAGCCCAGCCGCAGGATCAGGAGCCTGCGCATCCTCTGCACCGCACCTGGACGAATGTTCCCCAGCGCGCGGCCGACGCAGATCCCCATCAGTACCAGAGCGACGTCGACGAGGGTGAAGAAGAGCCCGACCGCCAGGATGCCCGGCTGGATTCGGGAGAGCACGATGAAGCCGACCCATCCAACCATGTACTGCAGTGCGACGACAATCGGTGCGAGGTAGATGTTCGCGATGACGATAAAGCGGAGCCACCCGCCGACGCCGTAGAGGGGGCCGCGATCGGCGAGGCCAGTGGCGGGAGATGGCGATGCCGCCGGACCAGGCACGGCGGGGCGCGAAATCGATTGCAGGGTGACGACGAACACCAGCAGGAGCGCCCAGGCGAGCACGCCGAGCAATCCGAGGACGATGTTGGCAGTCTCCATGATCTGCTTGTAGACGTCCGCCGCCATCAACTGGTTGCGCAACATCAGCAGAGGGAGGTAGAAGCCCGCCTGGGTGATCAGTGTCAGCAGGATGAACCCGGCCAACCAGCCTCTTCCCGGGACACGGACGGACACGATGAGCACGCCGAGCGCGATGAGTCCGAGGAGCACCACTAGAGCAAAGCGGACATCGGCGACGTAGTTCATTGTCTCCCTCCCTTTACGATCGGCCGGCCATGGCCGCTATTCTTGGATGGTTTTTCCGGCGGACTGTATGCCGGCCGGGCGGGAGGGGTCAATGTCGTGTCGTTGGCGTGCCCGAGTGATCCACCCAGTTATCCCCCACCGTGGCAAGCTACAGACCGCTGCGCAGCGTATCCGGTCAGCCGAGACGCAGATCTTGGCGGTGTTGAAGGACCAGCGCGCCGTTCCTCCATGGGCTGTGGCCGGGCCGAAGCGCGTTCAGCGAAACGAAATCTCTGCGCTGGTGGGCGCGCGCCCGATCCCCGAATTGTTCTGTACGGTTAGCGCTTAAGTTTCTTGATGTCGAGTATTCGTGATTGCCGCGGATAGCACTGGAAGCGGATTTCGGCCGAAATCCGCGGTACCGGGAAACGCCCCGATACCCGTTCGGTTCGGTGCATCGTGTAATGATCGAAAAGCGCGACGTCGCCCGGTTCGAGGGTGGGCATGATTCGCCGACAGTGCCCCAGATGCATTTGCACCCACTGGTCATACCGAAAAGTTTCGCCGGAAGGACGACGGGCCGGTAGGCTGCGCATCGTCGATGCCGAGCCCAGCACGAACTCGAGCGTGGGTGAGCGGCCATTGCCGACCGGCGCAAACGGTACCCAAAAATTGACGCACGGGTCCTGCCGAATGGTATTAGCCGCCTCGGCGTCCACGTGCCATGGCATGCTTGTGCGGTGCTTGACCCGGCGCCGGATGACGGAAAACGCGCGAATCAGAACGGCGTTGTGGGGCAGCAAAGTCGTGAGGCGGTCCACTATTGCATTCAACGCCTCCGGTTCCGCCATGCATCCGAGCATCTCGTCGAGCGACATGCCGCCCCACGCGGCAGCATTGGCGTATGCGCTCGGGTCGCTCGCCCGGGTGAGCCCGGTGAACGCCGCGTCGCACAGCGGTGCGACCCGCATCACTTCTTGGGACGGAAGGGCGCCACGTAGAATCACGACTCCGTCCTGCGCCAAATTGAGGCCCCCTTCGGCCACATTGGGTAATTTGGGTTGCGATCCTACTGCAACCCGGATGCGCTCCATGACATTGGCTAGCATCGCTTGTTCCCCCTGACGTTGACTGGTAAGTATCGTCGCAACCGAACTCGGTCGTTCTCTTGACTCAGCAAATCTCCCTTCGCAGTGCCATTCCACTCTTTTATTCATTATAGGATGCGGCACTCCGTTGGCACTATTCTTTGAAGAGCCGCTTCGGGTCCGGACTTGCCAATCGTCGCGGGCGCAAGGAGTCGTTCGCGAACCGCCACCCGGCCAGGCACTTCGAAGCTGCGGCAACTCTGCCTCGACGAACAAATTTGCGGCAGCAATGTACCCGATGCCTGGCTGTCGGCAGCCGTGGCTTACATGGGCGAGCACCTCGTCAGCTTCGATCGGGATTTCAGGAAATTGCTTGCGCGCGGCCATTTCACGTTGCTCGCGCCTGCACGGTAGTTCGGCGAAGGGAAGTAGGGTCAAAGGCTGTCGCTGATTCGGCCTTCGACCGCTCGACTGGGATAGATTTCGCGCCAGCCGACTGCCTAATCCGGATAACGCCGTACGGTCAAGACAACCCGCTTCTCAACTGGGTCGTCGAACTCGTTGATGCAAAGATCAGCATCAAAGTGCTCGCCGTTGTGGCGTCGGGCGCGGAACGGTACGCCGCACCGGCTGAGCAATTTGAGACGGCCACTCACTTTTCCTTGGTGCATCAGCGGAGCGTGCTCGAGTTGCGGTAACAGATGCGAGATCGATCGTCCGAGCAGTGCGGCTTCGTCTTCGTAGCCGAACAGATGCGCGGCGGATGACGTGCAGGCGCGGATGCAACCCTGTGTGTCGAGTTCGAGCACGGGGATCCCGCAACTCGAATCACCCGTTGAATGATGAAGGTGCTTCACGTAGGGCCCCTCCGTAGTCGTAGTAATTGATCGACACGATCGATTGGCGAAGCATCCGTGGCGGCGGCATTGATAATGCGTGGTTAGCGACAAGCGAGACGTCGCCCAGATTGCACGCCACGACGAAACCGTGGTTTCAATTCCCTTTGGATTCTCGAGGACATCGGTTTGCGAAGCACTTGCATCGACTAGCCCGTTCCGGGGCGTGTCGTTTTCAAGATCGCACGACGGATGTGAAACGGCGGCGCGACGCCCGACTTGGTTTGCCCGGCATATACGGTGAGATGGGGATACGGGATCTCCACGCCGTGTTCGTCGAAGGCGCGCTTCAGGCGCTGGAGGAACGCGCGGCGCACGTTCCACTGCTCGAGCGGCTGTACCTTGAATCGGGATCGCAGAATCACTGCCGAATCCGCCCAGCGCTCGACGCCGGCGATCTCCAGGTCTTCGAGAATGGTTGGGCCGAGATCCGGATCCTCCCGCAAGCTCTTACCCACGATGCGCATCACCTCAATCGCATGATCGACGTCCTCGCGATAGGCGATGCCCACGTCGATCACTGAGAAGGCGAAGCCACGGCTGCGATTGGTAACAGCGGAGATTGTGCCGTTCGGGACGTAATGCACGTTGCCCTCATAGTCACGCAGGCGAATGAAGCGCAGCGTTACCTCCTCCACGAGGCCCGACTTTCCACCGGCCTCGATGACATCGCCCTGGCGCACCTGATTCTCGACCAGCATGATGATGCCCGTGAAGTAATCCTTTACCAGGCTTTGCGCGCCGAACCCGATCGCGATCCCTGCCACACCCGCAGCGGCGAGCAGGGGGGCGATCGAGATGCCGAGCGCGTTCAGGATCAGCATGCCCGTTACGATGACGATCGTCACCGAGGCCACATAACGGAGCACGCGCACTAGCGTCGCGACGCGCTTGGCCTGCTCTGTATCGTCGACCCGTTTGCCCATCTGGTCGCGCGCGAGGCCGATTAGCTTGCGGGCCAGCCGCAGCGCGATCCAGCCGAGGACGAGAATTAGGGCGATGTGAAGCATTGTCTGCGCCAATGCCGCCCATTCCTCCACACCAGCGCGTTCAAGCAGTCGATTCATCTGAGCTCTTCTTGTCGCATCGCTTCTCCTTCACCGATGCTCGCTCATCGGCTCGACAAACTACCAGTCGATCGCAACGGCTTCTTGGGGGCTTACAAAGTGTCTGCTCGCAACGACTACCGCGCTTACCGCGGCAACCAGCAAGAGCACCACGCCGACCCCGCCGATCCAGAGCAGAACGCGACGTCGGGCTTGCTTGTCTGAGGGGAATGGCGGCATGGGAACCTGCTGCTCATTCGCCGTGGATGGGACCTCGATGGCGCTGGACCCTTGGCAGCCCATCCCGGCCCTCGACCGCACCGGGCGAGTCACGCCCGGGCGTCCGATACGCGATCCTCGCGCTCCCGCCCCTGTCCGCCAACCACTCCCCCACATCAAGTCCGAGCGCCTGCATCGTCCGCACCCGCTGCATGAGAGTCCTCCAAAGGGAGCGTGACTCGCCACGCATAATCGTTGCTGCGTCGGCTGGCAGGACGTACCAGAATCGGTGGCTCAACTCGTGGCGCAATTCCCCAGGTTTCCAACTCACGTGCCCGATGAAATATCGGGCGTCGTTCGGCGCGGTCTCGATGATCCGATCGATCGCCTTCGCCCGCGTGACCATGAACACATCGCCTATCAGGGCGAAAGCTCCCGGGCCGGGGTTGGTTGTGCTTCGAGCTACTGCGGCCAGCCTATTGCGTAACGAGGTACCGCCGAAAAACACCGAACCGTTGACCTTCTTGGATGGCTCGTGGTCCGGATACAAGCTGCCGAGCGTAACGTTGGTCGGCCGGTTCAGAATCAATCCGACGTGACGATCGGCGTCTATCGCAACGACGATCAACACCGATCGCCGATAGATCGGGTGACTGATGCGAGGATTCGCGACCAGAAAAACTGCGTTCGGTCCGGCCGGGTTTTCATCCGCGGCGAATGGCGTGGACGCGAACGAGGTACATGCCGACAGTTGCACGAACAAACACAAGAGAAGCGCGAATCGCCAGCGCTCAAAGTCGACGATTGCTGATCGCCGAAGCCGCATCGTTGATGGACCTTATGGTAGTGAGATCCCATGTCGCAAGAACGAGTGCCAGGCGCCCGCTGACCGCTGTGATGATCAGCGACTGGCGAAACGCAGACCCGAGGAGAGGACGCGCTCTTGGTGAGCCGTCTAGCCACGCAAAAGGGCAAGGCGTAGGCGCAACAGACCTCATGCATGCAAGAGCATCATCCATGCCAACACACCCGGAATCAGTGCCCCTAGCGCCCGCACCCTAACCGATCGGATTCACTGGTTGCCTTGAGCCGCTTCTCCGTGACGGACGTTTCAAATGCACCACCTGGCCTCCTCGTACGGGAGCGTCTTCGAGCATTGCTCTACGAACAGATTGTCGCGCCAGGCGCTTTTACCGTTCAAACTGCCATGCCTCGAAGCTGCTCGATCATCTGAGGCAAATGAGTTTGCCGCTGTCAGCTTCTATATCCAAAGTTCGCTCGGCAAGCACCGATACGGCACGCTCATCGAGCACCAGTACCTTGCGTCCCACATGCATCGAGGGTTTCGCGGGCGCGCGTCCCCGAAACCCATCCACGCCAGCTCCATTGCGCGATGGCCACAGTGAGAATCGAGGCTATGCCCGCGATCACTCCGAGCAGGATCACCAGATAGCGCTTCGTGTCGGCACTGCGTCGTTCGACGAAGCTCATGTCGTGCACGAGGACGAGCTTGCTGATCTCGCCCCTGTCGCTGGTGCGGCGAGTGAACGGCGGAATTCAGCTCCTCGGCAGGTTGAACTGCTTCTCGTAAATCGTCTGGCACCGCGTGCATCGCATGCAAGCCCGTTGGACAAACAGACGATCGAGAGAAATGGCGTCGCTGCAGGACATGCAGATTCCGTAGGTTCCCTCTTGGATTCTTGCGAGCGAGGCATGGATATGGCGGATCTCTGCGACATGAAGGTGCGCACGCGCGTTCTCGATTCCAAAGAGTACGACGCTGACTGATTCGTCCGCCGCATCTCCGACCTCGCCGATGTCGTCACGAAGGCGTGTACCCCTATCCATGGTTCGTTCTTGAGCCGCGGTAGCGCACAAATCATCGTATCGCTGAGCGAGCAGTTCGCGGAGCTGAGCAATGCGTTCGGAGCTGAGGTGGTTCATGGCTACAATCTCAGGTAAGCGGATTCCCGTGGTACGAACGGTTACTCCCACGGAAACGAAGCGCGCCCTCGAGGTAGGGCGCGAATCTCACGTTTCGCGCAGGAGGTGTGTGATTTGAGGAAGCCGCTTCCTTTTTGTTCCGTTGCCGGGTGATCGGATTCGAAATCTTTTCTGCGTGTAGGGAAGTCCCCTATAGCCCTGCGCATCTAGGGTCGAAAGAGAAAGCACATTGATTAAACCGCACTCATTGAGTGTCGCCATCCCTGACGTGCGTACCAGGCAGTCGGTGCCTGAGAGATACCACTACCTCCGGAGGGAGGTGACACATTGGCGAGCTTCGGTGTGACTCGGCGTGCCGTGTGCCATCTCGGGCGCGGCATCGGTAGCTGCCTCCGGGATCTTGCGTGACGACAAGAACGACCGCAGTATCGATCGCCGGCCCTTGATTGGTATCAAGCGCGCGGTGGTGGCGTGCTGCAAGCTCCTGCGCACGGCTTGCCTCGCGGTTGACGTGTAAATGCCGCGGGAACGTAGCGAACCGTCTGTCGATGCTGGACGGGGGAGCGGACCAGATGCAGAAACGCATAGGCAGATGGGTCGGCGCATGGGCGTTCCTCGTGGCGGGGCTTGTCGGTGTCGTCGCCCCGGGCTTCGGCCAATCCGAGCGCCCGATCGTCTACGTCGCACCGATTGAAGGTGTCATCGATCTCGGCTTGGCGCCGTTCGTGAAGCGCGTGCTCGATGAAGCTTCGAGCGCCGGTGCGTCAGCGGTGATCCTCGAGATCAACACGCTCGGCGGGCGCGTGGATGCCGCGGTGGTCATCCGCGACACGGTGCTGGGTGCGCGGGTGCAGACGGTCGCGTTCGTCAACAAGCGCGCGATCTCGGCGGGCGCTTTGATCGCGCTTTCGGCCAACAGGCTGGTCATGGCCGAGGGCGGAACGATCGGAGCGGCGACGCCGGTGCAGATCGGACAGCCCGGCATGGGTGCTCAGCCGGTCGAAGAGAAGACGGTTTCCTATCTTCGCAAGGAGTTCCGCGCCACCGCCGAAAGCCGCAAGCGCCCGCCGCTGCTTGCCGAGGCGATGGTCGATGCCGACGTGGCGATCCCGAACGTAATCGAGAAGGGCAAATTGCTGACCTTGACGACCGAGGAAGCGCTCAAGCTCAAGCTGATCGACTTTCGTGCCGACACCCTGGAAGGCGCGCTGGAGCGGCTCGGCATCCGCGGGGCGGAGGTACGCAGAGCGGCGCCCAACTGGGCCGAAAACGTCGTGCGGCTGCTGACGCACCCGATCGTGAGTTCATTGCTCATCACCATCGGCATGCTGGGCATTCTCATCGAGCTGCGAACCCCGGGCTTTGGCGTCCCCGGCGCGGTGGGCATCGCGAGCATGGCGTTGTTCTTCTGGGGGCATTGGCTGGTGCAGCTCGCCGGCTGGGAGGAGCTGCTGTTGATCGGCGGCGGAATGCTCCTGCTCGCGATCGAGGTCTTCGTGACGCCGGGATTCGGGTTGCTCGGCGCAGCGGGAATCGCAGCCATTCTGGGCGGACTCGTCTTGAGCATGGTCGGCGCCGGTGTCAGTGGGCTGTTCGTCCTGCAGGCTGCCGGACGGGTGGTACTCGCGCTGCTGGCCGCGCTGATCGCGAGCCTGGTCGTCCTGCGCTTTCTTCCGCGGTTGCCGTTTGGAAGGCAGCTGGTGTTGCAGACCGAGTTGCCGGCGGCGCAAGGGTACGCATCCGCCCCGGACAGCGATCGGCGCTGGTTGGGCACACAAGGACTCGCGCACTCCACGCTTCGGCCAGCTGGCATTGCCGAACTCAATGGCGAGCGCGTGGACGTGGTATCCGACGGCGAGCTGATCGAGGCCGGGGAACCGATCGAAGTGGTCCGTGTCGATGGCAATCGGATCGTCGTCCGAAGGCGTATGCACTCGTAGATCCAAAGGAGCGATACCATGGGGATCGAAGTGGGAATGGTGGGCGGGTTCGGGCTGCTGATACTGATCGTCGCGGCACTACTGCTGGTGCTGTATCTCGTGCCGTTGCCGCTCTGGATCGCCGCATGGGCCTCCGGCGCCTACGTCGGGCTGCTGACGCTGATTGGCATGCGGCTGCGGCGCGTGCCGCCCTCGACCGTCGTCACCGCGCGCATCAGCTCGGTGAAGGCAGGTCTGGACCTTTCGATCAACGACCTCGAAGCGCACTATCTCGCTGGCGGCAACGTCGTGCGGGTCGTCAACGCGATGATCTCGGCCGACAAAGCCAATATTCCGCTGCCGTTCAAGCGCGCGGCGGCAATCGATCTGGCCGGGCGCGATGTGCTCGAGGCGGTGAAGATGTCGGTGCTGCCCAAAGTGATCGAGACGCCGCGCATCGCTGCAGTCGCCAAGGACGGCATTCAGCTCATCGCGGTCTCGCGCGTGACCGTACGCACCAACATCGACCGGCTCGTGGGGGGCGCCGGCGAAGAGACGATCATCGCGCGGGTGGGTGAGGGGATGGTGAGCACGATCGGCTCGGCGCAGACGCACAAAGACGTGCTCGAGAACCCCGATCACATCTCCAAGCACATTCTCGGCAAGGGGCTCGATGCCGGCACCGCGTACGAGATCTTGTCGATCGACATCGCCGACGTCGACGTTGGCGAGAACATCGGAGCCAAGCTGCAGATCGATCAGGCCAACGCCGACAAGCAGATCGCGCAAGCCAAAGCCGAGGAGCGCCGCGCGATGGCGGTGGCTTTGGAGCAGGAGATGCGGGCTCGCGTGGTCGAGGCCGAAGCCGAGGTGCCGCGTGCGATGGCCGAAGCGTTCCGAGAAGGCAACCTCGGCGTCATGGACTACTACCGCATGAAAAACGTTCAAGCCGATACCGGCATGCGCGATGCGATTGCACTGGGGGATGAGCCTCCAACGGGAGCGCCCGGGGTGACGCGTAAGTAGGAGACCGCTTCATGGATCGCTTTCCCACCGAGTTGCTCTACATTGTCCTGGTGGTGGCCTTCGTCCTGTTCAACCTTCTGACGCAGCTCATCGCACGGCGGCGTGCGCGCTCGGCGCAGCAAGGCGCGCCCGGCGTGCCCGAAGAGGAGGGCGTCGTCTTGCGGCAAGATGCTCCGCCGCCCACCGCGCCGCCGGCGGAGGGCTTCGGCCGCACGCAGCGGCGCCCCGCGCATGTGCCACGTGCCGAGGCCGCGATCGATCGGACCTGGCCGGTCGAGCCCGCTCCCACGACGGCGACGCAGGGTCATCGACACACCGCGGCGCGCGCGCTGCTCGGCAATAGGCGAGACCTGCGACGCGCAATTGTCGTCATGACGGTGCTGGGGCCTTGCCGCTCGCTCGAAGCGTCCGAGCGGCGCTGATCGATTCCCCCTGATGCGCGCCGGGGCCGCACGAGAGGCGTCCCTACTTCAGCGGGCTCGGCGCATCACTCGCCTGGTGCAATGCGCTCGCCGCGAACTCGGCTGCCTCCACGAACGGGGTAAGGACCCGATCGGGCGCTGCCACGCCAACTCGGCATCACCGAAGCGGGCTGGGAACCGCAAGCGTTTCACATCAAGCGCGAAGCGCTTGCGTGGTTCCATCTGCGTGCCATCGCCTTCTCGAGTTCAACGAGCGCGCAAACGCCGATACCCACGCTGATAGCGAGCAGCCACGAGTCGAGGTCAAGGTGGGTGGATCCGAACAGTACTTGCATTGAGGGCACGTGCGTGAACGCGATCTGCAGGACGATGAGTATTCCCACAGCGATCCAGATGGCACGGTTGCCGGTCATCCCGCGCCGATTGAACACCGGTGCGAAGAGGAAGCGACTGTTGAATAGATAGAAGAGCTCGCCGATGACCAGCGCATTCACCGCACCCGTGCGCGCAGCTTCGAGCGACTCGCCGCGTTGCAGTTCGAACAGGAATAGCCCCAATGTTCCGGATGCAAGCAGCACCGACACGAATGCGATCCGCCACACGAGGAAGCGTGAGAGGATCGGATCGCGCGGATTGCGCGGCCGTCGCCGCATCACATCGGACTCGGGCGGCTCGAACGCCACTGCGAGCGCAAGGGTCACCGAAGTGACCATGTTCACCCAAAGAATCTGCACCGCGGTGATCGGCAGGGTGAGGCCAAGGGCGATGGCGACAATGATGACGCCGGCCTCCCCGCCGTTGGTGGGCAGGATGAACAGGATCGCCTTTTTCAGGTTGTCGTAGACCGTGCGGCCCTCTTCGACGGCGTGGGCGATCGAGGTGAAATTGTCGTCGGCCAGCACCATCTCGGCCGCCTCCTTGGCTGCCTCCGTGCCCTTCCGGCCCATGGCCACACCGACATCGGCGCGCTTGAGCGCCGGAGCATCGTTGACGCCGTCGCCGGTCATGGCGACGACTTCCCCGTTGGCCTGCAGCGCCTGGACGAGCTTGAGCTTGTGCTCAGGGCTCGCGCGGGCGAACACCGATACGTCGCGAACCGCCGCGGACAGCGCCGACACATCGAGCTCGTCAATCTGCGGGCCGCCCATGGCATGTTGAGCGCGCAAGCCGAGCTGCGCGGCGATCGCGCGTGCGGTCACCAGATGATCGCCCGTGATCATGGTGACGCGAATGCCGGCGTTGTAACAGTCTCGGACCGATGCGATGGCCTCGGCACGCGGCGGATCGATGATGCCGAGTACGCCAAGCAGGGTGAGTCCATGGTCGACGTCGCGCAATGCCAGCTCGCGCTTGTCGCCCACGCAAGGCTTGGCGGCGACGGCGAGCAGACGTAGCCCGTCGTTTGCCATGTCGTGCATGCGCGACTCCCATGCATTGCGTTCGATGGGGAGCTCTTCGTCGGCGCGCAGCTCACTCGTGCACATCTCCAATACCCGTTCAGGTGCGCCTTTGACGAAGATCCGGCCGTGACCGGCGTGATCGTGGTGCAGCGTCGCCATGAACCGATGCTCGGATTCAAACGGGATCACGTCGGTGCGCGGGAACCGTTCGGCCTCCAGCCCGGGTTCCAGCCCGGCTTTCATGGCGAGCGTGATTAACGCACCCTCGGTGGGATCGCCTTCGATTTCCCACCGATCTTCGTGCTGTCGTAACCGTGCGTCGTTGCAAAGTGCTGCCCCGCGTAGCAGCGCTCGCAGCGCGGGAAGCGCCTCGATCGTGATCTCGCGGCCCGCGCTGGTGAGTCCACCGTGCGGGGCATAACCCACGCCACCCACCTCGACGGCTGCGTCTGCCATCGCGATCCGCGTCACGGTCATTTCGTTCCGCGTAAGCGTGCCGGTCTTGTCCGAGCAGATCGTGGTGACCGAACCCAGTGTCTCGACGGCAGGCAAGCGCCGAATGATTGCGTTGCGCTGCGCCATGCGTTGCACGCCGATGGCGAGCGTGATGGTCATGATCGCCGGCAGACCTTCTGGAATCGCGGCAACGGCCAGGCCAATTGCGGCGAGAAACATGTCACTCGCGCTGTAGCCCTTGACCCAGTACCCGAATGCGAAGACTGCCGCGGCAAGCAGCACGATCGCCGCCGAGAGCCACCGACCGAATCCAGCCATCTGCCGCAACAGCGGTGTGGTCAGTTCCTCGACCTGCGCGAGCAGATGACTGATTCGCCCGATCTCGGTTGCGCTGGCCGTCGCGACGACGACGCCTGTGCCCTGGCCGAACGTGACTACGGTTCCCGAATACGCCATGCACGCACGGTCGCCAAGGGGCACGTCCGGCGCGACGGGTCCCACAGACTTCTCCGTCGGCACCGATTCCCCGGTCAGCGCTGCCTCATCGATGCGCAGGTTGCGAACTGCAAGAAGACGCAGATCGGCGGGCACTTTGTCGCCCGATCCGATGATCACGATATCGCCCGGTACCAGCTCTTCCGCCTCAAGCTCTACACGCTGGCCGTTTCGCAAGACCATGGCCGACAGCGACAGCATCCGGCGAATCGACTCGAGCGCCGTTTCGGCCTTGCCTTCCTGAACGAACCCGATCAACGCATTCACCAAGACCACACTCAGAATCACTGCGCTGTCGAGGTAGTGGCCAAGCACGGCCGTCACGCCGGCGGCGACAACTAGTATGTAGATCAGCACGTTGTGGAACTGAAGCAGCAGCCGGAGGAACGCGCTGCGTCGCGGCGGTGCCGGCAGACGATTGCGCCCGTGACGAGACAAGCGTCGCTGCGCTTCGTCGCTTGATAGGCCCTGGCGGCTCGAAGCGTAGTGCTCGAGTGCGTTCTCGGCCGACAATGCGTGCCAGCGTTGGGCATTGCTGGACTCAAGCGCTTGCAAGGTAGCGCTCATCAAGCTGCCTCGTCTCTCGAATCTCCGGAAGTCAAAGATGCGCACCCGCCCCCAACTGAGACGCTTGCAGCGTTACCTGCTCGTCGGAGTCCTCACCGCAGCGCCGTTGTGGATCACTTGGCTAGTGTTCGATTTCGTGTTTTCGCAGCTCTCCAAAGCCGGGGCGCCATGGGTCATCGCACTGGCGCGAGCGCTGCGCTCGTGGACGCCTGAGCTCTCTGACTTCCTGCTCGAGTCATGGTTTCAGTCGTTGCTCGCCGTCCTGTTCACCCTGCTCGTCCTGGGAGCGTTGGGTTGGATCGCCACGAAAGTCGTCGGCCAACGCCTGATCGCTTTATTCGAGGCGTTGCTGCAGCAAATCCCGCTCGTAGCGGCGATCTATGGCGGCGTGAAGCGCTTTCTCGCGGTCGTCAAAGAACAGCCCGCCGGAGTCGAGCGAATCGTGCTCATCAATTTCCCTTCGCCCGAGATGAAAGCGGTTGGGTTCGTCACGCGGGTAATGACCGATGAATCCACTGGCGAACAACTGGCTGTGGTGTACGTGCCAACTTCGCCCAATCCGACCTCCGGGTACATCGAGATCGTACCGCTGGATAAGATTGTCCCGACTGACTGGACCTTCGATCAGGCGATGAGTTTCGTAATCACCGGGGGTGCCAACGCCCCCGATCGCGTGCGCTTCTATCGCGAATCTGTGCGCCACAGGTCCCGCCAGTAATTGCCCCCGCGCGAAAGGTATCTTCAAACACGCCGGCCGCACCTGCTTGACGGCGCTCAAGGCAAGCGCGGGTGGATGGCGTCCAAGGCGCGACTTGAGTACGCGTAGGGGAGTTCCTGACTTGACCCATGGCAACTCTGTGCCAATGATCGCCAGGCGTTCCCCGAATACCAATCGCTTAAGGGACCAATAGACCCTGTGCTCCGTCGGCGCTGGTACGATTTGCTGTTGATCCTCCTGGGCATCTGGCTCGCGCTGTCGCCATCGCTGCTGGAAGGCACACAGATGAGCGACCTTATTCGATGGAACGCGGTGATCGGCGGCGCGGCGATCGCGTTCGTCGCGGCTTTCGATGTGCGGTGGCCCACTGTCTGGGATGAATGGATCCTTTTTGCAGTGGGTCTCTGGCTCGCTTTCGCGCCGTTTGTACTCGGCTTTTCACAGCATCGGATGGCGAGCGCCAACTTGGTGTTCACAGGGCTACTCACGATCATCATCGCGACGGCCGCCGGCAACGCGCGCAGGCGTGCCGGTGCCAGCCGGCAATAAGTCCATCAGCCCGGCGGGCTGCTATTCCGTGAGCCGTTTATCGCGATCCTGCCCACGGTAGGGCAGCTCCAAGTGCAACGCCGCCATCGCCAACATGTTGGCCGACACCGGCGCGGTCACGAAGACGAACACCGTGATGAGCAGCTCGTGCATGCCAGGGGTTTCACGGGCGAACGAGGCAAGGATCGAGGCAATCAAGAATCCCCCGACGCCCAGGGTCGACGCCTTGGTTGGTGCGTGCAGCCGCATGAACACATCGGGCAGTCGCAGCAGGCCCAGTGCGCCCACTAGCAGGAAAAAACTCCCGGCAACGAGAAAGATGGCGGTCAGGGCTTCCGTCATCATCGCTCGTCACTCGACCACGGATCCGCGCAGCGCGTAACGTGCTAGCGCCACGGTGCTCAGGAAACCGATCAGCGAAATCAATAGCGCTGCCTCGAAATACGCCGTGCCGCTGCCATCGATTCCCAACAATATGAGGAGCGCAACAACGTTGATGTACAGCGTATCGAGCGCAAGGACCCGATCGGGGATGCTTGGGCCGATGAGCAGCCGGCCCAACGTGAACGCGATCGAAACGCCAATTGCCACGAACGCGAGGGCGATAGCGGTGGCTAGCATCGAAAGATCTCCTTGAGTGGACGCTCATAGCGTGACTTGATCTGGGCGATGAGCGCCGCCGGATCGGCGCAATCGAGCGCATGCACGAGCAAGCGTCTGCGGTTGAGATCGAGCACCGCCGATACGGTGCCCGGCGTCATCGTGATGATGCTGGCCAGCAGATTCGCGGCATAAGGATGCGCGGCATCCAACGGAATCTCCAAGAACGCAGGTCGTAGCCGCTCCATACGACCGAGCACCAGGCGCGCCACGGTGATATTCGAGATAATGATGTCCCAGATTACGATCGCAGTGAGTTTGACGATGAGTCCCGGCGCATGAATGCCCTCGCCGGCATCGAACAGCCGGCGCAAGGGAAGCGGGATGATTACTCCTAAGAGCACGCCGGCGACCACGCTCAATGCCGAGATCTCGCGGGTGAGCACGATCCACGTGAGCGTGATCACCATAGACAACAGCGGGAAAGGGAAGATGCGCTTCATGGTCGAATGCCCCCTATTGCCTGTGCCCGGGGATGAATGGCATCGACTCCAGCGTGTCATTCCCAATCGCGCGCGGATCGAGCACCGAGCGCGTGTAAGCGTGCCGGTCGATCACCTGTTGAGCGGTGCGCTCGCTGAACTGCAGCAGCGGTCCAGCGCCCACGATTAGCGCGCCGAGCAGCGCGAGCAGTACGCCGACCGATGCGACGCGAGCCGCGCCGATGGTCGATCGTTCCGAACGCTGCTCGAACGTATTCCATAGCAACACGCTGTAGCTGCGCGAGACTGCGACCAGTGCGACGAAGCTCGCCACCAGGACGGCGAGCCAAGGCATCCAGAAGAACTCGCCGTCGGCGACCGCTTGCAGTACCAGGACTTTGCCGATGAAGCCTGAGGTGGGCGGCAAGCCCACGGCGGCGCCGGCAGCGAGCGCCAGCGCGAATCCGATTAGGAACGGGTGGCGCAGAGAGGGGCCTGGAATCAATCGGTCCGCGGTTTCGCCGCGCTCTCGGCTGACCACTTCGGCGATCAGGAACAGCGCGGCTGTCGCCGCCGTGCTGTGCACGAGATAGTAGGTCGCGGCGGTCAGGCTCACCACGGTGCCCTGGGCGGCGACGATGAACAAAGTGCCCAGGGAGAGAATGGTGAGATAGGCGGCCAGCCCGCGCAGCGTGTCGGCGCGAAGCGCCCCGAGCGCACCGAAGAGCACAGTCGCGATCGCCATCGCGAACAGCCAGGGCGTGGCCAGGGCGGCGTTAGGGCCCGCATCCTGACCGTACAGCAACGGATACACGCGGATGATCGCGTACACGCCAACTTTGGTCATGATGGCGAAAAGGCATGCGACCGGAGCGGCGGCGGCGGGATAGCTCGCGGGGAGCCAGAAATAAAATGGAAACAGCGCGGCTTTCACGGCGAACACTACGAGCAGCATGAGTCCAGCGGAACCTGCGATGGCGGCCTCCGTTCCGCCGAGCGCGGCGATCCTTGCAGACAGATGGGCGAGGTTGAGCGTGCCGGTCACGCTGTAGAGCAGGCTTACCGCGATGAGAAAGATGGCCGACGCAGTCAGGTTGATCACCACGTAGTGAAAGGCTGCTCGCGCACGTGCCGGCCCTTGGCCGTGCAGGAGCAGACAGTAAGAGGCGGCCAGAAGCACCTCGAAGAACACGAACAGATTAAACAAATCTCCGGTGAGAAACGCGCCGTTCAACCCCATCAACTGCAATTGCCAGAAGGTGTGAAAGTGGCGGCCACGCCGCTCCCATTCCGATGTCGCGTACAGCAGGGCGGCGCCAGAGACAGTTGCGGTGAGCAGAAGCATCAGAGCGGAGAGCCGATCGAGCACCAGGACGATCCCGTACGGTGCGGGCCAGTCCCCGAGCTCGTAGATCCGAGGTGCATCGTCCAGCGCGCTGGTCAACAGAACGAGTGCGAGCAGCCACTGCAACGCCGCGCTTCCCAATCCCAGCACACGAACGAGTCCACGCCGCTCGTCGCCGACGATGGCGAGCACCGCTGCGGCGAGCAATGGCACGACGACCGGCAGGACGGCAAGCTGATTCATGGGCGAGGGACTTCTCGTGGCTCGGCGCCGTCCACATGATCGGAGCCGGTGTCGTGACGCGCGCGGATGGCCAGCTCAATTGCGAATCCGGTCATGCCGAAGCCGATCACGATTGCGGTGAGGACCAACGCCTGCGGCAACGGATCGGTGTAGCGCTCGGCGCTCGTGGAGACGAGCGGCGGTGCGCTGGTGGCGAGCCGTCCCATGACGAAGATGAAGACGTTTACTGCATAGGAGATGAGGGACAGTCCGAGGATCACCGGGTAGGTACGGGCGCGCAGCAGCAAATACACCCCGCATCCAAAGACGATGCCGATCGCGCTGGCGACGAGGAGTTCCATCAGCGGCCTGTGCTCGCGTCGTACGACGGCCCGGTGCGCCCAAGTACGACGAGCGTGAGCAAGGTGGCGCCCACAACGGTCACGTAGACGCCGAGATCGAACAGGGCGGCCGAAGCGAGCGGCACTTCGCCCAGGAGTGGAATACGCGGATGGCCGTGCGTGCTGGTAAGGAAAGGCGCGCCGAACCAGAAACTCCCGATGCCGGTCAGGCAAGCGATCCCCAATCCCGCGCCGATGGTCCGATCGAATCGAATCGCCATGCGCTGCTCGGTATCGACCAGCCCGCGGGCGATGAATTGCATCACCAGCGCGGTGGCGGTGACCAGACCTGCGATAAAGCCGCCGCCCGGCGCGTTGTGTCCGCGAAAGAAAATGTAAGCCGATACCGCCAGCGCAAGGGGCAGCAGCCAGCGGCTCACGACCCGAAGCATCAATGGGAAACACTCGACCGAGGCGGCAGAGTTGGCCGGGTCCGCGCTCGCGAGGCGCACACCGTCAAGCATCGCAGCCACGCCGAGCGCGGCGATGCCGAGTACCGTGATCTCGCCCAGCGTATCGAATCCACGGAAGTCGACGAGGATGACGTTGACGACATTGGCCCCGCCGCCGTCTGGCACGCTGCGCGACAGGAAATATCCGGCGATCGACTCGTGTGGGCGTGTGAGTACGGCATACACCAGGATCGACAAGCCGGCGCCGGCGATCGTAGCCAGCGCCGCATGTCCCAGGCGCCGAGCAGGCGGGGATTCGATCGGGGTTTCGCGCGGCAACAGCGCGAGTCCCATCAGCAGGAGCACTGTCGAGACGACCTCGACCGAAAGCTGCGTCAACGCGAGATCCGGCGCGGAGAAAGCCACGAAGGCAAGTGAAGCACCAAGGCCCACCACGGCCACCAGGATCGTGGCGAACAACCGATCGCGGTGACGCACCGTGCAGATGACAGCCGCTGCGACGACCGCGATCCACACCAGAACAGCGACCGGGTTGGCCTCGAGCGTCGGTGCATTGCCCAAGTGGAGGCCGCCCGCGAGAAAGGGTGTGGCGGCGGCGAGGATCGCGAACCCGATGAGGACGGCAAGATACGATTGCAGCGAATTACTCTGCAGCCGATTGGTGATGCGACGCGAGGTCACGATGAGCATCTCCAGGAACACGTCGTGCCCGCTGCGCGCCGTGATGGGCACGGCTTCGTGACGATGCAACACATAGACGCGCTGGAGAAACAGATAGACCGCGATGCCGGCGAGAATGGCAACAACACTCATCGCCAGGGGCCAGTTGAAGCCGTGCCAAAGCGCCAGCGTGAAATCGGGTAATGGCGCGCCGTAGACCGCAGTCGCAGCCACGTTCACGATCGGCCCCACCGCCGCCGCTGGCAGGAGCCCCACGACGATGCACAGCAGAACAAGCACCTCGACCGGAAGCTTCATGAAGCGCGGCGGCTCGTGTCCTGGGCGAGCCGCGCCGCGCGGCTCGCCGTGGAAGAACACGTCGTGAATGAACCGCAGCGAATAGGCAACGCTGCAGGTCCCCCCGACGAGAACCAGGTACGGCACGAACTGGCTGAACGTACCGAGCTCGCGCGTGGCGAGCGCTTCGGCGAAGAACATCTCCTTGGATAGGAATCCGTTGAAGAGGGGGACGCCGGCCATGGCAGCCGCGGACACCATTGCCAAGGTAGCGGTATAGGGCATGGTCTTCCACAGGCCGGCGAGCTCGCGCATGTCGCGGCTGCCCGCTTCGTGATCGATGATGCCGGCGGCCATGAAGAGCGACGCCTTGAAGATCGCGTGATTCAGGATGTGGAACACGGCAGCCACTGCGGATAGTGGCGATTGCAGTCCGAGCAGAAACATCACGATGCCCAGATGGCTCACCGTCGAGTAGGCGAGCAGCCCCTTGAGATCGTGCTTGAACATCGCGACGAAAGCGGCAAATACCATTGTCGCCAGCCCGGTGCAGGCGACCACGATGCTGAACAGATCGGTGCCGCCAAGCACGGGGTACAGCCTCGCGACCAAGAAGATCCCGGCCTTGACCATCGTTGCCGAATGCAGGTAGGCCGATACCGGGGTGGGTGCGGCCATCGCCGCGGGCAGCCAGAAGTGAAACGGAAACTGCGCCGATTTGGTGAAGGCGCCGAACAGAATCAGAAGCAGCGCAACCGGATAGCGCGGATCAGCTTGGACCCGTTCACGTTCTGCGAGCAGCGCTCCGATCTCGAACGTGCCCGCCATGTTGCCCAGGAGCACAAACCCGGCGAGCATCGCCAGGCCGCCACCGCCGGTCACGACGAGCGCGAGCCGCGCCGAGCGCCGTGCTTCGGCGTGCCTGTGCCAGTACCCGATGAGTAGGAACGACGCGAGGCTGGTGAGCTCCCAGAAGATCGCGAGCAGCAGCAGGTTGTCCGCGAGGACGATCCCGAGCATCGCTGCCATGAAGAACATCAAGTAGGCATAGAACTTCCCGATTGGATCGGCATCGGAGAGGTAGTACCGCGCATACAGGATGATCAGCAGCCCGACCGCCGGAATCAGCACGCCGAACATCAAGGCAAGGCCGTCCAAGCGCAATGCGATCGATAATCCCATCACGTCGATCCAAGGCAGCCGTAGCGCGATGACCCCGCCCGATGTGACCGCCGGCGCACAGCTCAGGATCGCCGCGAGCGGCAATGCGGTCACTAGAGCGGTCAGCCATGCGCTCGCCGAACGGCCGATGCGTGCGCCCAGCAACGCGAAGGTCGTTCCGAGTAGCAGCGGCGAGAGGACCGCGACGAGCAGGTTCATCAAATATGACGAGTCGCACGCCGCCCATCGCTAGTCCAATTGCGATGGCGCGACTCGATGTCGTTAGCAGGAAGGCGGCGACTCGAGGGGAACTCTCGTACTCTGCGCGCGCAATTTTGGTTGCGAGGTCCGGTGCGCCGCAAGAACTCAAACCGCTGTTACGTTACTTGAGTTCGATAAGCGTGCCAACTGATTCGAAGGTGAAAATCGCGGGGATGGCTTTGTATGTAAAGCCCTTACGTGAAACAACTTACGGCGCTCTCACGAACGCTGCTTACCGTTTGATCGGACGCAACTGATGCGTCCACGCAGTGAGGTACTAGAATCAACTTTGTGCTCGATCGAGTCCTGGCGTAATTCCATCCAATGAAAGAACCTGCTCCGGCCAACGAAGCCATTGCGCGCAGTGAATCGACGGTCTTCGTCGTCGATGACGATCCGGGCGTGCGTGACGCGTTTTCGATGCTTCTAGAGCTGAGCGGCTTCAGCGTGGAGTGTTTTGCCTCGGCGGATCAGTTCCTCGCACGCTATCGCGACGGTCAGCCGGGGTGCATCGTGCTCGACCTGAGCATGCCTGGAATGAGCGGGCTGGAGCTTCAGTCCACGCTCGTCGAGCGGGGGCTGGGCCTGCCTGTCATCATCGTTACGGCCCATGGGGATGTTGCTTCGGTGCGCGCGAGTCTGAAGGCGGGCGCGGTCGACTTCATCGAGAAACCTGTCGACGACCAGGTGCTCGTCTCGGCAGTGCGGGACGCCCTCGAGCGCGACAGACGATTTCGAACGGAGACCTCTGAGCGAGAGTCGATAAAGCAATGCATCAAGAGTCTGTCCGAGCGCGAGCGCGAGGTGTTGGATCGCGTCGTGGCGGGACAGCACAACCGAGAGATTGCCGCCACATTGGATCTCAGTCCCCGTACCGTGGAGATCTACAAAGCGCGAATGATGAACAAGATGGGCGTGAAGCGCATTCCTGAGCTGGTGCAACGAGTGCTCAGCCTAACGCGCACTGGCTGACATTTTGGTCCGCATCATTCATGCGTGGCAGGCGCACGATTCCCTGTAAGGGAAGCCCTGTATTTTCTCCAACGAGCGATACCGGTAGGCTGCGGCGGCGGCGTCGTGTGCCGTCTCCTAGAGGATCCGCTTCGGATGTGGCTGGAATTGCGCCAATGGTTTGATACGCTGGAGCCCGCATTCATCTTTCTGATGTGTGTGCCATTCATCGTGGCAGCGGTCGGATTGTTCGCCTACTTCGGCGATGAAACGCGGCGCAAGCACATGCGGCGAGGTGCCGGTTCCGCCCCGAGCGGCACGCAGAGACGCAGCGCGTTTTGAGGACGTGTCGCGGCCAGGTGATTCGCGAGAATCTCTAGGGAGGGGCTGCGCGCGGCAGGCGCACCTTGAACACGCCCGAAGCCCCTGGTTCAGCCCATAGTTCTCCGCCGTGCGCATGCACGATGGATTTGCTGATGACCAAGCCCAGGCCCATCCCGCTCGGTTTGGTCGTTGCCAAGGGTTCGAACAGCGCGGCAGCACGCTCGTGGGTGAGCCCGGTACCGGTATCTCTCACCGTGATCAGCATTTGGGCAGGATCGACTCCGCTGATTTCGACGTCGACTCGCTTCGCCGACGCGTTCGCGGCACAGACGGCCTCGATTGCGTTGCTGATTAAATTGCGCAACACGATCGACATCTGCGTGCGGTCCAGGAGAAGCTCGCCGCTGTCACCTGCGCTCGTCAAGCTGACCTCGATGCCGCGCGTCGCGCCGCTCGATTCGATCTTGGTCAACACATCGCGCACAAGTATCGATAGATCTGCCGGCTCGAGCCGCAGGGCCCCGGTGCGAAAGAAATCCCGCAATCGGTGCAAGACTTCCGAGGCGCGATTGACTTCGTCCCGAATCTTTTCGAGCACGGCTTGCAGCGCGGGCCGCTGGTCGCCCGGTCGATCGGAGATCAGAGAGACGACCTTGGCGTAGCTCGTTAGCGCGGTGAGCGGTTGATGCAGCTCATGCGCGAGGCCGCCGGCGATTTCACCCGCGGTGGCAAGATGTCGCGCGTGCCGCAAGTTCTCCGCCACGCTTTCACGCTCGTCTACCGTCACGCCTAGGAACAGCCCCGTCAATACCAGCGCAATCAGTAGAGCTTGCAGCTCGAACGTCGAGAGCGCAGTCTGGCCACCGACCTGCACGGTAAGAATGACGCTGCACTGGATGAGCGCGTTCGCCCAGATCGCCCCGGCGAGCCCATCGCGTGCCGCGACCCACACGAGCGGTAGGAACAGCACATAGAAGTATTTGAATTGATCGGCGGTGCCGGGACCGAACACGAACCACAGCACGAGCCCCATGACCGTGGCCTGGGCGAGCGTCTCGCGGCGGCCGAGCTTGCCCATCAAGCGTTGTCGCAGAGCGACTTCAGTGATGCTGAACAGCAACGGAAGCGTTACGGCCATTCCCACGACTTCGCCGATCCAGAACCGCACGATGGCGGTAGCGATCTGGGCCGAGTCGATCAGCCCGAGAAGGGCCAATGCAGATACGTAGACGGATCCTGTTGCCGCGCTACCCAGCGCGATCGCTCCGCTCAGTCGAAATAGGTCACGCTGTGTTGCGAGCTTCGGATCGACCGAGAGCGGCCCGCGCAGCAAGAGCACGATGAGTCCATAGCCGGTGGTCAAAATCGCGGTAAGCAGCAACGCGGTGAGCGAGAGGGGCTCAGTCTGGCGGACGAGAATCTCGGCTGCGAACACGGCCAACGCCACGGCGGGTGTCCATCGAAGACCGAGCGCAAATAGCCCATAAACGGCAATCGCCGATTGTGGACTCCAAGGCGTGACGTTGAAATGCTGCCAAGGATGGATGAAGCTTATCCAATCAAGCAGCAGGTACGCGCAGATGAGGCCAACTGCGATTAGCGGTGGGCTAGGCCTGGGGGCGAGGACTCCGGGGACGGCAGCGGCGCTGCGCCAGAGGTGATGGGTTCGCTTGAGCATGGCAGGAATTGACCCCACAGGATCCGTGCCCGTCAAGCGCGGCGACGGGTGTCTCGATCGACCTATCCGATTGATGACTGAACAGTCTACGCAAATGAGCACGCTAAGATGCCCGTCGACGTCGGTCGCTCAATTACCCGGTAGCGCGACCCTCCACGGTAAACAGCCGCGCCGACCAAGACGGGTACGTGGTGTGCGTTACGGAGAAGGCGGCGTTCCGTTTCATGCGGCCTCTCGATGGGATGCGTGCCATGCGGCATCGACAAGGTGCTGCGTCAGACCGGAGTTCCGCACCAGCATCCTGTGGTCGAAGCTGGTTACTGCAGAATGAGGACACCCAGGACGATCAGCATTGCGCTCGGCGCCAGCCAGCGTACCGATGCTCTCCACAGTGCAGCGACGCGTGGCGAGGAGATTCTTGCGTTGGTACCGGCTTCGCTTTGGCTCCAGACCCAGCCCACGAACACCGCGGTGAGCAGCGCGCCGATCGGCAGCAGCAATTCGGCGGCGATGTGATCGATGGCGCTGAGGATCGGGCGACCCAGCAGTCGAACTTCGCTCCACGCGCTTGATCCAAGGGCTGAAGGAATGCCGACCAGGAGCGCGGCGCAGCCGGTTCCGATCGCCGCGCGCGAACGTCGCAACCGGTAGCGGCGCATGAGATAGGCGACGGGCACCTCCAGCAGCGCGACCGCCGAAGTCAGTGCGGCCATCGCCAGCAGAAAGAAGAAAGCCGCCGCGAACCACTGTCCGCCGGGCATTTGCGCAAATACTTTGGGTAGCGTCACGAAGGCGAGCGCCGGCCCGTGCGCGGGGTCGAGTGCGAAGGCAAACACCACAGGAAAGATCACCAGCCCCGCTGCCAGCGCGAACAATGTGTCGCCCAAGGCAGCCGCGGCTGCGGCGCGCGGCAGCGAGAGCTGACGCGGAACGTAGGTGGCGTAGGTCGCCAGCACCCCCACCCCGACGCCGAGCGAGAACAATGCCTGCCCAAGCGCTGCCAAGTAGAGGTTCGGATCCGTCAACCGCGTCCACTCCGGTGCGAATAGAAACTTGATCGCCTGCGATGCGCCAGGCATCGACAGGCCGTAACCGGCGAGCACAAGCACGATCACGGCCAGCAGCGGCATGAGCACCCGGCTTGCTGCCTCGATGCCACGTTGCACGCCCGCTGCGACGAGCGTGATCGTGCCCAGCATGAACAGCGCGAACCAGACGATCGGTTCGAAGACGCTGGCGGTGAATCTAGTGAACGCGGATTCGATCTCCTCCATCGGAACTTCCGCGGAGAACCCCAGCATGTATCCCACGAAGTACTTCAAGGTCCATCCGGCGATCACGGCGTAGTACGACAGGATGAGAAACGCGGCAAGCGCCATCAACCGACCGACGCCTCGCCAAACCCCGGCTGCGCGTGGATGGTTGAAGGCCGCAACGATGTCGGTCTTGCCGTGCCCGCCCAGAGCAAACTCGGCCAGCATCATCGGCAGTCCCACCAAGATCACGCTCAACAGGTAGACGAGCAGAAATGCTCCGCCCCCGTTCTCGCCGACAACGTAGGAGAACCTCCAGATATTGCCCAGCCCGACGGCACTGCCGAGCGTGGCGAGCACGAAGCCTGTCTGACTGCCCCATTGCTCGCGACTCGATTCCGTAGTCATCGTTGCACGTCCATGGCGGTCACTTCACCAGCGTGACCGGCACCGTGGCGAGGTGGATGACCTTGGTCGCGATCGAACCCAGCGCCCAGCTGCCGAAGGCGCTCATGCCGCGCGTACCCATGACAATCGCATCGCATCCCCGCGCTTGCGCTGCGTCGGCGATGACCTGCGCAGCGTGTCCGACATGGATGAGAGACTCGAATCGGCATCCGGCTTGCTGCAACAGCGTCTCAACATCCGCCAGGGCGGCCGTGCCTTCAGCCTGATGGAAGGCATCGATCGTTTCGCTGCTGATGAACCGGCGAACGCCGCCGGACTCGATCGGCGGCTGAACATTCAACGCGGTCAACTCGAGCGGCCCGCGCCGCTTCATCAGCCCGATTGCATACTCGGCAGCGCGCCTCGAGCCCGGTGAGCCGTCGATGGCGATAAGCAGGCGTCTGACAGCTGCGCCGGTTGCGCAAGGTCCCTTGACGAGCGTAATCGGCGCATCGACCAGGTGGATCGTTCTCGAGGCGACCGAACCCAGCACCAGGTTGCCAGTCAGGCCCATGCCCCGCGTACCCATCATCACTTCGGTACAGTGGAACTTGGCGAAATGCTCGGCGATGACGCGCGGCGCCTCCCCGATGTGCACGTGCGCCGCCCATTGCACCGCGGCGTCATGCAGCCTGTCCTCTGCGGCGCGCAGGATCTCTCTGCCGGTCCGCTCGCGTTCGGCTTGAATCTCCTTGAGATCCGCATAGGTGCCACGAAACATGGTCTCGCGCGCTGCGATCGGCTCTTGCACATTGATCAGCTGGAGATCTGCATTCGCCTCCATCTTGAGCGTGCTGATCGCAAGATCCAGCGCATGCCCAGCATTGACTGAGCCATCGTAGGGTACGAGAAGCCGAGTGTTGCCCATCGAGCGTGATCCTCGTTGATTGATGGTGATAGTTGATGCGCGATATCGCGGTTCACTGCGCTCGGGGAGCCGTGGACGTCGACCTGCCTTTGCAGATCAGCACATCGCAGTGCGACTCGTGAGCCCACAAACAGGTCGAGTAGAACATGCTCGCCGTGCGCGCCGATGACAATCAGGGTGGTCTTGCGCGCGTTGGCTTGCTTGACGATCTCTTGCGTCGGCGTTCCCTCGAGCACGACCGGATCGAGCCTCACCCCAGACTCCAGGTAGATACGCTCGACCCATTCGCGCAGCCGCATCTGGGCGTTGCTGCGAATCTTTTCCGGATTGATCAGATCGAGTTCGTTCAGCCAGCGCTGCAAATCGTGCAGCATACCCTGCGGGATGATGTGCAACAGAGTGGCTGATGCCTTATGCAGCTTAGCCAGGTGCGAGGCACGGCGCACCGCCGCGTAGCTCGCGCGCGACAGGTCCGTCGTGGTGAGGATGCGCTCGAGTGTGATGGGCATGTCGGCCTCTCAAGAACGGCCAGATCGAATCTCAGGCAGGTCCATGGAGCAAGGTAGATGGCGCCCGATTCGACGGTTTGACCGTGCTCAATGATGCTGCGTAGGCTTGTGACCAGGCCTCGTTACCGCACTGCGTAGGTCAGGTATCGACGGGCCATGAGACCATGCCGATGCACGGCTCACACACGCTACAGCGACCTGGAACTCGCACGGCGATTCAGGAAGGACGCGATTGACCACATCGGCGGGCGCGCGCGATTGTGAGAGTCGAGTGTTCTAGCTACGCAGCGCGTCAACCAGAAGAGCGAGGGCTAACGCGACCGCGACGATGACGCCGATTGCGAGCGCGGTTCCGTGTTCGCGCCAGTACCGCTTCATGCATCCTCCGCTTCGCGTTGGGCGCAGCGCCGCTACTCGGCCGTGTTCACGCTTTGCGTAACCACGCTCCGCCGGGGGCACCGAGCGTTCCAGTGGAACGTATGAGCGCGCGCCGGCTGGTTGGTTCCACGCTGGCGTGTGATCAGGCTGGCGCTGCAAGGGGACCCCTCGCTGACTGGGCCGCCTCGGCAGTTACTTCGACGGAAGTTACTGATCAGACCGGGAATTGTTCGTTATGCGCATCTCGCCGGAGTAGTTCTTCGCGGAGTGATCAATGCGCACCTGGTAGGCATCATCGAGGGCGAACGGGTCCTTGGGCACGTCCTGCTCCCACACAAAAGCGCGGACACCGAAGAATTGCCCAGGGCATCGATTACGTCCGCATGGAAATCGCGACCGGGCCGACGCGAGTGCGCTGACGTACGCGCGCCGCGTCCAGGAGCATGCGGCCGGCCCATCGGTACACGTTGAACTCACGGATCTGCGCCCGCATGTGATGCATGCGTTGTGTCTGTTCGCCGCGTGGCATGCGCAGCGCGTAGTCCAGCGCGGCTGCGCATTGATCGAGGTGATAGGGGTTGACCAGGATCGCCTCGGGCAGCTCCCGCGCTGCTCCGGTGAACTGACTGAGCACGAGCACACCACTCTCGTCGGCGCGCGCCGCGACGAATTCCTTGGCGACCAGGTTCATGCCGTCGTGCAGGCTGCTTACGTAGCATAGCTGCGCGGCTCGGTAGTACAGCGCCACCTCGGGCGGCTCATGGTGGGCCACGCGCAGCACGATCGGTTGATAACCCTCGCGCCGGAATCGGGTGTTTATACGATGAGCCTGGGCGCGAACTTCCGCCTCGAAACTCTGATACCGGTCGATGCTGGTGCGGGTCGGGGCAGCGATCTGGATGAAGGTGAAGCGCCCGATCCATTCGGGTTTTGACTCGAGTAGGCGCTCGACAGCGAGAAACCGCTCGACCACGCCCTTGGTGTAGTCGAGCCGGTCGACGCCTACCCCGATCATGGTGTCGCTGCGGATGCGATTCTCGTTCTGCACGTAGGTACGCGCTTCCTCGAACAGATTCGGCTCGTGCGAAGACTGCGAAGGCCATTCGATCGAGATCGGGTAGGGCTTTACTTCAGTCAGGGCCTCTCGATAGGAAATGTCGAACATTTCCCGATCGATGCGTGCCTCAAGGTTGCGATCTACCGTATCGAAGAAATTGTTGCAGTGGTACTGGGTGTGGAATCCGATGATGGTGCTGCCCAGCAGGCCATCGAGCAGCTCGTTGCCCCAGGGGCACATGGCGAAAGACTCCGGATTCGGCCATGGTATGTGCCAGAAAGTGATGATCGTCGCGTTGGGCAAACGAGCCCGGATGTAGCGCGGCAGCAACGCGAAATGGTAGTCCTGGACGAGCACCACCGGATCTTCGGAGCGTGACTCGGACACCACGGCCTCGGCGAAGCGTTTGTTCACCAGCTCGTAGGACTTCCAGTCGCTGGTACGGAAGGTGGGGCGCGTGTGGGCGACGTGACACAAGGGCCAGATGCCCTCGTTGGCGAAGCCATAGTAGTAACCTGCCTCCTCCTCCTTGCTCAGCCAGACGCGACGCAATTGGTAGGCCGGCTCACCTGGCGGCACCGCGATACGGCCGTTCGCATCGGCACTGGCTTGATCCGCCGTGCCGCCGCCATGAGCGATCCAGGTGCCCGAACAGGCACGCATCACCGGTTCCATTGCCGTGACCAGACCGCTGGCAGGTCGCTGCACCTCGATGGCTGCACCGTGAAAATTGTGGATGTACGGTTCGCGATTGGAGACGACCAGAACCTGATCGCCCGATAGCTGATTGTGCAGGACCGCGCGCAGGCTATCTGCGGTCCATGAAATCTGACTCTCGTCTCGAGCGTGGCGTTCTGCGTGCAACTCCTGAACGAGACGGCGCAGATCGGCCGCCACCGGCTGCAGGCTCTTACTGCCACTCAATGCGTCTTGTTGCGAGCCGATCGCGTTCCCGTAGCCGCTCATCGGCCGCAGCAGCAACTCACCGCGAATAAGCGCGCGCGTCCCCGAGATCCATCCGCGCCAGCTCCATTGCGCGATAGCCACAGTGAGAATCGAGGCTATGCCCGCGATCACTCCGAGCAGGATCACAAGATAGCGCTTGGTGTCGGCACTGCGTCGTTCGACGAAGCTCATGTCGTGCACGAGGACGAGCTTGCCGATCTCGCCCCGGTCGCTGGTGAGCGGTGAGAACACGACGTGCAGCAACCCTTCGGGCGATTGAACCAGGTTGGGGTTTTGCGGATCGACGCCCTTTGGTGGCTGGCACTTCAACCACTCCGGGAACGTTGAGCTCCTGAATGCGATGCCCTGCTTGGCGTCGCAATAGCCGATCGCGAACAGGCGTTCGTCCTGGATCGCGCGATTGAACATCGCACTGATCTTGCTTCGCGCGTTGGTGGCCAGCAGCTCGACGAGCGGTTCCTGAATCGTGTTGGCCAGGAGACGGGATCGAATGTCGAGATCGCCTACGAACCACCTCAACGTGAGGCGCTCGACCAGCGGTACCAATGCATACGCCAGTAATGCCAGTGACATCACCAGCGGAACGATGAAGCGAAGTGAGAGTTTCATCTGGATCCAAGGACGCACGGACGCGGCTCTCGCACATCTCGCTGACTCATGTGCGGAACAATCGGCGGCCGAGTCGGTCTCTAAGCTTCGCGATCGGGAAGATCATGTTCATACAGAACTACAGTCGAGGCAAGGAAGGCACGAGAGGTGGCTCAAATGAACCGCTCCGTAACGTCGCGATGGCCGAAATGAATCGCAGCCCTTGGTTTCAGCACGCCGACATACGACCGAGTGGACGGTATGCAGCCGCGATCTGCTGCCTAGTCGTACTTCCCGTACTTCTCATGATGGGCGGATGCGCTCTCGATGCGACTGAACCATCGCGCGGTGGATCGCCTGGCGCGTCGAGGGCAGACCAAGGACAGGCAAATGAGCAGCGCTCGCCGCGTCAATCGGACCGTCGTCACCTGGTGCGCGTCGTGCTCAACCTCCCAAGCGGCGCGCGAGAAACGTTCGCGGACTTGACACTGCGCGTCGAGCGAGACGCGGACCCGATCCTCGAGATGGGAATGCCCGGTGATGAGCTATGGATTGGGCTGAAGCCCGGGCGCTACGTAATATTCGTCACGTATCGCGGCAAACGATCGATGACGCGCGAGTTGGTCGTGCCGGACGCAGGTGGCGGCGACGTCTACATTCAATGGCGGGATTGAACGACAGTCAAGGCCACCTGGTTCTCGATCGCTCGGGTAGCTCATTAGGAGGATTCCTCCGGGCCGTGACGCCCCGGTCACTTCGATAGCTCGGGTCTTTTACCGCCGCAGGCGCGATGCCCGCCGACGCGATCCGCGCGAGACCTCCTCAGGCTGGACGCGCCACCCGCTTCACCGCTCGCTCGTCGATCGGCAAATTGACCACCGCAGCGAACAAGCCGA
>CADEDU010000039.1:0-41043 GCA_902826155.1 uncultured beta proteobacterium
ACGATGGCCCGATGCCGATGGACTACTTCGTCTGGCTTGCACGCAGCGCTGATCGCACTGTCGTCATCGACACCGGTTTCAGCCCGGCCGGTGCCAATCGACGCAAGCGTCAGCTGCTGCGCAGCCCGGCCGAAGCGCTCGGCCTGCTCGGCGTCGATGCGGCGCAAGTGCGTGACGTGGTCATCACGCATCTCCACTACGACCACATCGGCAATTTCGATCTGTTCCCGGCCGCTACCTTCCATCTGCAGGATCGCGAGATGCACTACGCCACCGGGCGCTACATGTGCTTCGACTGCTTCGGTCACTCGTTCGAGGTGGAGGAGATCGTCGGCATGGTGCGCAAGGTGTACGCCGGACGGGTGGAATTCCACGACGGTGACGAAACGATCGCGCCGGGTATGTCGGTGCACCTCATCGGCGGACACACGATGGGGCTGCAAGTCGTGCGCGTGCACACGCAACGCGGCTGGGTGGTGGTGGCCTCCGATGCGGCGCACTACTACGAGAACATGGACGCGCGCCGGCCCTACTCAACGGTGTTCGACGTGGGCGCGATGACACAGGGCTGGAAGCGCTTGCGCGACCTCGCCAATTCGCCCGCGCACATCGTGCCGGGGCATGACCCGGAGGTGCTGCGGCGCTACCCGGCGCCTAGCGCAAGCTTAGAGGGCATCGCCGCCCGGCTGGATGTGGCACCGAAAGCGTAGGTTGCGAGCAAATCGGTCCTGGTTTGCCATGCACATGGCCGCCTTCCGATAGACCGATCCGTTCATAGACCTCGCTGTCGGCGGCTCGAAATGCATGCGCCATGTCGATCCCCATCACCCAAAACGTGACGGGGCCCCTCGCCAGCGGGGCGCATGCATTTCACTCCACCCTAGCCCCCGACGCCTTCACCACCCTGGCCCACAACTCACGCTCATCGTGCAGCAGCTTGGCCGACTGCTGCGGATCGGCACCGATCACCACGAGCGCGACTTCGAGCAGCCGGTTGCGCACCTCGGGTGAGGTGACCGTCTTGTGGAGCGTGTCGTAGAGCTTGTCGATGACCGGCTTGGGCGTCCTGGCGGGCGCCGCGAGAATCAGGATCAGGCTGGCATCGACGCCGCGAAAGCCTGCCTCGGCGAACGTGGGCACATCGGGCATGCCGGCGAAGCGGCGCTCGCCAGTGATTGCCAGCGCGCGCAACTTGCCGTCGCTGATCTGTCCGCGCACCGTGCCAGGCAGGCCGAACAGCATCGGCACTTCGCCTGCCACCACGCCCAGCACCGCCGGCCCCGCGCCCTTGTAGGGCACGTGCACGATCTGCGTGCCGGTGGCCGTCTTCAACAGCTCCGCGGCCAGATGGATCGCGGTGCCGCTGCCTGCCGAGGCGTATGCCATCGCCCCGGGCTTGGCCTTGGCCATCGCGATCAGCTCGTTAACGCTGTTCGCCGGCGTATTCGGATTCACCACCAGCACCATCGGTCCGCGCGCAACCACCATGACCGGCGCAAAGTCCGCCACCGGATCGAACGGCAGCTTGGCGTACAGGCTCGGATTGACCACGAACGCCGAATCGAAAAAGCCGATGGTGTAGCCGTCCGGAGCCGCCTTCGCCACTGCGTCGACGCCGATGTTGCTCGCCGCACCCGGGCGGTTCTCCACCACGATCTGCTGCCCGAGTTGCTCGATCCATTTCGGCGTGAGCATGCGCGCGGTGGTGTCGCCGACGCCGCCGGGCGGGTACGGCACGATCATGCGGACGGGTTTGGACGGGTAGGTGTCCTGGGCGATTGCGCCACCTCCCAGCAGGAGCGCCAGCAGCATGGCGCGCAATACCTGGATCGGCAGATCCCTCATTGGTGAATCCTCTTCGTTCGATAGACGATGGCGCTTATTGCGACGACGACGATCATCCGCCGCACTATCCGAAGCGTATCGCAACCGACACGTTCTTCTGTAGCGATGCACGCATGTCTTTTGCTGCCCGCTGAGGTGTCACGTCGGGTTGGTTCATCAACCACTGCGGGAGCGGTCGCGTACCATCGTGTCTTGACTTCCTACCGGTCGGAGATACCTATGAGCGCACGAGCGATTCACTTCATGCGGCTTGCGACCGCATTGACCGTCCTACTCGGTGTGGCGAATCTATGGCCGGTCTGGGCCGCCGACTTTCCGGCGCTGCAAGAGGGTAGCTGGACCCTCCGCGATTTCCGCTTCCGCTCCGGCGAGACGCTCCCCGAGTTGCGCTTGCACTACCGGACCATCGGCGCGCCAAGCGGCGAGCCCGCCGTGATCCTGCACGGCACCACCCAATCGGGCGCGGCGCTGCTTGGGCCGAACTTCGGCGGCGAACTGTTCGGCCCGGGCCAGCCTCTCGATGCCTCGCGCTACTACGTGATCCTCCCCGACGCGGTGGGACATGGCCAATCGAGCAAACCCTCAGACGGTATGCGCACGAAGTTTCCGCGCTACAACTACGACGACATGGTGCAGGCGACCTACCGCCTGCTCACCGAACATCTCGGCGTGCGGAGCGTGCGCCTGGTGCTGGGCAATTCGATGGGCGGCATGCAAACCTGGCTGTTCGCGGCCACGTATCCGCAATACATGGACGTCGCGGTTCCGCTGGCATCGCTGCCCGCCGAGATGTCGGGGCGCAATTGGATGCTCCGGCGCCTGATCATCGACTCGATCCGACGCGACCCGGAATGGAACAACGGCAACTACAGCAGCCAGCCGCGCAGCGTGCAGTTCGCGGCCGTGTTCTACGGCCTGGCAACGCTTGGAGGCAACCAGGGGCTGCAACGCCTCGCGCCCACGCGCGAAAAGGCCGATGCGCTGCTGAATCAACGGCTGACGGCGTCGTTCACCGCCGACGCGAACGATTTTCTCTACCAGTGGGAGTCATCGCGCGACTACAACCCCGCGCCGTTCCTCGATCGCATCGAGGCCGCGGTGCTGGCTATCAACTCCGCCGACGATGAACGCAATCCACCCGAGTTGGGCGTATGGGAGCGCGAGATGAAGCGCGTGAAGAACGGGCGGACCTACCTGATTCCGGCCAGCGACCAGACGACGGGGCATGGCACCACGTCTTTCGCCCGGCATTGGAGCAAGCAACTGGCCGAGGTGCTGCAGACCGCGCCGAAGCGCGGCAAATAAGGACTAGCGGTACAGCGCCTTGCTCGCAAGAGCAGCACCCTTGCCTAGCGACTCGAGCTTGGCCCACGCGATCTGCGGATGCGAGCGTCCGCCGAAGCCGCAATCGGCGCCGGCCACCACGTTCTCCTTGCCGACCACCTCCGCGTAACGCGTGATGCGTTGCGCCACCAGCTCCGGATGTTCGACCACGTCGGTCGAATGCGTGATCACGCCCGGAATGAGGATCTTGCCTTTGGGCAGCTTCACGCTTTGCCACACCGCCCACTCATGCTCGTGTCGCGCGTTCGCGCCCTCGATCAGATAGGCCTGCGCCTTTACCCGCAGCATGACGTCGGCGATCTTCGCCAGCTCCAGATCGTAGGCGTGCGGACCGTGCCAGCTGCCCCAGCACAGGTGGTAGCGCACCCGATCCTCGGGGATCGCGGCAAGCGCGTGATTGAGCGCCTCGACGCGCACCATGCAGCGCTTGCGAAACGCCTCCAGCCCCATCTGGATGCCGATGCGATCCCAAAGCGCGGGTAACCACGCGTCGTCCACTTGCAGGATGAATCCGGCGCGCACGATCGTTTCGTACTCGACCTTCATCGCCTCCGCGATTCCGTAGAGGAACGCCTCCTCGTCCGGATAGTGTTCGTTGCGCCGGTACACCTCCAGGCTCGCAGGTGCGGTGGTGGTGAGGAATGCATCGTCGGGCGACGCGTGTTCGCGCAGCAGCGCGATCTCGCGTTCGAGCGCGGCCTGGCCGGTGTAGGTGATCGGCGCGGTGCACACCCAGCTCGGACGCTTCTGCTTGATCTGCTCGCCGGGCGAATAGAACAGCGTGCCGCGCTCGGTGGCGTAGCGATAGAAATCGGCAAATCCCTCGCGGTCCTTGCCCTGCTGGATCAGCGGCTTCTCGTTCGAGGGGGGGCGCGCCTCGAACCCGCCGAAGCGCGCTTCGACGTACGACAGCCAATCGCCCTCCTTCGTGTACTCGCCTTCGTTGACCACATCGATCCCCAGCGCACGCTGCTTCGCGACCACCGCCCCCACTTGCGTGCGCAGTTTGACGGTGTAGTCGGGCGCGCTGCGATCGATTGGTGCCAGTTCGGGCAGGCTGCCGACGTGGGTGGTGAGAATTTTCGTTTCGCTGCGTTTCATCGCGACGGACCTGATTGAATGGGAATGCCGCCGATGTTAATCCCTCGATTGGCGTGGGAGGAGCGCGGCGGGATTCGGCCCACGCGCTCGTTGCTCACCCGCTGCCCTCGCACGGCCGGGCTGGCTCGCCATCACCACCGCAGTCGGCCAGAATGCGCGGTCAGCCGTCAAAACGAAGCAAGCGACGAAACGCGCATCGACAGGAGCATGACCATGCAACGCAGCACCGAACGAATCCTGACCACCCACGTGGGCAGCCTGCCGCGACCGCAAGACCTGGTCGATCTGATGCTGGCCGGCCACGACAAGGCAGGCAGCGGCGAAGCGAAGGCGTTCAAGGCGGCGGCCGATCGCGCCATCGAAGCGGCCGTGCGCAAGCAGATCGAATGCGGCATCGACGTGATCAACGACGGCGAGCAGGCGCGCACCGACTACACCGTCCACGTGCTCGATCGCCTCAACGGCTTCGGCGGTACGAGCCAGGCGCCGCTTGGCACCGGCGACGAGGAGTTCCCGGAACTGGCGCAGATCCTCAAGCAGTTCGCCTCACCGTTTCAGCATCGACCGGCGTGCTCGTCGGCGGTGAGCTGGAAGGACTGGCCCGCCGCGCAAGCCGATATCGATCGTGCCAAGGCAGCCACCGCGCAGGCCGGCGCGGTCGAAACGTTCATGACCTCGCCTTCGCCGGGTCAGATCGCGCGCTATCTGCGCAACGCCTACTACCCCTCGGAAGAGGCGTACATGTTCGCGCTGGCCGACGTGATGGCGCGGGAATACAAGGCGATCGTCGATGCCGGGTTCGTGCTGCAACTCGATTGCCCCGATCTGGCGCTGTCACGGCATACCGTGTTCAAGAAGCTTTCCATCGATGAGTTCCGCAAGACCATCAACGTGCACGTCGACGCGCTGAATCACGCCATCAAGGACATCCCGGCCGATCGCATGCGCATGCACATCTGCTGGGGCAGCACGCTCGCGCCACATCACACCGACGTGCCGCTGCGCGACATCGTCGACATCGTGTTGCGCGCCAAGCCGATGGCCGTGTCGTTTCCAGCGGCCAATCCGTGGCACGAGCACGAGTGGAAGCTGTGGCGAGACGTGAAACTGCCCGCGGGCAAAGCAATCATTCCAGGCGTGATCGACTCGACCCACAACACCGTGGAGCATCCGGAAGTCGTGGCCGATCGCATCATCCGATTCGCGCAAGGCGTGGGCCGGGAGAATGTGATCGCTGGTGTCGACTGCGGCTTCGGCACGTTCGCCGGCCGGGTGCAGGTCGACACCAAGATCGTCTGGATGAAGCTGCACTCGCTGGCCGAAGGCGCGCGCATTGCTTCAAAGCAGCTTTGGTAGAACTTTCGCAGGAGCCTCCATGACCATCCGCAACGGCTTCATCGAATCGGTCGGCAACACCCCGCTCATCCGCCTGCGCAAGGTTTCGGAGGAAACCGGCTGCGAGATTCTGGGCAAGGCCGAGTTCCTCAACCCCGGCGGCTCGGTGAAGGATCGCGCGGCCCTGGCGATCGTGCTCGATGCTGAGCGCAAGGGAGTGCTGCGGCCCGGCGGGATGATCGTCGAGGGCACCGCGGGCAACACCGGCATCGGCCTCGCGCTGGTGGCGAATGCACGCGGCTATCGCACCGCGATCGTCATTCCCGACACCCAGTCGCAGGAGAAGAAGGACACGCTGCGACTGTGCGGCGCCTTGCTCTACGAGGTGCCGGCCGCGCCGTACAGCAATCCCAACAACTACGTGCACGTGGCGCAGCGTCTGGCCGAATCAATGGCGCGCACCGACGGCAACGGTGCGATCTGGGCGCAGCAGTTCGACAACGTCGCCAATCGGCAGGGACACATCGACACCACCGGGCCGGAGATCTGGGCGCAGACCGGCGGCAAGATGGACGCGTTCATCTGTGCTGCAGGCACCGGCGGCACGCTTGCCGGCGTAGCGATGGCGCTGCGTGACCGGCGCGCGTCGATCAAGATCGGGCTGGCCGATCCGCCCGGTGCGGCGCTCTATCACCACTACAAGCACGGCACGCTCAAGGCCGAGGGCTCCTCGATTACCGAAGGCATCGGCCAGGGGCGCATCACCAGGAATCTCGATGGCTTGTCGATCGACTTCCCTTACCAGATCCCCGACGTGGAGACGGTGCAGATGGTGTTCGAGCTGCTCGAGCACGAGGGGCTGTGCCTGGGCAGCTCCAGCGGGATCAACGTCGCCGGCGCAGTGCGGCTCGCGCGCGAACTCGGGCCAGGCCACACGATCGTGACCGTGCTGTGCGACTCGGGACAGCGATATCAATCGCGGCTGTTCAACCCGGCGTTCCTGCGGTCGAAGAATCTGCCGGTGCCCGCGTGGCTGGAGCGCGGCGTGCCGGCGTTGCCTGATGGTGTGATGAAGTAGTAACCACGAATCGGCGCGCGAGGAACCAGGGCGGGAGAGCGCCCTACTCTCGCCCGATGCCAGCCGCCTTGACGATCCGCGCATTGCTCGCGAGATCGCGCTCCACGAACTTGCGGAAATCGTCGAACGTGATCAGCGACACGTCGGCACCCTGCGCGCCCATCGCCTCGCGCACTTTCGGCTCCTGCGTCGCGCTCTTCAACGCGTCGAGCACCTTCTGCATGATCGGCTGCGGCGTCCCTCTCGGCGCAAGCATGCCGGCCCAGCCGCTGTAGTCGTAGCCCGCCACCGTTTCGCTCAACGTCGGCATGTCACCGAACAACGGATGACGCTTGTCGAGGCTGTGGCCGATCGCACGCAACCTGCCGTTCCGCACCTGCGACATGGCTGCCGGTGCGGGCGCGAGCGTCCAGTGCGATTCGCCCGCCACGACTGATGCGATCGACGGCCCGCCACCCTTGTACGGCACGTGCAGTGATTCGAAGCCCGCCGCGTTCATCAGCGCAACGCCCGCCAGATGACTCGCCGCACCTGGACCGGCTGAGGCCATGTGCACCTTCCCGGCATTGGCTTTGGCGTAGTCGATCAGCTCGCGCACGCTGTTCACCGGCAGCTGCGGATTGACCACCAGCACGTTCGGCATCACCGCGAACGTCGAGATGAACGCGAAATCGGCGAGCGTGTCGAACGGCACCTTCTTCTGGATGTGGGGCGCGATCGTCGATGCGCTCGACGAAGCGACGATCAGCGTGTAGCCGTCGGGCGGCGCGGCCTTGCCCAGCTCCATGCCTAACACGCCGCTCGCGCCGGCCCGGTTCTCGATCACGATCGACTGGCCCAGCATCTCGCCCAGACGCGTCGAGAGGATGCGCCCGAGCGTATCGATCGAGCTGCCCGGCGCATTGGGCATGATCAGCTTGACCGGCCGGTTGGGATAGTCCTTCGCCGATTCCTGCGCGTGAGCGACCGCAACGCCGAGCCCCAGCACGAACGCAACCACGCTGCGACGTACCAAGCACGCGTTCAAGATCTTCATTATTCTCATGGTCAATTACGCCGGCGTGAACATCGGCACCGGCGGACCGCCGTCGGTCGGTTTGAACACGACCTTGACCGCCTGCCCGCAGCGGATCGCGTCGAGATCGCAATCGACGATGTTGGTCATCATCGACACGCCCTCTTCCAGCGTGACGTACGCGATCGCGAACGGTGTCGGCCCGACGCGACGGCAGATGCTGTAGGTGTAGATCGTGCCGCGGCCGCAAGCCTCGAGCCATTCGGTATCGGCGCTGAAGCAATGCGGGCACAGCGCGCGCGGAAAGAAGTGCGGCTCGCCGCAGCTGCGGCATTTCTTGTAGAGCAGCTTGCCCTGTGCCGTGGCTTCGAAGTAGCGCGCGTTCTCCGGGTTGGGCACCGGCGCGGCGATCTTGCGGTCCTGATAAGGGGTGGGCATCGCTCTACTCCCGTTCCATGATGACTGTAGCGCCCGCGTGGCGAGTGGCGATCACTCCGCCGGTGCCGTGCGCCAGCGCGAGCCGGCAGTTGGGCACCTGCACTTTCGGATGCGCTTCGCCACGCAATTGACGCACCGCTTCGATCACTTTGGTCATGCCACCGCGATTGGCGGGGTGGTTGTTGCACAGCCCGCCGCCATCGGTGTTGAACGGCAGCTTGCCCACGCCCGAGATCAGGTTGCCGTCGGCGACGAACCGGCCGCCCTTGCCCTTCTCGCAGAACCCGAGATCTTCCAGTTGCATGACCACGGTGATCGTGAAGCTGTCGTAGATCGACACGTACTGCATGTCGGCCGGCTTCACGCCTGCCTCGTCGAACGCGGCTTTGCCCGACCATAATCCGGCTGTGTAGGTGAGATCGATCTTGCCGCCGTTCAGGCCTTTCGGCGACGTGCCCACGCCCAGCACGTTCACGATCGGGCGCTTGAGCGATCGCGCGATCTCCGGACGCGTGACCACGATCGCGCCGCCACCGTCGCTCACCACGCAGCAATCGAGCCGGTGCAGCGGACTGGAGATCATCGGCGAGTTGACGACGTCTTCGACGGTGACCACCTCGCGCAACATCGCGTGCGGGTTGTGCTGCGCATGGTGGGACGCGGCGACCTTGACCCAGGCGAGCTGTTCGCTGGTGGTGCCGAATTCGTGCATGTGCCGGGTAGCGGCCATCGCGTACTGATTCACCGTCACCGGAAAGTACGGCAGCTCGAACGGCACATCGGGGGCGTTGGCGCCGAAGTTGCGCGGCTGCGTGCCGCTCGAACCTTCCGATCGTGGCCGGCCGGCGAGTGTGACGAGTGCGACGTTGCATTTGCCGGCGGCGATCGCCTGCGCCGCGTGCGCCACATGCACAAGGTACGAGGAGCCGCCGGTATCGGTCGAATCGATATGCCGCACTTTGAGGTTGAGGTAATCGACCATCGCGAGCGGCCCGAGTCCGGGTGCATCGCCGGCGCAGAAATAGCCGTCGACATCGGCTTTGGTGAGGCCGGCGTCCTCCAGCGCGCCCTTGGCCACCTCGGCGTGCAGTTGTGCGACGGATTTGTCTTCGGCTTTGCGCGTCGGGTGTTCGAACGCCCCGACGATGCAAGCCTTGCGTTTGGTTGTCACGGGTGATGCTCCCCTTCGAAATCTGAATGTCGTGAATATCGCCAGCTCGCCACGAGGGAAGATCATAATGCGAGACCGCGTCGCGACGGGTATCTCCTTGTTCGTGGCGCGGTCGCTGCAAATTCAAGTGATCCAATACAAAAGCGCTCGACGCTGCGAAAGGAGAGAACGATGACTCCCCTCACCATCAACGGCAAACCGACGAAAGTCGATGCCGCGCCGGACACTCCGCTGCTATGGGTGATCCGCGACACCCTCAGGATGACCGGCACCAAGTTCGGCTGCGGCATGGCCTTGTGCGGAGCCTGCACCGTGCACGTCGACGGGCAGCCGATCCGCTCATGCAACACACCACTGTCGACGGTGGCCGGCAAGCGCATCACCACGATCGAGGCGGTCGGCGCCACGCCTGCGGGCCGTGCGATCCAGGCCGCTTGGGTCAAAAACGACGTGCCGCAGTGCGGCTACTGCCAGTCGGGCCAGATCATGAGCGCCACCGCGCTGCTCGCGAAGAATCGCCGCCCGAGCGATGGCGATATCAACGAGGCCATGGCAGGCAACGTCTGCCGTTGCGGCACCTATAACCAGATCCGCGCGGCCATCAAGGACGCAGCGGTCGCGTTGAATGCGGCCAGCGCCGCGAAGGGGGCCTGATCATGCGCGAACCAACGATGAATGCCTCTCGGCGCAAGTTTCTCAAGCAGAGCACTGCCGCGAGCAGCGGCCTGATCCTGGGCTTCACCCTGCCAGGCGCGAGCCGGCTGGCCGAGGCGCAGGCAGCGAATACGCCGGCGCAGATCAATGCATTCCTGAAGATCGCACCGAACAACGACGTCACTGTGGTATGCGGCCTGTCCGAGATGGGTCAGGGCGTGCATACGGCGATCCCGATGATCCTCGCCGACGAACTCGATGCCGACTGGCGTCGTGTGCGCGTGGAGCAGGCACCGGTCGATCAGGCGTTCAACAACCCGATCTTCAACATGCAGGCCACCGGCGGTTCAACCGCGGTGCGCGGACACTGGGACCCGATGCGCAAAGTGGGCGCCACGGCGCGCGCGATGATCGTCGCAGCCGCCGCGGAGCAGTGGAAGGTCAATGCCGCCGAATGTCGCACCGAGAACAGCTTCGTCGTGCACCAGAGCGGCAAGCGCGCGAGCTACGGATCGCTTGCGGCGCGTGCAGCGAAGATCGCCCCGCCCGCTGACGTGGCGCTCAAGGATCCCTCGAAGTTCAAGATCATCGGCAAGAGCGGCATCAAGCGGCTCGACACGCCGGCGAAGATCAACGGCACGGCCAAGTACGGCATCGACGTATATCTGCCCGACATGCTCACGGCAGTGATCGCGCGGCCGCCGGTGCTGGGCGCCAAGGTCGTCTCGGTCGATGACGCCAAAGCCAAGGCGATCAATGGTGTGAGGCAGGTCGTGCAGATTCCGAGCGGCGTGGCGGTGCTCGCCGATGGCTACTGGCAGGCGAAGCTCGGCCGCGATGCGCTCGACATCAAGTGGGACCTCGGCGCCAACGCCAAGCTCTCATCCGACGACGTCACCAAGATGCTGCGCGAAGGCGCGAACGCGGGCGGCAAGGTCGGACGCAACGAAGGCGACGTGAAGGCGGTATCGGGCGCGAAGATGGTCGACGCGGAGTACGAGGCCCCGTACATCTCGCACTCGTGCATGGAACCGCTCAACTGCACCTCCTGGGTCAAGGGCGACAGCGTCGAGATCTGGGCCGGCACGCAGTCGCAGGGTCCGTCGCGTGGCATCCTGGCGCAAGTGGCGAGCGTGCAGCCGGCCAACGTCAAGGTGAACACGATGTACCTGGGCGGCGGTTTCGGCCGGCGGTTCGCGCCCGATCCGGTCATCGATTCCACCGTGCTCTCGAAGATGACCGGCAAGCCGGTGAAGCTGGTCTACAGCCGCGAGGACGACACGCGCGGCTACTACTACCGGCCCGCCTCGGTCACGAAATTCCAGGGCGGGATCGATGCGAGCGGCAAGCTGGTGTCGTTCAATGCCGTGGTGGCTTCGCCCTCGATCATGCAGGGTTCGGGCTTCATGAAGATCCCGGAGAACGGCGTCGACAGCTTCGCGGTGGAAGGCATCGAGGATTTTCCGTACAACGTGCCCAATATCCACGTCGAGTATGCGCAGAAGGAGCCGGGGGCCCAGGTGTGGTTCTGGCGCTCGGTGGGACATTCGCAGAACAGTTTCTTCTGCGAAAGCTTCGTCGATGAACTGGCGCACGCCGCAGGCAAGGATCCCTACGAGTTCCGCCGTGCGATGCTCGACAAGCAGCCGCGTTACAAGGGCGTGCTGGAGCTGGCGGCGACGAAGGCCGGCTGGGGCAAGCCGTTGCCCGCGGGCGTGCATCGCGGCATCGCGGTGGTGTTCTCCTTCGGCAGCTGGGTGGCTGAAGTGGTCGAGGTGTCGATGCAGCCCAACGGCCTGCCGAAGGTGCATCGGGTGGTCGCGGCGATCGACTGCGGGCAGGTGGTGAATCCCGACATCGTCCGGCGCCAGGTGGAAAGCTCGATCGTGTACGGCCTCACCGCGGCGTACTACGGCAAGCTCACGTTCAAGGACGGCGGCATCGAGCAGTCGAACTTCCACGACTACCAGATGCTGCGCATGCCGGAGATGCCGCGGGTGGAGGTGCACATCGTGCCCAGTACCGACAAGCCCGGCGGTGTGGGCGAACCCGGCACGCCGCCGATCGCACCTGCCGTGGCCAACGCGATGTTCGCCGCGACCGGCAAGCGGGTACGCAAGCTTCCATTCATCGGATGAGCTTGCTGCGCGACAGCCTGCGGCGAAGGGTGGTGCTCGCCCTGGCTGTCGCGCTCGCGCCGGTGCGCCATGCATTCGGACAATCGGCGTGGCGGCCGGCCGTTGGGGTCGATGCCCGCATGGACACGACCCCCGAGGGCGTCATCGCCAAGCTGTTGCAGGGCGCGCAGATGCGTCGCGGCAAGGTGAAGCTGGAGCTGCCGCCACGCGCCGAATCGGGCCACTCGGTGCCGATCACGATTTCGGTCGACAGTCCGATGAGCGAGGCCGATCACGTCCGACGCATCGATCTGGTGTCGGCGCGCAATCCGGTGACGCACATGGCAACGTTTTTTCTTGGACCGGATACCGGCCGCGCCGAGATCGGTTCGCGCGTGCGCCTGAACGGCACGCAGCGCGTCACGGCAATTGCGCAGTTGTCCGATGGCAGCTTCTGGTTCGACAGCGTCGAGGTCGAGGTGCAGGAACCCGCCTGCATGGACGGCAGCTGAGTGCAGCGAAGATGACGAGCCGATGACCCAGGGCGCGCGCATTCAACTCCCGGAGCAGGCCAGGCGCGGCGAGATCGTCGAGATTCGGGTGCTGATCCAGCACCCGATGGAGACCGGCTTCCGCTACAACGCGCTGGGGCAGCGTACGCCGCGCAACGCAATCCACACGATGGTGTGCCGCTACCGCGGCCGGGAGATCTTTCGTGCCGCGACCAGTACCGGCATCGCGGCCAACCCCTACCTGCGCTTCTTCACGCGCGCGATCGAGACCGGTGAGATCGAGCTCGACTGGATCGACGAAAGCAATCAGCGCGGCAAGGCCGCGGCCCAGCTGGTAGTCACCGACTGAGCCGCGCGGCACGCGAGGCCGATTTTCCGGACCTCGGCGTGCCCCATTACGCTGGCGTGCCATTACGCTGGCGTGCCATAAAGCTGGCGTGCCATTGCGCCAGCGTGCGATTACAGCGCGTGTGAGTGACCGCGACGCTCGAACGCACGCAGGCGTCGCTCGAGATCCGCCGGATCGGTCGGACGGCCAATCGCCCGCTCCAGTGCGCGCTGATTGGCGCGTGAGTACTGCGCCGACATCCAGCTGAAGATCCGCGCCAGCAGTCCGCCGACGGCTTCGCTGCGCAAACGCCGCGCTTCACGCTCGATCCGCGCGAGCTCGTCCACCGTGGGCAGCGGCGTTGATGCCCGTTCCGCGGCGGTGGTTTCGACCGGATGACTCATGCCGGGTCGGATGTAGCTGTCGCCTTCGTACATGGGGATGCGCGATGACATGGGGTGCTCCTTACGTTCGGCGGCACGCGAAATTGCTGCGCCGCACACGAACCAATATCGGCCTGCCCCTCCACTAATTCAATTCGTCATTTCAGATACTTAGCATCAGAACTTTCGATGGCGGGAAATTGTCATATTGCAATGCAACAAAAGCCGCCAAACTGCAGCTTCGAGAGGATCGGACGCCATGGAGCTGTACCAACTCAGGGCTTTTTCGGCGATTGCCGACACCGGGCAGCTCACCCGCGCCGCCGATCGCCTGCATGTGAGCCAGCCCGCGTTGAGCGCTCAGATCAAGGCGCTCGAAGCCGAACTCGGGCAGGTCCTGTTCGAGCGCAAGTCGAACGGCATGCGGCTGACCCGGATGGGGCAGGAGCTATTACCACTTGCGCATCAGGTGATTGCCGCCGCCCATGCATTGAAACGCGCAGCGCAGGCCCATCGCAGCGATGTCGCCGGCCGCGTGCGCATCGGCACGGTGAGCGACCCGCAGTTCATCCGCCTCGGCGAATTTCTCGGCCGCGCGCTGGAGCGCTATCCGCTGATCGAGATCGACGTGCGCAACGAGTCGACCGGCGCCGCCTTCGAAGAGGTGCGAGCGGGCGATCTGGATGCGAGCTTCTTCTTCGGTGAGATCGACGATCCGGCCATCACCGGGACGCGCCTGGGTGAGATGGCCTATCGCATCGCCGCGCCCGCGGAGTGGGCTGAACAGCTGCGCAACAGCAGCTGGGAGCACGCGGCCGAGATGCCCTGGATCATCGCCCCGGAGAACAGCACGCACCACCGGCTCGCGCACGCGGTCCTCGATAAACACGGCGTCGCGCCCACGAAAGTCGTCGGCGCCGACAACGAAGGCGTGATCCTGAACCTGATCGAATCGGGCGTGGGCCTGTCGCTGGTGCGCGAAGATCTCGCATTCGAGCGCGAACGCGAAGGCGCGATCTTCGTGTGGCCGCAGGCGCGGCTGCTCACCGCGCTGTGGTTCATTTATCGCACCGACCGCAGCGACGATCCGCTGCTGCGCGCCCTGCTCGATGTGCTGGCGCAAACCTGGTCGAACGAACCGGGCGCGCCAAGCGATACCCCTGCATCGGGCCGACGCATCCGCCGCCGCGCGCATGTTCACGCCGCGACGGGTGCGCCATCGCGTCCCCGCGTCGACGAAGCACCGAAATTCGGCGTCTTGAAACAAGGACCGGCCGAACGCTCGTGACAGTGCGCATCACCTGTCGCGGTGATGCGGCGCGCGACGATCAGCCGCCGATCCTGACCCCGTGCTGCGCGGCGACCTTGATCGCCGCCGCCATGTCGCAGGGCACCGCCGGGGCGAGCTTCGCCATGTCGTGGAAGAACTCGCTCGCGCCGCGCCGATCGGTGATGACGAGCATGCGCGCGCCCTCGGATCTGACGCGGAACGAGTGCACCGCGCCGCCCTCGCATTGCACGTAAGCGCCCGGCCCGGCGGTAACGGCCTGATCACCCATGCATACGTCCACCTCGCCCTCGAGCACGAAGTAGGCCTCGCCCCAAGCGTGGCAGTGCGGCGGTGGCCCGCTGTCGCGCGGTCCGCTGACCTCGAACACCTCGTACCGCTCGTTGGTCTGATTGCTGGTGGCGAGCACCCGCACCTGATCGGTCAGGATCGACAGGCTGGTGCCTTCACCTGCATTGATGACGTGCGACGTGTACGGCATGACCATCTCCTTTCGTGGTGATGGCTGCTATACGCAAGCGACGTCGGGTTGGATCATTCAGAATCGGTGCATGAACGCTGCCCCGCACTTCGCCAGCGCCACTGAACTGGCGCGACGCATCGCCACCGGTCAGTCCTCTTCGGTCGAACTGGTGGAACAGTTCATCGCGCGCATCGAGTGCCACGACGCCGCGATCAACGCAGTGGTCGTGCGACGGTTCGAGCAGGCGCTACAGCGTGCGGCCGAGGCCGATCGCGCGCGTTCCGCCGGCACGAGCTGGGGGCCGCTGCATGGCGTACCGGTCACGATCAAGGAATGCTTCGACCTGATCGGCACGCCCTCCACCTTCGGGCATCCCGACCGCCGCGATCATGCGCCTGCGCGCAACGCCACCGCCGTCGAGCGGCTACTGGGCGCGGGCGCGATCGTGCTGGGCAAGACCAACGTCCCAAAGGACCTCTCCGACTGGCAAAGCCACAACGCTCTCTACGGCGTGACGAAGAATCCGTGGGACGCGGCGCGCACACCGGGTGGTTCATCAGGCGGAGCCAGCGCGGCGCTGGCGGCAGGATTGACTGCGCTGGAGCTCGGAAGCGACGTCGGTGGTTCGATCCGCATGCCAGCGCACTGTTGCGGTGTGTATGGCCACAAGCCGACTTACGGCCTTGTCCCGCTCACCGGCCACTCGATGACACCGCATGCCAATCCCGGCGATATCCAAGTCGCCGGCCCGCTGGCGCGCTCGGCGCAGGATCTGGCGCTTGCGCTGGACCTACTCGCGGGACCCGACGGATCGCAGGCGCGTGCCTGGTCGTTGCAGTTGCCCGCGCCGAAATACACGGGCGTGCGCGGTCTGCGCATTGGCGTGATCACCACCGATGCGCAGTTTCCGGTGGATCGCGACACGCAGAGCGCGGCACGCAGCATCGCCGATACCCTGGCGCGCGAAGGTGCGGTGGTCACGATCGATCCACCGCTGCCGATTCCGAGTCGCGACTACTTCGAGCTGTACGTCACGTTGCTGCGCGGTGCGACATCGGGACGCCGCTCGCTCGAGGAGATCGCCGAGTTCGCTGCCAAGGCCGCCGCTACCGATCCTGCGGACCGGCGCTATGAGGCGACCATGCTTCGCGGTCTGGCGCAGAACCACCGCGAATGGATCGGTCACGACGATGCGCGGCAGCGTCTGCGCGCCGGCTGGGAGGCGATGTTCGAACGCTTCGACGCGGTCATCGCGCCGATCGCCACGACCCCGGCGTTCCAGCACGAGTTCAGCGTGCCGCGCCATCTGCACATGGTCGAGATAGACGGCCAGTCCCGACCGATTGCGGACAACTATTTCTGGATCGGCATTCCAGCGGTCGCGTATCTGCCCGCGACGGCCATTCCCGCCGGACGGTCACCGGACGGCTTGCCGATCGGCATGCAGATCATCGGACCCGAATACGCTGATCTCACCTGCATCGCAATCGCCAGGCATCTGGAGATCGCGGGGCACGGCTTCACGCCACCGCCCGCATTTTCTTGACATGAACGGTGCGGGGGCAGGTTTCTACTCCGGACGAATTCCCGCGAACTTGACGATCTTCAGGGAGCTCTCCACGTCCTCGCGCAGCAACGTGCGCATCTCGTCGGAGGAACGTACGAACAGCTCGAGCCCGCCGGTGGTCACGCGCTTGATCACATCAGGCATCGTCATCACCTGTTTGACGTCGGCCTCGAGCTTGGCCAGGATCTCCTTCGGCGTTGCACTGGGTGCCATGAAGCCGTAGTAGATGTCGGCCGCATAGCCTTTGAGCGCGGCGATGCCCGATTCCGCGAACGTCGGAATCTCGGGTGCCGAGGCAGAGCGAGTCTTCGACGTGATCGCAAGCACCCGCAATTTGCCCGACTTCTCGTGCGGCAGCACGGTGTTGAGCGACGAGATCACCGTGTCGATCTGGCCACCGACCGTCTCCACCACCGCAGCGTTGCAGCCGCGATACGGGATATGCAGCGCGAACATCCTGGTGTGGAACTTGTACAGCTCGAACGCGAAGTGATGCGCGGTCGCGACGCCGCAGGTCGCGTAGGAAAACTTGCCCGGCTGCGACTGGAACAGCTTCGTCAGCTCGGCGAGCGTCTTGACCGGCATGCGCGGATGCACCGCCACCGCCATCGGCGTGGAGGTGACCAGCGCAATCGGCGCGAAGTCCTTGAACAGGTCGAACGGCAGCTTCGGATTCAGCGCCACGTTGATCGGTTGCGCGCTCGAGGCGAGCAGCAAGGTGTAGCCGTCGGCCGGTGACTTGAACACCGCTTCGACGCCGATGTTGCCGCCCGCACCGATGCGATTCTCGACGACCACCTGCTGCTTCCACATCTCGGTGAGCTTGTCGCCGATCAGTCGGGCCGTGAAGTCCGCGGACCCGCCGGCGGTGAACGTCACGATGATCTTCACCGGCTTGTTCGGATACGGCGCCTGCGCGTAAGCCGCACCCGCGAACAATAGTGCAAGCACCGCAATCGCCGCCTCGAACCGACGAAACACGTGGCCACAGGACACAGCACATCGATTCAAGGTCATGATCCTCTCGTTTGAACGGGGTTCGTGCGCGCGGCATCGATCAGATGCCACAGGCGCGAGGGTGACAACGGCAGATCGCGAATGCTGACACCCAGCGGCGCAAGTGCGGCGGCAATCGCATTGGCCATAACGCCACCGACGGGGATGATGCCACCTTCGCCGGCACCCTTGGCACCGAGGGGATTGTTGGGCGATGGGTAGTTCTCCAGAACCACCGCGCGCAGGTTGCGAAAATCGGGCGCGGTGGGGAGCAGGTAGTCGGCAAACGTCGCGGTCGTGAGCTGACCGTGCGCATCGTATTCGAGTGCTTCGAGCAACACGCCACCCAGGCCCTGCACGATCGCGCCGATGGTTTGCCCGTGCAGGGTGAGTGGATTGATCACCCGACCGACATCCTCGACAGCGACGTAGTCGAGCAGTTCGACCTGGCCGGTGCGTGGATCGATCGCGACATGGGCCGCGTGCGTGCCGTAGCTGTAGGTGCGCTTGCGGCTATCGAAGCTGGCCTCGGCCACGAGCGTGCTTTCCGCCGCCAGTGCCGCGAGATCGATGGTGCGCCCGCCATCGCCGATCGCGTGCGTGCCATCGACGATCGCGATCACATCGGGCGTGCAGCCCAGGTGTGCAGCCGCTGCAGTTCGGATCGATTCCAGCAGTTGCCGCGCGGCCAGCACGATCGCCGATCCGCCCATCACCGTGGCGCGCGAACTGTAGGTGCCGAAGCCTTCGCGCACCGTCGTCGTCGAACCATGCACCACCGCACCCACACGCTCGAGCGGGAAGCCGAGCGCGTCGGCCGCAATCTGGGCGAACGTCGTTTCCAGCCCCTGCCCCACAGCCGAGGAGCCGGTGTGCACCGATACCCGCCCATCGGCCTGCAGCAGCAGACGCGCACTTTCGCGCGGGCCCGACGCACCGCCTTCGATGTAGCAGCCCAGGCCGACACCATGGTAGCGACCATCGATCAGCTTGCCGCTCAGGCGCGACTTGCCATCCCATTCGAACTCGGCCAGGCAACGATCGAGCGGCTGCGTGAAATCGCCGCTGTCGAATGACGACTGCTCGCCGAACGGCTGCACCGTCGGCAGCGGATACGGGATCTCATCGGAGGTAACCAGATTGCGTCGGCGCAGCTCGACCCGGTCAATTCCAAGATCTGCGGCCACCAGATCGAGCAGCCGTTCGCGAAAGAAATCGGTCTCGAACCGGCCCGGCGCGCGATAGGTCGCTACCGGCGTCTTGTTCGTCATCAGCACCGAGACGTCCATGCGCAGGTGCGGGATGCGGTACGGTCCGGGGCTCACCTGCGCGATGTTGCGCGAAGGCGTCACGCCGACTGTGCGCAGATAGGCGCCCACATCGGTGCGTGCACGACCGCGCAACGCGAGGATCGTGCCGTCGCGCGCGCAGGCGATTTCGAGTTCGCACTCGGCATCGCGCGCGTGGTTGGTCGCCAGGAAATGTTCGCGACGGTCTTCCACCCACTTCACCGGCCTGCCGAGCTTGCGCGCGGCGAACGGGATCAGGAAATCTTCCGGGTAGAACTCGCCGCGCACACCGAATCCGCCGCCGACGTCGTGCTCGATCTGCTCGATGTTCGCTTCGGGCAATTCGAGCAGTCGCGCGAGGATGCGTCGATTGGCGAAAGGTACTTTGGTCGCGCCGTCGATCGTCAGGCGTTGCTGCCGCGCATCCCAATCGGCGAGCAATCCGCGCGTCTCGAGCGGCGTGCCAGTGTGGCGATGCACGGCAAATCGCTCGCGGCGTGTATAGGGCGCATCGCGAAATGCCGCATCGGCGTCGCCTAGGACTGCGCTCAACGTGATCGCGCAGTTGGTGCCGGTGCCTTCGTGCAACAGCACGTCACCACGCGCAGCGGCTTCACGACTCGCCACGACCGGCAAGGGTTCGATGTCGACAACGACGGCATCGAGTGCGTCCTCGGCCTGACCCGGCGACTGCGCGATGAGCACTGCGACCGGCTCGCCGACGTAACGCACGCGATCGTGCGCGATCACCGGCTGCTCGTACGGCGCGAGTTCGGGCCGTGCTTCCTGGGGCATCGGGATGCGCGGCGGGGTGACACCGACGTCCCGGGCGGTGAGCACGGCGACCACACCGGGCATCGCCAGCGCAGCGGTGCCATCGATCGCTCGAATCCGGCCGTGGGCGATCGCACTCCGGACGATCACTGCATGCAGCATCCCGGCGCGGAACAGATCATCGGTGTAGCGCCCTTGTCCGCGCAGCATCCGGTCATCCTCGCGACGCAGCACCGCGCGACCGATCGCCGGAGCTGTCGTTCGCAGATCGGCAAGATCGGTCACGAGCGGCGCACCGATCGGGCAGCTTGGCGCACCGCGCGACCGCTCGCACGCGCCGGGCGAAAGCGCTCCTTCACCACCTCGCCGCTCGCCCTCACGAACCAGCGCTCGCTCGCGAGCGGTTTGCCCGCCAGCCGCTCGGCCATCCAATCGGCAGCGAGAATCGGCGGATTGGGACCGAGATTGGTCGCGGGCACGTTGCCGACCGCGTGACGCGATTCCTGGTAGATCACCAGTTGCTTCGCACCAGGCAGCGCGGCCATCAATCGATCGGCCCACTGCACCGGACAAAGCTCGTCGCGCTCACCGGCGATGCAAAGATAGGGAGCGCGGATCTTCTCGGCATGGCCTTCCCAGGTCAGCGTCTGCCGGAAGACGTCGAACGCCGCCTCGCCGGTGTAGCCCGACATGTACATGAAGCGACGTTTGAACGTGGGCGAGGCCTCCTCGAAGATCGTGTGACCACCGGGCTCCAGGCAGATCGACGCCACGCTGATCGCGCGAAACCGCGGCTCGTGCGCGCACGCGATCGTGGCGAAGAACGAGCCGAAGCTGTTGCCGACGATACCGATGCGTTTCGCGTCGATCTCGGCGCGCGCACGCAGCCACTCGAACGCCGCCGTACCGGTTGCCTGCCACGCCGGCATGCTCACATGGATGTCGTTGACCGCCGCTTCATACTGCCCCGGGCCTTCGATCACCAGCACCGCGATGCCGCGCGACAGCCAACGATCGCCATAGAGCGCGATGTTCGCTTCCTTGAAACCGTCCATACCCGGAATCGAGACGATGGCGGGCACGCGCCCGGCGGTGTAGCCGTAGGGCAGATGAAACCAGCCAGGCAGCGCGCGTCCGTCGGGTAACTTCACCCATGCGGCCTCGACGCGATGATCGGCGAGCTTCGCGTAAGCGCCATAGCAGGCGCGCTTGCGGGCGTTGTGCCTCAGATTGCGCGCGTCATTGGTGTCGAACGGCCACTGCGACGCCGCCCAGTGGACCGCCGCCATGAAATAGCTGTCGCGCGCCGTGATCGTGCGTCCGGCGCGCAGCGCGTCGTCGGCGAGCTGCTCACGGCGCCGCGCCACCGCCTCGAATGCCGGAGAGATGTCGGCGTACTTCTGCACGCGCTGACGGATCGCGGCGAAGTCTGCATTCGCCTGTGATCCACAGGCGGCGTTGTAGTTGAGGCTGCGCGGCTGGTCCCAGTCGATGCCGACCGCGCGGATCGAGTTGTCGAGCAGCCAGCGTTGCTCGGTCCAGCGGCGCATCTCGGGTTCGGTCTGGGTGCGCGAGGGCTTGCGATGCTCTCCTGCGGTTCGCTTCAATGCTCTGGCTGCCACGCTAGTTCGTCCCTGTCGTGCCGATGTTGCGGTGTCACGTCAGAGCATAGCAATGTGCCCGGCACCGGTCTTCCCCGCTGCGGCGAAGCGACCGCGATCGCAGCCCGCTACCCCGGCACCGCCCTCACCAGCCGCGGATAGAACCAGAGCAGCGCAAGCGCGCGGGCGATGTAGTGCACGTAGATGACCGCCCATAGTCCGTGGTTGCCGAGTCCGCGCAGCAGCCACCACGCGATGAAGTAGATCGCGAGCGCGGCGAGCATCGCCACGCGCATGTCACGGGTGCGCGTCGCGCCGATGAAGATGCCATCCATCTGGAACGCCCACACGCCGAGCAGCGGGCCGAGCGCCGCCCACAGGAAGTACGTGCGCGCCGCGTCGCGGGTTGCGGCATCGACCGTCATCACGTCGATCAGCGCATGACCGAATACGAGCAGGAACGCTGTCACCGCCACCGCGACGCCGCCCGCCCAGATCGTGGTCATCGCCGCCGCGGCTTTGAGCCCGGTACGGTGTGCCGCACCGATCGCACGGCCCACCAGCGCTTCGGCCGTGAACGCGAAGCCGTCGAGGAAGTACGCGCTGATGGTGATGAAGTGCATCAGGATCGCATTGGCCGCGAGCACCTCGTCGCCCAGCTTCGCGCCCTGCGACATGAACCAGGTGTAGCCGATCAGGATCGTCAGCGTGCGGATCATGATGTCGGTGTTGACCACCATCACGCGCTTGAGCTGGGCCGGGATCAGCAACTGCGCGATCGACCAGTGTGCGTCGAGCTTGCGCATATGGCGCAGCGCGATCACCAGCCCCACCACCGCGGCGAGGTATTCCGCCAGCGCGGTCGCGAAAGCCACGCCGCGTACGTCCCAGCCAAAGCCCAGTACGAACAACACGGCCAACACCACGTTGGTGAGATTGAGCAGAAGCTGCAGCACCAGGCCGATGTCGCTGCGCCCCAGGCCGATGAACCAGCCGAGCAGCGCGAAGTTGACGAGCGAGGCCGGCGCCGACCAGATGCGTACGTCGTAGTAGTCGCGGGCCAGCCGCTCGACGCGCTCGCTGCCTTCGAGCATCGCGAATGCGGCTTCACGCACCGGCCACTGCAGCACGATCAAGCCGACGCCGGCGATCAGCGCGATCAACAGCGCGCGCCCCAGGCCGGCACCGATCTCGGCCTTGTCATGCGCGCCCAGCGCCTGCGCCGTCAGGCCCGACGTCCCCATGCGCAGAAACGCGAGCATCCAGTAGAGAAACGTGAACACCAGCGCGCCGAGCGCCACGGCACCGATGTAGACGGGATCGGGGATGCGTCCGATCACCGCGGTGTCGACCGCGCCGATCAAAGGCGTGGTGGTGTTGGAGATCATCACCGGCACCGCGATGCGCAGCACCTCGCGATGCGTGAGCGGCGCGTGACTCACCGCCAAACCGCGCCCCTCGCTATCCGGCGACGTGAACGCAGCGGACGACGTGTGCGGTGCCGACTTCGATCGGCTCGGGCGCGCGCGAGCGGCAGGCATCGGACGCACGCGAGCACCGTGGCGCGAACGCGCATCCCGGCGGCAGGTTGGCCAGATCGGGCGGACTGCCGGCGATCGCGGGCAAGCGCTTGCCCGAGAGACGTCCGCCGTGCGCGCGCGTCGACATCAGGCCGATCGTGTACGGATGCTTCGGCGAGCGGATGACGTCGCGCACCGCGCCGATCTCGACGATGCGCCCGGCGTACATCACCGCGATGCGATCGGCCACTTCGACGCCCACGCCGATGTCGTGCGTCACGAAGATCATCGACAGGCCGAGTTCGCGCTGCAGCTCGCGCAGCAGCAGCAGGATCTGCACCTGCACGGTGGCATCGAGCGCGGTGGTGGGCTCATCGGCGAGCAGCACCTTGGGGCGGCTCGACAACGCCAGCGCGATCATCGCGCGCTGGCGCATGCCGCCCGACATCTCGTGCGGATAGGCCTCCAGCCGGCGCTCCGGGCTGGGAATGCGCACGCGCTCGAACAATTCCAGTGCACGCTGGTGCGCTTGCGCCTGCGACACCGGTTCATGCTTGCGAATCGCCTCGGTGATCTGCCGGCCGACCGTGTAGACCGGGTCGAGCGCGAGCATCGGCTCCTGGAAAATCATCGACACCGTCTTGCCGCGAAAATCGGCCAGCGGTTCGCCCTGCAACGCCATCACGTCGATGCCTTCGACGGCGATGCGGCCATCGATCGTGGTCTTCTTCGGATCGTGCAGCCGCAGGATCGAGCGCAAGGTCACGCTCTTGCCCGAGCCCGACTCACCCAGCAGCGCCACGACTTCGCCGCGCGCAATCGACAGATCGACGCCGTCGACCGCGCGCACCGGCTTGACGCCGCCGGTGAAGGTCACACGCAGTTGCTCGATCGCGAGAATCGGCGCGGTGTCGGCGGCCGGCGCTTGGTTCACGGCACTCATCGGTGGGCCGACCTGGAATGCCCGCCGCCTGGCGCGCTCATCAGGCATGCCACCGCATGGCCTTCGCCGACGCTCAACAACGCGGGATCGGCCTTCGAGCACGCCGCTTCGGCCATTGCGCAGCGCGTGTGGAAGCGGCAACCAAGCGGCGGGTCGATCGGGTTGGGCGGATCGCCCGCGATCGGTGCGGCTTCCGTGCGCTTGTCGGGGTCCATCGACAGCATCGACCCGAGCAACGCGTTGGTGTACGGGTGACGGCCGTTGGTATAGAGCGACTCGGTCGGGCCGATCTCGACCACCTTGCCCAGGTACATCACCAGCACGCGGGTGGACATGAACCGCACCACTTCCAGATCGTGGCTGATGAACAGATACGTGAGCCCGAACTCCTCCTTCAGGTCGAGCAGCAGGTTGAGCACCTGCGCCTCCACCGACTTGTCGAGCGCGGACACCGCCTCATCGAGGATCAGGATGCGCGGCTGCAGCGCGAGTGCGCGCGCGATGTTCACGCGCTGGCGCTGTCCGCCGGACAACTCGTGCGTGAAGCGGCCGGCGAAGCGCACCGGATCGAGTCCGACGCGATCGAGCAGCGAGCGTGCACGCTCCACCGCTTCGCGTTCCGAGACGCCATGCACGGTCGGTCCGAACGCAATCGACTCTTCCACCGTCAGCCGCGGATTGAGCGACGCATAGCTGTCCTGGAACACCATCTGCACCTGGCGCCGGAACTCCTTGAGCGGCAACTCGTTCGAGCCGACACGCTTGCCGTCGAAGGTGATGTCACCGGCGGTCGGATCGATCAGATTCATCAGCAGGCGCGCGGTGGTCGACTTGCCGCAGCCCGATTCGCCGACGATGCCCAGCGTCTCGCCGGTGTACACGCCGAACTCGACACCATCGACCGCGAACACGAAGCTGGTGGGCCGGCCAAGCAGCGTGCGCTTGACCGGAAAGTGCTTGACCAGACCTTTGACGGCCAGCAGCGGCTGGGCGGAGGGGGTGAAGAGGGTCATGACGCGCTCACGCCCCGCGCCTCCGCACGGTCGCCACCATGCGCATATCGGGCTGTCGGCGCAGCCAAGGCCTTCGGCGCGTCGATCCCCATTCTGGGGCCCCTCGCCGTACGCCTCATGCCTTGATATCCATAGCGGAGCGCAACCCGTCGGTAAGCAGATTGAACGAGATCGACGTGATGAAGATCATCACCCCGGGCAGCGCGCAAAGGAGCGGCTGGGTGTACATCGCCGTACGCAGCGTGTTGAGCATCAATCCCCAGTCGGGCTCGGGCGGCTTCACCCCCAGGCCGAGGAACGACAGTCCGGAGGCGAGGATCATCGACACCGCGATCAGGCTCATCGAGTAGACGAAGATCGGCCCGAGCACGTTGCCCAGCACATGCTTGCGGATGATGGTGAGCGCGCCTGCGCCGCTTGCACGCGCGGCCTCGACGAAATCGCGCGAGCGCACGCCGGTGGTCACGCTCTCGGCCACGCGCGCGATCGGCGGGATGAACACCAGTGTCAACGCCAGCACACCGTTGGCGATGCCCGCGCCCATCGCGCCGGAGATCGCGATCGCCAGCAGCACCGACGGGAACGCGAAGAACACGTCGATCGTGCGCATCAGCACGGTGTTGGTCCAGCCGCCGACGTAGCCGGCAATGACGCCGATCGCAGCACCGAGGAGCAGGGCGAGGAACACCGGCGTCACGCCCATGAACAGTGATATGCGCGAGCCGTAGATCAGCCGGCTCAACATGTCGCGGCCGAGCTCGTCGGTGCCGAGCGGAAAACCCTCGGTGCCCGGTGGACGCAACCGCCGCAGCGCCATGCCCTGATACGGATCCTGCGGCGCGAGCACGTTGGCGAAGACCGCCATCAGGATCAGCGCCAGCACGATCACACCGGCGGTCACGGCCACCGGGTCGCGACGAAAGCGCCGCCACACCGTGGCCCAGTAGCCGGGCGAGCGGACGATCGGTTCGAGGATCTTCGGAGCGGCGAGCGTGGTCATGGGGTAGTCCGCTCCGCTGCGTCGCGACGGAGGGTCAAGGTGTGGGTAGTCGAACCTCGCGAGCCACGCACTGGGCTAGCTCCTCTGAATCCGTGGGTCGAGCGAGGTCTGCATCACGTCGACGGCGAGATTGAGCACGACGAAGAACATCGCCAGCACCAGGATCGTTCCCTGCAGCAGCGGCAGGTCGCGCTGGAAGATCGCATCGTTCAGCAGCAGGCCGGTACCGGGCCAGGCGAACACGGTCTCGATCAGGATCGAGCCGCCGAGCAGATAGCCAAGCTGGATGCCCATCACCGCGAGCGCAGTGGGCGCGGAGTTCTTAACCACGTGCCGGAAGACGCCGAACTCCGAGAGCCCCTTGGCGCGCAGCCCGGCGATGAACTCCTGCGACAGGATCTCGGCCACCAGCGCCCGCACCGTGCGCGCGATGATGCCCATGGGAATCACCGACATGGTCACCGCCGGCAGGATCATGTGGCGCACGTGCTCCCAATTCCACTTCCACGCCTCCGATCCACCGGGGCCCGCGCCGGTGGGCGGCAGCCAACCGAGCGTCGCCGCGAAGATGATCACCAGCACCATGCCCAGCCAATAGTGCGGCACCGACACGCCGAACACCGATAAGAGCGATGCGGTCTTGTCGATCCAGGTGTCGCGGAAGTAGCCGGCCACGAATCCGAACAGCGTGCCCAGCATGAAGCCGATGAACGTCGCCAGCGCCGCGAGCATGAGCGTGTTGCCCACCGCCTTGCCGACTTCGAGCACCACCGGACGACCGGTGCGGATCGAGCTGCCGAGATCGCCCTGCACCGCGCGCCACAGCCAGCGCAGGAATTGCTCGGGGTACGACCGATCGAACCCGTAGAGCACCATCATCTGTTCCTTGAGCGCCTGCGATGCGTCGGGCGGCAGCACCGACACCAGCGGATCGCCCGGGGCCAGGTGCACGAGCGCGAAGCACACCAGCGCCACCCCGAACATGATCGGCACGGTGTAGACGAAGCGCTTGGCAAGATAGACGAGCATGCGGGCCTGGTGACGGGTCTGACAGTTGTGTCTGTTCTATCGGTGGTGAACGCGTGGCGGCGGATCAGCTTACGCGAGACGCATGGTCGATGCCGGTGGATGGGTCGCGTTCGTACGAGCCTAGTGCGTGCCGCCTCAGCCCACCAGCACCGGCGTGAGGTCCTGGAACCAGTTCTGCGCCTGGACGAAGCCTTTCACCCGCGGCGACAGCGCGCGCGGATTCACATCGTGCGCGACGAACAGGAACAGCGCATCGTTGACGATCTTCTCGTGCGCGCGCTGCACCGCCTGCTCCTGTGCTTTCGGCTCGAACGTGGTGCGGATCGCGGCGAACAGCTTGTCCAACTCCGCGTCGGCGTAGTAACCCCAGTTGGTGCCCGTGGGAGGAAACAGGCTCGAATCGAGATGGCGGATCAGTGCGGTGAACGGATCCTGACTGAAGTACGAGCTGTTGGTGGAGTGCGCGCCGCGCGAGCTCGCGTCCTTAGCCCCGGCGCGCCACGATGCGAGCAGCGCATTCCACTCCATCACCTCGAAGTCGACCTTGATGCCGATCGCGGCGAGGTTCTGCTGGATCAGCTCGTTCATGGGCAGCGGCTGCATCTGCCCCGACCCCGAGGGAGAGATGATCGCCTTGACCGAGAGCGGCTTCTTCGGTCCGTAGCCGACCTCATTCATCAGTTTGGTCGCGGCGGCCACGTCGTACTTCACGTCGAACGCGGGCTTGCCGAACCACTGGCTGGTGGGCGGCACCATGCCTTTGGCCGGCACCATCAATCCGCCGAGCAGCGTCTTCATTCCTTCGCGGTCGATCGCCAGGTTGGCGGCGCGTCGCACGCGGATGTCGTTCCAGGGGCTGCCTGGCACGCGGCTGAAGTGCCACGGCCAGTTGTGCGGATAGACGTTGGTGACGATCTGCATGCCGGCCTTGCGCAACGAGTCGAGCGCATCGGGCGGAGGCGCTTCGATCCAGTCGACCTGCCCGCCGCGCAATGCCGCCACGCGCGTGTTCGACTCGGGCATCGGCAGCAGCACCAGCCGGTCGGACTTGGGCACGCGCGCCTTGTCCCAGTAGTTCGAATTGCGCATCAGTTCCAGCCGCTCGCGCGGCACGAATCGATCGAAACGCCACGGTCCGGTGCCCGACGGATTCTTCACGAACGCATCCCAGTTGCGGCCAGCCTCTTCCCAGCGTGCGCGGCTCGACATGACGATCCACGCCACGCCGTACGGCAGCAGCGCATCAGGCGCGTTGGTGACGATCTCGAGCGTCATCGGATCGATCGCGCGATAGCTCTTCACGCCCGGGATGCGGCTGCGTCCTTGCGCGGCCTGGCGCCGGTCGAACTGCGGCGAATCCTCCTTGAGCAGCTTCTCGAAGTTCCAGACGGCAACGTTCGCGTCGAACGTGGAACCGTCGTGAAAGCGCACGCCTTCGCGGATCTTGAACAGCCAGCGCGTCGGGTTGGCCGGATCGACGTTCCAGCTCGTGGCCAGGCCCGGCGCGAGACGCGAGGCCTGCGTGGCTGACGACAGATCCCACAGCACCAGGCTGTCGAACATGGTGTAGCCGACGAAGCGCATGCCCTCGGCGCCCTGGTCGGTCTGACCGTTGGGGATCGGCACGTCGGCGGCGGTCATCGCTACGCGCAGCGTGCTCGCGCCCTGCGCATGGACGAGCGAAGGATCGATCGCACCGCCCGCCGTCAGTGCCGCCCCCGCTGCCAGGAAGTCCCGCCGGTTCATCGTAGACATGGTTCAGATCCTCCTCGCACGCTGTGGCAAAAAATGGAATGCTTGCGCGCCTGTGAACTTCGATCGAGTGTGCCCATGAAGCTGCTGCTGATCAATCCGAACACGAGCGCATCGATTACCGATGTGGTGCTCGCCGCGGCCCGCAACTTCGCTGCGCCGGGCACCACGATCACGGGTGCAACCGGGCGCTTCGGGACGCGCTACATCGTCACTCGGGCGGCCGGCGCGATCGCCGCGCACGCGGCGCTCGATGCCTACGCCGAACATGGCGCGGACGCCGACGCGGTGCTGCTCGCCTGTTTCGGCGATCCGGGTCTCATGGGCCTGAAAGAACTCGCGCATCAACCCGTGATCGGCATGGCGGAAGCTTCGTGCCTGCTCGCGGCAACGCTTGGCCGCAGATTCGCGATCGTCACCGGCGGAACCCGCTGGGGACCGATGCTCGAAGAGTTCGTCGCATCGATCGGCCTGTCGGCGAAGCTCGCGGCGGTAAAAACCGTGGCCCCGAGCGGCGCCGACATTGCGCGCGACCCGGACCGCTCGCTCGCCCTGCTCGCCGATGCGTGCAACGCCGCCGTACGCGACGACGGCGCCGATGCAGTCATTCTCGGAGGTGCCGGCCTGGCGGGCCTGGCCTCGCGGATCGCTCATCGCGTGCCCGTGCCCTTGATCGACAGTGTCGCTGCCGCGGTCAAGGCCGCCGAAGCGCTGGCCGCACTCAAGCCGGTCAAATCACGCGAGGGTTCGTTCGCAGCCACGACGCCGGTCGAAACGGTAGGCCTCGCGACTGCGCTGGCAGCGAAGATGGAAGGGCGCTAGTTTCGCTACGGCCAAAAGCAAGCCGCAGATGTCGCAGATTTCCGCGGATGCTCGTCGTTGCCACGCACGAGTCCGGCGTTGGAGTGAACTGCTCACGCGTCAATCGAAGCGCGCTCCCCATGCGTCAATCTGCGAAATCCGTGGCTGCCTCGGCAGTACGCGTTACCTCACTGCACCGAAACCGGTGCCAGATCGATGAACCAGCTCTTGGGCTGGACCACGCCCTTCACCTTGGCACTCATCGCCCGCGGGCCGACGTCGTGCGCCACCCACAGGAACGGCGCCTCCTCGACGATTCGTGCATGCAGCCGCGCCAGCGCCGCGTCGCGACCCTTGTCGTCGAAGGTGGTACGCGCCTTCATGATCAGCTCGTCGAATTCGGCGTTGCCGAAGTAACCCCAGTTGTTCGACACCGGCGGGAAGGTCTTGGTGGAGGTGAAACGCACCATCGCGAAGAACGGATCCATCGCCGCAAACGTCACGTTGGTGGCGTGCGCGCCGCGCGATTTCGGATCCTTCGCGCCTTCGCGCCAGTTGGTGAACAGCGCGTTCCACTCGATCACATCCAGCTCGACGTCGAAGTAGCACGCGCGGAGCGCCTGCTGCAGCCACTCGTTCATCGCGACCGGCTGCATCTGACCCGAGCCCGATGCCGAGGTGATGGTCTTCACCTTGAGGCGCTTGCTGGCGCCGTAGCCCGCATCGCTCATCAGCTTCTGCGCGGCCTTGATGTCGTACTTGATCTCGAACTTAGGATTGCCCCACCACGGATGTCCCGGGCCGACCGTGCCCTTCGGAACTTCCATCAGGCCGCCCAGGGCCTGCTTGAGCTCGTCGCGGTTGATGCACAGATTCGCCGCATGACGCACGCGCTTGTCGAGCCACGGCGATCCGTCGGCGAACGAGAACTGCCACGGCCACACGTGCGGCTGGGCGTTGCTGTAGAGCACGAAGCCCTTCTGCTTGATCTGCGCCACCGCATCGGGCGCCGGATTCTCGATCCAGTCGACCTGCCCGGAGAGCAGTGCGGCGGTACGCGCACTCGCCTCAGGCATCGGCACCAGCACCACGCGATCGACCTGCGGCCGGCGCTTTGCGTCCCAGTACGTCGCGTTCTTCACGTACTCGACGCGCTCGCGCGGCGTGAACTTGGCCATCTTGAACGGGCCCGAGCCCGACGCATCGGCGGCGAACGCGGCCCACGCCTGCTTGGCGCGCTCAGCCGGATCGGACACGCTGCCCAGCGCGTCCCACTTCTTCTGCCAGTGCGCGGGCGATGCGATGAACAGGTTCGTGAGGTTGAGCGGCAGGAAGCTGTCGGGCTCCTTGGTGGTCAGCTCGACGGTGTAGTCGTCGATCTTGCGCGCCGACACCAGGTTGGGCATGCGCGAGACCGTCACGCCGATCTGATCGGGCGCGAAATGACGCGCGTCTTTCTTCAGCACCTTCTCGACGTTCCAGACGATCGCGTCGGCCTTCAGGTCGGAGCCGTCGTGGAACTTCACGCCCTGGCGCAGCTTGAAGACCCACTTGGTCTTGTCCTTGTCGTCGGTCTTCCACTCGGTGGCCAGGCCGGGAATCACGACGCTCGCCTTGTCGACCGAGGACAGATCCCAGTGCGTGAGGGCATCGAACAACGGAATGCCGGTGAAGCGGTTGCCTTCGAAGCCCTGATCGGGCTGGCCGTTGGTCTTGGGGATGTCGGCTGCGGTCATCGCGATGCGCAGCGTCTTTTCCTGCGCTAACGCGGCGCTCGACAAGCACAGCGCGCTGACGATCGCGGCAATGCGGATCGTGGTGTTTCTGGAATGCATGAGGTCCTCTCCTTCGCAAGCTCGTTGTCACAGCGGAGCGGACTATACGCGCGCGCCACGCACACTTCCAGTGCCCGCGCGCAACGGAAATCGCGTCGCACAATCAGGGTGCAACACCCCCCAAGACCGACACCAGTTCGGTGCACGAAATGGGGGGCGCGCCGGGTCAGTCACGCATCGCGCGCGGCGCCTTTGCGACGCTCGTATTCGCGACGCTCGCCTGCGTGGCGATCACGGCCGCGCTCTCCAGATCGGCGCGGACTTGACGATTGATCCAGCGCTTGTTGGTTGCGAACGCCGCTTGGTCCAGCGCGGCAAGCGCTCGGGCGCGCGCCAGCGCGATCGAGGCAAGCGCATCGACCGCAGCAACCGCGTCGACCAGGCCAAGTGTCAACGCCTGGGCAGCATCGATCGCTGCGCCCGTCTGCACGATGCGATGCAGCGCCGCGCGATGTACACGCGTTGCGAGCAAGGCCGCACCGATCGGCGTGGGCATGCCGTGCGCGATCTCGGGCAGGCTGAAGCTTGCGGCATCGCTCGCGACGATCTCGTCCGCGGTAAGCGCCAGCATCCAGCCGCCACCGATCGCCTTGCCCCGCACCGCGCATACCACTGGCTTGGGATGATCGAGCAGCCGCGTCAGCGTGCGCATCAGCAGAGCGCGTCGCATGCCACCCGCTTCCACGCGCGGATGATCAGCGAATTCCTTCTGATCGGCGCCGGCACTGAACACGCGCTCGCCCGCCGCGGTGATGAGCACCGCGCGGATCGCGCCATCGTGTTCCGACGCATCGAGCGCCTCGACCAGTGCCGTCTGCATCGATTGATTCATCGCGTTCGCCACCGCAGGTCGATTGAGCGCGAGCACGAGGACTTCGCCGTCGCGATCGACAAGCAGTGCGGGTACGGCACTCATTTCGACGGGGCCACCTTGTCGTGAGACTGCCTCTCGATGACCGCCAGCGCATCGACCACGCGCACGCCCTTTCCGGCCGGAAATACGCAGATCGGATTCACGTCGAGCTCGATGATCCGATCGGCGAAATCGAGGGCGAGCCACGACAAGCGAACGATGCAATCGGCCAATGCGGGTACATCGAGGGCCGGCCGCCCACGCACGCCTTGCAGCAGCGCCTTGCCTCGCAGCGACTCGAGCATCTCGATCGCATCGTGCTGCGCGAGCGGCGGCAGACGCAGGGCCACATCGTCGAGCACTTCAATGAAAACACCGCCCAGCCCGGCGGCGATCACCGGTCCGAACGTTACGTCGCGCGAAATGCCGACGAAGAACTCCGCCGCCCCATGCACCATCTCCTGGACCAATACGCCGTCGAGCTGCAATCCCGGTCGCCAGGCGCGCGCCGCAGCCAACACTTCGTCATACGCCGCGCGGATAGCTGCTTCGCCGCGCACGCCCAGCCGGATCGCGCCGGCCTCGGTCTTGTGCGCGAGATCGGCCGATTGCGCCTTGAGCGCCACCGCGCCGCTCAGTTGGGCGGCATGACGCACAGCCTCGTCCGGCGTCCGTGCCAGATGCTCGCGGGTAACCGGCAATCCGTAGCAGCGCAACAGGGCCTTCGTTCGGTACTCAGTGAGGATGCCCGTCGCACTCTGCACGATGGCACTCGCCGCGACGCGATCGATGTCATCGGGCCGCGCTGCGGCAGGACGAGCGAGGCGCCTGCGCCCTTCGCCATAGACCATGGCTGCGTGGACCGCCCGCATGCATTGCGAAGCATCGCGATAGACCGCATGGCCATCGCGCACCAGCGTGCATGGGTCGAGCGCGGGATCGTCGGTGCATCCACCCGACCACAGAATCGCCACCGGCTTCTCGCTCGCCTGCGACAGCGTGGCAATCGAGCGCACCTCGGCAGCGGGCGCGAGCGTGAGCACCGGCACGAACACGTCGATGTTCGGATCGGCCAGCACCGCGCGGCCCACCACTTCGACGGTATCGGACCGACCGATCGCGGCGGCGGTGAGGTCAGTGGGATTCACCGCCGCAGTGAATCCGGGCAACGCTTCGCGCAGTGTCTGCTGCGTCGCCTCCGAGAACGCCGGCCATTCGATGCCACGCGCAGCACCCAGGTCGGCGAGCATCACCAGATTGCCGCCGGAGATCGATGCGGCGGCAGCGCGGTGACCACGCGGCCAGCGTCCGCGCCGCAGCAACATCGCCACCTCGTAAAGCTCGTTGCAGTCGTCGACGCGCACGATGCCCAGCTGGCGCAGGGCTGCATCGAACACTGCATCCGCACCGGTCAACGCGCCGGTGTGCGAGGCGGCGGCACGGCTGCCCGCTTCGGTGCGCCCCACCTTGACCATCACGATCGGCTTGTCGAGCGCCGCGGCGCGCCGGGCAAGCGCGGCGAGTTTTGCGCCATCGTCGATGCGTTCGGCCAACAGCAACACCACGCGCGTGGCCGCACTCTCCAACATGAACGCGGCGTAGTCGAGCAGGCTCAGGTCGGCATCGTTGCCGCAGCTCACCTGATAGCTGATGCCCAGACCCGCCTGCTGCGCGCGCCACATCGTATTCACCTGGCCCGCGCCGCCGGAATGGCTGGCGATCGCGATATCCCCGGCGGGGCGTACCGGGCCGTTGATCGAGGCGGTGGACGTGAGCGCGAAGCGATCGACGAAATTGATGAGCCCGTTGCAGTTGGGCCCCATCACCCGCAGCGACGATCGATGCGCGATCTCGGTAGTGCGCCATTGCAGCGCGCGGCCCTGCTTCGTCCCCGGTTCCGCGAACCCGGCGGAAAACACCGTGGCGAACGGCACGCCAAGCGTCACGCACGCTTCGAGCGCTTCGGGCACGCGCGCGGCTGGCAGCACGATGCCGACATGATCGGGCGTCTGCGGCAGATCGCCGAGCGACGCATAGCAGCGCAGACCGAAGATCTCGCCGCGGTTCGGATTGACCGGATAGATCGGGCCGCGATAGCCGAAATCGACCAGCTGGCGCATCGCCCGCCCGCCGAACTTGCCCAGGTCTTCGGTCGCGCCAACGAGCGCCACGCTGCGCGGCGCGAAGAACCGATCGAGGGCGTGCATGCCGGGAGCGTGCTGCGTCGATGCGCTCTACTGCGTCGCGATCCTGGCCGCCTTGACCACCTTCTCCCAGCGCGCCAGTTCATCGCGGATGTGCGCGGCGTGCTCGGCGGGTGCGGTACCGCGCGGATCGAGCCCGTTCTGCTTGAGCCGCTCCTGCACGTCGGGCGCCTTGAGCGCGGCCGCGATCTCGCGATGCCAGCGATTGATGATTTCCTTGGGCGTGCCGGCCGGGGCCATCACGCCGTACCAGGAGTTGACCTCGAAACCGGGGAGCGTCTCGGCCACCGTCGGCAGATCGGGCAGCAGCGTCGAGCGCGTCAAGGTGCTCACTGCGATCGCGCGCAGCTTGCCCGCCTGCACCTGCGGCAGCACGCCCGCCACATTGATGAAGCCGAAGGCGAGTTGTCCGCCGAGCAGGTCGGTCACCACCGGCGCCGAGCCTTTGTACGGCACGTGGATCAGCTCCACGCCGGTCATCATGGTGATCATCTCGCCGGCCAGATGCGTGGTGCTGCCCTGCCCGACCGATCCGTAGCTCGCCTTGGCCGGATTGGCCTTGGCGTAGTCGATCAGCTCCTTCATCGTGCGGATCGGCAGGTCGGGTCGCACCACCAGCAGCGTCGGGCCGGAGACCACCTGCGTGATCGGCTCGAAATCCTTGATCGAGTCGTAGGGCAGCTTCTGGCCCATGGCCGGACTGATGGCGATCGGCCCGACGTGCGAGAACAGCAGCGTATAGCCATCGGGTGCCGACTTGGCCACGAATGCCGCGCCGATCGTGCCGTTGGCGCCGGGCCGGCTTTCGATCACGATCGGCTGGCCGATGCTCGCTGCCACCTTGTCGCTGATCAGGCGCGCGAGCAACTCGGCCGGGCCCGCGGGCGTCCACGGATTGATCATGCGGATCGGCTTGGCTGGATAGTCCTGCGCCTGCGCGCCGACCGATCCCGCGAGCCCCCACAGCGTCGCGACGCCGACCATCGCGCAAGCCAACCGCTCGACCAGCGTGGCAGCGCTGTTCATCGATCTCATCCGGTCCTCCCGATCAGGTTCACTTCAATAGCTCGCGCGCGATCAACATCCGCTGGATTTCCGAGGCACCTTCACCGATGCGGTAATGGCGCACGTCGCGGTAGAAACGCTCCACCGGATAGCCACGCACCAGCCCCATGCCGCCGTGGATCTGCACCGCGCGATCGGCCACGCGCCCGACCATCTCCGAGCAGTAGAGCTTGCACATGCCGGCGGCGACCGCAGGTTCTTCGCCGGCGTTCGCCTGGCGCAGCACTTCGTACACGAGCGCCCGCGCGGTGGCAATGTCGGTGGCCGAATCGGCGAGCATCCATTGGATTGCCTGCCGCTCGGCAAGCGGCTTGCCGAACGTCTGGCGCTGCTTGGCGTAAGCCACCGACATCTCGAGCAGCCGGTCGGCCGCGCCGATGCACGAACACGCCACGCCCAGCCGGCCGCTGGTGAGCGAGCCCATGGCAATCGCAAACCCGCCGCCGACAGCGCCTAGCACCGCGCTATCGGGGACAAAGCACTCCTCGAAGCTGATGTCGGCGAGCTTGATCGCTTCCGAACCGATGGTCGTATCGACGCGCGTGACCGTGAAACCGGGCGTGCCGCGATCGACCAGGAACGCCGTGATGCCGCCACGTGCGCGCTTGGCCGGATCGGTGAGCGCAATGACCAGCAGCACGTCAGCCAGGTGCGCACCGCTGATGTACTGCTTGCGGCCACGCAAGCGCCAGCCGCCGTCGACGCGCGTGGCGCGCGTGCTGATTGCGGCGGCGTCGGAGCCGGCGTCGGGCTCGGTCAGCGCGAACGATGCACGCAATCGCCCGGTGGCCAGTCCTGCCACGTACTTGCGCTTGTGCGCATCGCTACCGGCACGCGCGATGGCGATCGGACACAGGCCGCTGGTGGCATCGAGCAGCAACGTGAATACGCGATGCGAGCGGCTGAACTCCTCCAGCGCCAGACAGTAGGTGGCCAGATCGTGATCGCCGCCGCCGAACGCGGCAGGCAGGCGCATGCCGAGATAGCCATGCTCGCGCAGCGCGACGAGCGCCGATTCGGGAATCTCGCTCGAACGATCGATCTCCGTGGCGATCGGTTCGAGCACGTCGGTTGCAAACCGGCGCATCACGGCGCGCACTTCACGCAGTTCGGGGAGGATGTCGAGTTGGTGCATGGTGAGCGGTTGCGGCAAGAGCCTGGCGGCTCTCAACCGGCACGTCCGTAGGTGCTGACGTGCCGCGTCGCTTCGGCCAGGAACGTCGTGTCGAGATAGCAGCTTGCCGACTGAATGGCGCGTCGCGGCACGCCGAAACGTTCGCGCAACGCGATCACCTGTTCCAGCCCCTCCATGTCGATTGCCCCGTCGCGCGGGAAACCCGATGCCGGGTCGAACAGGATGCCGTACGCACCCGCTGCCGCGGATCGGTCGGCACCGGGCATGTTGCGGATGAACGTTTCGAATGCGGCTTCGCGATTGGCGGGCTGATACAGCCAGTTCACCGAGCGCAGATACGCGCGGACAAAGCCGACGATCGCGCGGCGATTGTCTTGCGCCCACTGCATGCGCGCCGCACCGACGTGGTTGAGATAGCGCGGGGCGATGGTCGCGACCGAATCGAGCACGTTGAAACCGCGCGCGCGCAACTCGCCCTCGAACGGTGAGTTGAACAACGCGCCGGCGTGTCGCCGGTCGAGCAGCGCGGCATAGCGCTCCTTGACCCCGCCGACGCTGACGATCGTGTAGTCCTCGACGCCCAGACCGTTGTGCTCCAGCAGTCCGCGCAGCGCCAATGCCAGGCCGGTGTTCTTGGCATCCACCGAGAGCGTCTTGCCGCGCAGATCGGCATACGACTGGATGTCGGGCAGCGTGACCAGCGAGGGCAACGTCCGTGCATCCGCACCCATGAATGCGAACAGGTCGTGGCCTTGCGCCGGCACTTCGCCCTGACCTTCCCGATACGCGATGACGTTATCGACCAGCGTCAGCGCGATGTCGAAGCGGCCTTCGATCAGCCCGGCGAGCTGAAACACCGAGCCGGGTGTGGCGGTGAGTTCGACGCTCAGGCCCTGGCCGGTAAACCAGCCCTGCTCTCGCGCCACCCACACCGGCCAGTTGAAACCGGCGGGAAAGACGATCAACCGCAGCGTTTGCATGCCGCCTCCGAATTTCTGCGGCTGCTCACTCGATTTTGGCACCGGAAGCCCGCACCAGCGGCGCAAGCTTGGCGATCTCACCGGCAATCAGCGCACGAAACGCCTCGGGCGAATTGGTGATCGCATCGGCACCGATCTTCTCGTAGACCCGCTTCACTTCGTCGGTCGCCACCACCCGCACGAACTCCTCATGCAACCGCGCGACGATCGCCGCCGGCGTATTGGGCGGAGCGAGAATGCCCGAATAGACCAGCAACTCGGCGTTGGGCACGCCCGCCTCGGCCATGGTCGGCACGTCGGGCGCGGCGCCAACTCGCTTGCCCGATGTGACGGCGAGCGCGCGCAGCTTGCCGCCTTTCACGTTCGAAACCGCCGGCGGCATGCTGGAGAACACGAACGCCACCTCGTTGGCGAGGATCGCCTGCGTCGAGGGCGCACTGCCCTTGTAGGGCACGTGCACGACATCGAGCTTGCCGAACGATTTGAGTAATTCACCGGCCAGGTGCGGCGGCGTGCCGCTGCCCGACGAACCGTAGGTGTATTTGCCAGCGCTCGCCCGCAGCGTTGCGATCAACTCCTGCACCGAGTTCGCCGGCGAACTCGGATGCACCACCAGCATGAGCGGCGTCGAGGCCACCAGCGTGATCGGCGCGAAGTCCTTGACCGGGTCGTAGGGCAGCTTCGGATAGAGCGTGGCGTTGATCGCGTGGCTGGTGATGTCCTGCAGCCAGATGGTGTAGCCGTCGGGCGTCGATTTGGTGATGAAGTCGCCCGCGATGGTGGTGCCGGCGCCGGGCTTGTTCTCGACGAACACCGACTGGCCGATGCTCGTCGACATCTTCGCGGCGATGGCGCGCGCCAGCACGTCGGAAATGCCGCCGGCCGGAAACGCAACGACCAGCCTGATGGGTTTGGTCGGATACGCGCCTTGAGCGAATGCGCCGCGGACGGGTGCAGCACATGCAACGCCCCCGGCGAGAGCAAGGGACAACAGCCGGATCAACAGGCGCGGCAGGCGAAACGATGGTGTCGGGAGCATGGGGTTGGTCCTGGGAGGGCCGACCCAGGGTAGAGAACCCCTTGGTCGGGGTCAAGAACGCGCCCGATCGTGTGCTGCGTGTGCCGTCAACACACCATGCGAGGATCTCGGCGTGAACTGCCGCCTTCGGGCTGCGCGTGCACGTCGGCAGCCGCATCTCGCAAACGATTACGTCGGCAACAAAAAGATTTCGTGCCGGTGTAGCCTCGCCATGGGACACCGGCGTTAAAGCCGTTGGCCATTCCACCGAGGAGGATCCACCGATGAAGCGCAACAAGACACTGCTTCAATGCGCCGTAGCCGCCGCGTTCGTTGCAACGCCCTTCGCGGCCAGCGCGCAGCAAACCATCAATCTGACGCTCGCTTCGAGCCACCCGACCACGTTCCTGCCGGTCGGGGTGATGGCCGGCTTCTTCAAGAGCGAAGTCGATCGCCTGCTCAAGGAAGGCGGCAACAAGTACCGCATCAACTGGAAGGAAGCCTACGCGGGCACGCTCTACAAGCTGCAGGACACGATGGAAGCGGTGCGCGACGGCATCACCGACATCGGCTACGTCGGCACGGTGTGGGAGAGCGACACGATGCCGCTGGCCAACGTCACGTTCTTCGCGCCGTTCGTCACCGGCGATCTGCAGGTTGCGATCGGCGCGGTCGACAAGATGGTTCGCTCGATCCCCGCGATGAAGAAGGAGTGGGAAGCGAACAACATCCTGTACCTGGGCGGCATGGGTATCGAGACCTACCACCTGTGGACCAAGAATCCGGTGGTCAAGTTCGAAGACCTGAAAGGCAAGCGCTACAACGCGCCCGCCACCGCGCTGCAGTGGATCCGCAACACCGGCGCGGTCGGGGTCGACGGCGGTCTGCCGGTGTATTACACCAACGTGCAGACCGGCGTGGTCGACGGTGCGATCTCGTTCTACACCGGCATCCTGCCGATCCGGCTGCATGAGGTGGCACCGCACGTCACCGAAGTCGACATCGGTGCCCAGTTCGGCGGCGGCGTGGGCATGACGCTCGACCGCTTCAAGAAACTGCCCAAGGACGTGCAGGACGCCATTCTCAAAGCAGGCAACGCGTATCCGCCGGAACTGATCAAGCAGACCGCCGCGCGCATCGACAGCTCCAAGAAGGCGATGATGGACGCCGGCACCAAGGTCACGAAGATGTCGGAAGAAGACCGTCGCAAGTGGGCCGCGTCACTTCCCGATGTGGCCGGCGAGTGGGCGAAGCTGAACGAGGCCAAGGGCCTGCCGGCGCGGCAAGTGTTGAAGGCGTTCATGGACGAAGCGCGCAAATCCGGCGCCAAACCACTGCGCGACTGGGACAAGTAGCGCTGACGCCGTCATTTAAACCCGCCGCACGAGCGATGCGGATTTGGCAGAATCGGGTCTTCCGCATTGCTTGGCCACGCGTTATCGCTGCATCCGTTCCGGGTCGGCGCGCAAACGCAGCTGCGCCTGAGTAACGGATTCCATCGACGTCCGACAGGAGACAGGCATGAACAGAGTGTTCGCGCGATCGTTCGCCACAGCAGCGGTGGCGGCGACGCTGGCCGCAGGTGCCGGCAGCGCACTGGCCCAGCAGACCATCAACCTGACGCTGGCCTCCAGCCACCCCACCACGTGGCTGCCGATCAATCTGATGGCCAATTTCTTCAAGAACAACATCGACGCTGAGCTGAAGAAGGGCGGCAAGTACCGCATCAACTGGAAGGAAGCCTACGCCGGCACGCTGTTCAAGCTGCAGGACACGATGGAATCGATCCGCGACAACATCGCCGACATCGGCTACGTCGGCTCGGTGTTCGAGGCCGACACCATGCCGCTGTCGAACGTCACCTTCTACACACCGTTCACCTGCGGCGACATGGGTATCGTCACTCGCGCGCTCGATCGGCTGGTGCGCGAGCTGCCGGCGCTGCAAAAGGAATGGGAGGCCAACAACCTCAAGTACCTCGCCCCGATCAGCATCGAGACCTATCACGTCTGGTCGAAGGTGCCGCTGGCCACGTTCGACGATCTCAAAGGCAAGCGCTACAACGCGCCCGGGCCGGCTGCGCAGTGGCTGCGCGGCACCGGTGCAGTGGCCGTCGACGGCGGGCTGCCCACCTACTACACCAACGTGCAGACCGGCGTCACCGAAGGGGCGATCTCGTTCTACACCGGCATCCTGCCGATCCGCCTGTACGAGATCGCGCAGCACGTGCTCGAGGTCGACATCGGCGCCATGTACTCCGGCGGCATCGCGGTCACGGCCGACAAGTTCAAGAAGCTGCCCAAGGACGTGCAGGACGCGATCGAGAAATCCGGCCGCCTGTACGTGGAAGAGCTGATCAAGCAGACCAACGCGCAGATCCAGACTTCCAAGGACGCGATGATCAAAGCCGGCACCAAGGTCGTTGCGCTTTCGGACGCCGATCGGCAGAAGTGGGCGCAGTCGTTGCCCGACGTCGGCGGCGACTGGGCCCGCACTAACGAAGCCAAGAAGCTGCCAGCCAAGATCGTGCTCAAGGCCTACATGGACGAGGTGCGCAAGAACGGCTGCAAGCCCAAGCGCGAATGGGACAAGGGTT